>NZ_JBFALP010000066.1:0-1014 GCF_040660235.1 Streptomyces sp. NPDC049970 | reverse complement strand
CCAGATAAAGATCACGCCGGCGGACGGCTCCGACAACGCCTCCATCAACAACTCCGCCGCGGTCACGGTGACCAAGGGCACCCTGACGAACGTGACCATGACCACGGCCGACGGCGAGGCCGTCACCGGGCAGATATCGCCCGACAAGACGAGCTGGAAGCCCAGCGTCCAGCTGAAGCGGGCCACCACCTACAAGGTCTCGGCGACGGCCACGGACGCGAAGGGCCGTGCCGCGCACGAGAACGCGTCCTTCACCACGGTCGCCCCGGCGCACAGCTTCATCGGCACCTTCACCCCGGACAACAACACCACCGTCGGGGTGGGCATGCCGGTGTCGATCAACTTCGACAAGGCGATCACCAACAAGGCGGCCGTCCAGAAGGGCATCACCGTCACCTCCTCCAGCGGGCAGGAGGTCGTCGGCCACTGGTTCGGGTCCAACCGTCTGGACTTCCGGCCCGAGCACTACTGGAAGGAGGGCTCCACCGTCACGCTGAAGCTGGCGCTCGACGGCGTCCAGGGCGCGCCCGGCATCTACGGCGTCCAGCAGAAGACGATCACCTTCCACATCGGCCGCAACCAGGTCTCGTACGTCGACGCCAAGACCAAGCAGATGAAGGTCACGCAGGACGGCAAGACCATCAAGACCATCCCGATCTCCGCGGGCTCTCCCGAGCACACCACCTACGAGGGTCAGATGGTGATCTCGGAGAAGTTCGAGCAGACCCGGATGAACGGTGCGACGGTCGGCTTCACCGACTCCGACGGCAAGGGCGAGTACGACATCAAGGACGTGCCGCACGCCATGCGCCTGACCACGTCGGGCACCTTCATCCACGGCAACTACTGGGGCGCGCCGTCCGTCTTCGGCAACGTCAACACCAGCCACGGCTGCGTGGGCCTGCGCGACGTCAAGGGCGCGGGCGACCCCAGCACGCCGGCCGCGTGGTTCTACAACCACTCGATGATCGGTGACGTCGTGGTGGTGGAGAACACCGGCGACAAGACCGTCCA
>NZ_JBFALP010000065.1:0-1056 GCF_040660235.1 Streptomyces sp. NPDC049970 | reverse complement strand
CGAGGCCATCCAGGCGCTGTGGGACGTGCTGGTCCCCTTCGCCGGCTACGCGTTCAACAAGGCGCACTCGGCCGCCTACGGCCTGGTGTCGTACTGGACGGCCTACCTGAAGGCCAACCACCCCGCCGAGTACATGGCCGCCCTGCTCACCTCGGTCAAGGACGACAAGGACAAGTCGGCCGTCTACCTCAACGAGTGCCGCCGCATGGGCATCCGGGTGCTGCCGCCGAACGTCAACGAGTCCGAGCCGAACTTCGCCGCGCAGGGCGACGACGTGATCCTCTTCGGCCTGTCCGCGGTGCGCAACGTCGGCAACAACGTCGTCGAGTCGATCATCAAGACCCGCAAGTCCAAGGGGAAGTACACCTCCTTCCCCGACTACCTCGACAAGGTCGAGGCCGTGGTCTGCAACAAGCGCACCACCGAGTCGCTGATCAAGGCCGGCGCCTTCGACTCCCTGGGCCACACCCGCAAGGGCCTGATGGCCAAGTACGAGTCGATGATCGACAACGTGGTCGCGGTCAAGCGCAAGGAGGCCGAGGGCCAGTTCGACCTCTTCGGCGGGATGGGCGAGGACACCGGCGGCGAGGTGGGCTTCGGCCTCGACGTGGAGTTCTCCCCCGAGGAGTGGGACAAGAGCTATCTGCTCGCCCAGGAACGCGAGATGCTCGGCCTGTACGTCTCCGACCATCCGCTGTTCGGCCTGGAGAACGTCCTGGCCGACAAGGCGGACGCGGGCATCTCGCAGCTCACCGGCGGCGACTTCGCCGACGGCTCGGTCGTCACCATCGGCGGCATCATCTCCGGCCTGCAGCGCAAGATGACCAAGCAGGGCAACGCCTGGGCGATCGCCACCGTCGAGGACCTCGCCGGCTCCATCGAGTGCATGTTCTTCCCCGCGACCTACCAGCTGGTGTCCACCCAACTCGTCGAGGACGCCGTGGTCTTCGTCAAGGGCCGGCTGGACAAGCGGGAGGACGTGCCGCGGCTGGTGGCGATGGAGCTGATGGTCCCCGACCTCACCGCGACCGGCAGCAACGCACCGGTGGTGCTCAG
>NZ_JBFALP010000064.1:0-1101 GCF_040660235.1 Streptomyces sp. NPDC049970 | reverse complement strand
CCGACTTCGGCGTCCACCCGATCACGCTGTCGAAGTGGCTGCGCCGTGCCGACACCGATGAGGGCGCCAGGCCCGCGACAGCGTCGGGTGAGTCGGCCGAGCTGCGCGAGGCCCGCAAGCGCATCCGGCTGCTGGAGCAGGAGAACGAGGTTCTGCGGAGGGCTGCGGCCTATCTGTCGCAGGCGAACCTGCCGTCAAAATGATGTACCCGCTCGTCCGCGAGCTGGCCGCCGCCGCTGCCCCTCACCGGGTGCCGGTGGCGGTGACGTGCCGGGTGCTCGGGCTGGCCCGCCAGCCCTACTACCGGTGGCTGGCCTCACCGGTCACCGGTTCCGACCTCGCCGAGGCATACCGGGCCAACGCCCTGTTCGACGCGCATCGCGACGATCCCGAGTTCGGTCACCGCTTCCTTCTGGACGAGGCCCGGGCCGCCGGTGAGTCGATGGCTGAGCGGACCGCCTGGCGGATCTGCAGGGACAACGGCTGGTGGAGTGCCTTCGGCAAGCGCAGGGGCCGTGGGAAGAACGCCAAGGCCGGGCCGCCTGTCCATGATGATCTGGTGCGGCGGGACTTCACCGCAGCCGGGCCGAACCGGTTGTGGCTGACGGACATCACCGAGCACGCAACCGGCGAGGGCAAGCTGTATCTGTGTGCCGTCAAGGACGTGTACTCCAGCCGCATCGTGGGCTATTCCATCGACGCCCGGATGAAGTCCAGCCTCGCGGTGAGAGCCCTTGAATCCGCGGTGGCCCGTCGCGGCCAGGTCGCCGGATGCACTGTCCATTCCGATCGCGGATCGCAGTTCCGCTCACGGAAGTTCGTGTCCGTTCTCGCACGTCACGACCTGGTCGGCTCCATGGGCCGGGTCGGTGCGGCCGGCGACAACGCGGCAATGGAGAGCTTCTTCGCGCTGCTGCAGAAGAACGTCCTCGACCGCCGTACCTGGGCCACCCGCCAAGAGCTGCGGATCGCGATCGTCACCTGGATCGAGCGCACCTACCACCGACGCCGGCGTCAGAGACGCCTGGCCCGATTGACCCCCGTCGAGTACGAGACCATCATGATCCCAGCCGCAGCCCTGGCTGCATAAACCCCGCTGTC
>NZ_JBFALP010000063.1:0-1174 GCF_040660235.1 Streptomyces sp. NPDC049970 | reverse complement strand
GGCCGGCCCGGTGTCCGCCGACGCCGTCGCGCGGTGGCGTGCGGTGCTGGACGGGCGGACGGCGCCGGCGGAGCCGTCCGCGGTGTGAGGGGTCAGCCGGCCAGCTGAGCCGGCAGGGGCGTCGCGTGGGTGACGATCAGGCCGGAGACCGCGCGGGTCAGGGCCACGTACAGGCGGCGCAGCCCGGTGCGTTCGTCCGGTTCGCCGTCGACCACCGCCTGAGGTTCGTCCAGCACCACGTAGTCGTACTCCAGGCCCTTGGCGAGGGAGGCCGGGACCAGGGTGAGGCGGGTCTCGGCGGTCGTCTCCTCACCCGGGGAGAGGTGGGCGAGCCCGGCGGCGGTGAGCGCGTCGGCGAGGGCCGGGATCCGGGCGTCGGCGGCGATCAGCCCGAGGGAGCCCTCGCGGCGCAGCAGCTCCTCGCAGGCGGCGACCACCTGGGCGTCGCGTGCGGTGGGATCCGCGTCCGGGTCGAGCGCGCGGACCTCGAAGAAACCCGGGTTCTCGCGGACGGAGGCGACCGGGGTCAGGCCGGGCGCGATGCGCGGCAGCAGCCGGGAGGCGTAGGTGATCACGTCGGTCGGCACGCGGAAACCGGCGGTCAGTTCCTCGACCACCCCGTCGGGCTTGCCGAGGTGGGACAGCGCCTCCTCCCAGGTGCGGGTCGCCCACGGGGTGGTGCCCTGGGCGAGGTCGCCGAGGACGGTGGCCGAACCGGTGGAGCAGCGCCGGCCGACCGCCCGGTACTGCATGGGCGACAGGTCCTGCGCCTCGTCCAGGACCACGTGCCCGAGGGAGGGCGTGCGCTCCACCAGGTCGGCGGCCTCGTCGATCAGCACGGCATCGGCCGGTGACCACTTCGCCGACCTCACCGACCGGGCGGGCTTCGTCCACAGGATCGCCTTCTGCTCCTCCTCGGTGAGGATCCCCTCGGCGTGCTCGGCGAGGAAGGCGGCGTCCGACAGCAGCCGCAGCACCAGCTTGGCCGGGTCGACCTGCGGCCAGATCGCCTTCACGGCGGCCTTCACCGCGGCGTTGCGGGCGACGGCGTCCTGCACCCGGTCGTCCGGGGCCTCGCCCGCCCGCTCCATCTGCACCAGCACGGCGTGCGCGATCCGCTGCGGCAGCGCCTCGCGCGCGGCGCCGTAGCGGATGCCGCGCCGCAGCAACTCCT
>NZ_JBFALP010000062.1:0-1200 GCF_040660235.1 Streptomyces sp. NPDC049970 | reverse complement strand
GTCCATGATCTTCTCGACGTCGGGCAGGAAGCCGAGGTCGAGCATCTCGTCGGCCTCGTCCAGGACCAGGCACTTGACGTGCCGCAGGTCGAGCTTCTTCTGCCCGGCCAGGTCCAGCAGCCGGCCCGGGGTGCCGACGACCACGTCGACGCCCTTCTGCAGCGCCTCCACCTGAGGCTCGTAGGCACGGCCGCCGTAGATCGCGGCGACCCGCACGTTGCGCACCTTGCCGGCCGTCAGCAGATCGTTGGTGACCTGCACGCACAGCTCACGCGTGGGCACGACGACCAGCGCCTGCGGGGCGTCGCTGAGATCCTCGGGGGCGGCGCGCCCGGCCTGCACGTCGGCGGGGACCACGACGCGCTCGAGAAGCGGAAGGCCGAAGCCGAGCGTCTTGCCGGTGCCGGTCTTGGCCTGGCCGATGACGTCCGAGCCCGACAGGGCCACGGGCAGCGTCATCTCCTGGATGGGGAAGGGGGTGGTGATGCCGACGGCTTCCAGCGCCTCGGCGGTTTCGGGGAGGATTCCCAGGTCTCGGAACGTGGTAGTCAGCGTCATGCCTCTTCTGTGTACGCGGTGCGAGGCGAGCGCGGGGGTCGTGTCGCGTGACCGTGCCGGGGACGGAGGCCGCCCACGCGGGCGGGCCTGTGGCACGGGACCACTGCCGACGCTCTAGCGCTCGTACCGCTGAGGGTGTCCCTCCGGTCGTCGCACGTACACTGACGTACGGCCGCGGAGGTCTGTCGGGTCGGAGCCGATCGGGCCACCGACCGGGCATCCTCATACGTACGCCTGCGGGAGACGTCGAGCGTCGGCGTACCCATCAGGCGCAATACCACCATACCCCGGATCCGTGCACACGCGATGGCCGATTTGGTCACGTAGTCGTCGTCACACCGGACGATCAGGTGAGGTGCCGGGGCCGCGGACTATTGTGCGCTGCATGACCAGCCCTGACACGCCTGAGAACGCCACCGACGCCCCCGCACGCACCGGGATCGCCGCCATGAACTGGGCGGAGGCCGCCGCGGACCCCCAGTACCGTGCCGCGGTCGTGGACCTGCTCGGAGCCCTCGCGTACGGCGAGCTGGCGGCGTTCGAGCGGCTCGCGGAGGACGCCAAGCTGGCGCCCACCCTCGCGGACAAGGCCGAGCTGGCGAAGATGGCGTCGGCGGAGTTCCACCACTTCGAGCAGCTGCG
>NZ_JBFALP010000061.1:0-1324 GCF_040660235.1 Streptomyces sp. NPDC049970 | reverse complement strand
GGAACTCCTTCGGATACGGCTTGGGCACTGCAACATCCTTCCAGGCCGCCAGTCAGCAAGCCAGGTCAGGTGTCACTTATCCGTGCAGCAGTCCCTTTGGATGGCCAGCGAACGCTAGTTCTAGATGCGGGGGTCAGGAGCGACCTGGCCCCGAATCCAGTGACCCTTTTCGCTGGAGGGTGCTAGAACGTGGGCATGTCGTTGCCGTTCAGCAAGTCACAGATCGAGCGTCTCGGGAAGAGATTGGTTCAGGGCCCACTGCCTGAAGAGTCAGATCTCGACGACTTGAGCTGTCTCCTGCTTGCGTACGACGAAGTCTTGGAAGGCGTCACCGCTGCAGTTCGGCAGCTGGGATATGAACCAACTAGTCGGGTCAAAAATACTGGGACGATCCTGGAGAAACTGCACAGACATGGCGGTTCGTGGCTGAAAAGCATGCAGGACCTGGCCGGCATGCGAGCGGTTGTAACCGGTGGACTACGCGCTCAGGACGAGGTGGTGGCGGCCATTGCGAAGCTCTTTGAATCGACGGACCGCGCGTCAAAGGTCGTAGACCGTCGGCTGCAGCCCAGTCATGGGTACCGCGCGGTCCATCTGGTCGTTTTCCCGGAAGGTATGCCCGTCGAGATCCAGGTCAGGACAGAGTGGCAACACGAGTGGGCCGACATGTTCGAGAAGCTGGCAGACATGATCGGTCGCGGGATCCGGTACGGCGAGCCGCCCGTCCACTGGTGGGACGATTTGGACCATCCGCCCGAAGAGTCCCCCGACGAGCTGACCATGGGGCGAAGAATCTACGACGCCGCTTACCGGCTACACGTAGCAATGGCTGTGTCCGCAGTCTCCCTGGGTGACCTCATCGCAGCTTTGGAGCAGGCTGAGCTGAGCGACATGGATATGGACGACCCGCAAATCGTCCGAACGTGGCAGCAGGTCCGCGACGGCCTGGCTAGTTTCCGCGAGGAACTGAAGGGCATGCGGCCCGTCCCACAGGGGCGCAACCTTGGTAGCGTGGAACCATGACCAATGTCCTGGTGGTGTACGACCGCGCTGCGGGTCGCCTGCTGCATGAGCAGGAGTACGAGCACCGTAGGGATGCCTTCGCGGCGCGAGTCCGGGCCGAGCGGGAGTTTGGCCGCAGAGCGAACGTGGAGGTAGTGGTGCTCGCAGCGAAGAGCCGGGACGATCTGCTGCGCACCCACGCTCGTTATTTCCTGTCTCTGGATGATCTAGCAGCGCCGCGCAGTCCCTCATCACCCTCGTGAACCACCTCATGTCCCTACTCGGCTAGGAGCGCAGGAATGCAACAGCCACTCGATCCGCA
>NZ_JBFALP010000060.1:0-1349 GCF_040660235.1 Streptomyces sp. NPDC049970 | reverse complement strand
AGCAGGTCGTAGTCGTACATGTGTCTCCTCACAGCGGGCGGTCGTTCAACGGCGGCGCGGGGTGCCGGTCAGCCGCTGAACCCGGCCACGTTCTCCTTCGTTACCACCTTCACCGGCACCTTCACGGTCTGCTCGATCTTCTTGCCCTGGACCGCCTCGAGCGCGTTGTCCACGGCGATCCGGCCCAGCTGGGTCGGCTGCTGCGCCACCGAGGCGTACAGCGTGCCGTTCTTCACGGCGGTCAGACCGTCCGGGGTGCCGTCGAAGCCGACGACCTGCACGGACGTGCCGGCCTTGGAGCCGAGCGCCTTGACCGCGCCGAGCGCCATCTCGTCGTTGGCGGCCAGCACGCCCTGCACGTCCGGGTGGGCCTGCAGCAGGTTCGACATCACGTCCAGGCCCTTGGTGCGGTCGAAGTCCGCGGGCTGCTGGGCCAGCACCTTGATGCCCGGGTACGCCTTCAGGCCCTGCGCGAAGCCGGCGGCGCGCTCCCGGGCGGCGGAGGTGCCCGCCTGCCCCTGCAGGATCACGATGCGGCCCGTGCCGCCGAGCTTCTCGGCGAGGGTCTTCGCGGCCAGCTCGCCGCCCGCCACGTTGTCGGAGGCGACCAGCGCGTCGATCTCCGCCTTGTTGACCCCGCGGTCCACCGCGATCACCGGGATGTCCGCCTTGCCGGCGGCCTTCACCGCGTTGCTCGCCGCGTCGGAGTCGACCGGGTTGACGATGATCGCGCCCAGGCCGGCGCTGGTGAAGTTCTGCAGCTGGTTGGCCTGCTGGGAGGCGTCGTTCTGGGCGTCGGTGACGGTCAGCTCGATGCCCAGCTTCTTCGCCTCGGCCTGCGCACCCGACTTGATCTGCACGAAGAACGGGTTGTTCAGCGTGGACAGCGACAGGCCCATCTTCGGCGTGGTCGAGCCGGAGGAGGTGTGCAGCAGGGACGTCGCCGCCACCAGCGCCACCGCCACCACGGCGGCCAGGCAGTACGTCACGGCCTGCTTGCCCTTGCCGCCGCCCGGGCCGGTGCCCGCGCCCGGAGCCGCACCCGCCCTGCGGCGCACCGTGTCCAGCAGCACCGCCAGCGCGATGACGACACCGATGACGACCTGCTGCCAGAAGGCCGACACCGACAGCAGGTTGAGGCCGTTGCGGAGCACCGCCAGGATCAGCGCGCCGATCAGCGTGCCCGACGCCTTGCCGGTGCCGCCGGCCAGCGAGGCACCGCCGATGACGACCGCGGCGATCGCGTCCAGCTCGTAGCCGTTGGCGGCCTGGGGCTGTGCCGAGGACAGCCGGGCGGCGAGCACGATGCCCGCGACCGCGGCGAACAGACCCGACAGGGCGTAGATGGC
>NZ_JBFALP010000059.1:0-1380 GCF_040660235.1 Streptomyces sp. NPDC049970 | reverse complement strand
GACGAGAACGCCGAGGTCAAGCAGGTCGCCCGGGGCATCGCCGCCTCGCCCGGCGCGGCGGTCGGCAAGGCGGTCTTCGACTCCTACACCGCCGTCAAGTGGTCCCGCTCCGGGGAGAAGGTCATCCTGGTGCGCCGCGAGACCAACCCCGACGACCTCGACGGCATGATCGCCGCCGAGGGCATCCTGACCAGCCGCGGCGGCAAGACCTCCCACGCGGCCGTGGTCGCCCGCGGCATGGGCAAGACCTGTGTGTGCGGCGCGGAGGAGCTGGAGGTCGACACCAAGCGGCGCCGCATGACCGTGCCCGGCGGGCAGGTCGTCGAGGAGGGCGACGTCATCTCCATCGACGGCTCCACCGGAAAGGTCTACCTGGGCGAGGTCCCGGTGGTGCCCTCCCCGGTCGTGGAGTACTTCGAGGGCCGGATGCACCCCGGTGCCGAGGACGCCGACGAGCTGGTCGAGGCCGTGCACCGGATGATGTCCTTCGCCGACCGCACGCGCCGGCTGCGGGTGCGGGCCAACGCCGACAACGCCGAGGACGCGCTGCGCGCCCGCCGGTTCGGCGCCCAGGGCATCGGCCTGTGCCGCACCGAGCACATGTTCCTCGGCGACCGGCGCGAACTGGTGGAGCGTCTGATCCTGGCCGACACCGAGGAGGAGCGCGACGCGTCCCTGAAGGCCCTGCTGCCGCTGCAGAAGCAGGACTTCGTGGAACTCTTCGAGGCGATGGACGGGCTGCCGGTGACGATCCGTCTGCTGGACCCGCCGCTGCACGAGTTCCTGCCCGACATCACCGAGCTGTCCGTGCGGGTGGCGCTCGCCGAGGCCCGGCAGGAGCCGCACGAGAACGAGCTGCGCCTGCTGCAGGCCGTGCACCGGCTGCACGAGCAGAACCCGATGCTGGGCCTGCGCGGCGTACGCCTCGGCCTGGTGGTGCCCGGTCTGTTCGCCATGCAGGTCCGCGCCATCGCCGAGGCCGCCGCGGAACGCAAGGCCGCCCAGGGCGACCCGCGCGCGGAGATCATGATCCCGCTGGTGGGCACCGTCCAGGAGCTGGAGATCGTCCGCGAGGAGGCCGACCGGGTCATCGCCGAGGTGGAGGCCGCCACCGGCACGAAGCTCAGCCTGCCGATCGGCACCATGATCGAGCTGCCGCGGGCCGCGCTCACCGCCGGGCAGATCGCGGAGGCCGCGGAGTTCTTCTCCTTCGGCACCAACGACCTGACCCAGACGGTCTGGGGCTTCAGCCGCGACGACGTCGAGGCCAGTTTCTTCACCGCCTACCTGGAGAAGGGCATCTTCGGCGTCTCCCCGTTCGAGACGATCGACAAGGACGGCGTCGGCTCCCTGGTGAAGGCCGCTGTCGCGGCCGGCCGC
>NZ_JBFALP010000058.1:0-1389 GCF_040660235.1 Streptomyces sp. NPDC049970 | reverse complement strand
CCGGTGCCTGCCGCCACAGGGCTCAGCGGTGCCGGCCGGGCCGCGGTCGGAGCACACCCGGCCGGCACCGCGCGGGTGCCTCAGGGTGCGTCATGGGTGCCTCATGGGTGCGTCACGGGTGCCTCACCGTGCGGGGTCCGCCGGCTCCAGGAAGCCCTGCTCGACCAGCAGCCGGATCCGGTCGGGCGTACGCTCCCGCAGCTGTTCGGGGTCCTCGCCCATCAGCTCGGCGATGGCGTCCAGGATGCGGCCGGCGCTCAGCGAACCGTCGCACGCCCCGACGAACCCGGCACCGACGGTGTCCACCGCGGTGGCGCGGCGCATCCCGCGGTTCTGGCGCAGCACGACGTGCTCGGGGTCCTCCGCGCCGGGGAGCCCGACCTGTTCCTGCACGACCTGCGGGGCGAGCCGGAAGTGCGCCGCCAGCAGGGCCTCGTCGTCCAGGCCGCGCAGCTGGTCCAGGCGGTCGAAGTGGGCCCGGACGGTGTCGCCGAGCGGCTGCTCCACGGGGTGCGGCCACTCCTCCACGACGACCGAGGGCGTGGCGGACCCGGTCCTGCGCAGGGTGATCCAGCCGAAACCGACGGCCTTCACCTTGCGCGCCTCGAACTCCTCCAGCCAGGCGTCGTACCGCGCCTGGTACCGGGCCGGATCGCCGCGGTGGTCGCCGGCGTCCCGCAGCCACAGCTCGGCGTACTGGGTGACGTCCTGCACCTCGCGCTGCACGATCCACGCGTCGCAGCCGCGGGGCACCCACGACCTGAGCCGGTCCTGCCAGTCCTCGCCCTCGACGTGTTCCCAGTTGGCGAGGAACTGCGCGTACCCGCCCTCGTTCAGACGGTCACCCGTCTCCTGCACGAGCGTGCGGCACAGATCGTCCCCCGCCATGCCGCCGTCCCGGTAGGTCAGCCGGGCGCCCGGGGAGATCACGAACGGCGGGTTGGAGACGATCAGGTCGAACGTCTCGCCGTCCCGTACCGGTTCGTACAGCGAGCCCTGGCGCAGGTCGGCGGCCGGGGCGCCGGACAGGGCGAGCGTGAGCGCGGTGATGTGCAGCGCCCTCGGGTTGACGTCGGTGGCGGTCACCCGGGTGGCGTGCCGGCCGGCGTGCAGGGCCTGGATGCCGGAGCCGGTGCCGAGGTCGAGCGCGGTGCGGACCGGCGTACGGACCGTGATGCCGGCCAGCGTGGTGGACGCCCCGCCGACGCCGAGCACCACATCCTGTGCACGGCTGGCGATGCCTCCCGCACCGCCGACCGCGCAGCCCAGGTCGGAGACGACGAACCAGTCCTCTCCGTCCGGGCCTCCGTACGGGCGGACGTCCACCGTCGCGGCGAGCTGGTCCTCGCCGGCCGGCACCAGCCAGCCGGCCTGCAGGCAGTCCTCGAC
>NZ_JBFALP010000057.1:0-1452 GCF_040660235.1 Streptomyces sp. NPDC049970 | reverse complement strand
ACCCGCCTCCGCCGCCGCCACCCAGGTAGTTCAGCGGGTTGACCCGGGTACCGCCCGGGGTGATCAGGTGCCAGTGCACGTGCGGTCCGGTGGAGCTTCCCGAGCCGGGGGCACCGACGGCGCCTCCTGAGCGCCCGACGATCGCCCCCTTGGCGACCGAGGTGCCGTCGGCCACCAGGAACTGGGACAGATGCATGTACTGCGTCCGGTACCCGTCGCTGTGGGTGATGGTCACGGTGTGACCACCGGTGCCGTTGTCCGGGATGTTCGTGACGACTCCGGCACCCGCGGCCGGCAGCGCGGTGCCGACGCCCATCCCGTAGTCGATCCCGCCCAGGGAGCCGTCGTCGAGGTGGTCCTGCCAGGTTCCGGTGATCTGGTAGCCGCTGAAGGGGTTGTAGAGGTCGAGCGCCGCGGCGGGACTCCCCGAGAACAGCACGCCGCCGGCCGCCAGTCCGAGCGTGGTGACCGAGCCTCGCAGCAGGGTGCGCCGGCTCATCCCGGTCTGTGGCCGAACCTGCCGGCCGTCACCGGTCCCGTGAGTTTCGTACACAGCAACTCCCTTATGAATAAGGCGACTTGACCTGACGTCGCAGCACGGGACCACGGTAGCCTACGCGCATAGATAGTGACACGCACATGACATACCCCTGTCAGGAGCCCCACCCCTCACCGGAGGACACATGCGCAGAAGAAGCCTGATCCGCGGCGCCGTGGCGACCGCGCTCGCCCCCGCCGGAATGCTCGCGGCCACCGGCGCCGAGGCCGCCACCGGCCCCGCCCCCACGAGCGCCCCCGACCTTCAGGGACTGGACGTCTCGAACAGCCAGCTCGGCATCGACTACGCCCGCGCGGCGTCGGAGGGCCGGGAGTTCGTCGTCGTCAAGGCCGGAGGGTGCCAGCTCGCCGAGGGGCCCTACACCTCGTCCTCCTATGCCGGCCATGTCGACGGCGCCCGCGCCGCGGGCCTGAGGGTGGGTCACTACTGGGTGTCGGGAGACTTCCTCACCCCCACCGCCGCCGCCGACCACTTCGTGGACCACTTGCACGACTACCGCGTCGGCGACGTGCTCGCCCTGGACGTGGAGGTCCTCGACGACTCCACCCGCCTGTGGAACGACGGGGACGTCTCCACCTGGTTCAACCGGGTCCGGGAGCGGGTCGGATCGTACGTGCCGTGGTTCTACATCAGCACCGGCGCTCTGCGCACGGGCACCTGGACCCGCACCGTCGCAGCCGGCGCCCACCTGTGGGCGGCCTCCTGGGGAGCCAACGACGGCACCTGGCCCGGCGCACCCGACCTCGGCGGCCACTACCCCGACTGGGCCGCCCACCAGTACACGTCCGCCGGCTCGGCCGGCGGCACCTCCCCCGTCGACCTCGACCTCGCCCGCTCCTGGGCCTTCGACCTCACCGAGCCGACCGACCCACCGGACCCCGGGGAGGACCCGC
>NZ_JBFALP010000056.1:0-1484 GCF_040660235.1 Streptomyces sp. NPDC049970 | reverse complement strand
GTCGCGAGCCCGCCCCGGCGGGAGCCGCGGTACCGGTCCGGCCGAGTCCGGTCGTCCGGTACGGCCCGTCCGCCGGCCGCTTGCCGGCTGCTCGGTGACGATCACTCCGTGGCGATCGCGTTCAGCACGTTCATCCGGCCCGCCCGGAACGCCGGGGCCAGGGCGGCGACCAGACCCACGACGGCGGAGCCGACGAAGACCGCGCCGATCGTCGGCCACGGGACGTCGAGGACGGTCAGGCCCTGAAGCGCCAGCAGCTTCTGCGCGGTCACGCCCCAGCCCATGCCCAGCCCGAGGCCCAGCAGCGCACCGAAGACGGCGATCACCACGGACTCGAGCCGGATCATGCGGCGCAGCTGGCGGCGGGACATCCCGATCGCCCGCAGCAGCCCGATCTCCCGGGTGCGCTCGACCACCGACAGCGCCAGCGTGTTCACCACACCCAGGACCGCCACGACGATCGCGAGCGCCAGCAGGCCGTAGATCATGTTCAGCAGCTGGCCGATCTGATCCTTGAGCGCCTTCTTGTAGTCGGTCTGGTCGCGCACGGTGTACTGCGGGTAGTCGTGCAGCGCCGACTTCAGTGCCTGGTAGGCGCTCGCCTCCTGCCCGTCCTGCGCGGCCGCGAGAAGCAGCACGTCCAGCGGCATCTTCTCGGCGGGCACGTAGCGGGCCACCGTGTCGATGGAGGCGTACATCGCGCCCTGGTCGAGCACGACGTCCTCGCTGGTGACGGCGCGCACGGTCAGCCGTGCCGTGCCGCCGTCGCGGAAGTCGACCGTCACCGTCGAGCCGACCCGCACACCGTGCTTGTCCGCGAAGCCCTCGGGCACGGACATCGACCCGGGCCGGTAGGCGTCGGCGAGCGAGCCGGCCACCGTCTCGGTGCGCAGGTCCTGCGCGTACGTCGCGTCGGCCGCGCTGATCGTCTCGTTCTTCGTGGTGACACCGTCCGGGGTGGTCAGGTCCACGTCGAGCACCTTCAGCTCGGTGACCCTGCTCAGGCCCGGAGCGGCCTTCACCGCCTCGACCGCCTGCGGGGTGATGACCGCACCGGTGTCGCTCTGCACGATGAAGTCGGCGCCGACGGACTTGTCCAGCTGGTCGGTGGCGGAGGCCACCATGGACGAGCCGACCACCGCCAGGCAGGCCACCAGGGCCAGGCCGATCATCAGGGCGGCTCCGGTGGCGCCGGTGCGGCGCGGGTTGCGCAGTGCGTTGCGCTCGGCCAGCCGCCCGACCGGGCCGAAGACGCGCAGCAGCAGCGCGCCGAGGACCCGGACCAGGCCTCCGGCCAGCACCGGGCCGACGACGACGAACCCGATCAGGGTGAGCACCACACCGATGCCCAGCCAGCCCGACCCGGCCGACGCCTTGTCCGCGCCCGCGGCCAGGTACAGGCTCACGGCGCCCGCGGCGGTGAGCACCGCACCGGTCACGGCACGCACCGTGCCGGCCCGGGCGTCGGCCGGGGCGCCCGCGTC
>NZ_JBFALP010000055.1:0-1586 GCF_040660235.1 Streptomyces sp. NPDC049970 | reverse complement strand
CCCGGCGGTGGTGACCTCGGGCCCAACGTGCTGGTCTTCGACCCCTCGACGCCGAACATCCAGGGCAAGGTCGACGAGATCTTCAAGAAGCAGGAGTCGGCACAGTTCGGCACCGATCGCTACGCGCTGATGTTCAAGCCCGGCACGTACAGCAACATCAACGCGCAGATCGGCTTCTACACCTCCATCGCGGGACTCGGCCTCAAGCCCGACGACACCACCTTCAACGGTGACGTCACCGTCGACGCCGGCTGGTTCAACGGCAACGCCACCCAGAACTTCTGGCGTTCGGCCGAGAACCTCGCCCTCAACCCCGTCAACGGCACCAACCGCTGGGCCGTCTCCCAAGCCGCCCCCTTCCGCCGCATGCACGTCAAAGGCGGACTCAACCTCGCCCCCGACGGCTACGGCTGGGCCAGCGGCGGCTACATCGCCGACAGCAAGATCGACGGCCAGGTCGGCCCCTACTCCCAACAGCAGTGGTACACCCGCGACAGCTCCGTCGGAAGCTGGGGCAACGGCGTCTGGAACATGACCTTCTCCGGCGTCGAGGGAGCCCCCGCCCAGAGCTTCCCCGAACCCCCCTACACCACACTGGACACCACCCCGGTCTCCCGCGAGAAGCCGTTCCTCTACCTCGACGGGAACGACTACAAGGTCTTCGTCCCCGCCAAACGCACCAACGCACGCGGCGTCTCCTGGAACGGCACCCCGCAGGGCCAGTCCATCCCGCTGGACCAGTTCTACGTCGTGAAGCCGGGAGCGACCGCCGAGACCATCAACGCGGCCGTGGACCAAGGCCTGCACCTGCTGTTCACCCCGGGCGTCTACCACGTCGACCAGCCCATCGAGATCGACCGCGCGAACACCGTCGCGCTCGGCCTCGGCCTCGCCACGATCATCCCCGACAACGGGGTGACCGCGATCAAGGTCGGCGACGTCGACGGCGTCAAGCTCGCCGGACTCCTGGTCGACGCCGGTACGCAGAACTCCTCGGTGCTCGTCGAGGTCGGACCCGAGGATTCCTCCGCCGACCACGCCGCCAACCCCACCAGCCTCCAGGACGTGTTCGTCCGGGTCGGCGGCGCGGGCGCAGGCAAGGCCACCACCGGCATGGTCGTCAACAGCGACGACACCATCATCGACCACACCTGGCTCTGGCGCGCCGACCACGGCGACGGAGTCGGCTGGGAGACCAACCGGTCCGACTACGGCCTCCGCGTCAACGGCGACGACGTCCTGGCCACCGGCCTGTTCGTCGAACACTTCAACAAGTACGACGTCCAGTGGTACGGCGAGAACGGCAAGACGATCTTCTTCCAGAACGAGAAGGCCTACGACGCCCCCAACCAGGCCGCCATCCAGAACGGCGACACCAAGGGATACGCCGCCTACAAGGTCGCCGACACCGTCACCACCCACGAGGGCTGGGGCATGGGCAGCTACTGCTACTTCAACGTAGACCCCACCATCCGCCAGCAACACGGATTCCAGGCACCCGTCAAACCCGGAGTCAAGTTCCACGACCTCCTCGTCGTCTCCCTCGGCGGCCAAGGACAGTACGAACACGTCATCAACAACACCGG
>NZ_JBFALP010000054.1:0-2019 GCF_040660235.1 Streptomyces sp. NPDC049970 | reverse complement strand
GGAACCGCATCACCGCCCTCCCCTGAGCGCATCGCGCTGGCAGGATCAGCGACGGTGGACGGGGCCGCGGCAGATGGCCGACGCGCAGGAGGAAGCAAGACGGATCGCGGAACGCATCCGTCGGGCGCGGGTGTCGCAGCGGCGTTCCCAGCACGACGTGGCCGCAGCGCTCGGGTATCACCAGTCCAAGGTGAGCCGTCTGGAGAGCGGACGCGGCACGCAGGACATCCGCGTACTGCGCGCCGTCGCCCGCGAACTGGACATCCCGCCGCACGAGTTGGGCCTCGCCCCGCCTCAGGACGTCTCCGCCGCCGATCAGGAGGCTGACGACATGCGACGCCGCACCTTCCTCTCCGCGAGCATCGCAGCGCTCACGGCTCCGGCCGGCTCCCCGCCCTCGCACACCGCCCTCGTCCAGGCCCTCCTGCCCGGTGCCGACCCTCCGGGCACCGGTGACCCGCAGGACACGGCCGTCCTGCACGACCGCGTCGCATCAGCACTCAGGCTCCTCCACACCTGCCACTACGCGGAGTTGGAGCGCGCCCTCCCCGGCCTGATCGCCGACCTGCGACAGGCAGCCGACGACGCGACGAACAGGGACACGGTGTCCCGGCTCCTGGCCACGGCGTATCAGACGACCACAAGCCTGCTGCTCAAACGGCACGACCAGGGCACCGCATGGCTCGCCGTCGGCCGCGCGATGGCCGAGGCCGAACGGTCGGGAGATCCGGTCGTCCTCGCCTCCAGCGTTCGCGTCCAGGCCCACGTCCTGGTCCGCGAACAGCACGCCACGCAGGCCGTCACCCTGGTCCGGCACACCGCCGGCCGGCTCGCCGGCTCCTACGACCGGCGCTGTCCGCAGTACCTCGCTGCGGTAGGACTGCTGCTCCTGCGCGGCGTGACCGCGGCCAGCCGCCTCGGCGATCGCGCGGCCACGCAGGAATTCCTCACCGAAGCGAAGGACGTCTCGCGGTACGTCGCTCTCGACCGGCCCGGCGCGTGGGCCACCTTCAGCCCGACCAACGTCGCCCTGCACGAGCTGAGCGCTCTGGTGGCCTTCGGCGACGCCGGCCTCGCCCTGCGGGCGGCACAGCCCCTCATGCGCCGCCCCATCCCGGTCCCCGAGCGCCGCGCCGCACTCTGGATCGAGACGGCCCGCGCCTACAGCCAGCAGGGCCGCCTGGCCGACGGCTACCAGGCGCTGAGGATCGCCGAGTCCTGCGCCGCCCAGGACATCCGCCGTCCGGACATCCGCAGCCTGGTCGCCGACATGGCCGCCCGCGACCGCCGACGAACACTGCCGGAACTGCATCATTTCAGCCGCCAGTTGGGAGTCCCCACGTGACAGAACCGACCGCCCTGGACACCAAGCCCTTCCTGTACGTCGTCGTGTGCGCGTCGGGCGTGGCCCCTGACGTCGGCACGCTCATCACCGCCGCCCAGAAGGCCGACTGGAACGTCGGCGTCATCGCCACACCGCAGGCACTGGGGTTCATCGACACCAGGGCGATCGAGGCGCAGACCGGCTACCCGATCCGTTCCGCCTGGCGTACACCGGGGCAACCGCGTCCCCTGCCGCCGGCGGACGCGATCGCCGTGGCTCCCGCCACCTTCAACACCATCAACAAATGGGCCGCCGGCATATCGGACACCCTCGCCCTGGGCATCCTGTGCGAGGCCTACGGCCTGGGCATCCCGACTGTGGCCCTGCCCTACGTGAACTCCGCCCAGGCCGCCCACCCCGCCTACCGGCAAAGCCTCGACCGGCTGCGGGACATGGGCGTCCTGATCGGCTCCTACGACCCGCACCGCCCCAAGGCCGGCGGCGGCGCGGAACGCTTCCGCTGGGAGGAGGCACTGGAGTTGCTGGCGTCGGCGACCGGGGGCGTGGACCGGAACCGATGAACCCCCTGGTGGCCTTCGCCACTCTGCGGTTCGGGGAGCTGGCGGCCTTACGGCGCCGGGACATCGACGTGGAGGGGCGGACCGTGACGGTGCGCCGTGCGCAGGCCGAGCTGC
>NZ_JBFALP010000053.1:0-2152 GCF_040660235.1 Streptomyces sp. NPDC049970 | reverse complement strand
GCACGAACGTCATGGACAGCTGGTCCAGGCGGAAGGTGACGTCCGCCTGGAAGCCGGCCACCGGGATCCAGCTGAACAGGTGCTGGGTGACGGTGCGGTCGTCGGCGCCCCGGCCCAGCAGACCGGCGAAGAGCACCAGGCCGATGACGAAGGAGACCGCGGCGAGCAGGGTGCCCAGCCAGTGGCCGACGGCGTCGAGCCGGCGGCCGCCGACGAGAAGGACGGCCGCTCCGAGCAGAGGCGCCGCGATCAGCAGCGCAATCAGGTTCTCCACGATTCTTCCGACCCCTTACAGCTTCATCAGGCTGGCGTCGTCGACCGAGGCCGAGTGACGGGTACGGAACAGCGACACGATGATCGCGAGCCCGACCACGACCTCCGCCGCGGCGACGACCATCGTGAAGAAGGCGATGATCTGGCCGTCGAGGTTGCCGTGCATCCGGGAGAAGGCGACGAACGCGAGGTTGCAGGCGTTGAGCATCAGCTCGATGCACATGAAGAGCACGATGGCGTTGCGCCGGATGAGCACACCGGTGGCGCCGATCGTGAACAACACGGCGGCGAGATACAGGTAGTTGACGGGGTTCACTGCGACGCCTCCTCGGTCCGCTTGAAGGTCGCCGGGATCTGGGGGCGCTCCAGGCGCTCGGCGGCGCGCCGCTCCAGGGCCTTCAGGTCGCTCAGCGCCTCGGCCGAGACGTCCCGGATCTGGCCGCGTTCGCGCAGGGTCCGGTTGACGGTCAGCTCGGACGGGGTGCCGTCGGGCAGCAGGCCCGCGATGTCGACGGCGTTGTGCCGGGCGTACACACCGGGGGCGGGCAGCGGCGGCACATAGGTGCCCTCGCGCACGCGCCGCTCGGACAGCTCGCGCTGGGTCCTGGCCCGCTCGGTGCGCTCGCGGTGGGTGAGGACCATGGCGCCGACGGCCGCCGTGATGAGCAGGGCGCCGGTGAGTTCGAAGGCGTAGACGTACTTGGTGAAGATGACGGACGCCAGCCCGGCGACGTTGCCGTTCGCGTTGGCCCGGCCGGTGCCGGCGAAGTCCTTCAGGGAGGCGTTGGCGATGCCCGCGAGCAGCAGGACGCCGAAGCCCAGACCGCACAGCGCGGCCAGCCAGCGCTGGCCCTTGATGGTCTCCTTCAGCGAGTCCGCCGCGGTGACACCGACGAGCATCACCACGAACAGGAACAGCATCATGATCGCGCCGGTGTAGACGACGATCTGCACGATGCCGAGGAAGTACGCGCCGTTGGCGAGGTAGAACACCGCCAGCACGATCATGGTGCCCGCCAGGCTCAGCGCTGCGTGCACGGCCTTCTTCAGGAAGACGGTGCACAGGGCGCCGATCACCGCGATGGTGCCCAGGATCCAGAACTGGACGGCCTCCCCGGTGGACGTGGTGTAGGCGGCGAGCTGTGCGGTCATCGGCTGATCACCTTCTTCGGCGCCTGCTCGTGACCGTCGGCGGCGGACGCCTCCTCGGGCGGCACCTCGCCCTGGGAGACGGCGACCTGACGCACCGTCCCCGGGGCGGCCTCGGTCACCAGGCCCCGGTAGTAGTCCTGCTCGTCGGTGCCCGGGTACATGGCGTGGGGCGTGTCGACCATGCCCTCCTCCAGGCCTGCGAGCAGCTGCTCCTTGGTGTAGATGAGGTTCGCGCGGCTGGTGTCGGCCAGCTCGTACTCGTTGGTCATGGTCAGCGCGCGCGTGGGGCAGGCCTCGATGCACAGGCCGCACAGGATGCAGCGGGCGTAGTTGATCTGGTAGACGCGGCCGTAGCGCTCGCCCGGGGAGTAGCGCTCCTCGTCGGTGTTGTCGGCGCCCTCGACATAGATGGCGTCGGCGGGGCAGGCCCAGGCGCACAGTTCGCAGCCGACGCACTTCTCCAGGCCGTCCGGATGGCGGTTGAGCTGGTGCCGTCCGTGGAAGCGCGGAGCCGTGGGCTTCTTCTGCTCCGGGTACTGCTCGGTCAGCCGCTTCTTGAACATGGCCTTGAAGGTCACGCCGAAGCCGGCCACGGGGTTGAGGAAACCGGGCTTGGTCTCCTTGGGCTCCTCAGCCATCGGACGCCTCCTTTCCCTCCGTAGGTCCGTCGTGGACGGTGTCGGGCCCGCCGCTGACGATCAGCTCGCGGTCGCGGCGGGGACGGCGC
>NZ_JBFALP010000052.1:0-2157 GCF_040660235.1 Streptomyces sp. NPDC049970 | reverse complement strand
GGCCGGCCGGCCTACAGGATCGCCAGCTTTATCAGCCAGAAGACGACCGCCGAGACGATCGCGGCCGCCGGCATGGTGATGAACCAGCCCACCACGATGTTCTTCGCCACGCCCCAGCGGACCGCGTTGACCCGCTTGGTGGCGCCCACGCCCATGATCGCCGAGGTGATCACATGGGTGGTGGAGATCGGCGCGTGGAACACGAACGCGGTGCCGAACATGATCGACGCGCCGGTCGCCTCGGCCGCGAACCCCTGCGGCGGGTCCAGCTCGATGATCTTGCGGCCCAGGGTGCGCATGATGCGCCAGCCGCCCGCGTAGGTGCCCAGCGACAGCATCAGGGCGGAGACCAGCTTCACCCACACCGGGATCGGGTCGCCGTAGGTCTCGACGCCGCCGATGACCAGGGCCATCACCACGACACCCATGGTCTTCTGGGCGTCCTGCAGACCGTGGCCGAGGGCCATGCCGGCCGCGGAGACGGTCTGTGCTATGCGGAAGCCGCGCTTGGCCTTGTGCGGGTTGGTGCGGCGGAAGATCCACATGATGGCCGCCATCACCAGGTAGCCGACGATCAGGCCGATCACCGGCGACAGGAACATCGGGGTGACCACCTTGTCGACCACGCCCGACCAGTGCACGGCCGTGCCGCCGGCGAGTGCCGCGCCGACCAGGCCGCCGAACAGGGCGTGCGAGGAGGACGAGGGAAGCCCGAAGTACCAGGTGATCAGGTTCCAGACGATCGCGCCGAGCAGGGCCGCGAAGAGGATGCCCATGCCCCGGCTGCCGGTGGGGGGCTCGATCAGGCCCTCACTGACGGTCTTGGCGACGCCGCTGCCGAGGAAGGCACCGGCGAGGTTCATCACCGCCGCCATGCCGAGCGCCGCCCGCGGGGTCAGCGCCCGCGTGGAGACGGAGGTGGCGATGGCGTTGGCGGAGTCGTGGAAACCGTTGGTGTAGGCGAAGCCCAGGGCGACCAGGATGGTCAGGATCAGAGCGAAGGTGTCCATGGACGCCTCAGGACTCCTTGACCGCGATGGTCTCCACCGTGTTCGCCACGTGCTCGAAGGCGTCCGCCGCCTCCTCCAGTACGTCCACGATCTGCTTGAGCTTGAGCACCTCGATCGCGTCGTACTTGCCGTTGAACAGGTGGGCGAGGAGTTTGCGGTGGATCTGGTCCGCCTGGTTCTCCAGGCGGTTCACCTCGATCCAGTACTCGGTGAGGTTCTCCATCGTGCGCAGATGCGGCATGGCCTCGGCGGTCAGTTCCGCCGCCCGGGCCAGGACCTCGATCTGCTGCTCGACGCCCCGCGGCAGCTCCTCGATGTTGTAGAGGACGACCAGATCGACGGCCTCCTCCATGAAGTCCATGATGTCGTCCAGGGACGACGCCAGGGAGTAGATGTCCTCACGGTCGAAGGGCGTGATGAACGAGGAGTTCAGCTGGTGGAAGATCGCGTGCGTGGCGTCGTCGCCCGCGTGCTCCGCGGCCCGCATACGCTCTGCGATCTCGGCCCGGGCGGAGGCGTCCGCCCCGAGCAGTTCCAAAAGGAGCTTCGAGCCCGCGACGATGTTGTCCGCGGACGCGGCGAACATGTCGTAGAAGCTCGTCTCCCTGGGGGTCAGACGAAAGCGCACGTGGGGTCCTCGGGGTGCATCGGTGTCGGTCAGGGTGATGCTAAGCGCATCATCCGGCCACGGCTAAGAGCCCGGGGCTCTCGCAAGGGGCCGTTCCCCAGTGTCACCCATGCCGCGCGGTGATCTTCCTGGAGGGGCCCGTGCAGCGGAGAATTCGGTACGATATACCCGCCAGGGGTATATCGGGCCCCGGTGACGGTGTACCGACAGGAGGACGCGATGACGACCACCGAGGCCGGCGTGCCGGCGCCCTCCGGGGCCACCGTCGACGAGCCGCACGGGCACGAGCATCAGCACGCGACGTACGGCTACCACCAGCAGAAGGACGAGCACCTCAAGCGCCTGCGCCGGATCGAGGGGCAGATCCGCGGGCTGCAGCGGATGGTCGACGAGGACGTCTACTGCATCGACATACTCACCCAGGTCTCGGCCTCCACCAAGGCGCTGCAGTCCTTCGCCCTGCAGCTGCTGGAGCAGCATCTGCGCCACTGCGTCGCCGACGCCGCCGTCAAGGGCGGC
>NZ_JBFALP010000051.1:0-2229 GCF_040660235.1 Streptomyces sp. NPDC049970 | reverse complement strand
CGAGGTGCTACGTACGACAGGCTGTACGGCCAGGACGACACCTTCGGTGTTTTGGCCGACGCCGTGGGAGACAGCTCCGACATGGTGGAGGAACGTGGCACGGCCACTCAACGACTGAAGGCCGCTGAGTCGTTGCTGAACGTTGCGGACCGTGTCCCGTTCGACAGGCATATCAGCTCTCTGCTCCGCCAGGATGTGGTGGCTGCCTGCCCGGACGTCATCAAGGCGACCGTGGCGCGCGGTGTGGTTCGACTGACTGAGGAGTCTCCGCGCCATGACCTCGGCCTCCAACTGGCGTTGCTGATCGAGGCCGTGGGGCGTGTCGATCGGAGCTGGTCCGAGGAAGCCGCGTGCCACCTCGCAGCCGCGCATCCGGGAGAACGCGCGCTCAAGGAACTGTCAGCGAACCGCGATGGCCTACCTCTCGGCTGACGGAAAGTCGGACGAGTGCGGCGGCAAGGAGCAGCGGTGGAACCGTGCCTCGCAGGAGGTGCGGAACATCATCCAGCTGGTGAAGACGACGCTGGAGAAGAACGACGCGATGATGCAGTCGACGCCGACGAGGGCGAAGGCTGCGGTCGCACCATAGGCTGAGACATCGGCCGAACGGCTGAGCGTTGAACGCCCGCTGGCCGGGTGGACGGCCGGCGGGTTCGCCGGGACAAGACGCGCGACGTCGCACGGATTTCGGGGGTTTGTGGGTGTCTGGCTGGGATCTGCAGCCGCAGGGTATTTCGCAGGTGTTGAAGACGACGGGTGAGGCGGCGTCGCATCTGGAGAAGTATGCGAAGTCGTACGGGGAGCATTTGACGTCGGCGGCGACGCATGCGGGGACGATCTCGGCGGATGCTCCTGCCAAGGGGGGTGAGCAGGCGCAGGGGGGTCTGGTGGCGCTTGCGTTGTCGCAGTATGCGGAGCGTGCGGCGAAGGATCTGCAGTGGATCGCGGCGCGTGCGGGCAAGTCGTTGCAGGGTGTGGTGGATGCGACGACGGCGTATCTGCGGGGGGATGAGCAGATGGCGGCGGAGGCGCAGCACAAGGCGTTGGGTGCGCCGAAGGTGGACATGCCCGGTGGTGGCGGGAAGGCGGCGAAGGCGTGATCAAGCCGGAGGAGATCCCGCAGTTCACGGGGGATCTGGATGCGCTGGAGCGGGATTGTGCGGCGCTGACGAAGGATGCGGGTCATATCCGGGGGACGGGGTCGGACGTCCACAGCCGGTTCCAGGGGTTGTCGGCGTATTACAAGGCGCCTGAGGCGGAGCAGTTGTTCGCGACGACGGTGCCGGTGAAGGACCGGGCGGGGGCGTTCGCGGACGATCTGCAGAAGGTGTCGGGCGCGCTGTCGGGGTATGCGACCGAGGTGCGTCCTTTGGTGAAGAAGCTGGAGGACCTCAAGCGGGAGGCGGTCGCGTTCGTCGATTCGGTCAAGGACGACGACGAGTGGGAGTACGACGGGGACAAGGTCGACGAGCACAACCGGATCCGGGACGAGATCACGCAGACGGTGGCGGCGTTCTGGGCGGCGGAGCGCACCTGCCACAACAAGATCACCGCGCTGTGGCACGGCACCCAGATGGTCGCGGGCGATGGTTCGGAGAAGAAGAACCAGTACGGGTTCAACGCCGAGGACCTGAAGAACGCGAAGGTTCCCTGGGGTGAGCCGGTCGAGGAGAAGCATCACGCGTGGGAGATCGGTCACTGGGTCAAGTCGTTCGTGTGGGACGGTCTGATCGTCGACGGTGTGTGGGGGACGATCAAGGGTCTGGGCACGCTGGTCGGGTTCGGTGGCTGGGAGGCGATGGGGCAGGCGTGGAAGGGCCTGGCCCAGCTCGCCACCGGTATCGCCCTGACCGCGATCCCCGGAGTGGGCGCGGCGTTCTGGACCCTGCCGGACGACAAGCTGCCCTCCTGGATCCGTGACTCGCGCACCGCGATGAAGGAGACCGGCAAGGCGCTGGTCGCCTGGGACGAGTGGGGCAAGAACCCCGCCCGTGCCGCCGGAGCGGTCACCTTCAACGTGCTGACCACCGTGTTCACCGGTGGCGCGGGTGGTGCGGCCGCGGGTGCGGGCAAGGCCGGCGCGGCCGCCCGGGCGATCTCGCTCGCCGGCAAGGCGGGCCACTTCATCGACCCCATGACCTACATCGCCAAGGGCGCGGGCGCGGGACTGTCGAAGATCGGCGACATCACCAAGGGGCTCAGGGGCGTCGGCAACATCGACATCCCCAC
>NZ_JBFALP010000050.1:0-2335 GCF_040660235.1 Streptomyces sp. NPDC049970 | reverse complement strand
TTCTCGACGGTCACGGGTGACTGGCTCGGTGACGAGGTACCGGACGCCGCGTACTGGGTACGCAACCTCCGCCACCGGGTCCGATTCGAAGAAGCCGTACGGGCCCTCCTCGACGCGGGATTCCGCAGGTTCGTCGAGGTGAGCGCGCACCCGGTTCTCACCACCGGCGTGCAGGTCACCGCCGAGGACCACGGGACGGAGGCGACCGTCACGGGAACCCTGCATCGCGACGACGGAGGCCGGCCACGCCTGCTGCGGTCGGTTGCCGAGGCCTTCGTGACGGGAGTGCCGGTGCAATGGGCCCGCGCCTACGACGGCCGTCCGGTGCGACCGGTCGAACTGCCCACGTACGCCTTCCGACGCAAGCGCTACTGGGTGACGGACAGCGGCCCCGCGCGCCGCGGCAGGCACGCGCACCAGGACGGCACACAGAGCACGGGGCACACCCTGCTCGGCAGCGCGGTGACACTGCCCGGCACCGGCGGTGTCCTGCTCACCGGGCGCCTGTCCCTGCGGGAACAGCCGTGGCTGCGCGACCATGCCGTACGCGGCCGGGTGCTGGTGCCCGGCACGGCCCTGCTGGACATGGTCCTGCGCGCCGGTGACGCGGTCGGCTGCGACCGGATCGAGGAACTGACCCTCGAGACACCCCTGCTCCTGGACGCGTCCCGGACCACCCATGTACAGGTGCTCGTGGCCGGAGCCGCGCAGGACGGTAGCCGGGCGGTGGACGTCCACGCCCGACCCCAGGAGTCCGCGTCCGGGGAAACGGACTGGGTACGGCATGCGCGGGCGACCCTGGTGACGAGCACGGGCCACGAAGGCCGGGCCCGCCCGGAGAGCCGGCCCCCGGCGGACGCCGAACGCGTGGACATCACCGGACTCTACGAGCGGCTGAACGCGCAAGGCCTCACCTATGGGGCGGAGTTCCAGGGACTCACGGAGGTGTGGCGTGGCTCCGACGGCGAACTGTTCGCCGACGCCACCCTGACCGAGACCGATGTGACGGGTTTCGGCGTCCATCCGGCGCTCCTCGACGCCGTCCTGCACGCCTGGCCGGCGTGCGCCGAGGACGAGGGCCTCGGCCGTTTGCCGTTCCTGTGGACCGGTGTCACGCTCCATGCCACCGGTGCGACGCGGCTTCGGGCACGTCTCACCCCGACCGCAGAGGGCGCCTTCTCGCTACGGGCCACGGACGGCGCGGGCCTGCCCGTCCTGTCCGCCGAAGGACTGCTGACCCGCCCGCTCGACGAGGCACGCCTGCCCGCGCCGCCGGAGGACGGGGCAGCCGCCGCCTACCGGGTGGCCTGGACCCCGGTGTCCGCGCCGGACCGGGACGCGGAGACCCCGCGCGTCGCGGTGCTCGGCGAGACGTCCGCGGGGCTGCCCGTGACGGACCCGGACCACGCCGGATGCGCCGACCTGGCCGCGCTGGATGACCGTCTGGCCCACGGGGATCTCCCGGCACCCGGCCACGTCCTGGTGGACCTGCGGGCCGACGCGTCCCCCGACACCGGTGCCGGCATGGCAGCGATGGCCGAGCGTGCCGCCCTGCACGCGCTGGAGATGGTGCAGCAGTGGCTGGCCTGCGAGAGGTTCACCGAGTCGAGGCTGGTCCTCGTCACCGGCGGAGCGGTACAGGTCCACGACGGCGAACGCATGGACCATCTCGCCGCCTCACCCGTGTGGGGGTTGGTGCGCTCGGCACAGACCGAGCACCCCGGCCGCCTCGTCCTCCTCGACGTACTCGACCAGACGGCCACGGCACCCGGCACCGTGTTGCGCGCACTGTCCACGGACGAGCCCCAACTCGCTCTCCGGGGGGACGACATCCTCGCCCCGCGACTGGTGCGGGGCCACGCACCGCTGGCGCCGGACGACGGGCCCGCCCCGACGCCCGAGCGGGCGGAGTCCGCCACGACGCGCGACACGGACCCGGCCCTGGAGCACCGGCTCGCGCATGCCGGGAACGGCACGCTGGAGGGGATCGTCTGGAGTCCGACGCAGGACACCGAGAACGACCGCACCCTGGACGAGCATGAGGTCCGCATCGAGATCCGGGCCGTGGGGCTCAACTTCCGTGACGTGCTGATCCCTTTGGGCTTGTATCCGGATGCGGAGAACGCGCGGTTGGGCAGCGAGGGCGCCGGTGTGGTCACCGGGGTCGGCTCCGGTGTGACCGGCGTAGCGGTCGGCGACCGTGTGATGGGCGTCTGGCAGGACGGCTTCCGGTCCTCCGTCGTGGTGGATGAGCGGGTGGTGGTGGGGGTTCCGGAGGGGTGGTCGTTTGTGGAGGCTGCTTCGGTTCCGGTGGCGTTTGTGACGGCGTTCTATG
>NZ_JBFALP010000049.1:0-2365 GCF_040660235.1 Streptomyces sp. NPDC049970 | reverse complement strand
TTCCCCACTGCTGCCTCCCGTAGGAGTCTGGGCCGTGTCTCAGTCCCAGTGTGGCCGGTCGCCCTCTCAGGCCGGCTACCCGTCGTCGCCTTGGTGAGCCGTTACCTCACCAACAAGCTGATAGGCCGCGGGCTCATCCTGCACCGCCGGAGCTTTCCACACAGAGGAGATGCCTCCCTGTGTCGTATCCGGTATTAGACCCCGTTTCCAGGGCTTGTCCCAGAGTGCAGGGCAGATTGCCCACGTGTTACTCACCCGTTCGCCACTAATCCACCCCCGAAGGGGCTTCATCGTTCGACTTGCATGTGTTAAGCACGCCGCCAGCGTTCGTCCTGAGCCAGGATCAAACTCTCCGTGAATGCCTACCGGTGATCCGGTTCACACACACGGGAGCGGAACCAGAGGAAGGAATAATCCCTCCGGTTCACAGCGTCCTCGCTGTGTTTTCAAAGGAACCCAGTCACCGAAACCGAAGCTTCGGCAGACGGGGCATCAACATATCTGGCGTTGACTTTTGGCACGCTGTTGAGTTCTCAAGGAACGAACGCTTCCTTCGTACTCACCCTCTCGGGCTTTCCTCCGGGCGTTTTCCCTTCGGTGTCTCCGACTCTATCAGATCTTTCCGATCCGATGTCCTCGGCGGTTTCCGCTTTCCAGGTTCGCGCTCTCGCGTTTCCCTTTCCTGCGTTTCTGACTCTATCAGATCTCTTTCGAGCTGATCCCCGGTCAGCGGGGTTCGTCTTCCGGGCTGTTGGGCCCTTCCGACGCCTCAAACCTTAGCCGATTCCTTCCGCGATTCCCAATCGGGTCCGTGCGGATCCGGATCTGGAAACGCGAAGTCCCGTGCGAATTGATTCCGGGCACGCCGAAATCGACCCGACGGGGTGATCGTGCTGAGGGTTGGTGTGCCGCTCGTGCGGCGAGGATGCTGCCCTGGAAGCTCGACGGCCCCGTGACAACCCGAAGAACCTTACGGATCAGCGAGGGGCGCGTCAAGCCGTCGTGTCAAGATTTTTTCAGTCCAGGTCGGTGAGCCGGCCGCCGGCGTCCGGCTGGGCGTCTTCGACCCGGCGCAGCAGCCTGGTCAGCACCTCGCCGAGAGTCGTGCGCTCCTCCGGGGAGAGATCCTGCAGCAGATCACCCTCGAAGACGGAAGCCAGGCGCATGGCCTCCAGCCACTTCGCGCGACCCTCGGGGGTCAGCTCGACGATGACGCGGACCCGGTTGGACTCGTCGCGCTCCCGGGTGACCAGGCCCTCGGCGACCATGCGGTCGATGCGGTGGGTCATCGCGGCCGGGGTCAGCCCCAGACGCTTGGCGAGGTCGCTGGGGCCCATGCGGTAGGGCGGGCCGGAGAGCACCAGCGCCTTGAGGACCTCCCAGTCGGCATTGGTGATACCGAGGGCAGCGGTCTGCCGGCCGTAGGCGACGTTCATCCGGCGGTTCAGGCGGCCGAGCGCGGAGACGATCTTCTCCACCTGGGGGTCGAGGTCCTGGAACTCGCGCTGGTAGGCGGCGATCTGCTCCTCGAGGGTCGGCTCGCTGCCGATGCTGTCGATGCTGCCGTCGGTCTCTCCCATGTCCGCAGTATCGCACGCGACTGATTGGCGTTGAAGTCCTTCACTGTGTACTCTTTAGCTTCGAATTTTAGGTTCGAAGTCTTCAGGTCTCACTACCGAGGCTCGGCAAGGATCTCGGTCGACGAGCCACGACGAGCGGAGAGAAGAGAGGGGAACGTGACCAGGGCGGTGGGTGCACCGATGCGCCGGATCCACGTGGGCAACGCACTCAGCGCGTTCGGGCTCGGTTTCACTGTCCCGTATCTGTACGTCTACGTGGCACAGGTACGGGGGCTGGGATCGGTGACGGCGGGGCTGGTCCTCGCCGTGTTCGCGGCGGCCGCGCTGGTCGTGCTGCCGTTCGCCGGCCGGGCGATCGTGCGGCGCGGACCGCTTCAGGTCCTGCTCGCCGCCCTGGTCCTGGCCGCGCTGGGGTCGCTGTGCCTGGGGCTGTCGGGCGGGGTCGCGCCGGTGCTGCTGTCGGCGGCCGCCCTCGGTGCGGGACAGGCGGTGATGCAGCCCGCGCTGGCCACGATGATCGTGGACTGCTCCACGGCGGAGAACCGGTCGCGGGCGTTCGCCATGCAGTTCTTCCTGCAGAACCTGGGGCTGGGTGTCGGCGGGCTCATCGGCGGTCACCTGGTGGACACCACACGGCTGTCCTCCTTCACCCTGCTGTTCTCGCTCCAGGCCGCGGTGTTCCTGCTGCTGGTGGCCCTGATGGCGACGGTGCGGATGCCGAAGGCGCCGCGGCTGCAGCAGACCGCGGCGCAGGCCGGCACGGCCAGGGCGAGCTGGCGGCAGCT
>NZ_JBFALP010000048.1:0-2510 GCF_040660235.1 Streptomyces sp. NPDC049970 | reverse complement strand
ACGCGCTGGAAGACGGACGGCCGAAGCCGCCCTTCGCGGTTGCTGAGGCCGCGAAGCTGCCTCCCGCCTGGGCGCCGCAGGGTACCCCCGGACCGCTGGGCCCAGGCGGGAAAACAAAGATGGGCCACCGGTCAACGCCCTCCCCGGCTGCGACTCCAGGGGGCGGACCGATGGCCCAAGACTGTGCGCGTGGCCTGGCGTCGCAGGCGGCCACGGGAGAGCGCGGTGAAGCGCCTCTACCCACTGTCCGGTGAGGATGTCCCCTGGCGGGGAGGTGCTCGCACTTCTATGCCGGCGATGAGCCTCAGAAGGGCGGGGAAGTCATCTCAGACGCTGTCAGGCCCCCGCCGGACCAACTGCCCAGCCCTACCCTGCCAGCGCGGGAGACGGGCGTCTGGGGCCCTTCCTGGGCGTCCTAGGCCGGATCGTTCCCCGCAGGTTCCTCAGCCAGGTCGGCGCGACAGCGGACGGGGCCAGGAGGGCGGAAGCGGCCGGAGCGCGGTTGCCCCGGGCTGGTTACGAAACGCGAGGGACCACGACGTTAGGGGGTTAAGCCGAAGAACGACGAGCTGGTGAACAAAGGGGTAGTAGTAGTAGTTGCTCGAGTTCCGTAACAAACACTACTACTACTTGTGCATCTTGCCTGGTCAGAGGGGGTGCGACCTCTCCGCCGTCACAGCAAAGGGGCCAGCCCCCATCGGCCGGCCCCTCGCTCCTTCGCTGTCGGTGCAGCCCCTCGCTCCGCCGCTACGCCCAGGTGACCTTCACCCGATCCTCCGTGTTGGCCCTGGCCCCCCGACCAACGGACGGCATGATGTCGACGCGGTCGACGAACAGAGCGATGAACGCCCGGCGCTCGTCCAGGGTCCACAGCGCCCAGGTGCTGTCGGGGCCCAGCGGGTCCCCATCGGTGACGGCCCAGTCTGACGGGATGGCGACGACGTCCTGGCCCGCGGCCTCCAGCGCGGCCACACGCGCCGCTGTGCGCTCCTCATGCGCGGTCAGGCGGGTGACTGCCTCCCGGAAGGCTTCGCGGCCCGTAGGACCGTCGTACAACCCTTCCTGGCGGTCCTCGTACAGCGTCTTCAGGGCGGCCCGGACGTGCTCCAGCTCAGCCCTGGCGGCGGCCAGCTCGGCTTCCCGCTCCCCGCTGTCCTGCTGGGCAGCGAAGCGACGGGCGGCCTCCGACAGGATCTCCAAGTCGTCCGGGTCCGCGGGGTCCAGTGCTTCCAGCCGAGACCAGACGTCCCGCGCGACGACGTCGTCGGTCTTCGCCATGTCGATGGCCAGGCCGCCATGGCCGGGAACCAGGCCCGCGGAGGCACGGTTGCAGCGGTAGAGCCGCCTACCATTGCGCCGGTCCGCGACCATCACGCTGCCGCAGACGCCACAAAACAGAAGGCCCATGCCGCCGAGCAGAGTCGGCACAGCGCGAGCGGTCCGCTTCTGAGTCGGCGTCCGCCCGTCTAGGACCGCCTGGAGGCGCCAGAAGACCTCCGGGTCGATGATGCCCTGGTGCGCGGCCAGGGGCGCTCCCGTGTCATCGCGAAGGATGGTTCGCTTACCGGCGGAGCCAGGCGCGTCAGCCGTCTTGTCCCGCCGGCCGGTCCACTCGATCGCGAAGCCAGCCAGGCGAGGGTCGCGGAGGATGCGGAGGACGGTCGTCGACGTCCAGGCCGGAGCCTTCGAGGGTGCGGACAGGGCACGCTTCCGGCGCGCGGCCAGCTTCTCCGCGGAGGCCGCCTTCGTGGCTACCTCGTCGGCGTTCAGGCGGCGCGCGATGCTCGCGGCTGACTCGCCAGCCAGGGCAGCGTCGACCATCCGCCGGACGTGGCCGGCTTCGACCGGGTCGGGAACCAGGCGCATGACGGACAGCTTCCCCCGCTGGACGCGCTCCGACTGGAAGCCGTACGGAGCAGGGCCCGACGTGTGACCGCCTGCCTTGCGGATGCCTTCCTTCGTCGCGGTGACGTACGCCGACTTCATGTCGGACTCTTGCTTCGCCAGGGCAGCGATCAGGCCGAAGATGGCGACGCCGATCGGGGACGACGTGTCCAGGAACGGTTCGGAGACGGAGACCAGAAGGACGCCGTGCCGGCGCAGCTCCTCTTCGATCCGCATGGCTTCCATCGCGCCCTGACGGGTGAGCCGGGACAGCGCGAAGACGACGACCGCGTCGACCTGGCCCGCGCGCACGGCGGCCATCATCTCGTCGAATCCAGGGCGCTGGACCTTCGGATCCCAGCCGGACCGGCCGACGTCGGGAAAGACGCCCGCCAGGTCCCATCCTTTCGCGGCGATCAGGGCGGCGCACTTCTCCCGCTGGGCCTCCGGCGAGGCGGCGCTGTCGTCTTCCCGGCGCTTCGACTGGCGGACATAGATCACGGCTCGGACGCGGTCGGCGTTACCGCTGGTCTTCATGAGTGGTGTCATGTGGGTCATGACACAGCATCGTTGATCTTCACTACGCTCATGACCCCATCCTGCCCCCGAGCCCTCGGGGACCGACC
>NZ_JBFALP010000047.1:0-2801 GCF_040660235.1 Streptomyces sp. NPDC049970 | reverse complement strand
GACGAAGACACTGACGGCGGTGGTCAGCAGGGCGGAGGCGACTCCGAGTCCGGCGAGCTGTGCCGTGCCGAGATGACCGACGATGGCGCTGTCGGCCATGACGAAGAGCGGCTCGGCGACCAGCGCGCCGAAGGCCGGGAGAGCCAGGGCGATGATCTCTCGGTCGTGCCGCCGCCGGGAGGCCGTGGGGCGTGCGGGGGCCTGTGTCATGGGCGTCAATCCAATCATCCACAGGTAAGGAATGCAAAGCCCATGCGCACCTTACTTTCCGTCTCATGCCGTGCACATGCGCCCACCGTTCGCAGCGATTGTGGGCCGAGGGGGGAAGTTTTTCTTCTGCACAGCCCGTGGATGGCAAAAGCCCAGGTCGGAGGGGTCTTTCCCGGGGAGCCGCGGTCTTGTTCACAGCGCTGTCCACCATGTCGTGCACAGGTTTCGCGGAGTTGTCCACAGCATCAGGCCAGTCGTCCACATGGCCTGTGGATAACCAGATTGGCTGACGGTGCCCGGGGGCCTACCGTGGTCCGGCGCCCGCTCTGTTCGACACCGGCTGGTGCACCCGCACGACATGACGCCGGGAACCGGAGTGAGGCTTCTCGGTCTGTCAGTGCCGTGCCGTAGAAAGAACGCGCACGGCGAGGTCCGCTCGGCGGACGGGAGGAGGTCGCTCGGTGAGCATGTCCGAGCCCCTGGACAGCCCGTGGGCCGACAGCGGACCCGGCGACCGTCTGCCCGCCTCCCGTCGGCGCCCCGATGCCGGCCGCCGTGAGGAACAGCACGAGCGCGGCCGGGAGGACGACCGGTGGGACGGCGCGGGGTCGTCGTTCGAGCGTGTCCCTCCGCAGGACCTCGAGGCGGAGCAGTCGGTCCTCGGCGGCATGCTGCTGTCGAAGGAGGCCATCGCCGACGTCGTCGAGATCCTCAAGGGCCACGACTTCTACAAGCCCGCCCACGAGACGATCTACCAGGCCATCCTCGACGTCTACGCACGCGGCGAGCCCGCCGACCCCATCACCATCGCCGCCGAGCTGACCAAACGCGGCGAGATCAACCGTGTGGGGGGCGCCTCCTATCTGCACTCCCTCGTGCAGGCCGTGCCCACGGCGGCCAACGCCGCCTACTACGCGGAGATCGTGCACGACCGGGCGGTGCTGCGCCGCCTGGTGGAGGCCGGTACGCGGATCACACAGATGGGGTACGCCGCGGACGACGACGTCGACGAGATCGTCAACCGCGCCCAGGCCGAGATCTATGCGGTCACCGAGCAGCGCACCAGCGAGGACTACCTGCCGCTCGGCGACATCATGGAGGGTGCCCTCGACGAGATCGAGGCGATCGGCTCGCGCAGCGGCGAGATGACCGGTGTCCCCACCGGTTTCACCGACTTTGACGCGCTGACCAATGGCCTGCACCCCGGTCAGATGATCGTCATCGCCGCCCGCCCCGCCATGGGCAAGTCCACCCTCGCGCTGGACTTCGCCCGGACGGCGGCGATCAAGCACAACCTGCCGAGCGTCATCTTCTCGCTGGAGATGGGCCGCAACGAGATCGCGATGCGCCTGCTGTCCGCCGAGGCCCGCGTCGCTCTGCACCACATGCGCTCGGGCACGATGACCGACGACGACTGGACCCGGCTGGCCCGCCGGATGCCGGACGTCTCGGCGGCTCCGCTCTACATCGACGACTCCCCGAACCTGTCGATGATGGAGATCCGCGCCAAGTGCCGCCGCCTGAAGCAGCGCAACGACCTCAAACTGGTCGTCATCGACTACCTCCAGCTGATGCAGTCGGGCAGCACCCGGCGGGCCGAGAGCCGTCAGCAGGAGGTCTCGGAGATGTCCCGGAACCTCAAGCTGCTCGCCAAGGAGCTGGAGATTCCGGTCATCGCGCTCTCCCAGCTCAACCGCGGTCCCGAGCAGCGCACCGACAAGAAGCCGATGGTGTCCGACCTGCGTGAGTCCGGCTCCATCGAGCAGGACGCCGACATGGTCATCCTGCTGCACCGCGAGGACGCCTACGAGAAGGAGTCCCCGCGGGCCGGCGAGGCCGACCTGATCGTCGCCAAGCACCGCAACGGCCCCACGGCGACGATCACGGTCGCCTTCCAGGGGCACTACTCGCGGTTCGTGGACATGGCCCAGACCTGACCCGGGGTGTGCCGGGGCGCCGGCGGACCGGCTTGTGCTCGCGTGCGGAGAGGACTCACGCGGCGAGCTGCCCTACTGTCCGGCCGCCTTCCTGGCCGAGTGTCTGGGCGCGCGGCTGACGCACTTCCCCGGCGGGCACTCCTGACTGACCACACACCCCACCGATTTCGGGAACACCGATTTCGGAAAACATCTGCTGATGGTCTTTCAGTCCTGACTGCCCCTGCCGTGCGGTTTCACGCGGGTGGTGGGCCGCGCGGCGGCCGAGCGATGAAATGGGCTCGACGGGGTGCGGTCCCACCCGATGGACTGGGGGAATGACATCACGTGAGGATGAGTTGCTGCCCGGCACCCGCCGGGCCCTGTCGCACCGGATCGCCGTGGCCCAGGCCGAGGGGCGGGCGCCGTCGCTCGTCGCCGCGGTGGTACGGGACGGACGGACGGTCTGGCACGGTGCCCGTGCGGGGGTCGGCGGCCACGTCCCCGACGAGACCACCCAGTACCGCATCGGATCGATCACCAAGACCTTCACCGCCGTACTCGTCATGCGGCTGCGGGACGAGGGCGTCCTCGACCTCGGGGACCCGCTGGAGAAGCACACTGTCGTCGTGTCGCGAGTCGTCGAGGTGCGGATGACATTGAGGCAACTCCCTG
>NZ_JBFALP010000046.1:0-3189 GCF_040660235.1 Streptomyces sp. NPDC049970 | reverse complement strand
GCGCAACCGCGAATCAGGGGGACCAGACACGTGAGTACGACCGCAGCGACGGGTTTCTGCCGCGTCACCGTCGTGGCGCCCGACAGTCCCAGGGCGGCTCGGGGCGCTCAGCCCGTCCCGCCGCCGTCCCCCGCGGGCTCCTCGGGGTGTGCCAGCGCCGCGTCCAGCCGGGCGCGAGCACCCTCCAGCCAGTGCCGGCACACCTTCGCCAGCTCCTCGCCGCGCTCCCACAGGGCCAGCGACTCCTCCAGCGTCGTGCCGCCCGCCTCCAGGCGGCGTACGACCTCGATCAGCTCGTCCCGTGCCTGCTCGTACCCGAGCGTGCCCGCCGCGGCGGCCGTCGTCGTCCCGTCGTCCGTCATGCCGTCCACCCTATGCGCGGGGTCCGACGATCCCCGCCCCTCACTCCGCCACCCGGACCGTGAACTCGCCCTCCGACACCCGTGCCCGCAACTCCTCGCCCGGCGCACCGGCATCCGCGGGGGAGCGCACCACGTGACCGTCCGGCCGCTGCAGCACCGCGTAACCCCGCTCCAGCGTCGCCGCGGGCGACAACGCCACCACCCGGGCCCTGGTGTGCGCGAGTTCCGAGTCGGCTCGGTCGAGCAGATGCCCCAGCACCCGGCGACCGCGCCCGGCCAGGGCGTCCACCTCCGCCGCCCGCTCGTCCACCATCCGGTGCGGGCGCTCCATCGACGAGCGGCCCAGCGCGTGCGCCAGCCCCCGCTCCTCCCGCTCGATCAGGCCCCGCACCGTCCGCAGCCCCCGGTCCCTCAGCTGCTGCACACGATCGAGCTCCTCGCCCACGTCCGGCACGACCCTCTTCGCCGCGTCCGTCGGTGTCGACGCCCGCACATCGGCCACCAGATCCAGCAGGGGCGAGTCCGGCTCGTGTCCGATGGCAGAGACCACCGGCGTGCGGCAGGCGGCCACCGCCCGGATCAGCTCCTCGTCGGAGAACGGCAGGAGATCCTCCACACTGCCGCCGCCACGGGCGACGACGATCACGTCGACGTCCGGCAGTCCGTCCAGCTCCTTGACCGCCTGGACCACCTGGTTCACCGCGTGCACACCCTGCACGGCCGTGTTGCGCACCTCGAAGCGCACCGCGGGCCAGCGCCGCCGGGCGTTCTCCAGCACATCGCGCTCGGCCGCCGACGCCCGCCCGCAGACCAGGCCGATGAGCTGCGGCAGGAACGGCAGCGGCTTCTTGCGGTCCAGGGCGAACAGCCCCTCGGCCGCCAGCGACTTCTTCAGCTGCTCGAGCCGCACCAGCAGCTCGCCGATGCCGACCGGCCGTATCTCCGTCGCCCGCAGGGACAACTGCCCCCGGGGGGCGTACCACTCGGGCTTGGCGAGGACGACGACCCGCGCGCCCTCGGTCACCACATCGGCGATCCGGTCGAAGGCCTGACGGAAGCAGGTGACGCTCACCGAGATGTCGTGGGACGGGTCGCGCAGCGTCAGAAACACCACCCCGGCACCCGGCCGGCGCGACAGCTGGGTGATCTGCCCCTCGACCCAGACCGCGCCGAGCCGGTCGATCCACCCGCCGATCAGCCGCGACACGTCGCCTACGGGCAGCGGGGCTTCCGGGGACGTAGTGAGAGCCATACGGGCGAGCGTATCGGCCCGCACCGACAATCAGGCGGCCCGCCGCCCCCACTGCACCGCGAGCACCACGAGCCCGATCCCCAGCCAGCACAGCCCCACCAGCTGCGCGCTCGTCGTCGCCTCCAGGATCACCGCGACCAGGACGGCGGCACCGATCGCCGGCATCAGCACATGGCGCCACCAGCTCGGCGGTCCCTCCATCCTGCGTACGGCGAACCAGCCCACCACCGAGGCGTGCAGCAGCACGAACGCCGTGAGCGCGCCGACGTTCACCACCGACACCAGATGGTCGAGTCCGTCGTCGCGCCGGGCCGCCCACACCGCCGCCACCAGCGTCACCACCGCCGCGCACATCAGCGCCACGCGCGGCACCCCGGACCCGGGGTCGACCCGCGACAGGAACGAGGGGAGGCGGCGCTCCCGGGCCATCGCGAACAGCAGGCGCCCGGCCGCGGCCTGCCCCGCCAGGGCGGCGAAGGCCGCACCGATGGCCTTGCTGACGGCCACCAGGTCGTGCAGCCAGGTGCCGACGGAGGCGTCCACCGCGTCGTAGAAGGCGGAGCCCTGCTTCACCGGGTCCGCCGCCAGCTCGGCCGATGACACAGGCTCCAGCAGTGCCGCCAGATACGACTGGGCCACGAACAGCACCCCGGCCAGCGCCAGGCAGAACAGCAGCGCCCGCGCCACCTTCGCCGAACCGCCCGTCACCTCCTCGGCGAAGGAGGCGATCGCGTCGAAGCCCAGGTACGAGAGCACCGCGACGGACACCGCCCCCAGCACCGCGGTCATCGTGAATCCCGTGTCCCCGGTCAGCGGAGTCAGCCAACCGCGCTCCGCCCCGTCCCTGGCCAGCACCACCACCGCCGACACCACGAACACCAGCAGCACCACGATCTCCATGGCGAGCACCGCGAAACCCACCCGCGCCGCCGCGCGCACCCCCCAGAGGTTGAGGAGCGTCGTCACCACGACGGCGATCGCCGTCCACACCCACCGCGACACCTCCGGAACCAGCGCGTTCATCGCGATCCCGGAGAACAGGTAGGCGACCGCCGGGATCAGCAGGTAGTCGAGCATCGCCATCCAGCCCGCGATGAACCCCGGACCCTCACCGAGGCCCTTGCGGGCGTACGCGAAGACCGACCCGGCCAGGGGCGCGACACGGACCATCTGGGCGTAGCTGAACGCGGTGAAGGCCATCACCACGGTCGCCACCAGGTACACCAGTGCGACGGCCCCGTGGGACTTGGCGTCCAGCGTGCCGAACACGCCGACCGGGGCCATCGGGGCGATGAACAGCAGCCCGTAGACCACCAGGTCCCGGAACCCGAGTGTGCGCCGCAGCTTTCCCTCGGCCGTGCTGCCGGTGCCCGCCATGAAGCCTCCGTCGCTGGATTGTGTACGCATCAGTCTCCCGACCCCGCCGATCCGGCGCCTGTTCGGTACGGCCTTACGATGGGACGCATGACTGCAACTCCTGCCCGCCGTGTCCTGCTCGCCGCGCCCCGTGGCTACTGCGCGGGCGTGGACCGTGCCGTGATCGCCGTCGAGAAGGCCCTGGAGCAGTACGGGGCC
>NZ_JBFALP010000045.1:0-3203 GCF_040660235.1 Streptomyces sp. NPDC049970 | reverse complement strand
ATCGGGGTCGAGGATGACCATCACCTCGTAGTGACGCATGTGGAACCCACCTCCTTTGGACTCAGCGGCCACGGTCGTTCCGTGGCAGGAGGGTCATGATGCGTTGGCACCGGTGTCACCGAGTAAACCAGGCCCCACTGACAGAGGGGTCCACTCGGCCGTACCGGACGACGGGCACCAGTGCAGAAGCTACAGACTACCCGGCAACCGCCGTACGGTTGAAATCCGGGCCTGAGGGGACACAATCTGTACACATCGGGTGATGCAGGGCGAAGTGCCCATCGCCTCGGACAGGAGGTCCCGCCATGGCTCAGATGATGCGCCCCGTCAAACAGCGCAGCGGTCTGCTGGCCACCGACGGCAAGCCCCACCCGCTGCCGGACGCACTGCTGGCCGTGACCGTGCTCCTCGGCCTGGTCTCCCTCATCACCGCCGCTTTCCCGGGGCTCCATCTGCTGACCGTCTGCACCGGAATCGTCGGCGTCGTGGCCGGCGGATACGGCCAGTTCATCTCGGTGACCACACGTGAGCGCTTCGGCCTGGTCCTCGGCCTCGGCGCCTCCGCGATCGGCCTCTTCCTCGGCCTCGCGCACAGCGATCTCACCTCGGGGTTCGTCGGCGGCTGAGCGCACCGCCCCGGGCGGCCGCGGGTGCCCCTTCACAGGGCCGGTTGGCCCAGGCCCAACCGGCCCGCATCACAGGCGCAGTAGGCTCTGCCGAGAGCCGGAGCCCCTGATCCATGGGGACACGCCAGCCCGAGGAGCGCCCCGAATGAGCCTGACCCTGAGGACCATCAGTCGAGAGCAGCATCTGGCCTACATCCAGAGCCTGCCGGCGGCGAGCCACATGCAGGTCCCGGCGTGGGCGGACGTCAAGGCGGAATGGCGCTCGGAGAACCTGGGGTGGTTCGACGACCGTACGGGTGAGCTGGTCGGTGTCGGCCTCGTCCTCTACCGGCAGCTGCCCAAGATCAAGCGCTATCTCGCCTATCTGCCCGAGGGTCCGGTCATCAACTGGTTCGCACCGAACCTCGACGACTGGATCCAGCCGATGCTGGCGCACCTGAAGCGGCAGGGCGCCTTCTCGGTGAAGATGGGCCCGCCGGTGATCATCCGCCGCTGGAACGCGGACACCATCAAGAAGGGCATCCAGAACCCGGACGTCAAGCGCCTGCGGGACATGGAGGCCGACTTCATCGAGCCCCGTGCCTTCGAGGTCGCCGACAAGCTGCGCCGGATGGGCTGGCAGCAGGGCGAGGACGGCGGTGCCGGCTTCGGTGACGTCCAGCCGCGCTACGTCTTCCAGGTGCCGCTGGCCAACCGTTCCCTGGAAGAGGTGCACAAGAACTTCAACCAGCTGTGGCGCCGCAACATCAAGAAGGCGGAGAAGGCCGGCGTGGAGGTCGTCCAGGGCGGCTACCACGACCTGGAGGAGTGGCAGCGGCTGTACGAGATCACGGCCGTGCGCGACCACTTCCGGCCCCGCCCGCTGTCGTACTTCCAGCGCATGTGGACGGCGCTGAACACCGAGGACCCCAACCGCATGCGGCTGTACTTCGCGCGGCACAACGGCGTGAACCTGGCCGCGGCGACGATGCTGATCGTCGGCGGCCACGTGTGGTACTCCTACGGCGCCTCCGACAACATCGGCCGTGAGGTCCGGCCCTCGAACGCCATGCAGTGGCGGATGCTGCGCGACGCCTATGCGCTCGGCGCCACCGTCTACGACCTGCGGGGCATCTCCGACACGCTGGACGAGTCCGACCACCTCTTCGGTCTGATCCAGTTCAAGGTCGGCACCGGTGGGCAGGCCGCCGAGTATCTCGGCGAGTGGGACTTCCCGCTGAACAAGCTGCTCCACAAGGCGCTGGACATTTACATGTCCCGCCGCTGACCTCGCATTTCCCGCTTCGACTCCGTCGACCTCATCCCTACTTCTGACACACCGCAGCCACGAGAAAGGTTCCGGTCCGGCCATGGCGCTCACGCTCTATGTCGACACCGCGCGCTGGCGGGCGCACCACAAGCACGTGCAGGAGCAGTTCCCGGGACTGGTCCCGGTCTGCAAGGGCAACGGCTACGGCTTCGGACACGAGCGGCTGGCGGAGGAGGTCACCCGCCTGGGTGCGGACATCCTCGCCGTCGGCACGACGTACGAGGCCGCGCGCATCAAGGACTGGTTCAGCGGCGATCTGCTCGTGCTCACGCCCTACCGGCGTGGCGAGGAGCCGGTGCCGCTGCCGGACCGGGTGATCCGCTCGGTGTCGTCGGTCGACGGCGTGTACGGCCTGGTGGGGGCGCGGGTCGTCATCGAGGTGATGTCCTCGATGAAGCGGCACGGGGTCACCGAGCAGGACCTGCCGCAGCTGCACGCCGCCATCGAGAACGTGCGCCTGGAGGGCTTCGCCATCCACCTGCCGCTGGACCGTACCGACGGCTCGGACGCTGTGGAGGAGGTCATCGGCTGGATGGACCGGCTGCGGGCGGCCCGGCTCCCGCTGCACACCATGTTCGTCAGCCACCTCAAGACCGAGGAACTGGCCCGCCTGCAGCAGCAGTTCCCGCAGACCCGGTTCCGCGCCCGGATCGGCACGCGGCTGTGGCTCGGCGACCACGAGGCCACCGAGTACCGCGGCGCGGTGCTGGACGTCACCCGGGTGTCCAAGGGCGACCGCTTCGGCTACCGGCAGCAGAAGGCCCCCTCCGACGGGTTCCTGGTCGTGGTGGCGGGCGGCACGTCCCACGGTGTGGGCCTGGAGGCGCCGAAGGCGCTGCACGGCGTCATGCCGCGGGCCAAGGGGGTCGCCCGGGCCGGCCTGGCCACCGTGAACCGGAATCTGTCGCCGTTCGTCTGGGCCGGCAAGCAGCGCTGGTTCGCCGAGCCGCCGCACATGCAGGTCTCCATCCTCTTCATCCCGGCGGACGCCCCGGAACCCAAGGTCGGCGACGAGCTGGTGGCCCATCTGCGGCACACCACCACGCAGTTCGACCGTCTCGTGGACCGCTGACCGCGCGGCCGGAGGCTCCCCGCCCGAGAGCCTCCGGCACCCATACGAAGGCCGCACCCGGCGCACGCTGCCGGATGCGGCCTTCGATGCGTGATGCGTAGCCCGCTCAGACCGGACGGTCCCCCGCGGACGCCACTCCGCCGGGCGCCGCTCCGCCGCCCCACCGCACCTGCGGCACGTCGCCCGGCGCTGCGGG
>NZ_JBFALP010000044.1:0-3292 GCF_040660235.1 Streptomyces sp. NPDC049970 | reverse complement strand
CAACACAGTGGACGCGAGCAACTGAGGACAAGCCCTCGGCCTATTAGTACCAGTCAGCTCCACCCGTTACCGGGCTTCCACATCTGGCCTATCAACCCAGTCGTCTACTGGGAGCCTTAACCACTCAAGGTGGTGGGAATACTCATCTCGAAGCAGGCTTCCCGCTTAGATGCTTTCAGCGGTTATCCTTTCCGAACGTAGCCAACCAGCCATGCCCTTGGCAGGACAACTGGCACACCAGAGGTTCGTCCGTCCCGGTCCTCTCGTACTAGGGACAGCCCTTCTCAATATTCCTACGCGCACAGCGGATAGGGACCGAACTGTCTCACGACGTTCTAAACCCAGCTCGCGTACCGCTTTAATGGGCGAACAGCCCAACCCTTGGGACCGACTCCAGCCCCAGGATGCGACGAGCCGACATCGAGGTGCCAAACCATCCCGTCGATATGGACTCTTGGGGAAGATCAGCCTGTTATCCCCGGGGTACCTTTTATCCGTTGAGCGACAGCGCTTCCACAAGCCACTGCCGGATCACTAGTCCCGACTTTCGTCCCTGCTCGACCCGTCGGTCTCACAGTCAAGCTCCCTTGTGCACTTACACTCAACACCTGATTGCCAACCAGGCTGAGGGAACCTTTGGGCGCCTCCGTTACTCTTTAGGAGGCAACCGCCCCAGTTAAACTACCCATCAGACACTGTCCCTGATCCGGATCACGGACCCAGGTTAGACATCCAGCACGACCAGAGTGGTATTTCAACGACGACTCCACAACCACTGGCGTGGCCGCTTCAAAGTCTCCCACCTATCCTACACAAGCCGAACCGAACACCAATATCAAACTATAGTAAAGGTCCCGGGGTCTTTCCGTCCTGCTGCGCGAAACGAGCATCTTTACTCGTAGTGCAATTTCACCGGGCCTATGGTTGAGACAGTCGAGAAGTCGTTACGCCATTCGTGCAGGTCGGAACTTACCCGACAAGGAATTTCGCTACCTTAGGATGGTTATAGTTACCACCGCCGTTTACTGGCGCTTAAGTTCTCAGCTTCGCACACCCGAAAGTGCACTAACCGGTCCCCTTAACGTTCCAGCACCGGGCAGGCGTCAGTCCGTATACATCGCCTTACGGCTTCGCACGGACCTGTGTTTTTAGTAAACAGTCGCTTCTCGCTGGTCTCTGCGGCCACCCCCAGCTCACCGAGTAAATCGGATCACCAGTGATGGCCCCCCTTCTCCCGAAGTTACGGGGGCATTTTGCCGAGTTCCTTAACCATAGTTCACCCGAACGCCTCGGTATTCTCTACCTGACTACCTGAGTCGGTTTAGGGTACGGGCCGCCATGAAACTCGCTAGAGGCTTTTCTCGACAGCATAGGATCATCCACTTCACCACAATCGGCTCGGCATCAGGTCTCAGCCTCAATGTGTGACGGATTTACCTACCACACGGCCTACACCCTTACCCCGGGAACAACCATCGCCCGGGTTGGACTACCTTCCTGCGTCACCCCATCGCTTACCTAATACAAGTCTGGTTCGTCGGCTCCACCACTACCCTCAACTCCGAAGAGATCGGGCCGGCTTCACGGACTTAGCATCGCCTGATTCAGTATTGGGCGTTTCAAAGCGGGTACCGGAATATCAACCGGTTGTCCATCGACTACGCCTGTCGGCCTCGCCTTAGGTCCCGACTTACCCTGGGCAGATCAGCTTGACCCAGGAACCCTTAGTCAATCGGCGCACACGTTTCTCACGTGTGTATCGCTACTCATGCCTGCATTCTCACTCGTGAACCGTCCACAACTCGCTTCCGCGGCTGCTTCACCCGGCACACGACGCTCCCCTACCCATCCATACTCCCGTTGAGGATATGTGTATGAATGACACGACTTCGGCGGTACGCTTGAGCCCCGCTACATTGTCGGCGCGGAATCACTTGACCAGTGAGCTATTACGCACTCTTTCAAGGGTGGCTGCTTCTAAGCCAACCTCCTGGTTGTCTCTGCGACTCCACATCCTTTCCCACTTAGCGTACGCTTAGGGGCCTTAGTCGATGCTCTGGGCTGTTTCCCTCTCGACCATGGAGCTTATCCCCCACAGTCTCACTGCCGCGCTCTCACTTACCGGCATTCGGAGTTTGGCTAAGGTCAGTAACCCGGTAGGGCCCATCGCCTATCCAGTGCTCTACCTCCGGCAAGAAACACACGACGCTGCACCTAAATGCATTTCGGGGAGAACCAGCTATCACGGAGTTTGATTGGCCTTTCACCCCTAACCACAGGTCATCCCCCAGGTTTTCAACCCTGGTGGGTTCGGTCCTCCACGAAGTCTTACCTCCGCTTCAACCTGCCCATGGCTAGATCACTCCGCTTCGGGTCTAGAGCGTGCAACTCAAACGCCCTATTCGGACTCGCTTTCGCTACGGCTTCCCCACACGGGTTAACCTCGCTACACACCGCTAACTCGCAGGCTCATTCTTCAAAAGGCACGCAGTCACGACGCACCGAGCAAGCTCGATGCGCGACGCTCCCACGGCTTGTAGGCACACGGTTTCAGGTACTATTTCACTCCGCTCCCGCGGTACTTTTCACCATTCCCTCACGGTACTATCCGCTATCGGTCACCAGGGAATATTTAGGCTTAGCGGGTGGTCCCGCCAGATTCACACGGGATTTCTCGGGCCCCGTGCTACTTGGGTGTCTCTTAAACGAGCCGTTGATGTTTCAGCTACGGGGGTCTTACCCTCTACGCCGGACCTTTCGCATGTCCTTCGCCTACACCAACGGTTTCTGACTCGTCTCACAGTCGGCAGACCATGAAAAAGAGATCCCACAACCCCGCATGCGCAACCCCTGCCGGGTATCACACGCATACGGTTTGGCCTCATCCAGTTTCGCTCGCCACTACTCCCGGAATCACGGTTGTTTTCTCTTCCTGCGGGTACTGAGATGTTTCACTTCCCCGCGTTCCCTCCACACTGCCTATGTGTTCAGCAGCGGGTGACAGCCCATGACGACTGCCGGGTTTCCCCATTCGGAAACCCCCGGATCAAAGCTTGGTTGACAGCTCCCCGGGGACTATCGTGGCCTCCCACGTCCTTCATCGGTTCCTGGTGCCAAGGCATCCACCGTGCGCCCTTAAAAACTTGGCCACAGATGCTCGCGTCCACTGTGCAGTTCTCAAACAACGACCAGCCACCCACCACCCCACCCTTACAGGCGAGTTCACTGGGGCCGGCAAGAAGGCAGCCAAACGGCCATACCTTCAGATACCCAACAGCGTGCCCGACCCGAT
>NZ_JBFALP010000043.1:0-3985 GCF_040660235.1 Streptomyces sp. NPDC049970 | reverse complement strand
GTCAGGTCCGGGGTGGTCAGGTCCGGGGCGGTCAGGTCCGGGCCGGAGTACTCCGGGACCCGGTAGTCCGGCACCCGGTAGTCCGGCACCGCGTAGTCGGGCACCTGGTACGGCGGGTCCGGCTGCCGCCCGGCGGCCGGCGGGCCCAGGGGGACGTGCCGCGTGTCGTCGCGTGTCTCGTCCGACGGCCGGTCCGGTGCGCCCTGCCGCCGGCCCGCCCGGTCCTTGCTCCAGCGAAACCGCACCCGCTCCTCCACCTCAGACCTCGTCGATCGCGAGCCGGAAGCCCTCCGGCTTCTCCACCACCAGCTCGGCCTGCCCCGAGGCCACCGCGTTGCCCGACTCGACCACGCTCTTGGTGAGCGCGGTGAAGAACCGGGCGATGGATTCACCGAGCTGCGCCCCCGGCAGGGACACGAACGCGAAGTCCTGCTGCGTCGCCACGGACAGGATCGTCTCCGCGCGTGCCTCGCCGATCCCGAACGCGATGATGTTGGGCGCCGCGGGGGTCACGGACCGGTCGACGAGCCGGCGGTGCGTCTGCCGCCACTCCTCGCCGCACGTCGGCTGCCCGTCGCTCAGGAAGAACACGGCCGGCCGGTGCACCCGGTACCCCTGGGACTTCAGCGTCGTCACGTCCTGCGGGATGCGCTCGAGCAGCGCCCCGAACGCCGCGTCGTAGTCCGTTCCGCCGCCCGCCGACAGACGCGGCAGCTCGGCCTCGCTGCGCAGATCCGCCAGCACCAGCCGCTCGGTGACACCGCTGGCGAACCCGAGCACCGAGAAGCGCACCTTCGCCGCCGCCATCGGCTCCCCCAACAGCGCCACGTGCAGCGACTTCATCCCCTCGTTGAGGTCGCCGACGTACGGCGTCATCGACCCCGACTCGTCCGCGAGGACGTACACCGGCAGCAGCTGCCCCAGCGTGTCAGCCATCCCACTTCTTCCCTTCGCCCTTTCCGCTTCCTCACTCGCCGGCGACCGGCCGGAGCCCCTGCGGGCAGTCCAGCCGCAGCTCCATCCGGCCGGCGAGCGCACTCCGCCCCAGGTGCAGCAGCGTCTGCTGCACCAGCACGGAGAACTGCACGACCGACTGCGCCGTGTCCGCTCCGTCCACGGCGACCACACCCAGCTCGGGCCGCGACGCCAGGCGCTGCACCGCACGGGCCCGCCCCCGCCCGATGCCGCACGCCACGAGGTGCGGGTGGTACGTGTGCGCCATCAGCTCCGCATGCGCCGCGGGCCACTCGGTGTCGTCCTCGGCCTCGCCGACGGCCAGGAAGAACACCACCGGGCGCAGCACCCGCGGGACCTGTTCCTTCAGCCGCTCGGTCTCCAGCGGCACCAGCTGCAGCAGCCGCTTGAGCGCGGGCCGGTAGCGGCAGCCGGGCGCCACGGCCAGGGACGGCACGCCGGTGCGCCAGGACACCTGGGTCAGCGGCAGCACCACATCGGCCCCGTCGGCGTAGGTGATCACCGACAGGCGCACCGCGGCCGCCACGTCGGGACTGTTCGCCAGCGCGGTCTGCACCGACCGCAGCATGTTCTGCAGATCGGTGAGGCAGCCGGACGACTCCGTCGAGATGTCCAGGACCAGATACACCGGGATCAGCCCGCTCGGCGGTGCGGAAGCGGCCGCGGCGGAGCCTCCGCCCCACTGCACCGCCCCGCCCGCCTGCGCGGACACCGGTGCGGACGCCGAGTAGTCGGGCAGCTGGGGCACCACCCCGGAGCCGAACGACGGGGCGGTGCCGGCGTCGGGACGCTCCAGCACACCGGACACTCCCGTGCCCGCGGCGCTCGGGCCGAGTACGCCCTGCCGCAGCCCCGGCAGATCGACCTCGCGCACCACGCCCCGCTCGATCAGGTACTTGACCATCTCGGCGTGCCGCTGGTCACGGAGCTCGTGCTGGGTGGCCTCGCCGGCACGGAGCTGGACGAGATGGGCGATCGCCTCCGAGGTCTCCCCCGGGTGCCGCGCCAGGTGCTCCCGGATGAGGCGCTCGAAGTCCAGCGTCCCGCCGGCCAGCGCCGCCCGCTCCTCCGCCTCGCGGCGCCTGCGCGCCGCCGCCCGCAGATCCTCGATCTCCTCCTCGGAGCGGGCCCGCCCGAGCTTCGCCTCGTGCTGGTGCACGTCGAGCCGGGCACGCCTGCGGGCCTCCTCCAGGTCCCGGATGTACTGGGCGGCCGCCGCGTCCGGCTCCATCTGGACCTTGCAGTAGTAGATCGCGATGCCCTCGGGCAGCAGGATCTCCCGGTCCAGTTCCTGGTTGATCGCCAGCTGGGCCGCCATGGCCTCGGTGATGGCGAAGCGGGCGGCGCACAGCCGGATGCGGTCGGTCAGATAGCCGTAGACGACGGCCAGGGCGTCGCGCACATTGCGGGCGACCACCGTCACCGGATCGTGCACACGGAAGCCGACGTCGACCGTCGCCTGGAACCGGTGCCCACCGTCCTTGCAGGTCAGCGGGGTCTTGGTGACATTGGCCCGGCGCCGGTGGTCGCTCAGGTCGACGACGTAGCAGGGCCGGCCCCTGCCGAACCAGCGCTCGGTGCGGGTACGGACTCTCTCGACCTCGAACGGGCCTCCCTCCTTGGGGTAGACGATCGCCACCGCGGGCGGCAGGTCGGGCAGATCGCCCACCTGACCGCGGGCGATCGCGCGATCGTTGAGAATCAGCCGTACAGACATCCGTCAGACCCCTTCGACGTCGAGCTGCGCACGCACCACGCGGGCGGTGAGCGGCAGCTGCACGATGCGGTCCGGGTGCACCCAGTCCTCGGCGCAGCCGCGCAGGATGCGTCCCGAGCGCACGTCCTCGTGCGCGATCGCGCCGACCAGCAGGCGGAACCGCTCGCGCAGCTCGGCGTCCCGCTCCGCCAGCCGCGCCCACTGCAGGAGCACCTGTTTCGCCTCGTGGTGGAAGAACGACTCGTTCAGCGCGCAGCGCCACAACCGCACGAACGGATCGCGCAACTCGTGGCGCCGGTGGGCGAGATGGAGCAGGGTCGGCCACTCCGGCACCGCCGCGTCGGGCTCCGCCTCCTTGGTCTCCACGACGACCTGCGCGGCCACGATCAGGAAGGCGAGCGTCGCGGCCCGGCTCGAACGGTGCTGCTCCGCCCTGCCGCGCAGCATGGCCAGCACGGACCCGGTCACGTCGGTGTCGGCGGCCACCAGGTCGGCCAGCGCGGACCCGACGGCCACCGCCACCGTCACGCTGTCCACGGCGAGCAGCCGCGCCAGTTCCCCGACCGGCTGGTCCGACACCGCGCCCAGACCGTGCACCCGGGCCGCGGTCGCCTGCAGCGCCGGGCGGTCCTGGTCGGCGTACCAGCCCTCGACCAGGCCGGTCGCCTGTTCCTTCACCCAGCCGTTCTGGCAGGCCACGGCCAGCGCGTAGGCGACGGCGGTGCGGCGCGCGGGGCTGTCGCTGAGTGCCCAGCGGGTCAGGACCCGGCGCTCGACGGTCCGGTAGGACTCGGCGGCGAGCACCCCGAGCCCGGTGGCGGCCGCGTGCACGCGCACCTGTTCGGAGGGGTGGACGACCAGCTCCTGAAGCCAGTCGAGGATCTCGGCCTGCACCTCGTACTGGGTCCAGGCGTGCACGATGACCCGGCGTGCGTAGCCGGGGTCCTTGTACTCGAGCAGTCTCCCGGGCTCGCCGCCGGGCGGGTCCACCTCCCTGGCCCGCAGCCGCAGCAGCTGCCGCCGCCGCGGGGTGTCGAACAGGTGCCTGTCGCGCGGAACGTGTCCGTCCGGGCCGGGTGCTCTCAGGTAGGGGCTGCCGTCCTCCAGCCGGCTGCGCAGCGAGCGCGCGGCCTGGGCGATGTCCTCCTGCGGCAGCCCGTTGAGCACGGCCAGCGCGAGCGCGAAGCTGCGCGTGGCGGCGTCGGGCAGGCTCTCGGCCCAGATCTCGAAGTCCTCGGCCTCCAGACGGGCCCGGTGCTCCCGCAGCCGGTCCAGATCGACGGCGCCGTGCAG
>NZ_JBFALP010000042.1:0-4546 GCF_040660235.1 Streptomyces sp. NPDC049970 | reverse complement strand
CGTGGACGGTGGGGGTGGTGGGTGCGTCTTCGCCGGCGCGGCCGACGTCGCCCAGGTCGTGGCCGGTGCTGTCGCCCAGGCGTATGTGCTCACCGGCCTGTTCGGCGGTGTGGGTGCCGGCACCGACCAGGGCCGGTTCCTTGGCCGGGGACGGGGTGTGGGGGGTGTCCGCGCCTGTTGCCGGGGTGTCCGCGTCCGGGTGGGGTTTGTCGACGATGTCGGTGGGGGCCTGGTCGGCGTGCTGGACGAGGTTGCCCTGGTGGTCCAGGAGGTTGCCGTGCGGGTCCATGTACTGGGCCGGGGAGCCGTCCACGCTCGGCAGTTTCGTCGTGTCCTCGGGCAGCACCGGGGTGTCGTGCGGCAGCTCGATGGTGCCGTTCGGGAGCTTGGTCGCGCCCTCGGGGATCGGGGCACCCTCGGGGAGGTGGACCGTGCCGTCCGGGAGCTTCAGCGAGCCCTCGGGCAGGGTGATCGCGTTGTCGGGCAGTTTGGGGATGTCGATCTTGCCGATGCCCTTCAGGCCCTTGGCGATGTCACCGATCTTCGACAGACCGGCTCCGGCGGCCTTGCTGACGTAGGTCATGGGGTCGATGACCTTGCCGGCCTTGCCCGCCGCGGACAGCACCTTCGCGACCGCGCCGGCCTTGCCCGCACCCGACGCAGCACCCCCCGCACCACCGGTAAAGACGGTGGTGAGGACGTTGAAGGTGACCGCGCCCGCGGCACGAGCGGGGTTCTTGCCCCACTCGTCCCACGCCACCAGCGCCTTGCCCGTCTCCTTCATCGCGGTGCGCGAGTCACGGATCCACGAGGGCAGCTTGTCGTCGGGCAGTGCCCAGAACATCGCCCCCACACCCGGGATCGACGAGATCGCCAGCCCCGTGGCCAGCTGGGCCAGGCCCTTCCACGCCTGCCCCATCGCCTCCCAGCCACCGAAACCGACCAGCGTCCCCAGGCCCTTGATCGTCCCCCACACACCGTCCACGATCAGGCCGTCCCACACGAACGACTTGACCCAGTGGCCGACCTCGTACCAGTGATGCTTCTCCTCCACCGGGTCACCCCAGGGAAGCTTCGCGTTCTTCAGGTCCTCCGCGTCGAACCCGTACTGGTTCTTCTTGTCCGACCCGTCACCGGCCACCATCTGCGTGCCATGCCACAGAGCGGTGATCTTGTTGTGGCAGGTGCGCTCCGCAGCCCAGAACGCCGCCACCGTCCGCGTGACCTCGTCCCGGATCCGGTTGTGATGCGCGACCTTGTCCCCGTCGTACTCCCAGTCGTCATCGTCCTTGACGGAATTGACGAAGGTCGTCGCTTCCTGCTTCAGCTGCTCCAGCTTCTTCACCAGCGGACGGATCTCCGTCGCATACCCCGCCAGCGCCCCCGAGACGGTCTCCAGACCGTCCGCGAAACTGTCCGCGCGGTCCTTGACCGGCTTCGTCGTCGCGAACAGCTGCTCCGCCTCCGGAGCGGTGTAGTACGCCGACAATCCCTGGAAACGGTTGTGGACATCCCGGCCCGTGTCCCGGACATGACCCGCATCCGCCTTCAGCGCCGCGTAATCCTGCTCCAGCAGCTCCAGATCCCCCGTGAACTGCGGAATCTCCTCCGGCTTGATCACGTCTCACTGCCCCCGTTTGTCCGTCTGCTGATCCGGACCGACCTGCTCAAGATCGGACCATCATACAAACGGGGTTATGGAACGTCAGCTGGCGTGCGGGGCGCGGCGCTTGCGCTTTCCGGGGCCGCCGTAGCTCGGTGCGGCGCCGGTGGGGGAGGGGCCGGGCAGGAGGATTCCGCCGCGGAGTGCGCCCGCGGTGCCGGGGGTGTGCGCGTCCGCCTCGGCGTACGGGTTTCCGTGGGTGCGGACGTCCTGTTTGCGAGCGCCGCCCACAGCACCAGCAGCAACCGGCGCATCCTCAGCAGTCCCGGCGGCAACGCTTGCCACACCGGCTGGTCCTCACGTGTCCGCCCCGCCTGGAGGCTCCCCGTTTCCACAGGCCAAGCGGCGCAGGCGGTCGTTGTCGCGGCAGATCATCGCCAGGTAGAAGGAGGTGACCCATGTTCCCGCGTTCAGATGGGACTCGGGACCGGTCGCGGGAAGGATGTGCTCCCGCTTCCCGATCCGGCAGGTGACGTGCGTGCCCTCGGGCGCGGTGGCCGCGGCGAAGAGGGCGGACCCGGTCTGCATGGACGTGACCCAGGCTTCCCAGGTCTCGAACCGCACGGCCTGCGGGTCGACGGCACAGTGCTGCTGCGCCAGGGCGAGCGTCGTGCTCAGCGCCTGGGGACGCAGGACAGGCGAGCCGGCGAACTCGTCGAGGATCCAGTCGGTGGTCTCGGTGAGGGCGTCGAGGGTGTCCGGGACCTCGTCCGTGGGGTACTCGTGGCGATCGATGCGGGCAAGGGGCATGTGCTGATCAGACGTCGATGTCACCTGGGACGACACTCCGATCCGCGTTACGGCGCACTCGGTCTCGTGGCCGGAAGGACCTCACCTCGCCCCGTCGACTCCCTTGCACTCCGACACCGCCGCCGCGGAAATTCAGACCTTGAACTCACCGAGCCAGCTCCGCTCCAGCAGGTGTTTGGGCAGGTAGTCGGTCTGCACATCGATCGGAAGGTCGCCGTCGTAGGCGAGGCAGGCGATGGCCAGGGGTGCGAGTGCGACCATGCCGGCCGGGTCGTCGGTTCGGTCTTCGTCGGCGGTCCAGTAGGCCTTGTGGAGGTGTACGGCTTCTGCGAGGGCTTGGTTGAAGCCGGGGCCGTCCTGGCGCAGGAAGCGGTAGAAGAGGTTGATCGGGGGGTAGAGGATGTGCTGCAGCAGGTCCCGGGGAGCGATCCGGGCGACATCCGGGTGGGAACCCCGAAGCGCCGCCGTCAGTTCTTCCACCAGTCCGGGACGCTGCAGCCAGTAGGCCTGCAGCGCTGCGACCCAGTGGTAGACGTAGTCGTCGTAACCCCCTTCCGGCGAGCGAAGCCGGTCCAGGGGTACTTCGCACAGTTGGGTCAGGCGGTTCTGGTCGCGGCAGATGACGGCGAGCCAGAAGGCGGTGAGCCAGTTCCCGGCGTCGGCGTAAGGGCGCGGCCCGATGACCGGCAGGGTCCACACTTTGTGGGCAATACAACACTCGACGCTGCCTTCATCGGTGCCGGTCACCGCGAACAGGGCGGAGTAGATCTGAAGGGCGGTGACCACCGCCTCCCAGGTCTCCAGCCTGGCCGCCCGCGGGTCCACGGCGCAGCGCGCATGAACGTGGAGCACGGCCGTGCTCAGCATCAAGTCGATGGAGCCCGGCGCTTTTTGGAGGTCCTCGACGTCCTCGAGCACGTCGCGGCCCAGATCCTCCGCATAGCCCTCGTCGTCAGGGCCCGGGGAGCTGTGGCGGGGAATGGCAACGCTCATGACTTGTCTCCGTGAGGGACGCAGCTCCCACACGGCCTTCGACTGTCCTCCTCGTCCGCCCGAGAGAGCGCGTGTGGTGTCGTGAAGGCGCCTTGCTCAGGTGGGGAACTCCCCGCACCAGTTTCGCTTGATGAGGACGGCGGGCAGGTAGTCGGACTCGACCTCGATGGGCATGCCTGCGTCGTAGGCGAAGCAGACCATGGCAAGGGGGCCGAGCGCCACGAAACCTGAAGCCTGGAAGGCCCGGCTTTCCTCGCTCCAGTACTCCTTGTGCCACTTGATGGCATTGGCGAGCGCCTGGTTGAAGCCGTCGTTGTCCTTGCGGATGAAGCGGTGGAACATCTCCATGGGCGGGTAGAGCAGCTTGCTCACCGTCTCCGGATCGGCGACGGATTGCGGGTCGGTGCCGTCGACCGCCGCCACCAGCTTCTGGACGAGATCCTGGTCCCCCCGCCAATACGCCTGAAGCGTCTCGATCCAGGCGTAGTGATGCTCCTCGAAACGTGAGCCGTTCTCCCGGAGCAGGGAAACGGGCACATGGCACAGAGCGCTGATCCTGTCCTTTTCTCGGCAGACCACGGCCAGGTAGAAGGCGTTGATCCAAGCGGCCGGGGTCACGTACCACTGCGGCCCGGTGGCCTGCAGCGTGCGGTCCTTGTGGGCGATGCGGCACCGGACGTGCCCTTCGGTCGTGGTCGCGGCGGCGAACACAGCAGAGCCGACCTGCATCGCATTCACCCAGGCATCCCATGTGGGAAAGATCGCAGCTCTGGGATCCAGTAGACACCTCGTTTTGGCCAAGGTGAGGGTGGTGCGCTGCGCGTCACCGAGCTCGGTGGAGTCCTCCTCCAGGCCGTCGATCAACTCCTCGGCGCTCTCCTGGAGTACGGCGATTCCTTCTTCCGCCTTTTCCGTCGGCAAAGGGTGGCGGGGGATGATCGCGGCCAAAGCGTTGCTCCTCGGAACGTCTGCTGGATGGTGAAGGGCGCTGATCCGGTATGGGAAATGGACCGGCGGCGCTGCTCGCCTGCGCGGCTCAGGTGTCGTACTCGCCCACCCACGACCCCGGACGGAACGCGTGGCGGTCAATGCGGGTGCGCAAGGGCATCCTTCGACGGGGGGATTCTTGAGTGTGCCTAT
>NZ_JBFALP010000041.1:0-4754 GCF_040660235.1 Streptomyces sp. NPDC049970 | reverse complement strand
TCGCAGGGTGAGATCGCTGCTGCGGTGGTGGCGGGTGCGTTGAGTCTGGGTGATGGTGCGCGGGTGGTGGCGTTGCGGAGTCGGTTGATCGCCGCTGAGTTGGCGGGCCGTGGTGGCATGGCGTCCGTGGCCGCGTCCGAGGAGGACGTTCGTCGCCTCCTGGACGCCATCACGGATCCTGTCACTGTCGCCGCGGTCAACGGGCCCAGCACCACCGTCGTCTCGGGCACCTCCGAAGGACTCGACACATTCAGGAGCCTGTGCGAGCGCGACGGACTGCGCTACCGCCGTGTCCCTGTCGACTATGCGTCTCATTCGGCGCAGGTGGATGCGTTGGCGGATCGGATCCTTGCTGATCTGGCTCCGGTTCGGGCGGTTCGTGCGCGGGTGCCGTTCTTCTCGACGGTCACGGGTGACTGGCTCGGTGACGAGGTACCGGACGCCGCGTACTGGGTACGCAACCTCCGCCACCCGGTCCGATTCGAAGAAGCCGTGCGGGCCCTCGCCACGACGGACGCCGGAGCGTTCGTCGAATGCAGCCCCCACCCGGTGCTGACCGCGGCGGTGCAGGACACCCTGGAGGCAGCCGGTCACGAGGCCGTGGTCACCGGAACACTGCGCCGCGACGACGGAGGAGCGCGACGCGTGTTCTCCTCCTTCGGAGAGGCCTTCGCACAGGGACTGCCCGTCGACTGGACCCGGGCGTTCGCCGACGCCGATGCCGTACACGTCGACCTGCCCACGTACGCCTTCCAGCGCGAACGCTACTGGTGGGACCTCGACACACTGCGCGGGCCGGTCACCGCTCAGGGCCCCCCGCGCACCGTCGGCGACGCGGGCTTCTGGGACGCCGTGCAGAGCGACGACCCCGAGTCCCTGGCCGGCCTCCTCGACATGGACGGCGACGCCCTGAGCGGTGTCCTGCCCGCTCTGCGAACCTGGCACCGGAGCCGCACCGCCGCGGCCACCGTCGACTCCTGGCAGTACCACGTGCGCTGGGCCCCCGCCGCGCTGCCCGACAGCCCTGTCCTGACCGGCACCTGGCTCCTGGCCGTACCGGCGGACTCCGCCGCGGCGACCGGCTGTGCCGACGCGGTCGCCGCCGCCGTACGCGGCCACGGCGGTGACGTCACCACACTCACCCTGACCGGGAACGCCACCCGGGAGGAAATCGCCGACCGGCTGCCCGACGCCGAGTTCGCCGGTGTGCTGTCCCTGCTGACCGTCACCGATGGAGCCGCCAATCGGAACGCCGTCGCGCGCACCGGCCTCACCACGACCGTCGCCCTGCTCCAGGCGCTCGGTGACGCGGGGACCGGCGGACGCCTGTGGTTCCTGACCCACGACGCTGTCACCGCCACAGCCCGGGACGCGCGCACCGCCCGCGACGACGCGGCCGCCCAGCACATGGTCTGGGGCCTCGGCAGGATCGCCGCACTGGAGCACCCGGAGCGGTTCGGTGGCCTGGTCGACCTGCCCACCCGACCCGACACGCGCACCGGACGCCTCCTCGCGGCGCTCCTGACCGGCGACACCGGCGAGGACCAGGTGGCCCTGCGCCCGTCCGGTGCCCTCGTCCGCCGCCTCTCACACGCCGACGCCGACGCCTCCGGCGCCCGGCCGGCGTGGCGCCCGCGCGGCACCGTCCTGGTCACCGGCGGAACCGGTGGGCTCGGCTCTCGCGTGGCCCGCCACCTCGCCAGGACCGGCGCCGAACACCTCCTGCTGGTCGGCCGACGCGGGCCTGACGCGCCCGGCGCCGCCGAACTGCGCGCCGAACTGGAGGAGACCGGCGTGCGCGTCACGCTCGCCGCCTGCGACGTCTCGGACCGGACGGCCGTGGCCGAACTGCTCGCCACGGTGTCGCCTGACTGCCCACTCACGGCGGTCGTGCACACCGCCGCCGTCCTCGACGACTCCGTCGTCGAGGGCATCACCCCCGAGGGGATCGACCAGGTCCTGCGAGTCAAGGCCGACGGGGCGTGGCACCTGCACCAACTGACCCTGGACACCGAGCTTGACGCCTTCGTGCTCTTCTCCTCCCTGGCCGGCACCCTGGGGGCCTCCGGACAGGGCAACTACGCCCCCGGCAACGCCTATCTGGACGCCCTGGCCGAACAGCGGCGCGCCCTGGGGCTGCCCGCCACCTCCATCGCCTGGAGCATCTGGGACGAGCGGGGCATGGCCACCGAGGGCGACATCGAGGCGACCGCGGGCCGGCACGGGCTCCCCGTGATGGACCCCGACCTCGCGGTCACGGCCCTCCTCGCGGTGGCCGGCGGCACCGAACCGGCCGTCCTGGTAGCCGACGTGGAATGGGACAGGTTCCGTACGGCGTACACCGCCACCCGACCCAGCCCGTTCCTCGCCGATCTGCCCGAATGCCGTCGGACCGCAGAGCCGGATGCCCGGCCGGTCGCCGACCCGGGCGCGGCCGACGGCCTTGCTGCCCGCATCACCGCACTGGGCGACCCGGCCGACCGGCAGGCGGCCCTGCTCAACCTCGTCCGCGAGCAGGCCGCCCAGGTCCTCGGCCACCCCGGCCCCGACGCCGTCGACCCCACGACCGCCTACCGCGACCTCGGCTTCGACTCCGTCACCGCCGTCGAACTGCGCAACCGTCTGAACAACGTGACCGGACTGCGGCTGGTCTCCACCGTCGTCTTCGACCATCCCAACGCCCGCTCGCTAGCCGCCCGCATAGGGGACGAGCTGGTCGCCGCTGCGGGAGGCACAGCACCGGCACCGGAGACCGCCGCCGCAGACGTCCACGCCCCGGACCCGGCCGACGAGGACGACCGGATCGCCGTCGTCGGCATGAGCTGCCGTTTCCCCGGTGAGGTCCGCTCCCCGCAGGACCTGTGGGACCTGCTCCGCGACGGGGGCGACGCCATCACCCCGTTTCCCGAGGACCGCGGCTGGGACCTCGACGGGCTCCGGGCCACCGGCGACCACGCCGGCGCGGGCACGTCGAGCGCCCACGAAGGCGGGTTCCTCCACGACGCGGCCGACTTCGACGCGGAGTTCTTCGGTATCTCACCGCGTGAGGCGTTGGCGATGGACCCGCAGCAGCGGTTGCTCCTGGAGACCTCCTGGGAAGCCCTGGAACAGGCGGGCATCGACCCCACCAGCCTGCACGGCACCCGGACGGCAGTGTTCACCGGCACCAACGGCGGCGACTACCTCGCCGCCGGTCCGGACGTCCCCGAGGAGACCGCCGGATACGTCGCAACGGGCAACATCGGCAGCGTCCTCTCCGGCCGCGTGGCCTACACCCTCGGGCTGGAGGGCCCGGCTCTCACCGTCGACACGGCCTGCTCCTCCTCCCTCGTCGCGCTGCACCTGGCGGTGCGTTCGCTGCGGCAGGGCGAGTGCGACCTCGCTCTCACCGGCGGCGTCACCGTCATGTCCACCCCGGGCGTCTTCACCGAGTTCACCCGTCAGGGCGGCCTGGCGCCCGACGGCCGCAGCAAGGCCTTCGGCGCGGGCGCTGACGGCGCCGGGTTCTCCGAGGGAGTCGGCGTGCTCGTCGTCGAGCGGTTGTCTGACGCGCGTCGTCGTGGGCACCGGGTGCTCGCGGTGGTGCGGGGTAGTGCGGTCAATCAGGATGGTGCGTCCAACGGTCTGTCCGCGCCCAGCGGTGTCGCTCAGCAGCGGGTGATCCGGGCGGCGTTGGCCGACGCCGGACTCCGGGCCTCGGATGTGGACGTGGTGGAGGCGCACGGTACGGGCACGAGGCTGGGTGATCCGATCGAGGCCGGGGCGCTCCTGGCCACGTACGGGCAGGGGCGCGACCCGGAGCGGCCGTTGTCGTTGGGGTCGGTGAAATCGAACATCGGCCACACCCAGGCCGCCGCCGGCGTCGCGGGCGTGATCAAGACCGTCCTCGCCCTGCGGAACAGCGCGCTGCCCAGGACTCTGCACGTCGACTCGCCCACCGGGCACGTCGACTGGTCGTCCGGCACCATGGCACTCCTTGCCGAGCCACGCGACTGGCCCGAGACCGGGCGGCCCCGACGCGCTGGGGTCTCCTCGTTCGGAGTCAGCGGCACCAACGCCCACGTCATCCTGGAACAGGGACCGGACACCGGGACCCGCGCCGACGACCACCGCCCGGGCGGCACGACCGAGCCTTGGATCCTGTCGGCGTCCTCCGACGCGGCCCTGCGCGACCAGGCACGACGCCTCGTGCCGACGGCTGAAGGCGTCACCGGGACCGCGCGGGCCGACGACATCGGCCACGCCCTGGCCACCACCCGCGCCGTGCTCGACCACAGGGCCGTTCTCCTCGGGGCGCACGCCGCCGACCCGGTACGCGACCTGGCCGAATTCGCGGCGGGCCGAGAGACTCCCGACGTCGTTCACGGCACGGTCACTGCCTCCGACGACCGTGTTGTCCTCGTCTTCCCCGGTCAGGGGTCGCAGTGGGTGGGTATGGCGGTGGAGTTGTTGGGGGAGGTGCCGGTTTTCGCGGAGCGGATGGGGGAGTGTGCTGCGGCGTTGGAGCCGTTTTTGGATGTGGGGTTGTTGGAGGTGTTGGGGGATGGGGTGGCGTTGGGGCGTGTGGAGGTGGTGCAGCCTGCGTTGTGGGCGGTGATGGTGTCGTTGGCTGCGGTGTGGGAGTCGTTCGGTGTGCGGCCGGCTGCGGTGGTGGGTCATTCGCAGGGTGAGATCGCTGCTGCGGTGGTGGCGGGTGCGTTGAGTCTGGGTGATGGTGCGCGGGTGGTGGCGTTGCGGAGTCGGTTGATCGCCGC
>NZ_JBFALP010000040.1:0-4758 GCF_040660235.1 Streptomyces sp. NPDC049970 | reverse complement strand
TCGTGCGCGGGTGCCGTTCTTCTCGACGGTCACGGGTGACTGGCTCGGTGACGAGGTACCGGACGCCGCGTACTGGGTACGCAACCTCCGCCACCGGGTCCGATTCGAAGAAGCGATAAGGGAGTTGGCCGCCGACGGCTTCGACGCCTTCGTGGAATGCAGCCCCCACCCGGTCCTGGCGGGCAACGTGGCGCACACGCTGGAGGAGGCCGACCGGGACGCGGTCGTGACCGGCTCGCTGCTCCTCGGGGACGGCGGCCTGCGGCGCCTGCTGACCTCACTGAGCGCCGTCTTCACCCACGGCGTCCCCGTGGACTGGTCCCGGATCTACGCCGGCACCGGTGCCCGCCGGGTCACGTTGCCCTCGTACGCCTTCCAGCGCGAGCGCTTCTGGCTCGCTCCCGACACCGGCACCGGTGCCCCTGACGTCGCGTCCGCGGGGCTCGTCCCGGCACGCCACCCCCTGCTCGGCGCTGCCGTGCGCACCGCCGCCCACGAGAGCCTGGTCCTGACCGGACGGCTCACCGCCCAGAGCCACCGCTGGCTCTACGACCACGCCGTCGGCACCCTCCCCCTCCTGTCGGGCACCGCCCTGCTCGAACTGGCGGCCCACGCCGGCGCCCGGAACGGTACCCCCCACATCGACGAACTCACCCTGCACGCCCCGCTGCCGCTGCCCTCCGAGGGCGACGCCACGGACCTTCAGGTGACCGTCACGGCCGACGGCCCCGACCGCGCCACCGCGACCGTGCACAGCCGTGCCGGAGCCGACGCCCGCCAGGAGGCCCCGGAATTCGGAGCGCCCTGGACACATCACGCGACGGCGACCCTCCGGGGCGCCCCCGAAGCGGTCCCCACCGCGCCCGACTGGGCAGCAGCCTGGCCGCCTCCCGGCACCACAGAGACCGATCTCACCGGCTTCTACGACGAACTGGCCGATGTCGGATACACCTACGGTCCCGCCTTCCAGCGCCTCGCCCGCCTCTGGAAGGCCCCCGACGGCACCGCCTACGCGGAAACGCGTCTGCCGGAGGGAGACCGGTCCGACTCCCCGGAAGACACGGCATTCGCCCTCCACCCGGCGCTCCTCGACGCCGTCCTGCACGCCGTGGTCGCCACCGGCCGCCCCGAGGACGGACTGCGCCTGCCGTACGCCTTCACCGAGGTCGCCGTACACACCCCCGGAGCCCGCGCGCTGCGTGCCCGCATCACCCCCTCCGGCACCTCCGCCGTCACGCTCGAACTCGCCGGACCGTCGGGGCAGCCGGTGGCGAGCATCGCCTCCCTCGCCCTGCGGCCCGCAGACACCACGCGGCTCACCGCGTCGCACGGCACGAGGGCCCGCTCCCTGTTCGGCGTCGAGTGGGAACCGCTGCCCCTGCCGGCCGGGGCCCACCCCGTCGGCCACTGGGCCGTACTGGCCGACGACGCGGCACCGGTCCACGACGCCCTGCGGCACCTCGGCTCCGCCCCGGACACCTACCGCGACCTCGACGGCCTGCGGGTCGCCCTCGACGCCGGAGCCACCGCGCCCGACGTCCTCGTGTGGGTCGTCCGCGACCCGAACGGCGACGCGTTGACCGCGGCGCACGGCCACACGGCCACGGCTCTGGAAACCGCCCGTCTCCTCCTCCTCGACGAACGCCTGGCAGGCACCCGCCTCCTCGCCGTCACCGAGGGAGCAGTCGGCCCCGCCCCCGTGGCCGACATCGCCGCCGCCACCGTCTGGGGCTTCCTGCGCACCGCGCACACCGAGACCCCCCGACGATTCCTCCTGGCCGACACCGACCGGGACCCCGCCTCGCTGCGCCTCCTGCCCGCCGTCGCCGCCGGCGACGAACCCCAGGTCGCCCTGCGCGACGGGCGGGCCCACGCCCCCCGTCTCACCCGCGTCACGAGTCAAACCGAGGACACCACCGTCCCCTTCGGGCCCGACAGTACGGTCCTGCTCACCGGCGCCACCGGACACGTCGGCCGACTCATCGCCCGGCGCCTGGTCCGTGAGCACGGCGTACGGCGCCTCGTCCTCGTCAGCCGAGGCGGGGCGGAGGCGACCGGCGACCTCACCGACGAACTCCACGGCGCCGGATGCGAGGTGACCACCCTCGGCTGCGACCCCGCGGACCGCGACGCCCTGCGGACCGCGCTCGAGGGGATCCGAGCCGACCACAGCCTCACCGCGGTCGTGCACGCGGCAGGCGTCCTCGACGACGCCGTGGTCACCTCCCTGACGCCCGGCCAGCTCACCACGGTGCTCCGCCCCAAGGCGGACGCCGCCTGGAACCTGCACGAACTCACCCGGGACGAGCCCCTGACCGCGTTCGTCCTCATGTCCTCGGTCTCCGGCCTCCTCGGCGGTGCGGGACAGGCCAACTACGCCGCCGCCAACGCCTTCCTCGACGCACTCGCGGCGCACCGCGCCGACCTCGGCCTGCCCGGACAGAGCCAGATCTGGGGCCTTTGGGAACAGGACGACCTCAGCGGCGGCATGGCCTCCGGCCTCGACACCGTCGACCGCGCGAGGCTGGCCAGGCTCGGCGTGGCAGCCCTGCCCGAGGACGAGGCCCTCGCACTCTTCGACCGCGCGGTCGCCGAACCCGGGCCGCTCGTCGTCCCCACTCGGCTGGACCTGCGCGGGGTGCGCGAAGAGGCGGGCGAAGCGATCCCGGCCCTGCTGCGCGGACTCGTCCGCCCGGCACGGCCCAAAGGGCCCGAGGGCAGCTTCGCCGAGCGTCTGGCGGCCCTGGCACCGGACGAGCGGACCGACCTGGCGCTCGATCTCGTACGCGACCTGGCCTCCGCCGTCCTCGGCCACGCCTCCGCCGACAAGGTCCCCGTCGCGCGCGCCTTCCGCGACCTCGGATTCGATTCGCTCAGCGCACTCGAACTGCGCAACCGCCTGAACAACGCGACGGGGCTGCGCCTTGCCGCCGGTCTGGTCTTCGACCACCCCACTCCCATCGCACTGGCCGCCCACCTGGTCGACCAACGTGACCACACCGAACGGCGGGAGGAACCGGTGGCCCCGAGTGAGCCCACCGACGAGCCCCTCGCGATCGTCGGCATGGCCTGCCGCTACCCCGGAGGCGTCACCGGTCCCGAAGAACTCTGGGAGCTGATGGCCTCCGGCGCTGACGGCATCGGCCACTTCCCGGCGGACCGCGGCTGGGACCTCGACGCGCTCTACCACCCCGACCCGGACCACACCGGCACGTCGTACACGCGTGAAGGCGGATTCCTGTACGACGCGGGCGATTTCGACGCCGGCTTCTTCGGTGTGTCGCCGCGTGAGGCGTTGGCGACGGACCCGCAGCAGCGGTTGCTCCTGGAGACCTCCTGGGAAGCCCTGGAACAGGCCGGATTCGACGCGAACGGCCTGCGTGGCAGCCGAACAGGCGTCTTCGCGGGACAGGTGTACCACGACTACGCGCCGTCGCCGGAGCGCACGCCGGGACATGTCGAGGGTCTGCTCATGACCGGCAGCGCCGGCAGTGTCCTGTCGGGTCGGGTGGCCTACACGTTCGGTTTCGAGGGTCCGGCGGTGACGGTCGACACGGCGTGCTCGTCGTCGTTGGTGGCGGTCCATCTCGCGGGCAGGGCGTTGCGCTCGGGCGAGTGCGATCTGGCCCTGGCCGGAGGTGTGACCGTCATGGCCACCCCCAGCCCCTTCGTTCAGTTCGCACGCCAGCGGGGGCTGTCGTCCGACGGCCGGTGCAAGCCCTTCTCGGCGGACGCCGACGGCATCGGGATGGCCGAGGGAGTCGGCGTACTCGTCCTGGAGCGGTTGTCTGACGCGCGTCGTCGTGGGCACCGGGTGCTCGCGGTGGTGCGGGGCAGCGCCATCAACCAGGACGGTGCCAGCAACGGCCTGACCGCCCCGAACGGCCCTGCACAACAGCGGGTGATCCGGGCGGCGTTGGCCGACGCCGGACTCCGGACCTCGGACGTGGACGCGGTGGAGGCCCACGGCACCGGCACCGTCATCGGTGATCCGATCGAGGCGGAGGCGTTGCTGGCCACGTACGGGCGGGGGCGTGATCGGGAGCGGCCGTTGTGGTTGGGGTCGGTGAAGTCGAATGTCGGGCATGCGCAGGCTGCTGCGGGTGTGGCCGGTGTCATCAAGATGGTCGAGGCGTTGCGGCGTGGTGTGCTGCCTGCTTCGTTGCATGCGGGGGAGCCGTCGCCGTATGTCGACTGGGCCTCGGGTGGGGTGCGGTTGCTGGCGGAGGCGCGTGAGTGGTCCGGTGCGGGGGGTCGGGTGCGGCGGGCGGGTGTGTCCTCGTTCGGGATCAGCGGCACCAACGCCCACGTGATCCTCGAAGAGGCACCCGCAGGGACAGGGCCGGAGACGGAGCGGCGCGGTGAACTCCCGGTCGTGCCGTGGGTGATCTCCGGCCGTGACCGGAAGGCCCTGCGGGCCCAGGCCGGCCGGCTGGCGGCCTTCGTCGAGGCACGTCCGGGCACCTCCGCCACACACATCGGTGCCTCCCTCGCGTCGGGTCGTGCGGTGCATGGGTGTCGTGCGGTGGTGGCGGGGGGTTCGCGGGAGGAGTTGCTGGGTGGGGTGCGGGCTTTGGCTCGTGAAGCCGGTGCCGGTGCCGGTGTTGGTGTTGGTGGGGTGCGGGTGGATGGTGCGGTGGCTCGTCCGGTGTTCGTGTTTCCGGGTCAGGGGTCGCAGTGGGTGGGTATGGCGGTGGAGTTGTTGGGGGAGGTGCCGGTTTTCGCGGAGCGGATGGGGGAGTGTGCTGCGGCGTTGGA
>NZ_JBFALP010000039.1:0-5380 GCF_040660235.1 Streptomyces sp. NPDC049970 | reverse complement strand
GTCCTTGGCGAGCATCAGCCGCGGGTCCCCGGTGACCGTGCTGAGCAGCACCCCGACCACGTTCACGAAGAGGATGAGCGCGGCGAGCGCGTTGAGGGTGCGCTCCCGCACCGCGCTCCACACGATCCGCAGGGCCGGCACCGCACTGCTCCAGCCGAGGGCGGCGAGCGTGCTCAACCCGACGGCGTCCTTCAGCAGGTAGTACCCGCCGACCGGCACCGCGACGTCCACCAGCAGAGGGACGAGGTTTCCGCGCTTCCTGTTCGTCGTCATGCTCTCAGGGTCGCGCCCGAGAGGGGTCCCGCAGTAGAAACGATCGTCCGGAGTACCGCATGACAAATGTCAATACGCCCGTCGTGCGGCCCGTCATGACGTGCTGTCAGGCCAGCAGGCCGGGCAGCTCGTGCATCTGTGAGAAGAAGTGACGCGCGCCGGTGAGGCGGGCCGCGGGTGTCATGGCGGTGAAGGCGAGCACGTCCATCCCGGCCGCCACGCCCGCCCGCACGCCCAGCGGTGAGTCCTCCACGACGACGCACCGCTCGGGGGCCACGCCCATCTGCCGTGCCGCGTGCAGGAAGAGGTCGGGCGCCGGCTTGCCCCGGCCCACGTCCTGGGCGCTGAAGATCCGGGTGTCGTCGAACCACCGGTCGAGGCCCGTGGTCCGGTGCCCGACCCGGATGCGCTCATGACTGCCCGAGGACGCGACACAGTACGGCGTCCCGTCCGCCGCCAGCTTCTCCAGGACGGCCTCGACGCCGGGCACGGGTTTCAGTTCCCGCTGGAACGCGGCGAACACACGGGCGTGGAAGACGTCGTCGAAGTCGTCCGGGAGACGCTTCCCGGTGCGCTCGAGCACGAGGTCGTGGACCCGGTGCAGTGCGGACCCCATGTAGTCGCGGATGGAGTCCTCGTACGAGGTGGGGTGCCCCAGCTCGGTGAGGTAGGCGGCGAGCAGCCGGTTGGAGATGGGCTCGCTGTCGACGAGGACACCGTCGTTGTCGAATATCACGAGGTCGTAGCGCACGGACTCAACCCTAGAGGGTGTCCCGTAAATGATCTGAGGTATGCAGGCTGACCTGCTCGTTTGCCTGTCATCCGGTGAGGGTGAGGTTGTGCAGGCGGGCGATGCCGAGCATGGCGTGGTGGACGCCGTCGCCCTTGAGGCGGCAGTCGCGGAGGATCTTCCAGCTCTTCATGCGGGCGAAGGTGTGCTCGACGCGGGCCCGGACCTTGCGGTGGGAGGCGTTGTGCTCCTCCTTCCAGGCCGGCAGTTCCTCGTCCTTGTGCCGGCGGTAGTGCGGGATGGTCAGCCCGGTGCCCCGGTACCCGCCGTCGGCGATCACCGTGGGGGTGGTGCCGACAGCGGCCTTCGCGCCGGACTCCTGCCAGGCCCGGCAGTCGTTGAGGTTGCCGGGCAGCGGCTTGCCGACGGCGACCACGAGGCGGGTGTCGGCGTCGATGACGACCTGGTGGTTGGTGGAGTAGCGGTAGTTCTTGCTGGAGGCGGCCACGGTCCGGTCGCGGGTGGGCACCAGCGTGCCGTCCACGATGAGCACGGTCTCCTTGCGGAACCGCCGCCGGGGCTGGAGGGCGAGAGCCGGCCCGAGGTGGGCGACGATCCGGTCGGCCGCCGACTTCGAGACGCCGAACAGCGGGCCAAGTTGACGCAGGGTGAGGTTGGTTCGCCAGTACGCGGCCACCAGCAGCACCCGGTCCTCCAACGGCAGCGACCACGGCCGGCCCTTGCGGACCGGATCGGCCCCCTCACGCCGCAGCGCGGTGATCAGCTTGTTGAACTGCCGCGGGCTCAGCCCGGTGAACGGACCTATCCAGGAGGGCTCCGACGCCGTGATCACACCAGCCACAGCAAGATCATCTCACCTCTGACCAGCAGTTACGGGACAACCTCTAGAGGGGCCGGCCAACCCGCGGGCAGGCAGGGCAGTGGTACCCGGCCCCGGACGAGCACAGGTCCTGGTGATCACGGAGCTGCGACACTTGTGATCACCGGGGCGGCCCGTGCCTGCCCTCCCGTTGATGACCCGCCGCATCACCCGCGACAGAAAGCGCGCAGCCCGAAGGGCTGAGGCCTGTCGCTCGGATCAGCCGGCCGCGAAGTGCGGTGCCTCCCGGACGGCCCGCGCGGGTTCTGGTGCGTGCGGCTGCACGGCGGAGGACGGTGTCGACGCGGAGCGTCTGCGCGTGACGACACGCGGCAGATGGGCGTGCCAGCCCTCGCGACGCCGGGACGATCCGAACGACAGGCTAGATCACAACCTTTTCTTCAGTGACCATCACCGCCACCGACTTCATATCGATGAACGTACTCTCGTCCGGGTTCACCAACTCCGTGTAGTTCTTGGACGTGAAGAAGGCGTCGTGATCCGCCCAGCTGTCGAACCAGATCTCAGTGATGCCGTCGTAGGCAGGACTCGGATACCCTTCAGCGGGCACCGGGTGGGAGACGGTGTACTTCCTCACGTACCGCCGCGCCTCCGGAATCGAGGTGAACAACGGGGCGTGGCGGTTTCGGTGATGCTCAACGAATTCCTCGGTGGTCATCCCGTCGAGACGGTTGATCATGAAAACGAATTTGATCACGGACTTCTGCCTTTCGTGCTCGCCGATGCGAGACGCCGGCGACCGGATTTCCTGGCTGCGGGTCGCGAGCCGTAGAGTCAACCTAAATGCTCACATCGATGTCAGGGGCAAGTAGCTGTGACCCGATACACACGGATGGGTTGGCATGCGGATCGGTGAACTGTCCGCCCGGACCGGAGTAAGCCGTCGATCACTGCGCTACTACGAGCAGCAGGGCTTGCTGGTCAGCACGAGATCCCCCAGTGGCCAGCGGTACTACGACGACGATCACGTCCAGCGGGTGGCACTGATTCAGACATTCCTGGCCGCAGGCATGTCCAGCAGAACCATCGCGGAAATGGTCCCCTGCATGACGGAGCCAAACATGAGCAGAGCCAGGCAGGCCCTGGCCGCGATGAATCGGGAGCGAACCCGCCTTTCATCCACCATTGACGGCCTCATCGCCGCCAGAGAAGCACTTGACCGCCTGATCGACGTCAACCGGGCCTATCTGGCGAACACGGCGGATGACTAGGGTCGACCGGAGAACGCCTTGTCGGCTCGCCGCCTCCGGGAGTTCGATGATGGAGCCGTCGACGGTTGTCCGGCCGAGGACGAGGCCGACGATCCGGTCGCCAAAGTCCAACGCGATCCGCTTGAACCGCGTGAAGACGCCGAATGGTGTCCGCTCGTCGCGACGACTCCGGATCATGGCGGCCGCGCAGGTCGTGTCAGCGATGGCCCGGCAGGAGCAGCCGAAGCGCAGCAGTTGCAGCAGCGTGTCGAGGACGGAGCATCGCGTGCCGGCCGGGCGGCCCGGGACACCCGGCGCGAGGGCGCCGGCGGACTCGCGCACCGTCCGACGCGCCGATCCGACCCGAACCGATTGATCTCTCTTCGGCCAATTTCCGGGAACAACAGCGAACTTTGCGCACCTGCGTCCCCGCCCTGCACCTACAGTGCAACCGCACACGGTCATCGCACGCGTATTCGCCTCGTGTGCGCATCGGCCGGTGGGGCCGGCACGGGGAGGGAGCGCTGTCGTGCGCAAGGGTGTGAAGGCCGCTGTCGTCGGCGGGGTGGTCGTCGTCCTGCTGGGCGGGGCCGGGTACGGGGCGTACAGCGTCGTCTCGGCGCTGAACGGATCCGTGGTCGCCGGCGGAGCCTCTCCCGTGCGGACCGGGCCGCCCGATGCGGACGAGGTGCAGGAGACCACCCGGAAGTTCTTCGCGGCCTGGGAGAAGGGCGACGCGCGGACCGCGGCGTCCTACACCAACTACCCGGTCGAGGCGCAGGCGTTGCTGTCGGCCTACGGGACGGATGCGCACATCTCGCAGGTCGCGATCACGCCGGGGAAGGCCTCGGGGACCACCGTGCCGTTCTCGGTGAAGGCCACCGTGTCCTACGACGGCACCGGCAAGCCGCTGTCCTACCGCTCGCAGCTGAGCGTGGTGCGCGGGGTCAGCACGCACCGGCCGCTGGTCGACTGGCAGCCGTCGGTGGTGTATCCGGGGCTGGAGAAGGGCGACACGCTGGTCACCGGTCCGTCGGACGCCGCGCCGATCGAGGCGGTCGACCGTGACGGGGTGGTGCTGACGAAGGAGGACTACCCGTCGCTCGGGCCGATCCTGGACGAGCTGCGGGCCAAGTACGGGGACAAGGCAGGCGGTTCACCGGCCGTGGAGCTGCGTGTCCGGCACACCGGCTCCGGTGCCGCCGACACGCCGCTGGTCACACTGACCGAGGGCAGGCCGGGGACGTTGCGCACCACGATCAGTGCGCGTGCGCAGGCGGCGGCCGAAGCGGCGGTGCAGCGGTTCGCGGAGTCGTCGGTGGTGGCCGTGCAGGCGTCCACCGGTGAGGTGCTGGCCGTGGCCAACCATCGGCAGGACGCGTTCAACGCGGCGTTCCTGGGGCGGCTGGCCCCCGGTTCCACCATGAAGATCATCAGTGCCGCGACGCTGATCGACAACGGCATCACGACGGCGAACGGACCGGCGCCCTGTCCCGAGACGGCGGTGTGGCAGAGCCAGACCTTCCGCAATCTGACCGGTATGACACCGGACGAGCACGCCACGCTCTCCGACAGTTTCGCGCGGTCGTGCAACACGGCGTTCGTGAAGTACGCGGACGAGGTGACAGTGGACTTGCTGACCCGGGAGGCCGAGGACCGGTTCGGGCTGGGCCGGGACAACTGGAAGACCGGCATTCCGTCGTTCGACGGGTCGGTGCCCGCGTCCGGCGGCCCGGACACCGCCGCCAACCTGATCGGGCAGGGCCAGGTACAGATGAGCCCGCTGAACATGGCGTCGGTGACGGCGACCGCGATCACGGGCCGGTTCCGCCAGCCGGTGCTCGTGCCGCAGAGCCTCGACGGCCGTGAGCTGGCGCAGGCGCAGGGCCTGTCGGCGGGCACGGTCGCCCAGCTGCGGCAGATGATGCACCGCACCGCCACCTCCGGCACCGCGGCCGCCGCGATGTCCGGGCTCAGCGGCGACATCGGTGCCAAGACCGGTTCCGCCGAGGTCGACGGGCAGGCGGTGTCCAACAGCTGGTTCACCGGCTACCGCAACGACGTGACGGCCGCCGCCATGGTGCAGAGCGGAGGCCACGGCGGGGACGCCGCGGGCCCGGTCGTGGCGGCGGTGCTGCGCGCCGCCGGCTGACCCCGCGAAGGTCCCGCACCGTGCCGCACGGTGTTTGTCGCAGGTTGGCTACTAAGCGGCTGCCGCCGCCCTGACCTGCGACGCGGACTCCTTAGGGTGGTGTGCCGTCGCCGGGTGCGAGGGGCACGAACGGC
>NZ_JBFALP010000038.1:0-5446 GCF_040660235.1 Streptomyces sp. NPDC049970 | reverse complement strand
CATAGAACGCCGTCACAAACGCCACCGGAACCGAAGCAGCCTCCACAAACGACCACCCCTCCGGAACCCCCACCACCACCCGCTCATCCACCACGGTGAACGAGCCGAACCACTCGCCCCCCAGTCCCATGACGCGGTCGCCGACGGCGACGCCGGTCACTGCGGAGCCGATCTCGGTGACCACGCCGGCGCCCTCGCTGCCCAACCGCGCGTTCTCCGCATCCGGATACACGCCCAGGGCGATCAGTACGTCACGGAAGTTGACGCCCGCGGCCCGGATCTCGACACGCACGTCGCGGTCGCCGAGCTGTCGGGTCGCCGACGTCGACGGAGCCGGGCCGATTCCGTCGAGGGCGGCACCCGGTGTGGTCCGCAACTGCCAGGCACCATCGGGGAGCTCCAACTCTGCCGGGACCGAACAGAGTTGCGGAACGAGGATCTCGCCCCGCCGGAGGGCCAGTTGTGGTTCACCGGTGGCGAGGGCGGAAGGCAGGGCGGCGAGCGAGGCGGGATCTTGGTCCAGATCGGCCAGGACGAACCGACCGGGATGTTCGGACTGCGCGGACCGCACCAGGCCCCAGACGGGCGTAGCCGCAAGGTCCGGCACGCCCTCTCCCGCCCGGGCGGGCACGGCTCCCCGGGTGACCAGCACCAGCTTGGCCCCGGTCGCCGCGAACGACTCGTCGGCCAGCCATGCCTGCACGAGCGCCAGCGCACGGCCGGCGGCGGCCAGAGCCTCCTGTGCGGTGTCCCCTTCCCGGGTCTCCACGTCGGACGGACACCCCGGGTCCAGGGCAACGCCTGTCAGGACGTACGCCGGTGCCGGGCACCGGCCGTGCGTGACCTGGTCGGCGAGAGCGGTCAGGTCGTCGTGGTGCGAGACGGCCCCGTCGAGCTCGCGACCGAGGGTGCCCGGGCCGAGGACCGCGAGCACCGGGGCAACGGTGGCGGGCTCCGCGTCGGCGGCCGGTGCGGGGGCGGGGGTCCAGTCCACACGGTGCAGGCTGCCCTTGGCCAAGCCGTTCCCGGCGTCCGGCACCGGGCGCGTCACGAGCCTCTCGGCCGAGAACACCGGCCGGCCGGAGTCGTCCGCCGCGAGCACCGCCATGCCGCCGCCGGTCACCGGTGTAAGCCTCACGCGCAGGCTCGACGCCCCGGTGGCGTACAGGGACACGCCGGTCCAGAGGAACGGCAGTCCGGCGGAGGTGAGGGCGTCGGCGGCGGCCGGCCAGGCGTGCAGGGCGGCATCCAGGAGCGCCGGGTGCAGGCCGAAGCCACCGGCGGTCTGCCGGACCTCATCGGGAAGGACCGCCTCGGCGTAGATCTCGCCACCACGGGTCCAGACGGATCCCAGGCCCCGGAATCCCGGCCCGTAAGCCAGGCCGACGGCGGCGAGCCGCTCGTACAGCTGACCCGTGTCGACCGGTCGGGCTCCGTCGGCGGGCGGCCAGGTTTCGAGGCCGGCGGGTTCGCGTGAGCCCGCCTCGGTCGTGAGGGTGGCACGGGCATGGCGTGCCCAGACGCCCTCGGAGCCGCAGACGTACACCCCGACGGCCCGTCGGCCGCCGGTGTCCGCGGGAGCACCCACCGTGATCTGGACGCGCAGGTGGCCGCCGTCAGCGGGCAGGACGACCGGGGTTTCGATGCTGAGCTCGGCGAGCCGGTCGCAGCCGACGGCGTCGCCCGCGCGGAGCACGGTCTCGACCAGTGCCGTGCCCGGAACGACCACCCGGTCCGCGACCTTGTGGTCGGCGAGCCAGGGGTGGGTACGCAGCGACCAGCGGGCGGTGAACAGATGACCGTCGCTGTCGGGCAGGGACACGCCGGCGTCGAGCAGCGGATGGACGACGGGTTCCATGCCGGTGGCAGCGACGTCGACGGCCGCGGCCGTGGTGGAGTCGAGCCAGTGGCGGCGCCGCTGGAAGGCGTACGTCGGCAGGTCGACGAGGTGCGCGCCGGTCGTGTCGAAGACACGGCCCCAGTCCACGGACGTTCCGGCGACGTGGGCCTCGGCGAGGGACCTGAGGAGCCGGGGCTCACCGGCGTCGCCGCGGCGCAGAGTCCCTACGGCCGACACGGCGCTGCCGTGGTCCTCGGCTGTGGACTCCACGCCGGGGAGGAGGACCGGGTGCGGGCTGATCTCGACGAAGTGCCGGAAGCCCTCGCCGAGCAGCACGCGCACGGTCTCCTCGAAGCGCACCGGGGAGCGGAGGTTGCGGTACCAGTAGGCGGCGTCCAGCGTGGTCGTGTCGGCCTTCTCGGCGGTCACCGTGGAGTAGAAGGGAATGTCGGAGGGGCGCGGGGACACCCCTGCCGCCGCCTTCTCGACGTCGGCGCGGATCTCTTCCACATGTGACGAGTGGGAGGCGTAGTCGACGGGGACGCGGCGGGCTCGCACACCGTCGGCCTCGTAGGCGGCGAGCAGTTCGTCCAGCGCGGCGGCGTCGCCGGAGACCACGAGGTGCGAGGGCCCGTTGACAACGGCGACGGACAGAGCGCCCCGGTGGGCGCTGACGGCACGGCGGACCTCGTCCTCAGGTGCCCCGACGGAGGCCATCCCGCCGCGGCCGGCGAGGGCCGTCAGCGCCCGGCTGCGCAGGGCCACCACCCGTGCACCGTCCTCCAGGGTCAGCGCCCCCGCCACCACCGCGGCGGCGATCTCACCCTGCGAGTGGCCCACGATCGCGGCCGGCCGGACGCCGTAGGACTCCCACACCGAGGCCAGTGAGACCATCACCGCCCACAGGGCGGGCTGGACGACCTCCACACGCTCCAGTTCCGCCTCGTCCCGCAGCGCTTCCAGCAGCGGGACGCCGAGGTGGGGCGCGAGCGCGGCGGCGCACTCGGCCATGCGCCGGGCGAACACCGGTGAGGTTTCGAGCAGGTCGACGGCCATGCCGGTCCACTGCGAACCCTGCCCCGGGAAGACGAATACGGGGCCTGCGCCCTCGCGGGCCGTGCCGGAGACGAGTGCCACGGGGTCCTGGCCCGACCCGTACTCCCGCAACAGGTCGGCACCCTGGGCGTGTTCCGGAGTGAGGAGTACGGCCCGGTGATCGAAGACTGTGCGGGCGGTGGCCAGCGTGAGGCCGACGTCGGCGGGCCGCAGGTCGGGGTGCCGGTCCGCGTGGGCAGCCAGTCGTGCGGCCTGGTCACGCAGCGCGGCGGCAGACTTGGCCGACAGGACCCAGGGCACCTGTGGAAGGGGCCGGACGGTGGCCCCGTCGGCCGGTACTCCTATGGGCCGGGGCCGATCGGTGGGTGCGTCCGCGCCCGGTTCCTCAGCCGCCGGCAGGGCCTCCGCCGGCTCCTCGTCGGCCGGTGTACCTTCCGCAGGTGCCTCTTCGAGGATGACGTGGGCGTTGGTGCCGCTGACACCGAAGGACGAGACACCGGCGCGGCGCGGCGCTCCGGCGCTCGGCCAGGGAACGGACCGTGTGAGGAGGCGCAGGGTGCCGGCGGACCAGTCGACGTGCGGTGACGGCTCCTCCGCGTGCAGGGTCCGCGGAAGCTCCTGGTTCCGCAGGGCCAGAACGATCTTCATGATGCCGGCGGCCCCGGCGGCGGCCTGGGTGTGGCCGATGTTCGACTTCACCGACCCCAGCCACAACGGCCGCTCCGGGTCGCGCCCCTGCCCGTACGTGGCCAGGAGCGCCCCGGCCTCGATCGGATCACCCAGCCTCGTGCCCGTACCGTGCGCCTCCACCACGTCCACGTCGGGCCCGTCCAGGCCGGCGTCCGTCAACGCAGCCCGGATGACCTGCTGTTGTGCGGGGCCGTTCGGCGCGGAGAGTCCGCTGCTGGCGCCGTCCTGGTTGACCGCCGTGCCACGGACGACGGCGAGGACGTGGTGTCCGTTGCGGCGGGCGTCGGAGAGCCGTTCGAGGCAGAGTATGCCGGCGCCCTCCGCCGGGCCGAAGCCGTCGGCGTCGGCGGAGAAGGGCTTGCAGCGGCCGTCGGGCGCCAGGCCCCGCTGACGGCTGAAGCCCATGAAGGTGCCGAGGGTGGGCATGACGGTGACGCCGCCGGTGAGAGCGAGGTCGCACTCGCCCTGCCGCAGCGAACGCACCGCCAGGTGCAGCGCGACGAGGGAGGAGGAGCAGGCCGTGTCGACGGTGAGAGCCGGGCCCTCCAGCCCGAGGGTGTAGGCCACGCGGCCGGAGACGACGCTGGTGGTGGTGCCGGTCATCAGGTGGCCTTCGAGGCCGTCGGCGGCGTCCAGGCGCGGCCCGTAGTCGAGCGCGACGGCGCCGAGGAACACGCCGGCGGCTCGGCCTTTCAGGGAGGCCGGGTCGATGCCGGCCCGTTCGACGGCTTCCCAGGACGCTTCGAGGAGCAGGCGCTGCTGGGGGTCCATCGCGTCGGCCTCGCGCGGGGAGATCCCGAAGAAGCCGGCATCGAAGTCGCCTGCGTCGTGCAGGAAGCCGCCCTCGCGGGCGTAGGTGCGTCCGGGTGCGTCCGGATCGGCGTCGTAGTGGGCCTCGGTGTCCCAGCCCCGGTTGCCGGGGAACGGGGTGATGGCGTCGGCGCCGTCCCGGACGAGGTCCCACAGCTCCTCGGGGGTGGTGACGCCGCCGGGGAAGCGGCAGGCCATGCCCACGACGGCGATCGGTTCGTGGGCCGCTGCCTCGATCTCTCGCAGCCGTCCCCGGGTGTGGTGCAGGTCGGCGGTAACCCGGCGCAGGTAGCCGAGGAGCTTGTCATCTTCCGGCATCAGGGCCTCACATGGTCTTGCCGCGGTGTCAGAGGGTCCTACGGGCAGGCAAATGGCGTCGGGGCCGGGAGGCGGTGGCGATCAGTCCGAGCCGAATTCCCGGTCGATGAAGTCGAAGAGCTCGGCGGCGTCCGCCGACTCCAGGCTCCCGGACACACCGGCGGCGCCGGTTGCGGGGATGGCCGCCGGAGCAGGGGCGCCGTCCGGGCCGACGTCCTTGGGCGCGTAGCCGGTCTCGTCCGGCGCCAGTGCTCCCGCGAGATACCGGGCGAGGCGAGTGGCATCGGGATGGTCGAAGACCAGGGTTGCCGGCAGCGGCAGACCGGTCTCGGCCTTCAGCCGGTTGCGCAGTTCGACCGCGGTGAGCGAGTCGATGCCCAGGTCCAGGAATCCCCGTTCGGCAGGGATCCCGGTGGCCGAGTCGTACCCCAGCACGGTCGCCGTGTGCTCCCGCACGGTGCGCAGCACCACTCGGTGCCGTTCCGTGTCGCCCAGCCCCTCCAGTCTCGCGGGCAGCGGGGGGCCGTCCGGCTGCGGATCGACCCGGACGGTGGCGACGTCGCGGCGCCTGTGGGGTGCGGAGCTGCGGGCGTGGTCGCGCAGCATCGGCTCGGCCGAGCTGCCGGGCCCGCCCTCGGCCAGGGATCGGGGGTCGAAGCGCGCCGCCACGACCAGGGGGTCCGCCGACCGCTCCGCGATATCGAGGAGACGTAGCCCGTCCTCGGTCGACAT
>NZ_JBFALP010000037.1:0-11710 GCF_040660235.1 Streptomyces sp. NPDC049970 | reverse complement strand
TCATTCCTATCGGCCCGCAAGACTTCATAGATGGTATGGCTTGTCTGTAGGCCGTTGACGATTTGGATGTCCGTCAGCGTGTACGTCTTACCCCCCCCCCGTCGTCGCATCACTGCAGATAATCGTGACCCCGTTGTTCAGCCACCAAAATTCGGGACTTTCTGGGTTCTCAAGAGTTCGTCGAATCTCCTGATTTACTGTGACTGGCCCTTGATAATCCCGCACGTTCCAGTCGAACAGATAGCGACGCAACTTACCGTGCTCATCTGTAATTAGATCGAAGTAGTCGGACAGCCGCACCAGGGCTACGTGAGAGTTTCCACTAGTCGCGTTCTCCTGGAACTTCATCGGCAGGGAATAAGATGGCTTCTCATTGAAGCGCGCGAGAAGTTCACGGTCTCCGAGCAAATCACACGCGACAGCCGCGCCGGGAGGAAACAGATCGAGCAAAGCCTTACGCAACATTCTCTGCTTCACCAGGACCTGCGGAGCTACTCCCTGAACATCCCCCGGCGTAGCATAGACGACATTAACGGAAATTTTAGGCCTGCGCACAAGGAGTTTTTCCCAAGCACGCCGGAATAGATTCACACGGGACAGCAGGCTCTCATTGTAGAGCCCCCGAAGCCCATCGAGATCTTGACTCAGGTCCAGGATACGCCGAAGAGTGTTTTCCAGTTTATCCAGAGCAGCTTCTTCGAACGATGCACTGCGCTTAGCTTGAATCACCCACAGTTCAAGGAGTCGCTCCTGCGAGAAATCACTTGGCTTGCGATGCTCAGAGAATAGGTCGGAGTCTTCATCCAGGAGATTATCGTCCCAGAAGGTGAAGACCGAATCAATTCCGCCGTCCTGCCCGGACCCTACAATTCCATCCTGAATATTCTCCAACCCGAGCCCATACGGGCGCAAGGCAAGTTCAGAGGCGAAAATCTCGAACGCCGTATCCGCTGAGGACTGCGGAACGTTCTCTTGATGCCAGCTGTCAAAGATTCGCATGAGTAGAGTGCGGGCGTTGGTTTGGTGGGCTGGCATGATGCAGTCTCCTCACTAACTGTATGCACTAGGCGACGTAGCGCGACCTCAACGATCAAAGGGTAGATCAGGTCTGCCGGAGCATCCCCGAGTTGCGCTAACTCGTCGACTGACAGAGCCGGAGGTGGTTGGCACAGGCACCCGCCCCTCCACTCAGGGTCCGGGCCGACCACCAGCCGCGTTGGCTTCGTACCCGCGGTCGATGTGTGATGGGCCAACACCGGTCACCGCACCACATGCGCACCAGAACGAGCGGGGAACAGCGGGGAATCAAGGTAACGCGAGCGCTGCCAATGAAGCCGCAGCCCAACCATTTGCCCAGGTCAGCGTCCGCACTGACCGCGAATGATCGCAGCTTCCCAAGCTGAGAGCGCGAGTTCGATTCTCGTCACCCGCTCTACGAAGAAAGCCCAGGTCAGAGACCTGGGCTCTGCTGTTTGTGCACAGTGATCAGTCGCCGCGTGCCAGATCCGTGCCCGAAGGCTCCACACCCCGATCGACCAGCTCGACGCCGATGGCGACATACTCGCCCAGGACCTCGCCCCACCCCTCACCTGGGCCCATCCGCGAGCCCGGCCCCCAAACCCTCGCAACACAGGTGCCTCGCCCCGTCAAGACAGCGCCCGCAAGGAAGAGAGCAGGCACGAGATGCGCTGGACCGTCCACGGCGAACACCCCCTCTACGACACCCCCTGGGTGCGGCTGCGTTCCCTGGACGTGGAGCAGCCGGACGGCACGCGCACCGACTACCACGTCGTGCGGCTGCGGGACCTCGCCGTGGCCGCGGCGGTGGACGAGCACGAGCGTGTGCTGATGATGTGGCGCCACCGCTTCGTCACCGACACCTGGGCCTGGGAGCTGCCCATGGGTCTGGTCGAGGACGGCGAGACACCCGCGGAGGCGGCCGCCCGGGAACTGGAGGAGGAGACGGGCTGGCGCCCGCAGGTCATGCGGGAACTGATCCACGCCCAGCCGGCCGCGGGCATCACCGACTCCCGTCACTTCGTCTTCCGCGCGGACGGCGCGCGCCACGTGTCGCACCCCACGGAACGCAACGAGGCCGACCGCCTGGAGTGGATCCCACTGAGCAGCATCCGCGGCATGATCAGCCGACGGGAGATCGTCAGCAGCGCCTCCCTCGTGGGCGTGATGGCGCTCCTGCTGGACCTGGGGTCCTGACCTTCTCCACCGCTCGCACCCTGGTCCGGGCCCCATCGCCGGCCCACCGGCCAAGCCGGGAAACCAGCTCGGGAACCGGCTCGGGAACCGGGCCGAGAACCGGTACGGAATCACCGGTACCCCGTTATTCTCCGGCCCATGGCCCTGCGACCGGAGGAGTTCCACGACCACGCCCGTGCGGCCGCCGACGACGAACTCCGGCTTCCCCTGACGCGGTTGACGAGATGGGACATCAGCCCGTTCGAGCGTGAAGGACTCAGGACCGTGCCGTTGCGTCCGCCGGTGCTGCCCGAACCGCACCGGCACGGCGAGGACCCCGCACAGTGCGGCATCTGCCGCGCCCGGGACGAGGGCATCTGGTTCGACGACCACTGGAGACTGGCCCGGGTCAGCGGCGTCGGTGTGCCTCTGGTCCTGGTCCTGTTCTCCCTCGACCACTACGACCTGGCCGACCTGCCGGACGAGTTGGCCGCCGAACTCGGCGTGCTCACCGCACACATCGTCCGCCACGTGCAAGCACGGCCGCACATCTCCCGAGCCCACGTCTACCGGACCGGGGACGGAGCCGCCCACCTGCACCTGTGGTTCTACGCCCGTCCCGAGGGCCAGACCCAGCTGCGCGGCTCGTGGCTGCCCGTCTGGGACGACCTGCTGCCGGAGTACCCGGACGACGTGGCCGCCACCGACGCGGCAGCGGTCGCCGACGCCCTGGTCGCGTCGTACGGAGGCGGGCGGGCAGCCACCGACGAACGGACGGACGGCTGAACCGTTCACGCCCCAGCGGGGCTCACCGTCCCCCAGGCATGACGCTCGGCTGCTCGCCCCCCTGCACCCGACCGATCGGGCCCCACGGGCGCGCCCGGATCGGTGACATGCACGTCAGGTCACCGGCTTTCGCGGGCACGGTGGGGTCGGGCTGGCCGTCGCCGGGCGCTGCGCAGGCCCCAGCGCGAGCCACACCTTCCGGTCAGAGCTGCGAGCCGCCCGTGGCGTCGATGACCTGCCCTGTGACCCAGCGGGCGTCGTCCGAGGCCAGGAAGGCGATGACATCGGCCACGTCCTCGGGGCGGCCGACCCGGCCGAGGGCCGAGAGCTGTGCGGCGGACTGCTCGGCGGCCTCGTTGCCTTTGAGCCAGGAGGCGTTCAGATCGGTGTCGATGATGCCGGGCGCCACCGAGTTGACGGTGATGCCGCGATCGCCCATGGCCTTGGCGAGCGTCCGGGTGAAGGTGTCGATGGCGCCCTTGGTCATGCCGTAGGCGATGATGTCGGTCAGCGCGATGCGTGTCGCCCCGGACGAGACGTTGATGATCCGGCCGCCGTTCCGGAGCCGCTTGAGCCCCTGCTGCACCAGGAAGAACGGCGCTCGGACGTTGACGGCGAACACCTCGTCGAAGACCGCCGGCGTGGTCTCCTCGATGTGGCCGCGGGGCGTGATGTCGGCGTTGTTCACCAGGATGTCGAGGCCGGCGCGGTCGCAGTGTTCCAGGACCTGGCGGTCGAACTCGGCCCACAGGGTCTCCACGTCACCGTCCTGGCCCAATTCGGCGTGTACGGCGAACGCCGTGCCGCCTGCCGCACGGATCGCGCCCACCGCCTCCTCGGCGGCACCGGCGTTGCGTCCGTAGTGCACGGCCACGACAGCGCCTTCCCTGCCGAGCCGTTCCGCGGTCGCTCGACCGATGCCGCGGCTGCCGCCCGTCACCAGAGCCGTCTTGCCCGCGAGTGTTCCCATGATCGAGTCCCCCCTCCGCATCTGTTTCTATCACCATGGCAGGGGCGAAGCGGGGACGACACGGAAGTTTCGATCGCGAGGCGGCCCTCGCGCAGGCCACGCGACTGTTCTGGGAGCACGGCTACGAGGGCACGTCCATCGCCGACCTGACCCGGGCCATGGGCCCCCAGCCTGTACGCCGCCTTCGGTGACGAGCGAGCACTGTTCGCCGAGGTCGTCGACCGCTACGGAGGTACCTTCGGCGCCTTCATGGGCAGGGCGCTGGAGGAGGAGAGCGACGTCCGCACCGGGTTCCACCGGATGCTGCGCGAGGCGGCGGCGTCGTACACCGACCCACGGCATCCGGCCGGCTGCCTGGTCATCACGGCAGCGACGAACTGCTCGGCGCAGACGGTGGACGTCGAGCGCGACCTGCGGGAGCGCAGGAGGGCGAACGTCCGTCTCTTCGAGGAACGACTGACCCGGGCCGCGAAGGCCGGAGAACTGCCCGACGGCGTCCCACCACGCGCCCTGGCCGTCTACTTCGTGGCTGTCGTCCAGGGCATGTCCCACCAGGCGCGGGACGGCGCGAGCACAGCGGATCTGGAGCAGGTGGCCGAACTGGCCATGGCGGCATGGCCGGAAGGGTCGGCAGGACGGGGCGCGTGAGTGCGGTCGCGCCCGACCTCGCGTGATCGGATGCGCGCCAAAGACCTGCCGTCGGGATGCATGCCTGCTGGGATCTCTCCATGAGCAACGAAGACGTCAAGCAGATCGGGATCCTGCTCTTCCCCGACGTCGAAGAACTGGATGCCGTCGGCCCGTGGGAAGTCCTGTCGTACTGGACGCGCACCTTTCCCGAGGACGGCTGGCGGGTGTTCTGCTTCTCCGCCGACGGCAAGCCCGTGACGTGCGCGAAGGGGCTCACGGTCGAGGCGCACCACGCGATGGCCGACATGCCCGCGCTGGATGTGCTGCTGCACCCCGGCGGCCGTGGAACCCGGCCCCAGCTCGACGACAGCCGGCACCTGGCGTGGGTCCGCTCCCAGCGCCGGTCCGTTCCGCTCATGACGAGCGTGTGCACCGGGTCGCTGGTCTACGCGGCGGCCGGTCTGCTGTCCGGGCGTCCGGCGACGACGCACCGGGCCTCGCTGGACCGGCTCAAGGAACTCGACCCGACGATCGACGTCCGGGCGGACGAACGGTTCGTCGACGACGGCGACATGGTCACCTCCGCGGGGATCTCGGCCGGTATCGACATGGCCCTTCACCTGGTGTCCCGACTGGGCTCGGTGGAGCGTGCACGGCAGGTCCGACGGGGTATGCAGTACGGCCCGCAGCCACCGGTGTGAGCTGAACGGCTCGACACGCCCGGTCGCACGCCCGACCTTTGCCCCCGGTGCTGCTGTCGGGCTTCAGGGTCATCGGGCTGCGCTACCTGATCTGCCTGGGGATCTCGATCGTCCGGGACACGTCCGACATGGGGTCAGCATGGAACGGGCACGTCAGACGTACCGACGTATCGCCTGGCGCGCGATGCTCGTCAACCCGGCCCACCCCGAGGTGATCCTCTTCTAGGTGGCCTTTCCCTTCTGCCGCGATTCACCTCGGCCTCCGGCCGGCCCGTGCCGGCCCAGCTCCTCATGCCGGGCGCGCTGTTCGTGGCCATCGCATGCGCCGCCGAGACGAGTGTCGGGCTGGTCAGCGGGGCCTCCCTCCACGGGCCTTCCCTCCACGTCGTCCTCGACGCACCGCCTGCCATCGGCGAACGCCTCCTGACCGCCATCGCATCCGTCACCAGGCGTCGGCCCCCGACACAAGGGTGTCGGCCAGGTGGTTCCGGTGGTCTCGTCGTCGGACGCGCCGGCTGGCCTCGTGGTGCACCGGTTCATCAGGCGGTCGGAGCGGTCACCGTCGCCGGGCATCCGCAGGTCGGCGCGCAGGCCCCGGCGGACGCAGCCGACCGTCTCACCTCGGTGTTCACAGCCGCAATGCTTGCCTTTGCCAAGTCTTTGCCCGCACACCCCCGGTTTGCTTGTCTTCGGCAACCAAGTTTCCTGTATGGTTGCCTCAAGCAACGACTACGGGAGGTGCGATGGCCGGGCAGGCGCAGTACGAAGAGCTGGCGCGCCAGCTCAGTGCCGTCGGAGCCGTGAAGAGAGACCTGGGGCGGATCCTGCCGGCCGATTGCCCGGCCGGCTCGGCGGCCGTCCTGGCGACCCTCGGCCGACACGGCGACATGCGCATGAGCAAGCTCGCCGAACACCTCGCCGTGGACCTGTCGGTGACCAGCAGGCAAGTCGCCCACGCCGCCTCGCGCGGCTGGATCGAACGGCTGCCGGACCCCGTGGACAAGCGCTCGCGCATCCTGCACCTGACCCCCGCCGGCCTGGACCGGCTCGGTGATCTGTCCCGGCGCACCACCCGCCTGCTCGCCGAACGGCTCAGCGACTGGAGCGACGACGAGGTCGGGCAGCTCATCCACCTGATGACGCGGCTGCGCGACAGTTTCGGCGACTGCCGGTCGCAGACGGCCCGGGCCTGCGCCACGACGGCCGGTGCCGAGACCGGATCCGCCTGCGCTGCCGCTCCTGTAGCCGAAGAGACCACCCGTACACCCGCAGACATTCGTACGTAAAGGAAGCCCATGGCAACGACCACACCAGCCGGTGTGCGGGCTCATGCCAAGAACGGGGACAGTGCCCCGGGCGGTGCTCCCATGTCGCACCGGCAGATCATGGAGGCACTCTCCGGTCTGCTCCTCGGCCTGTTCGTGGCGATCCTGTCGTCCACGATCGTCTCCAATGCCCTGCCGAGGATCATCGGTGACCTGGGAGGCGGCCAGTCCGCCTACACCTGGGTCGTCACCGCCGCCCTGTTGTCGATGACCGCGGCCACTCCCCTGTGGGGCAAGCTCGCCGACCTGTACAGCAAGAAGGTACTGGTCCAGATAGCCCTGATCGTCTTCGTCCTCGCGTCGATGACGGCGGGTCTGTCGCAGAACCCCGGCATGCTCATCGCCTGCCGTGTGGTCCAGGGCATCGGCGCCGGTGGTCTGACCGCTCTGGCTCAGATCATCATGGCCGCGATGATCTCCCCGCGTGAGCGTGGCCGGTACTCCGGTTACCTCGGCGCGACGTTCGCGGTCGCGACCGTGGGCGGCCCGCTGCTCGGTGGTGTCATCACCGACACCAGCTGGCTGGGCTGGCGCTGGTGCTTCTACGTCGGCGTGCCCTTCGCGGTGATCGCGCTGATCGTGCTGCAGAAGACCCTGCACCTGCCGGTCACCAAGCGGAAGGTCAAGGTCGACTGGCTCGGCGCGTTCCTGATCTCGGCGGCCGTCTGCCTGCTGCTGCTCTGGGTGACCTTCGCCGGTGACAAGTACGACTGGCTGTCGTGGCAGACCTACACGATGGTCGCCGGCACCATCGTGCTGGCCCTGCTGTTCGTGCTGGCGGAGGCCAAGGCCTCCGAGCCGATCATCCCGCTGCGGCTGTTCCGCAACCGCACCATCTCGCTGGCGTCGCTGGCCTCGCTGTTCGTCGGTATCGCCATGTTCAGCGGCACCGTCTTCTTCAGCCAGTACTTCCAGCTGGCCCGCGAGAAGTCCCCGACCATGTCGGGTGTCATGACGATTCCGATGATCGCCGGCCTGTTCATCTCCTCCACGGTCTCCGGCCTGATCATCACCCGTACCGGCCGCTGGAAGGCGTGGCTGGTCAGCGGTGGTCTGCTGGTCGTGGCCGGCCTCGGCCTCCTGGGCACCCTCCGGTACGACACGGACTACTGGAAGATCGCCGTCTACATGGCCGTGCTGGGTCTCGGCATCGGCATGATGATGCAGAACCTGGTGCTCTGCACGCAGAACCAGGTGGACCCGAAGGACCTCGGTGCCGCCAGCTCCACGGTCACCTTCTTCCGCTCCCTGGGCGGTGCGGTCGGCGTCTCCGCGCTGGGCGCGGTCATGGCCAACCGGATCACCCACTACGTCAAGGACGGTCTGGCGGACCTCGGCCCGCAGTACGCGCAGCTCGCCTCCGGTTCCGACGCCGGCACCAGCAGCCTGCCGGACCTGAGCGCCATGCCCGAGCCGCTGCGCGTGGTCATGAAGAGCGCCTACGGGCACGGCATCGCCGACATCTTCCTGATCGCTTCCGCGCTGGCCGCGGTCGCCTTCCTCATCACGCTGTTCATCAAGGAGGTTCCGCTGCGTACGCAGGGTGCGCTGGCTCAGGCAGCCAACGGTGAGTCCGCCCCGGCGGACACGGCTGCGGCCCCGGCCGTCGCCGAGACCCCGGAGCAGGTCGCGGTCTCCGAGACCACGGCCGCCGCACCCGCCGGGCAGGAGCAGCAGGTCGAGCAGCGTCTGGCTGCGGTGGCGACGCTGGAGCACGACGCTCCCGTGCAGAACAGCAGCGGTGGCGGTGTCCCGGTGCGCGGCCACATCCGCGGTGCCGAGGACGCTCCCGTCCCGCACGCCGCGGTCACCCTGATCTCCCTGGCCGGACGCCAGCTGGGCCGCTCCATCGCCCAGGCCGACGGCTCCTACACCCTCGACGCCCCCGGCGCCGGCTCCTACGTACTGATCGCCTCCGCCGACGGCTACCAGCCCCAGGCCTCCACCATCGCCGTCAACACCGACCCCGTCACCTACGACATCCTCCTCAGCGGCACCAGCGGCCTGACCGGCACCGTCCGCACCACCGACGGCAACCACCCCGTCAAGGACGCCATGGTCATCGTCACCGACGTCCGCGGCGACCTCATGGCCACCGGCACCACCAACGACACCGGCGAATTCACCTTCACCGAACTCGTCCCCGGCCCCGTCACCGTCGCCGTCAACGCCGCAGGCCACCGCCCCCGCGCCCTGCCCGTCGAGATCACCGGCACCGGCATCACCCGCATCGACGTCACCCTCGACGCCGGCGCCACCCTCCAAGGCACCGTCACCGCCCCCCACGGCCCCCTCGCCGACGCCCGCGTCACCCTCGTCGACGCCGCCGGCAACGTCGTCGCCACCGCCACCACCGGCCCCGACGGCGCCTACGCCTTCACCGACCTCGACAACGGCGAATACACCGTCATCGCCACCGGCTACCCGCCCGTCGCCACCGCCCTGACCATCACCGGCCACGGCATCGACGACCACACCATCGAACTCGCCCACCCCACCGAATAACCCACACCAACAACCGAAAAAGACACCAACAACCGAAAAAGACAGCAACAACAAAAAGAGGGGGGCCGGCCGCAGCAGGCCGCCAACCCGCCACAGCCGGCCCCCCACCCCGGGGGCACCACCCCGGGACACACTCCAGACTTCTCCGGTCACCCGCGCCCGGCCACCACAGGCACCCGCCCGTGACGCCGCAGCCACGACCGGCACCACACACTCAAGGTCACCCGACCGGCCACCACCGGAACCGGTCACCACCGGCGACCACCCCGGTCACCCGACCGGCCTCACATCACCATCCCGGCCTCGACCGGACACCAGCCACCACCGGCCGCGACGGACCGCACACCCACCCGGCCACCGGCCGCCACTGGCCGCGCTCCGCACCTGCCCGGTCCTGGCCGCATCACCCACACCGCAAGGCCCGCAAGGAGACACACACCGATGGCACTGACCGCGAAAATCCGCACCCGCGACGGATGGGCCATCCCACACGCGGTCGTCACCGTCACCGACACCACCGGCACCCAGATCCTGCGCACCCAAGCCGACCAGAACGGCACCATCCACGACACCACCCCCCTCACCCCCGGCCCCTACACCGTCATCATCACCGCCGTCGGCTACACCCCCACCGCCGCCACCGCCCTCGTCACCGCCAGCGGCCACGCCCACCTCGGCACCCACACCCTCACCCGCCAAGGCGGCACCGAACTCCCACCCCCCGGACCCTGGACCATCGACCCCGCCCACTCCACCATCGCCGCCACCGCCCACCACCTCGGCATCAGCAGCATCCACGGCCGCTTCACCGACTTCACCGGCACCATCCACATCAACCCCGACGACATCAACCAAAGCCACGTCACCGCCACCATCAACACCAACAGCATCAACACCGGCAACACCCTCCGCGACCAACACCTCACCAGCCCCGACTTCCTCGACACCGAAAACCACCCCCACATCACCTACACCTCCACCCACCTCACCCCCACCGGCCCCGACCACTACACCTGCCACGGCACCCTCACCCTCCACGGCCACACCCGCCCCATCGACCTCGACCTCACCTACCTCGGCACCGGCCCCGACCCCTGGGGCGGCACCCGCGCCGCCTTCCGCGCCACCACCGAACTCCACCGCGACGACTTCGCCATGAACTACAACCAGATCCTCCAAGCCGGCATCGCCGCCATCGGCACCACACTCAAAATCGAACTCGACATCCAAGCCGTCCAAGGCACCACCCTCCCCACCACCTGAATCTCGGCGACGACGGCGACCGCTGCCGCACGGCACGGTGCGGCACGGTGCTCGTGCGCGCCCGGTCCTTTCGCGCCCCGGCACCCCGGTCCGGGGCGCGTCGTGCCTGACCCGGCTGGTGACAGACACGAGGAGATCAGCCGCCGTACGTCCGTCCCGGCTGCCGGAGCCCCTACGCTGCGGGCATGGCACCGAACATCGCGACCAACACCCGCGTGACGCGCGAGGAACTGCTCGACTTCGTCCGCCCCCGCCACCGCGCACTGCTGCTCACCCGCCGCTCCGACGGCAGCCCGCAGGCCTCCCCGCTGACCTGCGGCGTCGACGACTCCGGCCGGATCGTCGTCTCCACCTACCCGGAGCGCGCCAAGACACGGAACGCCAAGCGCGACCCCCGGGTCAGTGTCGTCGTCCTCAGCGACGACTGGAACGGGCCGTGGGTACAGATCGACGGCACCGCCGAGGTCATCGACGCGCCGGACTCCGTGGAACCGCTCGTCGAGTACTACCGCAACATCGCCGGCGAGCACCCCGACTGGGACGAGTACCGCCAGGCCATGATCCGGCAGGGCAAGTCGATCATCCGGGTCACGCCGGAGCGCTGGGGGCCGGTGGCGACCGGCGGCTTCCCCGCGCGGCTGGTGCAGCAGCAGGACGAGCAGGAGCAGAAGAAGGAGCAAGGCTAGGCGGAGAGTCCGCCGGGCCCGGCCGGGCGGCTCCTCAGTCCCGTGCGTTCCGGGCGACCGTCGCCTCGATACCCGCGATGAGCAGGTCCAGGGCGACGTCGAAGTCGCGGTCGAGCATCTGCGCGACCGTGTCGCCGCCGCCGGCCGACAGCAGGCCGATCGACTCCCGCATCACCTCGGCGGCGTCCGGGGCACTCGTCGCCACGCTCACCGCGTGCTGGAAGTACTCGTCCGGAGCCATCCCCGCCGCGGCACAACGGGCTGCGAAATGGCCCTCGTTGGTGCCGTAGCCGTACACGAAGCGGAACACGGCGGAGATCGCACCGGCCAGACGGTCCTCGGGCAGTCCGGTGCGCCGGATGATCCGGTGCACCGCGTCCGAGAAGGCCACGTGGTTGGGGCCGATGTTGAGGAAGCTGCCGACGAGCGGCGACAGCCAGGGGTGGCGCACCAGCAGCGCCCGGTACTCCCCGGCCAGGTCGCGCAGCTGCTTCCGCCAGTCCTCGTCGTGCTGCTCGTCGGGCAGCCGCAGTTCGCCGAAGGTCGCGTCGAGGGCCAGCTCCAGCAGGTCGTCCTTGCTGCTGACGTACCAGTACAGGGACATCGCGGTGACGTTCAGCTCGGCGGCCAGCCGCCGCATGGAGAATTTGG
>NZ_JBFALP010000036.1:0-13890 GCF_040660235.1 Streptomyces sp. NPDC049970 | reverse complement strand
TGGGGGTGGCGCGCCACCCCCAGGGCGGCTCGGGGGTCCTGTCGGGGGGGGTGCGGTTGTTGCGGGGTCGATCACCCGGGATAGTTTTAGTTGAAGTTTAATCTATTTCTGGGCTACGGTAACGGCATCGTTCGACCTGCACACCGTCCGGAAGGTACCGCTCCACATGTCCCTCGTACTTGACCCCGCCGCCCAGGACCTCCTCTTCCGCGAGGCCCGCACCGCCAACACGTTCACCGACGAGCCGGTGACCGACGAGCAGGTCCAGGCGATCTACGAACTGGTCAAGTACGGCCCCACCGCCTTCAACCAGTCGCCGCTGCGCGTCGTCCTGGTCCGCACGCCGGAGGGTCGCGAGCGACTCGTGAAGCACATGACCGAGAGCAACCGCCCGAAGACCTCCACCGCTCCGCTGGTCGCGCTCCTGTTCGCGGACAACGAGTTCCACGAGGAGCTCCCGGCCCTCCTGCCGCACTTCCCGCAGGCCAAGGACGCCTTCTTCTCCGAGCGTCCGGCCCGCGAGCGCTCCGCCGCGCTGAACGCCGGACTGCAGGCCGGCTACTTCATCGTCGGCGTCCGCGCCGCCGGCCTGGCCGCCGGCCCGATGACCGGGTACGACGCCGCCGGTGTCGAGAAGGAGTTCTCCGACGGAGACCACACGCTGCTGATGGCCGTCAACATCGGCAGGCCCGGCGCGGACGCCTGGCGCCCGCGCCTGCCGCGCCTGTCCTACGACGAGGTCGTCACGACCGTCTGATCCACCCGATCCCGCCGCCTGCCCGCAAGGCCCGCGACCGGGCGACGGAGGCCCGTACGCCGAGGAAGCCCCGCAACAGCTGTTGCGGGGCTTCCTCGGCGTACGGAGCGGCCTGCCACCGGGGCGGGACGGAGACGTCCGGGGGCGCGGCGACGTCCGGGGGACGCGGGCGCCTCCGGGGTCGCGGAGACCTCACGAGGCCGCGGCGACCCCAGCGGCTCTCGGGGACATCAGGGGTCGCGGAGACCTCAGCGGCTCGCGGGGACATGCGGAGGGCGTCAGGGGGTCGCGGAGGGTTCGGGGACCGTGGACGCCTCGGGGGCGCCGGACGCTTCGGGGCCCGCCGTCCGCAGCGCCGTGGCCATCTCCGCCAGCCGGTCCGCGGGCGCCGAGCCCGTGACCACCGTGGTGACGCCCTCGGCCCGCAGCACGAGCGCGTCGTACTTCGACCCCTCCCAGACCTGCCACTCCCTGCCGGAGACCTCGCGGGTGCGCCCGGTGTTCCTGGCGTCCCGGCTGACCTCGGGGACGTACTTCCTGGCCGGGGTGGTGGACTGCTCCACGGCGACGTACTTCTTGTCCGGGTCGAGGAAGCCCAGGTGCCAGCCGGAGCCGTTGTGCCCCTCGTACGAGACCGAGGTCGGCCTCCACCCCTTCGGCAGCCCGTCCGGGGCCGCCACGGGATACGGAGCGGCGCGACGCGCCGTCGCGAGCTCGACCCGGTAGTCGACCGCCTTGACGGGGTCGGCCTTGTCGTCGTGCGGAATGAAGATGTAGACGACCCCCGCCACTGCGGTGATCACGAGCATCGACAGGAACATGTCCCGGACGGTCTGCTTGCCTCGCTTGCTTGCCACGGACTCAATGGTGGCATGCGCCTCCGGACGCCCCGCCCCGGGGCGTCCACCCGCCCCCCTTGGAGCATCCGCTCATAAGTGACCCGCCCTGCTCATTTTATCGACCTACCGATAGAGTCACAGCACCCTCTTTTCCGGTCGTCGTCGTACAGAAAGGTGCGCTCCGATGTCCGAGCATCATCTGCCGTCCCCGCTCGAGGTCTCCCCGGAGGCCCCCGACCGCAACCTGGCCCTGGAACTGGTCCGGGTGACCGAGGCCGCGGCCATGGCCGCCGGGCGCTGGGTCGGCCGCGGCGACAAGATCGGCGCCGACGGCGCCGCCGTCAACGCCATGCGCACGCTCGTCTCCACCGTGTCGATGAACGGTGTCGTCGTCATCGGTGAGGGCGAGAAGGACGAAGCCCCCATGCTGTTCAACGGCGAACACGTCGGTGACGGCACCGGTGCCGAGGTCGACATCGCCGTCGACCCGATCGACGGCACCACGCTCAACGCCAAGGGCATGCCCAACGCGATCGCCGTGCTGGCCGCGGCCGACCGCGGGGCGATGTTCGACCCGTCCGCCGTCTTCTACATGGACAAGCTGGTCACCGGCCCCGAGGCGGCCGACTTCGTCGACATCAACGCACCCGTGTCCGTGAACATCAGGCGCGTGGCGAAGGCCAAGAGCTCGACCCCCGAGGACGTCACCGTCGTCATCCTGGACCGCCCCCGGCACGAGAACATCGTGCGGGAGATCCGGGAGACGGGCGCCCGGATCAAGTTCATCTCCGACGGTGACGTCGCCGGCTCGATCATGGCGGCACGCGACGGGACGGGCGTCGACCTGCTCATGGGCATCGGCGGCACCCCCGAGGGCATCATCTCGGCCTGCGCCATAAAGTGCCTGGGCGGTGTCATCCAGGGCAAGCTCTGGCCCAAGGACGAGGCGGAGCGGCAGCGTGCACTGGACGCCGGCCACGACCTGGACCGGGTGCTGTCGACGGACGACCTGGTCAGCGGGGACAACGTGTTCTTCGTCGCCACCGGGATCACCGACGGTGAACTGCTGCGCGGTGTGCGGTACCGCGCGGAGACGGCCACCACGGAGTCCCTGGTGATGCGGTCCAAGTCGGGCACGATCCGCAAGATCGACTCGACGCACCGGCTCTCGAAGCTGCGCGCGTACAGTGCGATCGACTTCGACCGGGCCAAGTAGGCGGGAAACAGAGGGCGTGGGGCGGCCCCGGCCGGGCTGCCCCGCACTCCTCGCCTGCGGGTTTCAGCCCGCGGCGGCTATGCGCTCGGTCGGGGACGTCGCCTTCAGCTCGATGTCCCGCCTGCGGCGCCGGGCCAGTGCGACGCGGCGCTCGGCGGCCGTGAGGCCGCCCCACACCCCGTAGGGCTCGGGCTGGACGAGTGCGTGCTCCCGGCACTCCACCATCACAGGGCATCGCGCGCAGACCTGTTTCGCGGCCTCCTCGCGGGATAGCCGGGCAGCAGTCGGCTCCTTCGACGGGGCGAAGAACAGCCCGGCTTCGTCTCGGCGGCACACCGCCTCCGAGTGCCAGGGCCCCGCCTCGTCCTCCCGCGCGGGGGTGCGCTGGGAGGGCACGGCGGCGACCTGCAGGGGCTGATGCGGCGAATGCAGCACGGTCCACTCCTGACGACGGCTTGGGCTTCGTGAGCGAGAGGCGATGCAGCACTCCCTACCCGCTGTACGCACGCCTATGCACTGCGTGGCGTCCACGCGGGCCCTCCACGGGGGCGCCCCGCAGCCGCATGGCCGGAACTCGCGGTCGGCCGTCCGCCCGGTTCAGTGACCGAGGTGTTTGCGCAACTGCTGGTGAAGATTGGCAATGAGCTTGCCGCGCTTGGGCTTCGCCTCGACGCTCCCGAAGACGGAGTAGCCGTTCACCACGACCACCGGCGCTTCCGGATCGGTGGATTCCAGTGTGTCGACCTCGAAGTTGCCGAAGACGCCCGTCCCGCTGCCGCGCAGCGAGATGTTCTCCGGGACCCTGATCTCGACGGAGCCGAAGATGGACGTCGCGTTGATGACGGTCAGACGCTGACCGAAAAGCGCCTCGGTGAGGTCTATCTCGACGCTGCCGAAGAGCGAGAAGGCGTTCGTACGGCCGCCCACGCGCCAACGGCCCCTGCGGGTGGAGCTGCTGAAGACCGCCACGAGGTTCTCGGCGGGTCCGGCGGCCGCATCGGGGCCGTACCCGTAGGGCGAGGCGCCGAGGCGGTTCGTCGCGCCCGGCACCGGGAGATCCCGTACCAGCGGCTCGAGTTCACCGACGGTCTTGGCCCGGTAGACCAGGTCCACCCGCTCGGCGTGCTCCTCGGCGGTGAGCCGGCCCTCCGCCACGGCGTCCCGCAGGATGTCCGCGATCCGGTCGCGGTCCGCGTCGGACGCGCGGATCCCGGCGGGCGCGGGACCGGCCGGAGCGTCGGGCTGCTGAGGCTGCTTTTCGAGGTCCACCGAACCAGACTACCCAAACGCGATAGATCGCGACCAGTACCTCTGCGGCCTCGCCGCGAAACCGGGACCGGATCGGGCGATCGGGGTGAGCCCTACCTCACAGGACCGGCGCGGTTCCGGCGCTCTACCCTGGTGGGTGCGCTGCCCGAGGGAGGTCAGCCGCCGTCGCCGAGTGAGGAATGGCCGTAATGCCAGAGTTTGCGTACTCCGATCTGCTCCCCCTGGGAGAGGACACCACGCCGTACCGGCTGGTGACAGCCGAGGGCGTCTCGACCTTCGAGGCCGACGGCCGTACGTTCCTCAAGGTGGCACCGGAGGCGCTGCGCACCCTCGCCGCCGAGGCCATGCACGGCATCTCGCACTATCTGCGCCCCGCCCACCTGGCGCAGCTGCGGCGCATCGTGGACGACCCCGAGGCCTCCTCCAACGACAAGTTCGTCGCGCTGGACCTCCTGAAGAACGCGAACATCGCCGCCGCGGGTGTCCTGCCGATGTGCCAGGACACCGGCACGGCGATCGTCATGGGCAAGCGCGGGCAGAACGTGCTGACCGAGGGCGGTGACGAGGAGGCCCTCTCGCACGGCATCTTCGACGCGTACACCAAGCTCAACCTGCGCTACTCGCAGATGGCCCCGCTGAACATGTGGGACGAGAAGAACACCGGCTCGAACCTGCCGGCGCAGATCGAGCTGTACGCGACCGACGGCGGCGCCTACAAGTTCCTCTTCATGGCCAAGGGCGGCGGCTCGGCCAACAAGTCGTTCCTCTACCAGGAGACCAAGGCGGTCCTCAACGAGGCCTCCATGATGAAGTTCCTGGAGGAGAAGATCCGTTCGCTGGGTACCGCGGCCTGCCCGCCGTACCACCTGGCGATCGTCGTCGGCGGCACGTCGGCCGAGTTCGCCCTGAAGACCGCGAAGTACGCCTCCGCGCACTACCTGGACGAGCTGCCCGGCGAAGGCTCCGCGACCGGCCACGGCTTCCGGGACGAGGAACTGGAGCGCAAGGTCTTCGAGCTGACGCAGAGGATCGGCATCGGCGCCCAGTTCGGCGGCAAGTACTTCTGCCACGACGTCCGGGTCGTCCGTCTCCCCCGGCACGGCGCGTCGCTGCCCGTGGCCATCGCCGTGTCCTGCTCGGCCGACCGCCAGGCGACCGCGAAGATCACCGCCGAGGGCGTGTTCCTGGAGCAGTTGGAGAAGGACCCGGCGCGCTTCCTCCCGGACACCACCGACGAGCACCTAGACGAGTCCGGCGAGGCGGTGCGCATCGACCTGAACCGGCCGATGGACGAGATCCTCGCCGAGCTCACCAAGTACCCGGTCAAGACCCGGCTCTCGCTGACCGGCCCGCTGGTCGTGGCGCGCGACATCGCGCACGCCAAGATCAAGGAGCGGCTCGACGCGGGCGAGGAGATGCCGCAGTACCTCAAGGACCACCCGGTGTACTACGCGGGCCCGGCGAAGACGCCCGAGGGGTACGCGTCCGGTTCCTTCGGCCCGACGACGGCCGGCCGGATGGACAGTTACGTCGCGCAGTTCCAGGCGGCGGGCGGCTCCAAGGTGATGCTCGCCAAGGGCAACCGGTCCAAGCAGGTCACGGACGCCTGCGACGCGCACGGCGGCTTCTACCTCGGCTCGATCGGCGGCCCCGCCGCGCGCCTCGCCCAGGACTGCATCAAGAAGGTCGAGGTCGTCGAGTACGAGGAACTCGGCATGGAGGCGGTCTGGCGCATCGAGGTCGAGGACTTCCCCGCCTTCGTCGTGGTCGACGACAAGGGCAACGACTTCTTCACCGAACCCGCCCCCGCCCCGACCTTCACGAGCATCCCGGTCCGCGGACCCGGCCTCGGCTGACCTTCGCGGCCTCACAGGGGCATCCGGCCACCGGCCGGGTGCCCCTGCCGCGTTCCCGGGACCCGTCGGTTCCGACCGGCCCTGTGCCCGGGACCCGCCGGTTCCGGCCATCCCTGGCTCCTCGCGGCCGGGCGCCGAGGACCGCCGGCGGCGGAACCCGGTGGTGGACGGGACCTGTTCACGCCAGAGAACACCAAGGCCGCACCTCCGGGTGCGGGCCGCGTCTAGCTTGGGCGGGCGCCCTGCGCACCGGATCACCCGACCGGGCACAGGTGCGGGCAGGACACTCCCTCCAGCAGAAAGCCGTTTCAGTGATGCCTCGTTCGGCAGTTGTCATGCGCGCGATTCTCGCCGTCACCGCCCTCGCCGCCGCCGCGCTCACCGCCCCGCAGGCCGTGGCCGCGGACCGGCCCGGCGTGTCCGTCTCGGCGGAGGCGGACGCCACGACCCTGGCCCTGGCCGAGTCGGACCCGCGGGCCACGGCAGCGGCCGCGACGGTGTGCGGCACCGGCTACACCCTGAACAAGGCGATCCCGCTGCCCGTGGGAACCGACCCGGGGATGCGCCTGGCGACCCTTTTCTCGTACACCAGCGGGGGCAAGGGCTGCGCGATCATGGACAACAACGTGGGCGTCTCCCGGTACATGTACCTGAAGGTCTGCAAGGTCGACAACACCGGCTGCGACACGGACTCCGGCAACTTCTCCGAGTACGCCGGTCCGGTCTACGTCTCGAGCATCGCCTGCGCGAAGGTGACGGCCAGGATGGGGACCTCGTCCGGCAACCTCTTCATCAACTACACCAACGACTACGTGTTCCCCTGCAACTGACACGGCGCGACCGTGCCGAGGAGCGGGCGCGCCCCACGGCGCGCCCGCTCCGCCGCGTCCGGCTGCCCGCGACACCTCTGCGGATATTTTCTGGCGTACAGCGCTCAGGGAATACGTGGATCCCCCCACGTGCTCATCTCCACCAGGAGGCTTGAACACCATGGACGGACCGGCCGAGGAATCGAAGTACCGCGTCGAGCACGACTCGATGGGCGAGGTGCGGGTGCCCGCACACGCCAAGTGGCGGGCGCAGACCCAGCGCGCGGTGGAGAACTTCCCCGTCTCGGGGCAGCGTCTGGAACGGGCCCACATCGAGGCCCTGGCCCGGATCAAGGCCGCCGCGGCGAAGGTCAACGCCGAGCTGGAGGTGCTGGACCCGGACATCGCCGAGGCGATCCAGCGGGCCGCCTCCGAGGTGGCGTCGGGGCGCTGGGACGAGCACTTCCCCGTCGACGTCTTCCAGACGGGTTCCGGCACCTCCTCCAACATGAACACCAACGAGGTCGTGGCCACGCTCGCCACCGAGCGGCTCGGGCGAGAGGTGCACCCCAACGACCACGTCAACGCGTCGCAGTCGTCGAACGACGTGTTCCCCTCGTCGATCCACATCGCCGCGACCGCGGCCGTCACCGCGGACCTGATCCCCGCACTCGAACATCTGGCCGAGTCGCTGGAGCGGAAATCAGCCGAATTCGCGGAGGTCGTGAAGTCGGGCCGTACCCACCTGATGGACGCCACCCCCGTCACCCTCGGCCAGGAGTTCGGGGGCTACGCGGCGCAGATCCGGCACGGCGTCGAGCGGCTGCACGCCTCGCTCCCCCGGCTCGCCGAACTCCCCCTGGGCGGAACGGCGGTGGGCACCGGGATCAACACCCCGCCCGGCTTCTCCGCGGCGGTCATCGCCGAGGTCGCCCGTACGACCGGGCTGCCGCTCACCGAGGCCCGCGACCACTTCGAGGCGCAGGGGGCCAGGGACGGCCTCGTCGAGACGTCGGGGCAGCTCCGCACCGTCGGCGTATCGCTCACCAAGATCTGCAACGACCTCCGCTGGATGGCCTCCGGACCCCGCACCGGCCTGGCCGAGATCAGTCTGCCCGACCTCCAGCCGGGGTCGTCGATCATGCCGGGCAAGGTCAACCCGGTGATCCCCGAGGCCGTGCTGATGGTCGCGGCCCAGGTCACCGGGAACGACGCGACGGTCGCCGCCGCCGGGGCGGCCGGCAACTTCGAGCTCAACGTGATGCTCCCGGTGATCGCGAAGAACCTGCTGGAGTCCGTACGCCTGCTCGCCAACGCGTCCCGGCTGCTCGCCGACCGAACGGTCGACGGCATCACCGCCGACGTGGAGCGGGCCAGGCGCTACGCGGAGTCCTCGCCCTCGGTCGTGACCCCGCTGAACAGGTACATCGGCTACGAGGAGGCGGCGAAGGTCGCCAAGAAGTCGCTGGCCGACGGCGCGACCGTCCGCGAGACGGTGCTGGCCGGAGGGTACGTCGAGCGCGGCGACCTGACCCTGGAACAGCTCGACGCGGCGCTGGACGTGTTGCGTATGACCCGTCCGTGAACGGGCCGTCGGGAGTAACCCGGCGCGCGGGCGGACGCGTCCCTAAGATCTCTTCATGACAGCGACGGAAGCGGGCACGGGAGCAGGCACCGGGGCGGGTGCGGGGGACGACGGGCGCTGGGCGCCGGGAGACCGGATCCTCTGGCGCTACCGCGACAACGGACGGCCCGGGGGGGGCGGCGGCGCCGGCGGGCTGCACATCTGCCGGCCGGTCACCGTCGTCCAGGACACGGAGGAACTGCTCGCCGTGTGGATGGCGTCCGGCACCGAGTGCGTGAGACCCGTGCTCGCCGACGGGACGCAGGTGCACGCCGAACCGCTCGCCACGCGCTACACGCGCCCGCGCACTACGGTGCGCTCCCGGTGGTTCGGCTCGGGGGTGCTGAAGCTCGCCCGGCCCGGTGACCCCTGGTCGGTCTGGCTGTTCTGGGACCGCGGCTGGCTCTTCCGCAACTGGTACGTCAACCTGGAGGAACCCCGGTCACGCTGGTCGGGAGGGATCGATTCGCAGGATCACTTCCTCGACATCTCCGTCCGCCCCGACCACAGTTGGGAGTGGCTCGACGAGGACGAGTTCGCCCAGGCGCAGCGGGTCGGGCTGATGGACGCGGCCACCGCCCGGCGGGTGCGCGAGGCGGGCCTGGCGGCCGTCGAGGTGATCCGGCACTGGGGCGCGCCCTTCAGCGACGGCTGGGAGCACTGGCGGCCCGATCCCCGCTGGGGGGTCCCTCCGCTGCCGGATGACTGGGACCGCACCCCCGCCCCCACCCCGTCGTGAGACCCTTGATGCACCCCAGGGGGGCAAACGTAGGATCGCCTTCCGTGAAACCGCCCCACCGGTCCGTCGCGTCACAACCGGCGTGACCGGAACAGCAACTGACCACAAGTCACCGCACTCATCGCACGAGCCGCACGGGCCACGGAGCCCGGCGGGCCGTGCGGTGGCACGAACCACTACGAGGGGGTGGAGACGTGTTCGCCGTCCGCTGCCCAGCCGCCGGAAGACCTCGTGTCGGCCCCGTCGCCGGGAGACCTCGTGTCGGCCCGCCCGCCGGCCGTGCGGTTTCGGCCCCTTCTGTGAGGGCATTCGGTGACAGCCGTTGTTCTCGGCGCTGTTACCGGGGCACAGTGTCGCCCCACGAGGTGATTGCCTCATACACCCGGCCCGGACGGACGGAATCCCACGCGTGACGGAGCATCCCACCTCCCACGAAGGCCGGCAGCCTCTCGCTGCCCGGCCGCAGGAGCGCGCCAGGCCCCGGCAGCAGGAGGCCCCGCCGGGCGCCGCCGCCGCGATCCCCGGCCCCTCCCCGGCAGCGGGCCAGACCCCGAACACCGTGCCGAGTCCGGCGCCCGGGGAGTCCGGACCCGTCGTGGACACCCAGACGCTGAGCCGCCGCGAAGGCGACCGGCTGCGCTTCGTCGGCGCCGCGACCCGCAGGATCGCCCGGGGCATAGACCTGGACGAGATCGTGCTGGGCCTGTGCCGGGCGAGCGTGCCGACGTTCTCCGACGCCATACTCGTCTACCTCCGCGACCCGCTCCCGGTGGGCGACGAACGGCCGGTCAACCCCTTCGTGCTGCGGCTGCGGCGTACCGACAGGCTGCGGCTGGCCGACGAGGAGAGCGACGGGGGCCCGGAGGGCGAGCGGCTCAGACTGCCCGTCACCGACCCGCAGGCCGGCCTGCTGCCCGCCGCCGACCTCTGCGAGATCCAGGCCGGCGGCGCGCTCGCCGAGGTGCTGCGCGGGGTGCGGCCGGTATTCGGCGACTCCGCCGCGGCCCGGGTCGCCCTGCCCGAGCTGCTGGGCGCGGGCCGGACCGTGCCCACCGGGCACCGCGCGATCCTCGCGCCGCTGCGTGGCCGGCGCCGGGTGATCGGGGCCGCCGTCTTCCTGCGCGGCACGGACCGCCCGCCGTTCGAGGCCGACGACCTGCTGGTCGCGGCCCAGCTGGCCACGCACACCGCGCTGGGCATCGACAAGGCCGTGCTGTACGGCCGAGAGGCCTACATCGCGGACGAGTTGCAGCGCACGATGCTGCCCGACTCCCTGCCCCAGCCCACCGGCGTACGCCTGGCCTCGCGCTACCTCCCGGCCGCCGAGACGGCCCGGGTCGGCGGCGACTGGTACGACGCGATCCCGCTGCCCGGCAGCAGGGTCGCCCTGGTCGTCGGCGACGTGATGGGCCACTCCATGACGTCCGCGGCGATCATGGGCCAGCTCCGCACCACCGCGCAGACCCTGGCCGGCCTCGACCTGCCGCCGCAAGAGGTGCTGCACCACCTGGACGAGCAGGCCCAGCGGCTCGGCAGCGACCGGATGGCGACCTGCATGTACGCGGTGTACGACCCCGTCGCGCACCGGATCACCATCGCCAACGCGGGTCACCCGCCGCCCGTGCTGCTCCACCTGGGCGGCCGGGCCGAGGTGCTGCGAGTGCCCCCGGGAGCACCGATCGGCGTCGGCGGGGTCGACTTCGAGGCCGTGGAGCTGGACGCACCCGCCGGTGCCACGCTGCTCCTCTACACGGACGGTCTGGTGGAGTCCCGGATGCGGGACGTCTGGACCGGCATCGAGATCCTGCGGGAGCGGCTCGCGGCCACCGCCCAGCTGACCGGGCCGGACCACTCGCCTCCGCTGGAGGCGCTCTGCGACGACGTACTGGACATGCTCGGCCCGGGCGACCGGGACGACGACATCGCCCTGCTGGCCGCCCGGTTCGACGGGATCGCGCCGAGCGACGTCGCCTACTGGTCCCTGGATCCGGAGGACGCGGCGCCCGGACGGGCCCGTCGGCTGGCCCGCAGGGCGCTGAGCCGGTGGGGCCTCGACGACATCTCGGACGAGGTGGAACTGCTGGTCAGCGAGGTGGTCACCAACGCGGTGCGCTACGCGGAGCGTCCGGTGACCCTGCGGCTGCTGCGCACGGACATCCTTCGCTGCGAGGTCGGCGACGACTCACCGCAGCTGCCCAGGCAGCGGCGCGCCCGGGAGACGGACGAGGGCGGGCGCGGGCTCTTCCTCGTCAACCGGCTGGCCAGGCGGTGGGGGGCGACCCGGCTCTCCACCGGCAAGGTGGTGTGGTTCGAGCTGAACCGATCGTGAACCGGTCCTGAAGAGCTGTGCACCGGCGGTGCACGGCACGACGGCGGATCACCGACGACGCATCAGGGGCGCCCGGCTTTCACCGGGCGCCCCTGATGTGTCTTGTGATCCGGCGCGTGCGCGGGTCTAGCGGCTCGGTTGACGGTCCTCCAGCTGGTCCCGGTTGCCGAAGATGCCCCCGTCGCCGTCCTCGCCGTCGTCGGGCGGCTCAGAGGTCGACGGCGCCGTGCCGCTCGGGGACTGCGACGGCGTCTGGCTCGGCGCATCGGACGGCGTCTGGCTGGGCGACTCCGACGGCGGCGCGGAGGTCGTCGGCGGAGCACTGGTGGGGGTTTCGGACGGCGTCTCGCTGGGCGACTGGGTGGCCGACGGCGTCCAGCTCGGCTGCACGGCCGCGCCCTGGGTGGTGTCCAGGTCGAACGTGCTGGTCTTGTCCAGCACGCCGAAGGTGTACGCGGCCCAGATCTGCGCCGGGTAGCCGCCGCCGTTGATGCGTCCGCTGCCCGGGATCAGGCCCGTGGCGCCGGCCAGCGAGGTGTGCGCGTGGGTCTTCGCGTCCTCGCCGAACAGACCCACCGACGTCACCAGGTCGGGGGTGTAGCCGGTGAACCAGGCCGACTTGTTCTCGTCGGAGGTGCCGGTCTTGCCCGCGACCTGCTGGCCGCGGCGCAGCGGGTTGTCCCGCACCGAGGCGCGGGCGGTGCCGTCGTCGACCACCCCGGTGAGCACCGAGGTGACCGTGTCGGCGGCCTCACGGCTGATGACCTGGTCGCCGATGGGGTCCTCGATGTCCGCGGTGCGGGACCTGTTCGAGGCGGACTTCAGGATGCTCGGGGTGACCTTCTTGCCGTGGTTGTCGAGGGTGGCGTAGATCGCGGCCATCTCCAGGGGGCTGGCGCCCATGGAGCCGAGCGTCTGCGCGGGCACCGGCTGCATGCCCTCGGTGTCCATGCCGAGCTTGGCGGCGACGTCCATCACCTTCTGCATGCCGACGTCGACACCCATCTGCGCGAAGACGGAGTTGACGGACTTGTTCATCGCCGTCTGCACGGTGATGTCGCCGTAGGAGACGTCGTCCTCGTTGGGCGGGCCGAAGCCGACCTTGGTGCCGTGGTCCACGACCTGGCGGCCGCTGGTGCCGTCGTAGATCGTGTCGGCGTTGATCGGCTTGCCGTCCTGGGTGGTGGCGCCCTCGTCCAGGGCGGCGGCCAGGATGACCGGCTTGAACGTGGACGCCGGCTGGTAGTCCTTGCGGGTGGCGTTGTTGTAGTAGTGCTTGAAGTAGTCCTCGCCGCCGTAGAGGGCGACGATGCCGCCTGTCTTCGGGTCCACCGAGACCGCCGCGGCCTGGACGTCGGCGTCCACCTTCCGCTTCTCGGGGTCGAGCTTGCTGGTGAGCTGCTGCTCCACCGCCTTCTCGAGCGCGGCCTGCTTCTTCTTGTCGATGTTCAGGGTGATGGTCCAGCCCCGGCCGACGACCTCGGCCTCGGCCTCGGCCTGGGTGATGCCCTCCTGCTTCATCAGCTGGGCTTCCAGCTGCTTGTCGGCCAGGTCGATCAGGTAGCCCTTCTGGCCCTCCAGGCCGGGCGCACCCTGCGGCTCCTTCGGCACCGGGAACTTCATGGCCTGCCGCTTGGCGGCGTCCAGCCAGTGCTGCTCGACCATGTTGTCCAGCACGTAGTCCCAGCGCTGCCGCACCAGCTTCTTGCCGGTGTCGCTGGCCACCGCCCAGTCGTACTGGCTGGGCGCCTGCAGCAGCGCGGCCAGGTAGGCGCCCTGCTCGACGGTCAGGTCCTTGGCGTCGACGCGGTAGTAGGCCTGCGCGGCGGCCTGGATGCCGTAGGCGCCGCGGCCGTAGTAGCTGGTGTTGATGTAGCCGGCCAGGATGTCGTCCTTGGACATCTGCTGGTCGACCTTCAGGGAGATGACCAGCTCCTTCAGCTTGCGCGTGACGGTCTGGTCCTGGTTCAGGTAGTAGTTCTTGACGTACTGCTGGGTGATCGTCGAACCGCCCTGGGTGCCCTTGCCGGTCAGCGTGTTGAGCAGACCGCGGGCGGTGCCCTTCAGGTCGATGCCGGCGTCGTGGTAGAAGGACTTGTTCTCCGCCGCGACGAAGCAGTGCTGGACCGCTTTGGGCACCTGTTCCAGCGAGACGCTCTCACGGTTGACCTTGCCGGCGCGGGCCAGGATGGTGCCGTCGCTGTACTTGTAGACGTTGCTCTCCTGCTGCGCGACCGCGTTGCCCTGCGGCACGCCGACCATCATGTAGAGCACGATGAAGGCGCCGATGCCCAGCAGGCACACGCCGAGGGCCGCGCCCAGCAGCTTTTTCCAGGTGAACAGCCGGCGTATGCCGCCCAACTGTTCTCCTCCCACGTCGGCCAGGTACTCCTGCACGACGAACGCACAATGCCGCCCGCGCGCAGGGAAATCTCGATCGAGCCCCAGGGCA
>NZ_JBFALP010000035.1:0-23184 GCF_040660235.1 Streptomyces sp. NPDC049970 | reverse complement strand
GATGGGCGCCTTTTGTGGGGCGGGTGCCCCGGCGGGGGGGGAGGCGGGCGGGGGCGACCGGTGGGTGGGGGGGGGGGGCGGGTACCGGGCGATCCCGGTACCCGCCCCCGCCGTGACTCACATCCCGTACTTCTCCCGGGCCTCCTTGACCTTCGAGGCCGGGATCTCGCCGCGGCGGGCCAGCTGGGCCAGCGCGGCGACCGCGACCGACTCGGCGTCGACCCCGAAGTGGCGGCGCGCGCCCTCACGGGTGTCGGAGATGCCGAAGCCGTCCGTGCCCAGCGAGGACCAGTCCTGCTCCACCCACTGGCTGATCTGGTCCGGCACCGCGCGCATCCAGTCGCTCACCGCGAGGACCGGGCCCGGCGCACCGGAGAGCGCCTGCGTCACGTACGGCACCCGCTCCTCGCCGCGGAGCAGCGCCTCGTCGGACTCCAGCGCGTCGCGGCGCAGCTCGCCCCACGAGGTGGCGGACCAGACGTCGGCCGTGACACCCCAGTCGGCCGCGAGCAGTTCCTGGGCCGCGAGGACCCAGTGGATCGCCGTACCCGAACCGATGAGCTGCAGGCGCGGGGCGTCCTCGGACGCGGGCGCGCCCTCCTTGAAGCGGTACAGGCCCTTGACGATTCCCTCCTCGACACCCTCGGGCATCGCGGGCTGACGCTTCGGCTCGTTGTAGACCGTCAGGTAGTAGAAGACGTTCGAGTCCTCGCCGGGGGCGGCCTGGCCGTACATGCGGCGCAGACCGTCCTTGACGATCACCGCGATCTCGTAGGCGAACGCCGGGTCGTAGTTGAGCGACGCCGGGTTCGTGGACGCGATCAGGTGGGAGTGGCCGTCCGCGTGCTGGAGGCCCTCTCCGGTCAGAGTCGTGCGGCCCGCGGTGGCGCCGACGATGAAGCCCTTGCCGAGCTGGTCGGCGAGCTGCCACATCTGGTCGCCGGTCCGCTGCCAGCCGAACATGGAGTAGAAGATGTAGAACGGGATCATCGTCTCGCCGTGCGTCGCGTACGACGTCGCGGCGGCGATGAAGTCGGCCATGGCACCGGCCTCGGTGATCCCCTCGTTGAGGATCTGGCCGTCCTTGGCCTCCTTGTAGTACATCAGCTGATCGCGGTCGACCGGCTCGTACGTCTGGCCCAGCGGCGAGTAGATGCCGGCCGACGGGAACAGCGACTCCATACCGAAGGTACGGGCCTCGTCCGGGACGATCGGGACCCAGCGCCTGCCGGTCTCCTTGTCCCGCATCAGGTCCTTCACCAGGCGGACGAACGCCATGGTGGTCGCCATCTCCTGCTTGCCGGACCCCTTGTACAGGGCCTTGAAGGCGCGCTCCTCCGGCTCGGGCAGCGCCACCGCGTGCACCCGGCGGGCCGGGGCCGGACCGCCGAGGGCTGCGCGGCGCTCCTGGAGGTAGCGGACCTCGGGGGAGTCGGTGCCCGGATGGCCGTAGGGGACCAGACCGTCCTGGAAGGCGCTGTCCGGGATCGGGAGGCCGAGCAGCTCGCGCATGCCCTTGAACTCGTCGGTCGACAGCTTCTTCATCTGGTGGTTGGCGTTCTTGGACTCGAAGCCCTTGCCGAGCGTGTAGCCCTTGACCGTCTGGGCCAGGATCACGGTCGGCGCGCCCTTGTGCTCGACCGCCGCGCGGTAGGCCGCGTACACCTTGCGGGCCTCGTGGCCGCCGCGGGAGGTGTAGAAGCACTCGGCGATCTTCGCGTCGCTCAGCAGTTTCGCCAGCTCGGCGAGCGCGGGCTCGGCGCCGAAGAAGTGCTCGCGGATGTAGGCGACGTCGCGGGTGGCGTACGTCTGGAACTGCGCGTCCGGGACCTCCCGCAGGCGGCGTACCAGCGCGCCCTGGGTGTCCAGCTGGAACAGCTCGTCCCAGGCGCTGCCCCAGAGCGTCTTCACGACGTTCCAGCCGGCTCCGCGGAACGCGCCCTCCAGCTCCTGGACCACGCGGAAGTTGGCGCGGACGGGACCGTCGAGACGCTGCAGGTTGCAGTTGATGACGAAGGTCAGGTTGTCGAGCTGCTCACGGGCCGCGAGGGCGAGGGCGGCGGTCGACTCTGGCTCGTCCATCTCGCCGTCGCCCAGGAAGGCCCAGACGTGCGAGTTCGACGTGTCCTTGATGTTGCGGTTGGCCAGGTAGCGGTTGAAGCGCGCCTGGTAGATCGCGGAGAGCGGGCCGAGGCCCATCGACACGGTGGGGAACTCCCACAGCCAGGGCAGCCGCCGAGGGTGCGGGTAGGACGGCAGGCCGTCACCGCCCGACTCCTGGCGGAAGTTGTCGAGCTGCTGCTCGCCGAGCCGGCCGTCGAGGAAGGCGCGGGCGTAGATGCCGGGGGAGGCGTGGCCCTGGATGTAGAGCTGGTCGCCGCTGCCGTCCCCCTCCTTGCCGCGGAAGAAGTGGTTGAAGCCGGTCTCGTACAGCCAGGCGGCCGAGGCGAAGGTGGCGATGTGGCCGCCGACGCCGAAGCGGGAGCCACGGGTGACCATCGCGGCCGCGTTCCAGCGGTTCCACGCGGTGATCTTCGATTCCATCTCCAGGTCGCCGTCGAACGCGGGCTCGGCGGAGGTGGGGATGGTGTTGACGTAATCGCTCTCCAGCAACTTGGGCAGCGCGATACCGGCGCCCTCGGCGTGCTGGAGCGAGCGTCGCATCAGGTACGCGGCACGGTGCGGGCCCGCGGCCTTGGTGACGGCGTCCAGGGAGGCCGCCCATTCGGCGGTCTCCTCGGGGTCGCGGTCCGGGAGCTGGTCGAGCTCGCTCGGAAGCTTTGCTACGGGGTCGGTCATGATCGCCGCCTTCCGGAGTGGAGGGGGGTGGAGAAGGCCCTGGCTGGCAGGACAGGGCGATCGGGCCGGTGGGCCCGCGCCTGAACTGTAAGACGCCGATCGATGATCGATCAAAGGGTGAAGGGCAAAACTTCTTGATATGAAGAAAAGTGGCATGCGGTGCCGCGAAAGGGGGCACGGAGTGACGGGATCAAAGGTGCGAAGCGGACGACGGCCCGCACGGCCGAGCGCCCCGCCACGCAGATGGGCGCGCCGCCCGGTACTCGCTCAGGCGCGGGGAGCGCACCCGAGGACATGCTCCTTCACCAGCACGGCGATCTGCGGGTCCCGCCGCAGGAACGCCTCGATCAGCGCCTGGTGCTCCTCGGCGTACGACTTCTGCACCGTGCCCAGCCAGCGGATCGACAGGGCGGTGAACACCTCGATGCCCAGCCCTTCCCAGGTGTGCAGCAGCACCGCGTTCCCGGCGGCCCGCACCATCTCGCGGTGGAAACCCACCGTGTGCCGCACCTGGGCCTCGCCGTCGGCCAGCCGGTCCGCCTCGTACAGGGCCGCGACGTGCGGGGTGAGCGCCGAGCAGTCCTCGCCGAGCGCGGGGGCGGCGAGCTCCGCGGCGATCTGCTCGAGCCCGGCCCGCACGGGATAGCTCTCCTCCAGGTCCGCCGCGGTCAGGTTGCGCACCCGGACGCCCTTGTTGGGAGCCGACTCGATCAGCCGCAGCGTCTCCAGCTCGCGCAGGGCCTCCCGCACGGGCGTCTGGCTGACCTCCAGCTCGGTCGCGATACGCCGCTCCACGATCCGCTCGCCCGGCTTCCAGCGCCCGCTGACTATTCCCTCCACGATGTGCTCGCGGATCTGTTCGCGCAGCGAGTGGACGACGGGCGGGGTCATGAGGGGCTCCTTCGTGGCGAACCGGTACCGCCTGCGCCGACACGGCGGCCGGGGAGTACCGGCGGTGTCGGACGGAGCGGCACGCCGCTCCGTCCTAGACAATACGGCGGCGCCCCCGCCCGGAAGTGTTCCGGACGGGGGCGCCGCTGGTGAGGCTGGTTACAGCTGTACCGCTCAGAGGCCGAGCTCGACCTCGAACTCGCCCGCCTCGAGGATCGCCTTGACCGTGGTCAGGTAGCGGGCGGCGTCCGCGCCGTCCACCAGACGGTGGTCGTAGGAGAGCGAGAGGTAGGTCATGTCACGGATGCCGATGACGGTGCCCTCGGCGGTCTCGATGACCGCCGGACGCTTGACCGTGGCACCGATGCCCAGGATGGCCGCCTGGTTCGGCGGCACGATGACCGTGTCGAACAGCGCACCGCGCGAACCGGTGTTGCTGACGGTGAAGGTCGCACCGGACATGTCGTCCGGAGTGAGTCCGCCACCGCGGGCCTTGCCGGCCAGCTCCGCGGTCTTCTTCGCGATACCGGCGATGTTCAGGTCGCCCGCACCCTTGATGACCGGGGTCATCAGACCCTTCTCGGCGTCCACGGCGATGCCGATGTTCTCCGAGTCGAAGTACGTGATGGTGCCCTCGTCCTCGTTGATCCGGGCGTTGACGACCGGGTGGGCCTTCAGCGCCTGGGCCGCCGCCTTCACGAAGAACGGCATCGGGGACAGCTTGACGCCCTCACGGGCGGCGAAGGACTCCTTCGCCTGGTTGCGCAGCTTCATCAGCTTGGTGATGTCGACCTCGAGGACCGAGGTCAGCTGGGCCTGCGAGTGCAGCGCCTTCATCATGTTGTCGCCGATGACCTTGCGCATGCGGGTCATCTTGACCGTCTGACCGCGCAGCGGGGACGCCTCGAGCTTCGGCGCGGCCTTGGCCGCGGGAGCGGCGGCGGCCGGAGCCGGAGCGGCAGCGGCCTTGGCGGCCTCCGCGGCGGCGACGACGTCCTGCTTGCGGATACGGCCACCGACGCCGGTGCCCTTGACCGAGCCCAGGTCGACGCCGTTCTCGGCGGCGAGCTTGCGGACCAGCGGCGTGACGTACGCGCCGTCGTCACCGGCGGGCGAGGCGGGAGCGGCCGGGGCCGGTGCCTTCGCCGCCGGGGCGGGAGCGGGTGCGGCGGGCGCCGGTGCCGCGGGCGCGGCAGGTGCCGGGGCCGGAGCGGCGGGCGCTGCCGGAGCCTGAGCCTGTGCGGCCGGGGCGGGGGCGGGAGCCGCGGCAGGAGCCGGAGCGGGCTCCGCCGGTGCGGCGGCCGGGGCAGGCGCGGGCTTTTCCGCCGGAGCGGCGGCCGGGGCTGGTGCGGCCTCCGCCGGAGCAGCGGCCGGTGCGGCACCCGGAGCGCCGATGACGGCGAGCTTGGCGCCGACCTCGGCGGTCTCGTCCTCACCGACGACGATCTCCAGCAGCACACCGGCGACCGGGGCGGGGATCTCGGTGTCGACCTTGTCCGTGGAGACCTCGAGCAGGGGCTCGTCCTCCGCGACCTCCTCGCCGACCTCCTTCAGCCAGCGGGTGACGGTGCCCTCGGTGACGCTCTCACCGAGCGCGGGAAGGGTGACGTCGGTGCCGGAGGCACCACCGGACGGGGCGGCGGCAGGTGCCTCCGCGGCGGGTACCTCGGCGGCGGGCGCCGGAGCCTCCTCGGCCGGGGTCGGGGCGGCCTCGGGCTCGGCGGCCGGAGCCTCCTCGGCCGCCGGGGCGCCCGAGCCGTCGTCGATGACGGCCAGCTCCGCGCCGACCTCGACGGTCTCGTCCTCGGCGACCTTGATGGACGACAGCACGCCGGAGGCCGGCGCGGGGATCTCGGTGTCGACCTTGTCGGTCGAGACCTCGAGCAGCGGCTCGTCGGCCTCGACGCGCTCGCCCTCGGCCTTCAGCCAACGGGTGACAGTGCCCTCGGTGACGCTCTCGCCGAGCGCCGGAAGGGTTACGGAAACCGACATGGTTTCGGTTGCTCCTTACGAAAGTGCGGAAGTGGTCGGTCGTCGCCCGGGATCAGTCGTGCGAGTGGAGAGGCTTGCCGGCCAGGGCCAGGTGCGCCTCGCCCATCGCCTCGTTCTGCGTCGGGTGGGCGTGGATGAGCTGCGCGACCTCGGCCGGCAGCGCCTCCCAGTTGTAGATCAGCTGGGCTTCGCCGACCTGCTCGCCCATACGGTCACCGACCATGTGGACGCCGACCACGGCACCGTCCTTGACCTGGACGAGCTTGATCTCGCCCGCGGTCTTCAGGATCTTGCTCTTGCCGTTGCCCGCGAGGTTGTACTTGAGCGCGACGACCTTGTCCGCACCGTAGATCTCCTTGGCCTTGGCCTCGGTGATGCCGACGGAGGCGACCTCGGGGTGGCAGTACGTCACCTTCGGCACGCCGTCGTAGTCGACCGGCACGGTCTTGAGACCGGCCAGGCGCTCCGCCACGAGGATGCCCTCGGCGAAGCCGACGTGCGCGAGCTGCAGGGTCGGGACCAGGTCGCCTACGGCCGAGACCGTCGGGACGTTGGTCTGCATGTACTCGTCGACGAGGACGTAGCCGCGGTCCATCGCGACGCCGGCCTCCTCGTAACCCAGCCCCTGCGAGACCGGGCCGCGGCCGATCGCGACCAGCAGCACCTCCGCCTCGAAGGTCTTGCCGTCGGCGAGGGTGACCTTCACGCCGTCCTGGGTGTACTCGGCCTTGTCGAAGAACGTACCCAGGTTGAACTTGATGCCGCGCTTGCGGAATGCGCGCTCGAGGAGCTTCGAGCTGTTCTCGTCCTCGACCGGGACCAGGTGCTTCAGACCCTCGACGATCGTGACGTCGGTCCCGAAGGACTTCCACGCCGAGGCGAACTCGACGCCGATGACGCCGCCGCCCAGGACGATCGCGGAGCTGGGCACGTGGTCCAGCTTCAGCGCGTGGTCCGAGGAGATGATCCGGTTGCCGTCGATCTCCAGACCGGGCAGCGACTTCGGCACGGAGCCGGTCGCCAGGAGCACGTGGCGGCCCTGGACGCGCTGGCCGCCGACGTCCACCGAAGTGGGCGACGAGAGCTTGCCCTCACCCTCGATGTAGTGCACCTTGCGCGAGGCGATGAGTCCCTGCAGGCCCTTGTAGAGGCCCGAGATCACGTCGTCCTTGTACTTGTGGACGGCGGCCATGTCGATGCCCTCGAAGGTGGCCTTCACGCCGAACTGCTCGGCCTCGCGGGCCTGGTCGGCGATCTCGCCGGCGTGCAGCAGCGCCTTCGTGGGGATGCAGCCGTTGTGCAGGCAGGTGCCGCCGACCTTGCCCTTCTCGATCAGTGCGACGTCCAGGCCCAGCTGAGCTCCGCGCAGGGCCGCGGCGTAACCGCCACTGCCACCGCCGAGGATCACTAGGTCGAAAACGGTGCTGGCGTCGTTCGCCACGTCACGTCCTCCATGCATGTGCGCCGTATGCCGGGCCCCGTCGCTGGGGTGTGACCGGCCGGTCGGCTGGTGTTCGGCCGCTTGCGTTATTCGGCCCTGTGGTTGGGGCCCTGTCCTGCCGAGAACCCATCTTCGCACTTGTTGCGGGCGGACGGGACGCGGGCCCCTGCTCCGAGCCGGACGATCATCGGGCCCGGACGGTTACTGATGCGTACGAATGTCCGGAAAAAGGATGTTCGAAGCCGTGGGGGGAACGCCCACGGCCCCGAACGTATGCCCGGGGCCGTGCACGGCGCGAGCGCCGCGGGCGAACCGTCCGGGCCGGACCCGGTCCTGACCTCAGCCGAGGTCGCCGGCCGCCGTGCGCTCGGCCAGCCTGACCAGGGTGCGGACCGCGGATCCGGTGCCGCCCTTGGGCGTGTAGCCGTACGGGGCGCCCTCGTGGAAGGCCGGGCCCGCGATGTCCAGGTGCGCCCAGGCGATGCCCTCGCCCACGAACTCCTTGAGGAAGAGGCCGGCCACCAGGCCGCCGCCCATCCGCTCGCCCATGTTGGCGATGTCGGCGGTCGGGGAGTCCATGCCCTTGCGCAGGTCGGCGGGGAGCGGCATCGGCCAGGAGGCCTCGCCGACCTCCTCGGCGATCTCGTGGACCGACGTACGGAAGGCGTCGTCGTTGGACATCACGGCGAAGGTGCGGTTGCCGAGCGCCATCACCATCGCACCGGTCAGGGTCGCCACGTCGACGATCGCGTCCGGCTTCTCCTCCGAGGCGCGGGTCAGCGCGTCGGCGAGGACCAGGCGGCCCTCGGCGTCGGTGTTCAGGACCTCGACGGTCTTGCCGCTGTACATGTGCAGCACGTCACCCGGGCGCGTGGCGTTGCCGGACGGCATGTTCTCGGCGAGGGCCAGCCAGCCGGTGACGTTGACCCGGAGGCCGAGGCGGGCCGCCGAGACGACGGCGGCGAACACGGCGGCGGCGCCGCTCATGTCGCACTTCATCGTCTCGTTGTGGCCGGCCGGCTTGAGCGAGATGCCGCCCGAGTCGTAGGTGATGCCCTTGCCGACCAGCGCCAGGGTCTTCTCGGCCTTGGGGTGGGTGTAGGCCAGCTTGACCAGGCGCGGTCCGTGGGTGGAGCCCTGACCGACGCCGAGCAGGCCGCCGTAGCCGCCCTTGACGAGCGCCTTCTCGTCGAGGACCTGCACCTTGATGCCGTGCTCCTTGCCGGCGGCGGCGGCCACGGCGGCGAAGGACTCGGGGTACAGGTCGTTCGGCGGGGTGTTGACCAGGTCGCGGGCGCGGTTGATCTCCTCGACGACCGCCACGGCGCGCTCGGCGGCGGCCTTGAACGCCTTGTCGCGCGGCTTGGTGCCGAGCAGTGTGATCTCGTCGAGCGGAAGCTTGCGGGCATCGGCCTTGGCGCCCTTGGGGGCGAGCTTGTTCTCGCCGCCCTGGTAGGCGGTGAAGGCGTACGCACCCAGCAGGGCGCCCTCCGCCACGGCCGAGGCGTCCTCGACGGACTCCGTCGGCAGTGCGAAGCCGGCCTTCTTCGACCCCTTCAGCGCACGCGCGGCGCTGCCCGCGGCCCGGCGCAGTGCCTCGGCGCCGTACGCGTCGCCCTTCTCCGGGACCGGGCCGAGTCCGACCGCGACGACGACCGGGGCCTTGAGGCCGGAGGGAGCGGGGAGTTTGGTCACTTCGCCCTCGGTCCCGGAGGCACCCAGGGACTCCAGGACGGTGGCGAGCTTCCCGTCGAACGCCTTGTCGACGGCCTCGGCGCCCGGTGCCACGACCAGGCCCCCAGCCTTGGATCCAGCGCCCTTGGCGACACCGACGACCAGTGCGTCGGCGCGCAGCGTCGCCGCACCTGAGGTGCTGAGAGTGAGAGCAGTCACGGTGGTGAAATCTCGCTTCCGTTGAGTTGTTTGCCGGTCGAGGGGTGGGCCGACCGTGCCCGGCGCGTCGTGGACGCCGCCGCGACGCGCCAGGAGCGAGCCTACGCGCGCCCTCGCTCCCGGCTCACGGGGGCGGGCCGACCCGGGACGAAAGGTGTGGATCCGGGCCGCGGCGCGGGGGCGGCGAGGCCCTGCCGGTGCCCTGACTCGTCAGCCCCAGGACAGCGACAGCACCAGCAGGGCCGTGGTCGCGGCGGTCTCCTCCAGTGCGCCGAACACGTCGCCGGTCACCCCGCCGAAGCGCCGCACGCAGTGGCGCAGCATCAGGTGAGCGGCTCCGAGGCCCCCGAGGACGGCCACTGCCTGCTGCTCGGCCGCACCGTGTCCGCCGAGCAGCGCGCCCGCACCCGCGCAGCACGCGACCACCAGGCAGGCGACGGCCGCCGCACCCGGCAGCGGTACGCTCCCGGCCACCGCCGCGCCGAGGCCCTCCGGCCGCGCCGGCGGGACGCCGCGGCGCGAGGCCAGGGTGAGCGCGAGCCGTGCGGTGACCGCCGCGGCGACCGTGCCCAGCGCACCGTCGGCCCAGCCCCGGCCGTACAGCTCGAAGAGGGCCGCGACCTGGGCCAGCAGCACGAACAGCAGGGTGATCACACCGAACGGGCCGATGTCCGACTGCTTCATGATCCGCAGCGCCGCCTCGGCCGGCTTGGCGCTGCCGAGCCCGTCCGCGGTGTCCGCGAGCCCGTCCAGATGCAGCCCCCTGGTGAGCGCGGCGGGCAGTGCGGCGGAGGCGACCGCGGCCGCGAGCGGTCCGGCCCCGCCGACCAGGAGCAGCACGCCGGGCGCGGCCGCGAGCAGGCCCACGGCGAGGCCGGCGAGCGGGGCGCACAGCATGCCGGCGCGCGCGGCCCCGCGGTCCCAGCGGGAGACCCGGACGGGGAGCGCGGTCAGTGTGCCGAAGGCGAAGCGCAGGCCGTGGCTGTTCAGGGAGGTCACCGCGCGCACGCTAGCCGGTGCGGCTACGCGCCGGATTGGGCAAAGTGACCCATAAGCTGCATTGTCGGGTCGTCGGGTGGAGGTGGCATGGGTCACTGGTTCCAGCAGAACATCGTCGAGCCGGGCAAGCTCCCGCTGCTGCTGGCCCTGAGCGCCTTCGTCCTGACCTTCGCCGTCACCCGGATCATCACCCGCATGATCCGGGCGGGGAAGGGGCCGTTCCGCAACTTCACGCCCGGCGGTGTGCACATCCACCACGTGGTGCCCGGCGTCGTGCTCTCGGTGGTCGGAGGCTTCGGCGCGGTCGCGAGCGGTCAGCACGGTGTGGCCGCCGGGATCTGCGCGGTCGTCTTCGGCGTGGGAGCCGGCCTGGTCCTCGACGAGTTCGCGCTGATCCTCCACCTCGACGACGTCTACTGGACCGAGGAGGGCCGCCAGAGCGTGGAGGTCGTCGTCCTCACGGCCTCACTCGTCCTGCTCGTGCTGGCCGGCTTCTCGCCGCTCGGTGTGGACGAGCTGAGCGGCGAGCAGCAGCAGAGCAGGCTGGGCGTCGTCCTGACCTACGTCGGCAACTTCGGCTTCGTGCTGATCGCGCTGTTCAAGGGCAAGGCCCGGATGGCGGTGATCGGCACCCTCATCCCGTTCATCGCGCTGATCGGAGCCCTCCGGCTGGCCCGGCCCACCTCGCTCTGGGCGAAGCGCTTCTACCGCCGGCGCCACCGGGCCCGCGCCAGGGCGGTGCTGAGGGCGTATCACCACGACGTGCGCTGGGTGGGTCCGCGCCGCCGCTTCCAGGACCTGATCGGCGGGGCCCCCGACAGGGCCCCGCTCCCGGGTCCCCCGCCCGGCGGCGGTTCCTGAGCCGCTCAGGCGGTCGTCTCCACCTGCTGCGGGTCCCCGGTGGCCCCGCCGTCCACGGGGCCCTCCGCGGGCTCCTCCCCGGCGGACTCCCCAGCCCGCTCGGGGAGCTCCGCCGCCAGCGCCGCGGCAGCCTGTACGAACGGCAGGGCCAGCAGTGCCCCGCTGCCCCCGCCGACCGTCACCCCGTGGTCCAGCAGCGGCGTCAGCGCCATCCGGTCCAGGGCCTTCGCCTGCGCGGGCTCACCGCTGACCTGCCCGGCCAGCCACCAGTCGGGGGCACGGAAGGCCGCCCGCTGGGCCACCAGCGCGCACGCCGCCGAGACGACGCCGTCCAGCACCACGGGCATCCGGCGCACCGCGCTCTGCAACAGGAACCCGGTCGTCGCGGCCAGGTCCGCGCCGCCCACCGCGGCCAGCAGCTCCAACTGGTCGCCGAGGACGGGACGGGCCCGCCGCAGCGCGTCCCGGACCGCCGCGCACTTGCGCATCCACGCCAGATCGTCGATCCCCGCACCACCGCGCCCGGTCACCACCGAGGCGTCCGTGCCGCACAGGGCCGCGATCAGGGTCGAGGCGGCCGTCGTACCGCCGACGCTCAGGTCACCCAGCACCACCAGGTCCGTGCCCGAGTCGGCCTCCTCGTCGGCGACGCGCATCCCGAGCCGTACGGCCTGCTCGGCCTCCTCGGCCGTGAGCGCGTCCTCGACGTCGATCCGGCCGCTCCCGCGCCGCACCCGGTGGCGCACGACGGCCTCGGGCAGCAGCTCCGGGTCGCAGTCCAGGCCGGCGTCCACGATCCGCACGGGGACGGAGAAGCGGCGGGCCAGTACGGCGACGGGGCTCGCACCGTCCAGCACGGCCCGGACGAGCTCGTGAGCGGTGCCGGCGGCCCGGCCGGACACCCCCAGTTCCGCGACCCCGTGGTCACCGGCGAACAGCACCACGCGCGGCCGGTCGACCGGCTTGACGGGCACCGACTGCTGGGCGGCCGAAAGCCATTCGCCCAGCTCGTCGAGCCGACCGAGGGCACCCACGGGGACGGCCAGCCGCTCCCGGCGTTCCTCGGCGTCACGCCGTACACCCCCGTCGGGGCGTTCGATCAGGTCGGAGAAGTCGTCCAGGTTCACGGGGGTCCGCCTCGCGGGGGTCGTCACAGGGTGGGCGGGAACCCGGCGGGGGCTCCTGTCCGGAACAGTACCCGGCACCTCCACCCGTACCCCCGGCCCCGTGCCCGCCCCGCGATCAGCCGCGCAGCACCAGCGACCGCCCGGCCACCACCAGCAGGACCTCCTCGCACTCGGCGGCGAACGCGGCGTTCAGGCGACCCAGTTCGTCGCGGAAGCGCCTGCCCGAGGCCGTGGCCGGGACCACGCCCGAACCGGCCTCGTTGGTCACCGCGACGACCGTACGGCGCGTCCCGCGCACGGCGCGGACCAGCTCGGCGACCCGTTCGCGCAGCTTGTCCTGCCCGCCGTCCGTCCACCCGGAGTCGTCCCACGCGTCCAATCGGTCCATCGCGTCGGTCAGCCAGAGCGACAGGCAGTCGATCAGCAGCGGCGGACCGTCCTCCTCCAGCAGCCCCGCCAGCTCGCACGTCTCCTCGGTGCGCCAGGCCGCGGGCCTGCGTTCGCGGTGCAGCCCGATGCGGGCCTCCCACTCCGTGTCGCCCTCGCGGCGGCCACCGGTCGCCACGTACACCACCTCGGGATACGTCTCGAGGCGCTGTTCGGCCTCCACCGACTTGCCCGACCGGGCGCCGCCCGTCACCAGCGTGCGCCGGGGCACGTCCGGCACGGCGTGGTAGGCGCCCACCGGAAGCGTCGTCCCGTCCGGCACGGCCCGCGCCCCGGCGGCCGCGAGCCGCCGGTCCAACTCGGCGCCGGGCGGGGCGTCGTGGTCCAGATGGACGGCGACGATCTCGGTGGCGGCCGTGACGGCGCCGGCGGCGCGCAGCCTGGCGACGGCGTCGGGCCGGCCGGTCACATCGCACACGACCATGTCGTACGGCTCCGCGACCCGGTCGGGCAGACCGGCGGGGGAGGCCCCGGGGGGCAGGTAGAGCAGACGCTCGCCCTCCTGGGACGACACCTCGTAGCCGGTGCCGGGCGCGTCCATCGCCATGGCCCTGACCCGGTGCCCGCTGATCAGAGTCAGCTCCTGACCGTCCGGGACCCGGCCCGCGGCGGGGAGCGAGGCGGGCAGCTCCATCGCGGGCCCGTCGTGCGGATGCGTCAGCAGCACCTGCCGTACGCCGCCGAGCGAGCGGCCCGCCCGGGCCGCGGCGAAGACCGCGCCCGGGGTGAGGTCCAGCAGCAGCGCGTCGTCGACGAGCAGCGCCGTCGCGGCGCGCGCCCGCGCACCGCGGGACGAAGCGCAGACGGCGCAGGGGCAGTCGGGCCGCGGCAGCCCGTCGGGGGCTCCGGTGCCGAGCAGAGTCAGTTCCACGCTCTGATCCTCCCGTGTCCATGAACCACCTGCGCGCCCGGGACACCCACTAGTCTTCGGGGAGCAACGTGACCCAGGAGGCGGACATGGCGTGGACGTGGCGGTTCGAGAAGTCCGACGGTACGGAGACGGAGCCGGCGCTGCAGCCGGAGGAGTTCACGACGCAGGGCGACGCGGAGTCCTGGATCGGCGAGTTCTGGAAGGAGCTCCTCGAAGGCGGCGCGGAGCAGGTGACTCTCTTCGAGGACACGACGAAGATCTACGGACCGATGAGTCTCCAGGCGGGCTGAGGCTCCCGTACCCGCCCGGACCCCGGTGTCCGGGCGGGGCGCGCCCGCACGGCCGCGCGGCACCCGGCCGGCTCTCAGACCTCGCCCAGGGTGACCTGGGCCGTCTTCTTCGCGTCGCCCCGTGAGTACGTCACCGTGACCTTCTCGCCGGGCTTGTCGCCGGCCAGGGCCTCCGACAACGAGGTGATGGTCGTGACCCGGTCTTCGCCGATCCGGGTGATGACGTCCCCGGAGCGCAGGCCCGCCCCGGCCGCCCCGCCGCCCTTCACGACGCTGACGATCGCGACCCCCGCGGGCCGGTACTCGTCGTCCACGACGGTCCGCCCCGTGATGCCGAGCGCCGCCCGGCCGGAGTCCGTGACCTTGCCGTACCTGATGATCTGGTCGGCGACCGTGCGCACCATCGAGACGGGGATGGCGAACCCGATCCCCGGTGCCGCGCTGCCGCCCAGCTGCGGGTCGGTCGCCGCGAGGGTCGGCACACCGATCACCTCGCTGTCGAGGTTCACCAGCGCCCCGCCGCTGTTGCCCGGGTTGATGGCGGCCGAGGTCTGCACCATGTCCGCGAGCGTGGCCCCGGTGCCGCCGTCCGAGCCGCTCTCGCTGACGGTCCGTCCCACGGCCGAGACGATGCCCTGGGTGACGCTGCTGGACAGGCCGAGCGGCGAGCCCATCGCCAGGACGATCTGTCCCACCTCGACCGCGTCGGTGTCGCCGAACCGCGCGGCCCGCAACCCGTCGGGGACGTCGTCGAGCTTGACCACCGCCAGGTCCTGCTCCGGGTACGAGGAGACCAGCGAGGCCTTGAGCGTCTTCTCGCCGGTCGCGACGCTGACGTCGAAGGTCTTCCCACTGCCGACGACGTGCGCGTTCGTCACGATGTGGCCCTTGTCGTCGTAGACGATCCCCGAGCCGAGCCCGTCCCCCGCGGCGATCTGCACGACGGAGGGCAGCACGTCCCTGATGACCGCCTGGTAGCGGTCCTCCAGGTCGCCCGTGGCACGCGACACCACCCCCTGACGCGCCGGAGCCGCGGCCGGGGCGGGGCCGGGTCCCGCGCAGCCGCCCGCCAGGGCGACCGCGCAGACGGCTGCGGCCAGTGGCGTGAGGGAGCGGCGTACCCGGCTGCGGGGAGGGGATGCGTCCATGCCCGGAGTATCGCCAGGCCAGGCCGCCCGCGCCCTGCGCTGGTGGGCCGATCAGGCGTACGGCCCGGCCCGGTTCAGCCGTACCCCGCGGTTCAGCCGCGTACCCCGCACAGGTGCAGCAGCGCGGCCACCCCGCGGTACGGGTCGGTCCGCCCCGCCCGGTCCTCGGCCGCGAACACCCGGGCCAGCTGCTCGGGGCCTGGCAGCTCGGTCGCGTTGTCCACGTTGTCCGTGAAGACCCGCACGCCGTACCAGGCGTGCAGCGGCGCCGCGATGCCCGCCAGCGTGGACCTCAGGGCGTCCAGCCGGTCGGCCCGTACGTCCAGACCGAGCCGGTTCGTGTAGGTGTCCGTGTCGAACGCCGCGAGCGCCGCGCCGAAGTCGCCCGCGGTCCCGGGGCGCATCGCGAGCGCGTCCGCGTTCCGCACGAGCAGCGACAGCAGGCCGCCGGGCGCAAGCATCCGGGCCAGGCCGGCCAGCATCGGATCGGGCTCGGATACGTACATCAGCACGCCGTGGCAGAGCACCACGTCGAAGCTGCCGGGCAGGAAGTGCACCCCGGTGTCGCGGCCGTCGCCCTCGATGAGCCGCATCCGTTCCCGGATGCCCTCGGGCTCGCCCGCGAGGGCATCCCGCGCGCACCGGAGCATCTCCGGGTCGGACTCCAGGCCGGTCACGGAGTGCCCGGCCCGCGCCAGGCGCAGGGCCTGCGTCCCCTGGCCCATGCCCACGTCGAGCACGCGCAGCCGCTTCCCCACGGGGAAGCGGCCGGCTATCTGCTCGTCGATCTGCCGGGCCACGAGCTCCTGGCGGACGGTGTTGCGCAGCCCGCCGAGCCCTTCCAGCCACCGGGACGACACCCCGGCGAAACCGGGGGCCTCCGTGGTGCTCAGGGCCGCTCTCCGCGCTTGACCTGCGGCTTCGGCAGACGCAGACGGCGCATCTGCAGCGTACGCATCAGGCCGTAGGCCACCGCGCCGCGCTTCGGGGCGTCCGGGAAGCGCTGGGCCAGCTGCTTCTTGAGCCGGAACCCGAGGCCGATGGAGTCGACCACGATCAGCACGATCACGCCGAGCCAGAGCAGCAGCGAGATGTTCTGGATGTTCTGGATCTGGATCACGCTGAGGATCAGGATGATCACCGCGAGCGGGAGGAAGTACTCCGCGATGCAGAAGCGCGAGTCCACGAAGTCGCGGACGTAACGCCGCACGGGACCCTTGTCGCGCGCCGGCAGGTAGCGCTCGTCGCCCGATGCGAGGGCCTCGCGCTGCCTGGCCATATCCGAGCGACGGGCTTCGCGCTGGCGCTTGGCGGCCTCCTTGCGGTCCGTCGGGGTGCCACTCGAGGCACGCCGACGCTGCGTCTGGGCGTCGCTGCGCCTGGGGGTGGGGCGACCCTTCGGAGCCTGGGGGTCGCGGGGCTGCTTGGAGAGGTCCGCCGTCACCTTGCCGGTGGGGGCCTTCTCTTCCTTTGAACGGCTACGGAACACAAAACCCAAGGGTACGGGGTCGTGCGCGGCATCCCGGGACCGGCCGGGAACGATCCGGCAACGGCCCGCGTCCGGAAATGCGCCCCGACAGGGGCAGAACGGACGTTGCCGCCGCTCTCCCCGAGGCCCGTCTACTCCCTGGGCGGGAGTGGTCACGGGCCGCAGTCGTCCTTGGGTAGGAGCACATCCGTGCTCGAACAGTGCGGTAATAGAGACAGGGCCCGTACTGTGGGTTCTGTTGGAGTGCTGGAGCTCAGTTCGTCAGAAGGGGGCGCGCGAAGCCCATGAGCGGTGTCATGAAGCGTATGGGAATGATCTTCCGCGCGAAGGCAAACAAGGCCCTTGACCGGGCCGAGGATCCGCGCGAGACCCTCGACTACTCGTACCAGAAGCAGCTCGAACTGCTTCAGAAGGTGCGCCGCGGCGTCGCCGATGTGGCGACCTCGCGCAAGCGTCTGGAGCTGCAGCTCAACCAGCTGCAGGGCCAGTCGTCCAAGCTGGAGGACCAGGGCCGCAAGGCACTCGCGCTCGGTCGCGAGGACCTGGCCCGCGAGGCGCTGTCGCGGCGTGCCGCCCTGCAGCAGCAGGTCACCGACCTGGAGACGCAGCACCAGACGCTGCAGGGCGAGGAGGAGAAACTCACTCTCGCGGCCCAGCGCCTGCAGGCCAAGGTGGACGCCTTCCGCACCAAGAAGGAGACCATCAAGGCCACCTACACCGCGGCCCAGGCCCAGACCCGCATCGGAGAGGCCTTCTCGGGCATCTCCGAGGAGATGGGCGACGTCGGCCTGGCGATCCAGCGGGCCGAGGACAAGACCCAGCAGCTGCAGGCCCGCGCGGGAGCGATCGACGAGCTGCTGGCCTCCGGCGCCCTCGACGATCCGTCCGGCACGGCGAAGGACGACATCGCCGCCGAGCTGGACCGCATCTCCGGTGGTACTGATGTGGAACTGGAACTGCAGCGCATGAAGGCCGAACTGGCCGGCGGTTCCGCCGGCCAGCAGCAGGCCATCGAGGGCGGTGCGCAGGACGCGGCACCGCAGTCGCAGCAGTCCCCGCACAAGTTCGACAAGCAGTGAGGGCGGCGTCGTGATCGTACGGATCATGGGGGAGGGCCAGGTCGTACTGGCCGACAGCCATGTCGCGGAGCTGAACAAGCTCGACGACGTACTCCTCGCGGAGATGGAGAGCGGTGACGGGCCGGGCTTCCGCGCCACGCTCCACGCGCTCCTGGACAAGGTGCGCGAGCTGGGCTCGCCGCTGCCCGACGACGCCCTCGAGCCGTCCGAGCTGATCCTCCCGGCACCCGACGCCACCCTCGAAGAGGTGCGCTCCATGCTCCGCGACGACGGGCTGATCCCCGGCTGAACGGACTGCGCCTCCGCTCCGCACCCAGCACGCCGCCCCGCGCCGGTCCGCTTCCGGCGCGGGGCGGCGTGCCGTGGTCCCCGTCCGTGACGGCGCCCTGACACCGCAGGGACCGCCACGACCACGCCACGCCGTACCGTTGCTCGACGTGACCACCCTCGGAACCGGGTTCGTGCGCCCCCGCCGCTGGCTGCGCGGCCATCCCCTCGCCTTCGACAGGGGACTGGCCGCAGCCGTGCTGGCCTGCATGCTCTGCGCGTCGTTCGCCGAACCGAACCCCGGCCACGAGCCCATCTTCGGCGCCCGTACGCCCGAACCGTCCAGCGTGCTGCTGATGGTGCTCGCCGCCGGGGCGCTCGTGCTGCGCAGACGCAGGCCCATGGCCGTACTCGCGGTGACGGGGCTGCTGTCCGCCGTCGAGTTCGTCCTGATGGACCCGCCCGCCCCCGTGGTGATGAGCACGGTCATCGCCCTGTTCACCGTCGCGTCCCGCACCGACCGCCCCACCACCTGGCGGGCCGGCCTGCTGACCATGGGCGTGCTGACCGTCACCGCGATGGCCGCCGGAACGACCCCCTGGTACAGCCAGGAGAACCTCGGCGTGCTCGCCTGGACGGGGCTGGCCGGTGCCGCCGGGGACGCGGTACGCAGCAGGCGCGCGTTCATCGACGCGATCAGGGAACGGGCCGAGCGCGCGGAGCGCACCCGTGAGGAGGAGGCCCGCCGCAGGGTCGCCGAGGAGCGCCTGCGGATCGCCCGGGACCTGCACGACGTCGTCGCCCACCACATCGCCCTGGTCAACGTTCAGGCCGGGGTCGCCGCCCATGTCATGGACAAGCGCCCCGACCAGGCGAAGGAGGCGCTCGCCCACGTACGCGAGGCCAGCCGCTCCGCACTCAACGAGCTCCGCGCCACGGTCGGGCTGCTGCGGCAGTCCGGCGACCCGGAGGCGCCCACGGAACCCGCCCCCGGACTCGCGGTCCTCGACGCGCTGGTCGACACCTTCCGCAACGCCGGGCTGCCCGTCGAGGTGGCCTGCACCGACCCGGACAGTCCGCTGCCGGCCGCGGTCGACCTGGCGGCGTACCGGATCATCCAGGAGGCCCTGACCAACGTGCGCAAGCACGCGGGCACCGGTACGAAGGCCGAGGTCAGCGTGGTACGCGTGGGGGAGACCGCGGAGGTCACCGTCCTGGACGACGGCAGGGGTGCGGACGCACGCACCGGACCGGCCGACGGCGGGGGCCACGGGCTGATCGGCATGCGCGAACGCGTCACGGCCCTCGGCGGGACCCTGACGGCAGGCCCCCGTTACGGCGGCGGATTCCGGGTCCATGCGATCCTGCCCGTCACGTCCCGCACACGTGCGCCGGAGGGGCCGGTCACCGCGGAGCGGACGGGGGGAACCGCATGACGCCCATCAAGGTGCTGCTCGCCGACGACCAGGCACTGCTGCGCAGCGCGTTCCGCGTGCTGGTGGACTCCGAGCCCGACATGCAGGTCGTCGGGGAGGCCGCGGACGGTGCCCAGGCCGTGGCACTGGCCCGCTCGACCCTCGCCGACGTCGTGCTGATGGACATCCGGATGCCGGGGACCGACGGGCTCACCGCCACCCGGATGATCAGCGAGGACCCCGGTCTTGCGGGGGTGCGGATCGTCATGCTCACCACCTTCGAGGTGGACGAGTACGTGGTGCGGTCCCTGCGGGCGGGCGCCTCCGGTTTCCTCGGCAAGGGAGCCGAGCCCGACGAACTCCTCAACGCGATCCGTGTCGCGGCGGCCGGCGAGGCGCTCCTCTCCCCGGTCGCGACCAAGGGCCTCATCGCCACCTTCCTCGCCCAGGGCGGCACTTCAGGGGAGGGGCCGGACGCGACGGCGTACTCCGAACGCCTCGCCGCACTCACCGGACGCGAGCGCGAGGTGCTCGTCCTGGTGGCCGGCGGCCACTCCAACGACCAGATCGCCGAGCGCCTGGCCGTCAGCCCTCTCACCGTGAAGACACACGTCAACCGGGCCATGGCGAAACTCGGTGCCAGGGACCGGGCCCAACTGGTCGTCATCGCCTACGAGTCCGGACTGGTACGCCCCCGGGTGGAGTGACGGGTGGAGGCGGCGTACTCCAGCCGCGGTATGCGCGGCGCGAGAAAGCAACCCGGGGGCCGACGTTTTCGCTCGCGGGACCGGCGATCGTATAAACGGGCGGGCTGTGTCCCGGTCGCGTCCCCATTCGTGTCACCGAACAGCCGCCCATCTGCCGCGTACGCCACAGAAGAGAGACCCACCCATGTCCTGGCTGTCCAGATTCAGCCTCGCGCAACGGGCCCTGATCGGGCTGATCTCGATCGTCGCGCTCGTTTTCGGCGCGATCGCGATCCCGCAGCTCAAGCAGCAGCTGCTGCCCACCATCGAACTCCCGATGGTGTCGGTGCTGGCCCCCTACCAGGGTGCGTCCCCCGACGTGGTCGAGAAGCAGGTCGTCGAACCCCTCGAGAACACCATCAAGGCCGTCGACGGCGTCGAGGGCGTCACCTCGACCGCCAGCGAGGGCAACGCCGTCATCATGGCGACCTTCGACTTCGGCGACGAGGGCACGAAGCAGCTCGTCGCCGACATCCAGCAGGCCGTGAACCGCGCCCGCGCCCAGCTGCCGGAAGACGTGGACCCGCAGGTCGTCGCCGGCTCGACGGACGACATCCCGACCGTCGTCCTCGCCGTCACGTCCGACAAGGACCAGCAGGCGCTCGCCGACCAGCTCGACCGCACGGTCGTCCCGGCGCTCGAGGACATCGACGGCGTGGGGCAGGTGACCGTCGACGGCGTACAGGACCTCCAGGTCTCCGTGGTGCCCGACGACCGGAAGCTCGCCGCGGCGGGCATGAACGCCGGCTCACTGGCCCAGGCGCTCCAGTCGGGCGGCGCGACGGTGCCGGCCGGCTCCTTCTCCGAGTCGGGCAAGAGCCGCACCATCCAGGTGGGCGGCTCGTTCACCTCGCTCCGGCAGATCGAGGACCTCAAGGTCTCCGCGGCCGATCCGGCGTCGGGCGGCAAGGGCGGCAAGGCGGTCCGCGTCGGTGACGTCGCCACGGTGAAGCAGGAGCCCGCGTCCGCGGTCTCCATCACACGTACGAACGGCAGGCCGAGCCTCGCCGTCGTGGCGACGATGGACAAGGACGGCAGTGCCGTCGCCATCTCCGACGCCGTCCAGGACAAGCTGCCTGACCTGCGCGAGGACCTCGGGGCCGGCGCCGAGCTGACCGTCGTGTCCGACCAGGGGCCCGCCGTCTCCAAGGCGATCTCCGGCCTGACCACCGAGGGCGGGCTCGGCCTGCTCTTCGCGGTCGTCGTGATCCTGGTCTTCCTCGCGTCGATCCGCTCGACGCTGGTCACCGCGGTCTCCATCCCGCTGTCCGTGGTCCTCGCGCTGATCGTGCTCTGGACCCGTGACCTGTCCCTGAACATGCTCACCCTCGGCGCGCTGACCATCGCCATCGGCCGGGTCGTCGACGACTCGATCGTGGTCCTGGAGAACATCAAGCGCCACCTCGGTTACGGCGAGGAGCGCCAGGCGGCGATCATCACCGCGGTCAAGGAGGTGGCCGGGGCGGTCACCTCGTCCACGCTCACCACCGTCGCGGTCTTCCTGCCCATCGGCCTGGTCGGCGGCATGGTCGGCCAGCTCTTCGGCTCGTTCTCCCTCACCGTCACGGCAGCGCTGCTGGCCTCCCTGCTGGTCTCGCTCACCGTGGTCCCGGTCCTCTCGTACTGGTTCCTGCGCGCCCCGAAGGGCACCGCCGAGAACCCGGACGAGGCACGCCGCGAGGCCGAGGAGAAGGAAGCCGCGAGCCGGCTCCAGCGGATCTACGTCCCGGTGCTGCGCTTCGCCACCAGGCGCCGGGTCACCAGCATCGCGATCGCCTTCGTGGTGCTGTTCGGCACCTTCGGCATGGCACCCCTGCTGAAGACGAACTTCTTCGACCAGGGCGAGCAGGAAGTCCTCTCCGTCAAGCAGGAGCTGACGCCCGGCACCAGCCTGGAGGCGGCCGACGAGGCCGCGCGGAAGGTCGAGAAGGTCCTCGCCGCGGACAAGGGCGTCGAGGACTACCAGGTCACCGTCGGCTCCTCCGGCTTCATGGCGGCCTTCGGCGGCGGTACGGGCGCCAACCAGGCCTCCTACCAGGTCACCCTCAAGGACTCGGCGGACTTCGAGGCCACGCAGGAGCGGATCGACGAGGCGCTCGGCAAGCTCGACGGCATCGGCGACACCACGATGGCCGCGGGCGACGGCTTCGGCAGCCAGGACCTGAGCGTCGTGGTCAAGGCCGCGGACGCGGACGTCCTGGAGAAGGCCTCCGAGGCCGTGCGGACCGAGGTCGCGAAGCTCGACGACGTCACCGACGTCCAGAGCGACCTGGCGCAGAGCGTCCCGCGCATCTCGGTCAAGGCCAACGACAAGGCGGCGGACGCCGGGTTCGACCAGGCCGCGCTCGGCGCGGCGGTCGCCGGCGCGGTGCGCGGCACCCCGTCCGGCAAGGTGATCATGGGCGACACCGAGCGTGACGTCCTGGTCAGGTCGGCCAGGCCGGCCACCACCATGGCCGAGCTGAAGGCCCTCAGGCTCGGCCCGGTCACGCTCGGTCAGATCGCCGACGTCGAACTCACCCCCGGCCCGGTGTCCATGACCCGGATCGACGGCCAGCGCGCGGCGACGGTCACGGCCAAGCCGACCGGTGACAACACGGGCGCGGTCAGCGCCTCGCTCCAGAAGAAGATCGACGCCCTGGACCTCCCGGAGGGCGCCACGGCGACCATCGGCGGCGTCTCGCAGGACCAGGACGACGCCTTCATGAAGCTGGGGCTGGCCATGCTGGCGGCCATCGCGATCGTCTTCATGCTGCTGGTGGCCACCTTCCGGTCGCTCGTCCAGCCGCTGATCCTGCTGGTCTCCATCCCGTTCGCCGCGACGGGCGCCATCGGTCTCCTCGTCATCACCGGCACGCCGCTGGGCGTCCCGGCGATGATCGGCATGCTGATGCTCATCGGCATCGTGGTGACCAACGCGATCGTGCTCATCGACCTGATCAACCAGTACAGGTCGCAGGGCATGGGCGTCGTCGAGGCGGTCGTGGAGGGCGGGCGCCATCGTCTGCGCCCGATCCTGATGACGGCGCTGGCGACTGTCTTCGCCCTGCTCCCGATGGCGCTCGGCGTCACCGGCGAGGGCGGGTTCATCTCCCAGCCGCTGGCGGTCGTGGTGATCGGCGGTCTGATCACCTCCACGCTGCTCACGCTGCTCCTGGTACCGACGCTCTACGCGATGGTGGAGCTCCGCAAGGAGCGCCGCGCGAAGAAGAAGGCGGCCAAGCGCGAGGCGAAGTCCGGCGCGAGCGCCCCGGTGACGACGGAGGAGACCGCCTCCGAGGAACCGGAGCCCGCGAAGGCCTGACGGCCCCGCGCAGCGCGTGGAGAAGGCCCCCGACGACGTCGGGGGGCCGGCAGAACGACCACTCACAGCACACCCCCGCCGCCACGAGTCCCCCGCCACCCAGCGAGAGGATGATGGGGCCCGCC
>NZ_JBFALP010000034.1:0-26129 GCF_040660235.1 Streptomyces sp. NPDC049970 | reverse complement strand
CTGCAGGGGGGACCCTGTGGGAGAGTAGGACGCCGCCGAACAATTATTCCGGGAAAGCCCCGTGCCCTTGTGGCACGGGGCTTTTCTGCGTTCCGAGCGTCTAGTGTCGAACCATGCGCTACGAACTGGTCATCTTCGACAACGACGGCGTGCTCGTCGACAGTGAGCCGATCTCCAACACCGTCCTGGCCGGCTACCTCACCGAGCTCGGCCACCCCACCTCGTACGAGGAGTCCCTCCGCGACTACATGGGGGCCGCCATCCACCGGGTGCACGACCTCGTGGAGGAGCGGACCGGCCAGAAGCTGCCCGCGGACTTCGACGAGGAGCTCCACCGGCGGACCCTCACCGTGTTCCAGCAGGAGCGGCTGGCCGCGGTCGACGGAGTCCACGAACTGCTGGGCGGGCTCGTCGCCGACGGAGTGGCGTACTGCGTCGCCTCGTCCGGGAGCCACCAGAAGATCGCCGCCGGGCACATGAACACCGGGCTCGACCAGTGGTTCGAAGATGAGTGGATCTTCAGCTCCCAGGACGTGGGCCGGGGAAAGCCCGCCCCGGACCTGTTCCTGCACGCCGCGGAACGCATGGGTGTCGCCCCCGAGCGGTGTGTCGTGATCGAGGACAGCCCGCTCGGGGTCGAGGCGGCCAAGGCGGCAGGCATGGACGTGTACGGATTCACGTCGATGATGCCGGCGGACCGGCTCGTCGGGGTCACCGGTCACTTCTCGGACATGTCGCAACTCCCCAAACTGCTCGCCTGACCGATCTACCCAGGAGTAGTTCCTGGCTCTACGCTCGCGGCCATGACGGATGCGCGGTTGCGGTACGGCAGAGCGTCCCTTGCCTTGAGCTTCCTGGTGCAAGGGGTGGCTTTCGCCCTGCTCGTGACGCGTATCCCGGCCATCCAGGACCGGTACGGGATATCCGACGGGCTGCTGCCGGTCTTCCTGGCCGCGGTCCCGGTCCTCGCGGGGGTCGCCAGTGTGGCCACCGAGAAGCTGGTCGCGCGGGTGCGGCCCGGGGTCGTGCTCAGGTGGGCGCAGCCCGTCGTGATGCTGGCGCTGCTGGGTGTGGGCGCCGGTGGCGAGGTGTGGCAGGTGGCTCTCGCGCTGGGAGTGTTCGGGCTGGCCGTCGGTGCGCTGGACGCGTCGATGAACATGATGGGTGTCAGCCTTCAGCGGGCGTACGGGCGCAGCATCATGCTGGGGTTCCACGCCGCGTACAGCCTCGGTGGTATCGCCGGCGCGTCCATGGCCTGGGCCGGGGCGCACTGGGACCTGTCGCTGCTGGTGTCCTACCTGCCGGCGGTCGTGGTCCTGCTGCCCGTGGTCCTGATCGGGAGCCGTTGGTACACGGAGGGCGGGGCCGGTTCCGACGGGCCGGCGGTGGAGCCCGGCGGCCGGGGGGCGTCCGTGCCGTTCAAGCTGCTGATGCCGCTCTGCCTGGTGATGTCGTTCGCGTACATCGGTGACTCGACGGTCTCCAACTGGAGCGCGAAGTACCTGCAGGACGTGCTGGGCGGGTCGGAGCAGCTCGCGACCGTCCCCTACAACGTCTACATGGTGACCACGCTGCTGGGGCGGGCGGTGGGTGACCTGGGGGTGCGGCGGTTCGGTGCCGTGGCGGTGGTGCGGGGTGGGAGTGTGCTGGCCGCGGTGGGGTTCGCGGTGGTGGCGGTGGCCCCGGCGGCCTGGTGGGGGATGCTCGGCTTCACGCTCCTGGGGCTGGGGCTCTGTGTGATCGTTCCGCAGACGTTCGCCGCCGCCGGCCGGATGTTCCCGGGTGCGAGCGATGTGGCGGTCGCCCGGCTGAACGTCTTCAACTACGTGGGCTTCCTCGTGGGGTCGCCGCTCGTGGGTGCGCTGGGGGACGCGTGGAGCTATCGGGGCGCGATGCTCGTCCCGATGGTCCTGGTGCTGGCGACGCTTGTGTACGCCCGGTCGTTCGGCGTGGAGCCCGCCCGATACGGTGGCGGGCATGAGCGGGCGCGCGCGGCTGATGTGGGATGAGGCAGTGACGGGGTACGACTTCGGGGCAGGGCACCCGATGGACCCGGTCAGACTCGCGCTGACGATGGGGCTGGTGCGGGCTTTCGGCCTCGATGGCGCGGTCGATGTCCGGTCCGCCAGGTCGGCCGGGGACTCGACGCTGCGGCTGGTGCACCGTGAGGACTACGTCGCGGCCGTCCGGGCCGCGTCCGCGGATCCGGGGGCCGCGGACGCGGCGTACGGGCTGGGGACCGTCGACGATCCCGCCTTCGCCGGGATGCACGAGGCGTCCGCGCGCATCGCCGGGCTCTCGGTGGGTGCCGCGGAGGCCGTGTGGCGGGGTGAGACCGCCCACGCGGTGAACTTCACCGGAGGGCTGCACCACGCGATGCCCGGGAGCGCCTCGGGTTTCTGCGTGTACAACGACCCGGCACTCGCCATCGCCAGGCTCCTCGAACTGGGTGCCGAGCGGGTGGCGTACGTGGATGTGGACGTCCACCACGGCGACGGCGTGCAGGCCGCGTTCTGGGAGGACCCCCGGGTGCTGACCGTGTCGTTGCACGAGCACCCGCGCACGCTCTTCCCGCAGACCGGGTGGCCGGAGGAGACCGGTGACGGTGCGGGTGCGGGTGGTGCGGTGAACGTGGCGCTGCCGGCGGGTACGGGTGACGCGGGGTGGCTGCGGGCGTTCCACGCGGTGGTGCCGGAGCTGCTGGCGGACTTCCGGCCGCAGGTCCTGGTGACGCAGCACGGTGCCGACACGCATTTCGAGGATCCGCTGGCCCATCTCGCGGTGTCGTTGGACGCGCAGCGGGCCGTCATGACGGCCTGTCATGATCTGGCCCACTCCTGTGCGGAGGACGGCCGGTGGGTGGCGCTCGGCGGGGGCGGTTACGCGGTGGTGGACGTGGTGCCGCGGTCCTGGACGCATCTCGTGGGGATCGCCGCCCACGCGCCGGTGGATCCGCAGTCGGTGATCCCGTCGTCGTGGCGGGAGGAGGCCTACGCCCGTACGCGGCAGTCCGGGCCGGCTCGTATGACGGACGGCCGTACGCCCTCGTGGAAGCCGTGGGAGGACGGGTACGACCCGGCGGACCGGCTGGACCAGGCGGTGCTGGCGACGCGGCGGTCGGTGTTCCCCCTGCGAGGGCTGCTGACCTGAGGCCCGGTTACGCCAACGGTGGTGCACAGTCCGGGTTTTGGCCCGTGGGCGCTGCCGGTGCGGGAGCATCGGGAGTGTGTTGAGCACCGGAGCGCTGCGCGCTCATCTGCTGGCGGCCCGGCTCGCCGGCCCCGTGGCCACGCCTCGGGAGACCAGCCTGCGGAGTTATCGGCTTTTCGCCGCGCGTGATCCCCGGGTTCTGCTCGGGCTCGATCCCGAGCGTTCCTGGGGTGAGCGCGATCTGCTGGAGCTGATGGCGGAGAAGTGCGGGGTCTCGGACGATCCCGGCCATGTCTCGGGTCCTGATGTGATCGATCCGGAGCGGACGCTGGTGGCGTTGGGCGCGTTCGGGGAGCGGCTCGCCGGGGCGGCGCGGAGGGGCGCTCCCGTGCTGTTCGGTACGGGGCATCCGCACCGGCTGCTCGGGTTCTACTCGGGTCTGGCAGACGCCTTGTCGGCGGCCGGGTGCCTCGTACTCACTCCCGCGCAGGGGCGATGTGTCGACATAACGACCCGGTTCGGCGTACGCACGTACAGCATCGATTACGTACGGGGTGTCGCGCTGGTGCGCGAACCGGGCGTGCGTGTCCCCGGGAGTGCGACCGGCGCGCACACCCACTCGCCGCTGCCGGTCAGGGCGGTGCTGGAGGAGATCGTGGGGGCCCGTGGGGTGCTGCCCGAGCTGGTGGTCGGGGACCACGGGTGGGTCTGCGGTGCAGGTCAGCTGGGCATCGAGGCCATCGGCCTGGCCGACACGGACGACCCCGCGCTGTTCGTGGGTGAGGCGGAGGGGCGGGTGTCCGTCGCCGTTCCGGTCGACGACGCCGTGCGGTCCGACCACTACCGGCCTCTCGCGCGGTATGTGCTCAATCGGGCTGCTCTGTCACAGTAGGCGGCCGATGGTCTCCCTCTTCCCCACTCGTATCACCCGCCCCTAATCTGGGGAGTGAGCGCACAACGACGAAGAGTCACCGGAGGGGAAGCCGGTGCGCGTCTCGTGCGGAAGGTACAGGTGGGTCATGGCTGCTGGCAGCGAGAGGCCTCTCAACGAGGTCAAGTTTCTGACCGTGGCGGAAGTCGCCTCGGTCATGAGGGTGTCGAAGATGACCGTGTACCGCTTGGTGCACAGCGGTCATCTGCCCGCGATCAGGGTGGGAAGGTCCTTCCGGGTACCGGAGCAGGCGGTTCACGAGTACCTTCGTGAGTCCTTCGTGGGGGTGCAGTCGGCCTGACGTCGCCCTCGGATTACGTCCCTCACCCGGTGGCGGGTAGGCTAGGCCGACGTAGGTCGTGTGGGCCCAGACGCCCCGCACCAGTGAAGAAGAAGTGAGCGAGGGTAGTCGTGGGCTCTGTTATCAAGAAGCGGCGTAAGCGGATGGCCAAGAAGAAGCACCGCAAGCTGCTCAAGCGCACTCGCGTTCAGCGTCGCAACAAGAAGTAGGCGAACGCGGTTCGTGATTCGGAGGCCCTCCCACCGTTCCGGTGGGAGGGCCTCCGTGCGTTTCGGGGACGGGTGTTCCGGGCGCGACCACGGTGTCGGTGTTGTGCGCTTCCGGTGGTATTCCCGCCATCGGTTCGGTAAAGCCCGCCTGGGGTCGTCACAGGGAAACATCCACCGGCTACGGTGACGGCCAGGGGAAGACCCCGTTCGGTGAACCAACGACGGAAGGCGCGGATCTTGGGGAAGATCGTGCTCGTCACAGGCGCGGCCCGGCAGCTGGGCGGCCGCTTCGTGCGGCGAATCCAACGCGACCCCGGCGTGGACCGGGTGATCGCCGTGGACGCGGTCGCGCCCTCGCACCAGCTGGGTGACGCAGAGTTCGTCGCGGCGGACATCAGGCAGTCGGGGATCGCCAGGATCCTGGCCGAGCGTGCCGTCGACACGGTCGTCCATCTGGACGTCTCCGCCAAGGCATCCGGCGGGGGCGGGCGGACGACGGTCAAGGAGACCAACGTCATCGGCACGATGCAGCTGCTCGGTGCCTGCCAGAAGTCCCCGACCGTCCAGCGGCTGGTGGTCAAGTCCAGTACGAACGTCTACGGCTCCGCCCCGCGTGACCCGGCGGTCTTCACCGAGACGACGCCGCCCAAGTCCCTGCCCAGCGGCGGCTTCGCCAAGGACGCGGTGGAGGTCGAGGGATACGTGCGCGGCTTCGCGCGGCGCAGGCCGGACGTGGCGGTGTGCGTGCTGAGGTTCGCGAACATCCTGGGCCCCGAGCCGGACTCGCCCCTCGCCGACTATCTGGCGCTGCCGGTCCTGCCGACGGTCTTCGGCTACGACCCCCGGCTCCAGTTCGTGCACGAGGACGACGTCGTCGACGTACTGGAGATCGCCGCCGGCGAACCCCGGCGCGGGACGCTGAACAGTGGCACCTTCAACATCGCGGGCGACGGGGTGCTGCTGCTCTCGCAGTGTTCGCGGCGTCTCGGGCGGCCGACCGTGCCGCTGCTGCTGCCGGCCGTCACCTGGGTGGGGTCGGCGCTCCGTACGATCGGTATGACCGACTTCTCGCCCGAGCAGATCCGGCTGCTCACCCACGGCAGGGTGGTCTCCACCGTGCAGATGCGCGAGACCCTCGGTTTCCGCCCGGAGTTCACCACCGCCGAGACGTTCACGGAGTTCGCGCGGAGCCTGGGGGCGGGTCTGCTGCCTCCCGACCGGGTGGGCAGGGCGGTCGGCAGGCTCGCCGAGCTGCCGCTCGCCGGGGGACCGGCCGGTACGACACATTCGACGCACGGCGCCAGGTAGAGGAGCGCGACCGACGATGGCGGACGCCAAGGTCATTCCGTTCGACGACGACCGTTCGCGCTCAGGCGCGGCGCGGCGCAGAGGGGTGCTGCCGGGCGGCGGCCGGGTCCAGGTGCCCGCGGCGTCCGGCCCTGCGCCCGTGAGCACCCTGCCGGGCGGGCAGCTGCCGGAGGGGGCCGCAGAGGCCGCCGGTGCGGCCCCCCGGGGCGAGGGCGAGGGTCAGGGGGGCGGCTGGGACCGGCGTGTCGCGGGCGGACTGGCGTTTCTCCGGCGCCGGCTCACGGGTGACTACGACGTCGACGAGTTCGGCTACGACGAGGAGCTGACCGACCAGGTCCTCATGTCGGTGCTCCGGCCGCTCGCGGACAAGTACTTCCGGGTCGAGGTGAAGGGCATCGAGAACATCCCGTCGGACGGCGGTGCGCTCATCGTGGCCAACCACTCCGGGACGCTGCCGCTCGACGGGCTGATGCTCCAGGTCGCGGTGCACGACAACCATCCGGCCGGGCGCCATCTGAGGCTGCTCGCCGCGGACCTCGTGTTCATGCTCCCGGTGGTCAACGAGCTGGCCAGGAAGGCCGGGCACACGCTGGCGTGCGCGGAGGACGCGGAGCGGCTGCTGCAGCGTGGTGAGGTCGTCGGTGTGATGCCGGAGGGTTTCAAGGGCATCGGCAAGCCGTTCGGTGAGCGCTACAAGCTGCAGCGCTTCGGGCGGGGCGGGTTCGTCTCGACGGCGCTCCGGGCGGGTGTGCCGATCGTGCCGTGCTCGATCGTGGGCGCGGAGGAGATCTATCCCATGATCGGCAACTCCAAGACGCTGGCGCGCGTCCTGGGGGTCCCGTACTTCCCGGTCACGCCGACGTTCCCGTGGCTCGGGCCGCTCGGGATGGTGCCGCTGCCGACGAAGTGGACGATCCAGTTCGGGGAGCCGATCCCCACGGACGGGTATCCGCCCGAGGCCGCGGAGGACCCGATGCTGATGTTCAACCTGACGGACCAGGTGCGGGAGCAGATCCAGCACACGCTGTACAAGCTGCTGGTGCAGCGCCGTTCGGTCTTCTTCTGACCGCCGGGCACACGTGGTGGGGCCGCCCGGTCAGGGCGCCCCCACCACGTGTGCGATGCGGCTGTTCCCTACGGCTCGACGTCCTCGCCGTCGATTCCCAGGCCGGGCAGCAGGCCCGGGAGCAGGGGCGGCAGGGTGACGTCCGGTGCCGGGGAGGAGCCGGAGGTGCCGCCCGGGGACGACGGGGTGGTGCCGTCCGTCGGGAGGTCGTCCAGCAGTCCGTCCGCGCCCCCGTCGAGCAGTCCGTCGCCCGAGCTGCTGCCGGAGCCTGAGGGCTTCGGCGGGGTGCTCGTGGACGCGCTGTCGTCGGGTGCGGCGGAGGAGGAGGGCGCTGTGCGGCCGGGCGCCTTCGAGCCCCGGTCGTCCTGCGGTGAGCCGGCGGGCGGGGCGTCCCTGTCGGTGCCCGGGGTGCGGGGCAGCAGGGACTTGAGCGGGGCGACCTCCTCGTCCATCGCGTCGAACACGGAGCTGACCTTCGCCCCGACGTCGGTCAGCTGGACGGGCAGCCGGTCGCGCAGGCTGCTCCAGCCCGCGCGGTGCGAGCGGGAGAAGGTGTCCAGGGTCTGGATGGGGCCGATGGAGCCGTCGCGCCGGTAGGCGGAGTGGAGCAGGCGGTGGCCTTCGGTGGCGTCGTGCGTCACGCCGTCGAGCGCGCGCCTGACCTGGCCGATCGACTCGTGGTCCATGGCGCCCGCCCGGCCCCGCTCCATGAGCCGGCGGGCTTCGCCGAGTCGGGTCGAGGCCTGGTCGAGGTAGACCTCGCCCCGGTCGGCGTCGCTGTCGGCCATGCCGAGGCTGAGGTCCTCCATGCCCCGCTTGAGCGGGTAGAGGGAGTCACCGGGCAGGGCGTCGGAACTGGCAGCGGCCACTCCGCCGAACGCTCCCGCGGCCACACCGACCGTGAGTCCGCCCGCGGTGAGGCCCTTCGCCCAGCGGGAGCGGGGACGCAGCCTCCGGATCGGGGAGGCCCGGTGCGCTCCCTTGTTCCGTTGTTCTGGCACCGTAGGGCCCGTGGACGCACCGCCTTCGGCGAACATGGTCTCCATGGCCGCGACGAGCTGGGCTCGCTGCACCACTTTGACCTCGGGATCGAATTGAGGCTCCGGTAGCTCGCCGAGGCCGTTCGCCAGGGCCAACAGCGTTCCGTGGTCGGCCGGTTGGGCCGGGTCCTCGGGCTGTACGGCCGCCGCACCCTGGGGGGACTGCTCCTCCAGGGCCTGGGCGAAGGCGTTCGCCCGCCGGTGTGCCGAAACGTTTGCGATCACTGGCGGCACCTCCTCTCGTCATGACGGTCGACTCCCCTGAGGGTCCGGAAGGTTGCCCACCGGAGGCGTTCCACACGATCGAGCGGGTGGAAACGGTCTGGTGCGGCGACAGGGGGCCTGCATCCGGCACAACGAGCGGCGCGGCAGATGGGTTACGGACGAAAGATGATCCGATCGGTGTGTCACGCACACGTCACGGATGGTGACCTCAGCGGGCGTCGTCCGGCAGCAGTCGTGCGAGCGTGCGCACGGCTCTGTACTGCAAGGTCTTGATCGCGCCCTCGTTCTTTCCCATCACGCGGGCGGTCTCGGCGACAGAGAGACCCTGCAGGAATCTCAGCGTGACGCACTCCTGCTGCTGCGGGTTGAGGCGGCGTACGGCCTGGAGCAGCGCGGCGTTGGAGAGCGACTCCAGGACGGAGTCCTCCGGGCTCCGGGCGACCTCGTTGGCGTCGAGCATCTCGCCGGTGGTCACTTCCAGTCGGAAACGGCTGGACTTGAAGTGGTCGGCGACCAGGTTCCTGGCGATGGTGACCAGCCAGGCGCCGAAGTCGCGGCCCTGCCAGGTGAAGGTGGAGATACGGCGCAGTGCGCGCAGGAACGTCTCGCTGGTGAGGTCCTCCGCTGTCGCCTTGCCTCCCACGCGGTAGTAGATGTACCGGTACACGGTGTCGCTGTACTGGTCGTACAGGCGGCCGAAGGCATCGGCCTCACCTGCCTGCGCGCGCTCGACGAGATCCATCATGCGCGCGCTGTCGCTGTCGGCTGTGGGCCGGCGGACGGCGGGCGTGGCGGCGGTGGCACCGCGGGTGCTGCGTCTTCCTACGGCCGCGCCGCGTTCGGCCAGGGCGTAACAAGGGCCGGCAGGTACAGGGGTGGCAAATTGGGGGACGGCGTACGCGGTGGGGACGAAACCGCGCAGGCGGTCGGCGACCGTTGCGCGGAGCGTAGCCAGGCCCGAGGTGTCAACCCCGACGTGTGGGTACACGGGACTCCCAGAGGCAGAGCTTCCATCACGTGCAGTTCAATTCCGTCACTCGTGGTAGCGGGTGGCGGGCTCTTTGTGCGTCTGAGGAGAATAACGCTTCGTACAGGCCGTGCTACACCCAGTTGCTCAAATCATCGATTACGTCGCTTCCGTAACCTCTAAGTGACGGTTCGAGTCGCACATCGTGACTGTTTATTGATCGAATTCCTTCGAGAACTGCATGCGGGGGCGACGGGTTGTGGTCGTCGGAACGCAACGCGACTGGCCGGAGCGATGGGTGTCCGTGCCCGTGGTTCCGCTCCCGATTGGCCGTAAGTACCCCGGCGCGCCGCTCCGGGGGTGTGCCGGAGCCCCCGGAGCGGGGTGTCCGGGGCGTGCGGAACCGGCGTCCGGCCCGAACGGGTGGACGAAGGGGTACGGGGGCGGGCGAAGGGTCAGCGGCGGCGGCGGTGCAGGGCCACGGCCGCCGCCGTGCCGCCGGCCAGGGCGCCGACGCCCGCCGCCGCGGGGATGCCGACCTTGGCGGCCTTGCGGCCGGTGCGGTAGTCGCGCAGCCGCCAGTCCAGGGCGCGGGCGTGCTTGCGGAGCTTGGTGTCCGGGTTGATCGCGTACGGATGGCCGACCAGGGACAGCATCGGGATGTCGTTGTGGGAGTCGCTGTACGCGGCGCAGCGCTCCAGGTCCAGGCCCTCGGCCGCCGCCAGCGCGCGTACCGCCTCGGCCTTCGCCGGGCCGTGCAGGGGTTCGCCGACCAGCCGGCCGGTGTAGACGCCGTCGACCGATTCGGCGACCGTGCCCAGGGCGCCGGTCAAGCCCAGGCGCCGGGCGATGATGGTGGCTGTCTCCACCGGGGCGGCCGTGACGAGCCACACCTTCTGGCCGGCGTCGAGGTGGGCCTGGGCGAGGGCGCGGGTGCCGGGCCAGATGCGGTCGGCCATGTACTCGTCGTAGATCTCCTCGCCGATGGACATCAGCTCGGAGACGCGGTGGCCCTTGACGATCGAGAGGGCGCTGTCGCGGGCGTCCTGCATGTGCTCCGGGTCCTCGACCCCGGCCAGCCTGAACCAGGCCTGCTGCCAGGCGAACCGGGTGAGTTCGCGGCGCTGGAAGAACTTGCGCTTGTACAGGCCGCGGCCGAAGTGGAAGATCGCGGCGCCCTGCATGACGGTGTTGTCGAGGTCGAAGAAGGCTGCTGCCCGGTCGTCGCCTGCCACCGGGAACGGGGGCTCGCGGTCCTCCGCGGAGGGGGCCGGCTGCTCCTCGGCGCCGGTGGTGAGCGCCGACTTCTGTGCTGCCTCGGCTGCCGCCTCGCCTGCGAGCACGCTGCGTGCCGTGGCGGGGCGCCTGCGGGGGGTGAGCCATCCAAGTGCGGCCATGTCGTGAGCATAGCCATTCTGTTCGGCTGTTCCCGACCCGGCGGGATACGCCGGGGTGAACTCTCCGGGGCCGGGGTGTCGAACGGGTGGTCGCGAGGTCCGTGGGCGGGGTCCGGGGGAGGAGCAGAATGAAGGTATGAGTGCTCTGCTGCGTCGTGCGAGGAAGAAGCCCGCGGACCGGGTGGTGACCCTGGTGGGGAAGCCCGGCTGTCACCTCTGTGACGATGCCCGGCTGGTGGTGGGCGCCGTCTGCGAGGAGACCGGTGCGTCGTGGGTGGAGAAGGACATCACGCGGGACGAGGAGCTGTACGCGGAGTACTGGGAGCAGATCCCGGTGGTCCTGGTCGACGGCGAACAGCACACCTTCTGGCGGGTCGATCCGGCGCGGCTGCGCAAGGCCCTTGGTGCGTGAGGGGGGATTCCCGCGTGAAACCCGGTTAACATCATGGGCGTTTTGAGTGGTCTCGGGGGCGTGGACATGAGGAGTGTGTACCGTCTTGCCCCCTTCGGGCCCGCAACGGACCGACGTCGTCCCCGGTTCCGGGGGTGCGCAGGGAATATGCGTGACCCCGGTCACTTTGACCGGACAAAACGGACACCATCTTTGTGCACGCGTTCACAAAGACATAGCCTGCTGTCGACGGGGCGGTCATAGGACATACGACCGCCTGCAGCCCCGCTCATCCCGCAGGAGCACCGTGGCAACTGGCCGAACTCACCGACCGGCGACCCGTAGCCGAGGAATTCCCGAGGCCACCGTCGCCCGGCTTCCGCTGTATCTCCGCGCACTCACGGCGCTCTCCGAGCGCTCGGTTCCCACGGTCTCCTCCGAGGAACTCGCCGCGGCCGCGGGGGTCAACTCCGCGAAGCTGCGCAAGGACTTCAGCTACCTGGGCTCCTACGGCACGCGTGGTGTCGGGTACGACGTCGAGTACCTCGTCTACCAGATCTCCCGCGAGCTGGGGCTCACCCAGGACTGGCCGGTCGCGATCGTCGGCATCGGTAACCTCGGCGCCGCGCTCGCCAACTACGGCGGTTTCGCCTCACGCGGTTTCCGGGTCGCCGCCCTGATCGACGCCGACCCCGCCATGGCGGGCACGCCCGTGGCCGGGATCGCCGTCCAGCACACCGACGACCTGGACCGGATCATCAGCGACAACGGTGTGTCCATCGGCGTCATCACCACTCCGCCCGGCGCGGCCCAGCAGGTCTGCGACCGCCTCGTCGCCGCCGGTGTGACCTCCATCCTGAACTTCGCGCCGACGGTGCTCTCCGTGCCCGACGGTGTCGACGTGCGCAAGGTCGACCTCTCGATCGAGCTCCAGATCCTCGCCTTCCACGAGCAGCGCAAGGCCGGTGAGGAGGCCGCCGCCGACGGCAGGGCGACCGCGGACGGCGACTCCGACGCCGGTGCGCCGCCGATGCGCGCCACTCCCGGCGGCCGCAAGGGGCCTGATGGGGACATGCCTGCGGTGATGCCGGCATGAGTCTCCTCGTCGTAGGGCTGAGCCACCGCAGCGCCCCCGTGTCCGTCCTGGAACGGGCGTCGCTCGCGGCCGAGGCGCAGACGAAGCTTCTGCAGGACACGCTCGCCGCGGAGCCCGCGACCGAGGCGGCCGTCCTGGCCACCTGCAACCGCATCGAGCTGTACGCGGACGTGGACAAGTTCCACGCGGGTGTCGCCGAGCTGTCCACCCTGCTCGCCCAGCACAGCGGCGTGGGTCTGGACGAGCTCACTCCTTATCTCTATGTGCACTACGAGGACCGCGCCGTCCACCACCTCTTCTCGGTGGCCTGCGGGCTGGACTCGATGGTCGTCGGCGAGGGCCAGATCCTCGGCCAGATCAAGGACGCGCTCGCGCTGGGACAGGAGCTCCACACAGCGGGACGCCTGCTGAACGACCTCTTCCAGCAGGCCCTGCGGGTCGGCAAGCGCGCCCACAGCGAGACCGGGATCGACAGGGCCGGGCAGTCGCTCGTCACCTTCGGTCTGGAGCAGCTGGCCGACGGCGCCGATGTCCCCGAGTGGGCGTCCGGCAAGCGCGCCCTGGTGATCGGCGCGGGTTCGATGTCCTCGCTCGCGGCGGCCACGCTGGCCCGTGCGGGTGTCGAGGAGATCGTCGTCGCCAACCGGACCCGGGCACGCGCGGACCGGCTCGTCGAGATCCTCGGCCAGGCCGGCGTCCCGGCGGCCCGGGCCGTGGAGATGGCCGGTGTCACGGACGAACTGACACGTGCAGACGTGGTCGTCTCCTGTACCGGGGCGACGGGCCTCGTGCTCACCGCCGAGGCCGTCGCCGGTGCGCTCGGCGTCGACTTCGACTCGGCGGCGCAGGCGCCCTCGGCCCCCGTCGCCGCCGCGCCCGACGAGCTGGAGCAGCACGCGGCGTGGGTGGAGAACGGTTCCGCCACGGCCGCCGCCCAGGACCGGGCCGTACGCCGGGTGCCGGTGCGCCTGCCGGTCGACGGCCCCGCCCGGCTCCACCTGCTGGACCTCGCGATGCCGCGTGACATCGACGGAGCCGCGCACCGCGTCGCCGGTGTGCGCCTCGTCGACATCGAGTCGCTCGCCGAGGCGTCCGCGGACGCCCCGATGGCCGCCGATGTGGACCAGGTGCGCACCATCGTCGCCGACGCGGTCGCCGCCTTCGGAGCCGCCCAGCGCGCCGCCCACATCACTCCGACCGTGGTCGCCCTGCGCACCATGGCCGCCGATGTGGTGACGGGCGAGATCGCGCGGCTCGACGGCCGCCTCCCCGACCTCGACGAGAAGCAGCGCGCCGAGATCACCCAGACCGTGCGCCGCGTCGTCGACAAGCTCCTGCACGCGCCCACCGTGCGGGTCAAGCAGCTCGCCAGCGAGCCCGGCGGTGCCGGATACGCCGACGCGCTGCGGGAACTCTTCGACCTCGACCCGCAGACGGTGGCCGCCGTCTCCCGGGCAGACCTGAACGACCCGAATAGAGGGCGGTCATGACCGACAACTCACCCCTGGGTGGGGAGACACCACCACCGCTACGGCTGGGCACCCGGCGCAGCAAGCTGGCCATGGCGCAGTCCGGCATGGTCGCCGAAGCGGTCCGCGAGGTGACCGGGCGTGCCGTCGAGCTCGTCGAGATCACCACGTACGGGGACGTCTCCCGGGAGCAGCTGGCGCAGATCGGCGGGACCGGCGTGTTCGTCGCGGCCCTGCGCGAGGCGCTGCTGAGCGGCGAGGTGGACTTCGCCGTCCACTCGCTCAAGGACCTTCCGACCACGCAGCCCGACGCTCTCGTCCTGGCCGCGGTGCCGCCGCGCGAGGATCCGCGTGACGCGCTGGTGGCGCGGGACGGGCTGACCTTCGAGCAGTTGCCGCCCGGTGCCCGCATCGGCACCGGCTCGCCGCGCCGCATGGCGCAGCTGAACGCGTACGCCCGCTCGCACGGCCTCGAGATAGAGACCGTCGCGATCCGCGGCAACGTCGATACGCGCATCGGTTTCGTACGAAGCGGGGAGCTGGACGCGGTGGTTCTCGCCGCCGCCGGACTCAGCCGCCTCGGACGCACGGACGAGGTCACCGACTTCCTGCCGGTCGACACCGTCCTGCCCGCTCCCGGTCAGGGAGCACTGGCGATCGAATGCGCTGAAAGCAGCGCGGACCTCGCCGCAGCCCTCGCCGAGCTCGACGACCCGTACACCCGGGTCGCCGTGACCGCCGAGCGCGCCCTGCTCAACGCCCTGGAGGCCGGATGCTCCGCACCTGTGGGTGCGCTGGCCGACCTCCTGGCCGACGGGCAGGTTGTCAACGAACTGCGCCTGCGCGGTGTCGTCGGTTCCACCGACGGCGCTTCCCTGGTGCAGCTGTCCATCACCGGTCCCGTCCCCACGTCGCACGACGACGCGGCGGCCCTCGGTCGCGAGCTCGCGGCCGAGATGCTTGCCAAGGGTGCGGCCGGTCTTATGGGGGAGCGAGCACTTTGAGCCCCACCGGCCCTGTCGTATCCGACTTCCCTGTCCTGTCCTCAGGGCATGTCACCTTCCTCGGCGCCGGTCCCGGCGACCCGGGACTGCTGACTCTGCGCGCCGTCGAGGCGCTTGCGAGCGCGGACGTCCTTGTCGCGGAACCCGAGGTTCTGGACGTCGTCCGCTGCCATGCGCGGGCAGGGGTGAGCACACCTGAGATGACGGTTGTTGACGTGGCGTCAACACCCGCCGGAGTGCCCGTTCTCAGGGACGCCGCCAATCTTGTCATGGAGGCAGCGAAGGGCGGCAGGCGGGTCGTTCGTGCCGTCGCGGGCGACCCCGGCCTGGACGGTGACACGGGTGCGGAGATGCTCGCCTGTGCCGCCGCGGGCGTCCCCTTCGAGGTCGTGCCCGGTATCGCGAACGCCGTCGGTGTGCCGGCGTACGCCGGTGTGCCGCTGCGTGACGGGCAGGGTGCCGATGTGCGCTTCGTCGACGCGCGTACCGCTTCGGACCGCTGCTGGTCCGAGGTCGGGGCGAGTGACGCGACCGCGGTCGTGTCGGCCTCGCTCGACTCGGTGGCCGCGGCCGCCGGTGAGCTGGTCTCGGCGGGCCGCAAGCCCGACACTCCGCTCACGGTCACGTTCGCCGGTACGACGACGCGCCAGCGCACCTGGACGGCGACCCTCGGAACGATCGCCCAGGTGCTGAAGCAGGCGAAGGTCCTCCCTTCCCCGGAGGGGCACCTGCCGGTCATAGCCGTGGTCGGGGAGCGCAGCTCCGCTGCCCAGCGCGACCAGCTCGCGTGGTTCGAGTCCAAGCCGCTGTTCGGGTGGAAGGTGCTCGTGCCGCGTACGAAGGAGCAGGCGGCGTCGCTCTCCGACCAGCTGCGGTCCTACGGCGCGGTGCCGCACGAGGTTCCGACGATCGCAGTCGAGCCGCCTCGTACGCCCCAGCAGATGGAGCGTGCGGTGAAGGGCCTGGTCACGGGCCGGTACGAGTGGATCGCCTTCACCTCGGTCAACGCGGTGAAGGCGGTGCGGGAGAAGTTCGAGGAGTACGGGCTCGACGCCCGTGCCTTCGCCGGGATCAAGGTCGCGGCCGTCGGTGAGCAGACCGGTGCGGCGCTCGTCGACTTCGGTGTGAAGCCCGACCTGATGCCGTCCGGCGAGCAGTCGGCCGCCGGTCTGCTGGACGACTGGCCGCCGTACGACCCGGTCTTCGACCCGATCGACCGGGTGTTCCTGCCGCGTGCGGACATCGCGACGGAGACCCTGGTGGCCGGGCTCATCGAGCTGGGATGGGAGGTCGACGACGTCACCGCTTACCGCACGGTCCGCGCCTCGCCGCCGCCGGCCGAGACCCGGGAGGCGATCAAGGGCGGCGGCTTCGACGCGGTGCTCTTCACCTCGTCCTCGACCGTCCGCAACCTGGTCGGTATCGCGGGCAAGCCGCACAACGTGACGGTCATCGCGTGCATCGGTCCGGCCACGGCGAAGACCGCCGAGGAGCACGGCCTGCGGGTCGACGTGCTGTCCCCGGAGCCGTCGGTGCACAAGCTGGCCCAGGCGCTGGCCGACTTCGGCGCGCAGCGCCGGGACGCGGCCAAGGAGGCCGGTGACCCGGTGACCCGGCCGAGCGAGCGGCGCCCGGGTGCGCGGCGTCGCAGGACGACGACCTGAGGGTCGTCGACGGATCGTGTGCGGGGCCCGGTCGCTTCTTCGCGGAGCGACCGGGCCCCTGCCCGTGGTCCGGCCTGTTTTTCCGGCTGGGCTGTCGGTAAACCGGTGATGTGTGCGGGTCTAGTCTCGAAGGATGACCGATTACGGAAACTTCCCCGGCTCGCGCCCCCGCCGGCTGCGGACGACCCCCGTCATGCGGCGCATGGTCGCCGAGACCCGGCTCGACCCGGCGAACCTGATCCTGCCCGCGTTCGTGCGCGAGGGCATCGACGCGCCGGTCGCCATCTCGGCCATGCCGGGTGTGCAGCAGCACACGCTGGACACGCTGCGGAAGGCCGCCGTGGACGCGGTCGCGGCGGGCGTCTCGGGGATCATGCTCTTCGGTGTCCCGCTGGACGAGAAGAAAGACGCCCGGGGTACGGCGGGCACCGACCCGGACGGCATCCTCCAGGCCGGTCTGCGCGCGGTGCGTGAAGAGGTCGGCGACGATCTGGTGATCATGTCCGACCTCTGTCTGGACGAGTACACCGACCACGGCCACTGCGGGGTGCTGACCGATGACGGCCGTGTCGACAACGACGCGACCCTGGAGCGGTACGCCGAGATGGCCCAGGTCCAGGCGGACGCCGGCGCCCATGTGGTGGGACCCAGCGGGATGATGGACGGCCAGGTCGGTGTGGTCCGCGACGCGCTGGACCAGACGGGCCACGAGGACGTGTCGATCCTGGCCTACACCGCGAAGTACTCCTCGGCGTTCTACGGCCCGTTCCGTGAGGCCGTCGGCTCCTCGCTCAAGGGCGACCGCAAGACGTACCAGCAGGACCCGGCGAACATCCGCGAGTCGCTTCGGGAGCTGGCGCTGGACCTGGAGGAGGGCGCCGACATGGTGATGGTCAAGCCGGCCGGCCCGTACCTGGACATCGTGGCCAAGGTCGCCGACGCGGTGGACGTGCCGGTCGCGGCGTACCAGATCAGCGGCGAGTACGCGATGATCGAGGCCGCCGCGGAGAAGGGCTGGATCGACCGGGACGCGGCGATCCTGGAAAGCCTGACGGGTATCCGACGCGCGGGCGCGCGGATGATCCTGACGTACTGGGCCACGGAGGTCGCGCAGCGGCTCGGACGCTGAGGCCCGCGGGCCCGCCGCTCGGGTCCCGGCGCTCGGGGGCCGAGCTCCGGGACGCCGGGTCACTCGTGGTCCGACGCCGCCTCGCCGACAAGATCCCGCCCCACGTACCGCCGGTTCCCGTGCGGGACGAGCCGGCCGCCCAGGTCCCCGGGGCGATGACGGAGTGCACCGGGTGCGGAGCGCCGGGGCGCCCGGAGGCCCTGCGCGACGGCCTCTGCCGACCCTGTCGGCTGCCCGGTCGGGAGGTGCGGGAAGCCGCCGTCGGCCTCCCCGCCGAACGGGATGTGCGTACCTGCGTCGCGGGGTTGCGCGACATGCTCAGGTCCCCCTGACATCTGCGTTGAGCCGGGCTGCCTGGCGCGTCAGGTGGTCGCGCTCGGCGAGATCGGTTGCCTTGTGGGCCGCCTCGGCGTACAGCCGTGCCGCCTTCGCCAGGTCGCCGTCGCGCTCGTGGAGGTACGCCGCCACCGCCGTGTGGCGGGGCAGTGAGGCGTCGAGCGCCGCGAGCGCCGCCAGGCCTGCGCGCGGCCCGTCGGCCTCCCCGACGGCGACCGCGCGGTTGAGCCGGACGACCGGGTTGTCGGTCAGGCGGGCCAGTTCGTCGTACCACTCGACGATCTGCACCCAGTCGGTCTCCTCGGCGCGGGGTGCGTCGGCGTGGAGTGCCGCGATGGCGGCCTGGGCCTGGAACTCGCCCAGCCGGTCGCGGGCGAGAGCCGCCTGGAGGATCCCGACGCCCTCGGTGATCGACCCGGTGTCCCACCGGGCGCGGTCCTGCTGGGCGAGCGGTACCAGGCTTCCGTCGGGTGCAGTCCTGGCCGCGCGCCTGGCGTGGTGGAGGAGCATGAGGGCGAGCAGCCCCGCCACCTCGGGGTGGTCGATCGCGGCCGCGAGCTGCCGGGTGAGCCGGACGGCCTCGGCGGCGAGGTCGACGTCACCGGAGTAGCCCTCGTTGAAGACCAGGTAGAGGACGCGCAGCACGGTGGCGACGTCGCCTGGCCGGTCGAGACGCACCTGGGAGACGGTGCGCTTGGCCCGGCTGATGCGCTGCGCCATGGTCGCCTCCGGCACCAGATACGCCTGGGCGATCTGGCGGGTGGTCAGCCCGCCGACGGCGCGCAGTGTGAGCGCGACCGCGGACGACGGCGTCAGCGACGGGTGGGCGCAGAGGAAGTAGAGCTGGAGTGTGTCGTCCAGGCCCTGCGCGGGCCCGGGCGCCGGCTCCATGTCGACACGGTCCTCGCGCCGGCGACGGGCGGCGTCGGCCCGCGTCGCGTCGAGGAACTTGCGCCAGGCCACGGTGACCAGCCAGCCCTTGGCATCCCGCGGCTGGTCGGCGGGCCGGTCGCGGAGCGTCTCGACGAGCGCCTCCTGTACGGCGTCCTCGGCCGCCGCGAAGTCTGCTCCGCGGCGGACGAGGATCCCGAGCACGCTCGGTGTGAGGCTTCTCAGCAGGGTCTCGTCCATCGACGAGGTCACTCCGTGACGGTGGGCGGCGCGGTCAGGAACGGGCGCACCTCGAGCCACTCGTGGATCGGCTTCCCGCCCGCACCGGGGGCGGCCGACAGCTCCCCGGCGAGCTCGACGGCACGGTCGTGGTTGTCGACGTCGATGATCATCCAGCCGGCGATGAGGTCCTTGGTCTCCGCGAACGGTCCGTCGGTGACCGGCGGGCGTCCCTCGCCGTCGTAGCGCACCCATGCTCCCTCGGGGGCGAGGGCCTGGCCGTCGACGAACTCGCCCGTCTTCTCCAGCCGGGCGGCGAAGTCGTTCATGTACTTCATGTGGGCCGAGATCTCCTCCGGCGTCCACCGGTCCATGGGTACGTCGTTGACGGCGGACGGAGCGCCGCGGTAGTGCTTGAGCAGCAGGTACTTGGCCATCGTGTTCCTCCTCGCTGGTGCGGCCCATTGTGGCCGCGTTCACCCCGGGGACGGAGCTGGACGCGGGTTCTCGACATCCCCGGCGGATTCTTTTCGGGTTTTCTTGACCGGGCCCGCTCCGGCAGTGACCTGGCCGCCGCCGGCCTCGGGATTCCTGTCCGGCGCGTACCGCGAGGGCCGCCCCGGCGCTCTCACCACCGGCCGCTCCGGGCTCACTCGGCCCCGCGGGTCTCATGGGCTCACCGACGCGGTCCCGGTGGGCCGGTCCGCAGAGGCCGCGTCGGCGTAGCGACGGGCCAGGTGTGCGAAGGCGGCGGTCAGTTCCGCCGGGCCGACGACCTCGATCGCGGCGTCGAACCTGCCGATGGTGGCGGCCAGGCCGTGCCAGGACCATGCGCCCAGGGCGAGCCGGCAGCGGTCCGGGCCGAGTTCCTCGACGATCCCGTCGAGGGCGTAGGGGGCCACCGAGGCGGCGGCCGTGTGGAGGATCACCTCGCCCCGGCAGGGATGGTCGCCGGGGGTTCCGGCCCCCCGGAACCTGCCGGCCACGAACGCCGCCACATCGCCGCCGGGCACCTCGCGCGCGGAGAACCGCGGGCCGGTGGGGACGCGCGGGGTGATCCGGTCGGCGCGGAAGGTGCGCCAGTCGTCGCGGTCGAGATCCCAGGCGACGAGGTACCAGCGCCCGGCGCAGGTGACGAGGTGGTGGGGCTCGGCCCGTCGCGGCGGGTGGTCGGCCCGGTCGCCCACGGGGGCGGCGTAGTCGAATCGCAGGACCTCGCGGGCGTGGACCGCGCTGCCGAGTGCCGTCAGGGTGCCGCTGCCGACCTGGGCACCCTGTCCGGTGGCGGTCCGTTCGACGGCGGTGACCTTCAGGGCGTCGACCCGGTGGCGCAGACGCGCGGGCATCACCTGGCGGACAGTGTTCAGTGCGCGCGCGGCGGCCTCCTCGACCCCGGCGCCGCTCGTGGTGACGACCTGGAGGGCGAGGGCCAGTGCGACGGCCTGCTCGTCGTCGAACAGCAGTGGGGGGAGTTCGGCGCCGGCCTCCAGCCGGTACCCGCCCTCCGGGCCCTTGAAGGCCGCGATCGGGTAGCCCAGTTCGCGCAGCCGGCCGACGTCACGGCGCACGGTGCGCGAGCTGACGTCCAGCCGCTCGGCCAGCAGCGCCCCCGGCCAGTCCCGGCGGGCCTGCAGCAGGGACAGCAGTGCGAGCAGTCGGGCTGAGGTCTTCGGCATGACGCCATGGTCCCCGATGCAGCGGACACATCCTGTCCGCTACCCCTGTGAGGGTGGTTCCCGGGGGCGGCCAGGTGCGGCACCCCTGCCGCTCACGAGCGCCCTCCCCGTATCGGTCCATCCGACTTCCAATGCCAGGAGCCACCCATGTCCGTCACCTCGGTGACCCATCTGAACTTCCGGGGAGACGCCCGCGCCGCGCTCGGGTTCTACCACTCCGTGTTCGGCGGTGACCTGGCCGTCGTCTCGTACGAGGAAGCGGGGGACACCCGGAATCCCGCCGGGCCCGACCAGGTGGTGTGGGGCCAGGTGGCCGCGGAGAACGGATTCCGCGTCATGGCCTACGACGTGCCGTCGCAGCTGCCGTGGGACCGTGGAGTGAACTCCTTCTTCGTGTCCCTGCGCTGCGGGACCACACGGGAGGTGTCCGACCACTGGGAGAAGCTGTCGGTCGGGGCGACCGTCGTGCAGCCGCTGGAACCCGCCCGGTGGGCGCCGCTCCACGGAATGCTCGAGGACCGCTACGGCGTCGTGTGGGTCCTGGACGTCGCGAGCGGAGAGAACGGGTGAGGCGGTCCGCACCTCTGGTCCCCGCGGCGACGGCGGAAGGAAGGATCCCGTGACCGTCCTCGACAGCCGCGCACTGAACCGGGCGACGCTGGCCAGGCAACTGCTCCTGGAGCGTGCGGACATGAAGCCGTCCGACGCCGTGTCACATCTGTGCGGCCTCCAGGCACAGGAGCCGCAGGAGCCGTTCACCGGGCTGTGGTCACGACTGCGCGGGTTCGATCCGGCGGCACTGGACGGACTGCTGACGGGGCGGACCGTGGTGCGCACCCACCTGATGCGGCGCACCGTCCACCTCGTCACCGCGGCCGATGTCCTGGCCTGGCGGGCCAGGCACGAACCGATGCTGCGCCAAAGGGTCCTGGGTACCTACCGCCGTGAGCTCGACGGGGTGGACCTCGGCGAACTCGCCTCCGCCGCCCGGGCGGTGACTTCCGACGGCGAGCCGCGCACGATGACCGAGATCGCCGCCGCCCTCGTCGGCCGGTGGCCCGCCCCGGGCCGCAGGGCGCTGGGCGAGATGGTGGTCGCCGCCCTCGTCCCGATGGCCCAGACGCCGCCGCGCGGGCTGTGGCGTGTGAAGGCGGGGGTACGCAACACTCCGCTCGCCCACTGGCTGGGCCGGGAGCCCGCCCCTCCCGCTCCGGACGGCACGGACCCGGTGGGTGCGGCGCTGGTACGCCGCTACCTGGCCGCTTTCGGGCCCGCCGCGTCGGCGGACCTGCGCGCCTGGTGCGGTCTCGCCGGGCTGCCCGCGGCGGTGGCGGCCGTGCGGGGGGAGCTGATCGCCTTCCGCGACGAGCGCGGCCGTGAGCTGCTCGACCTGCCCGACGCACCGCGCCCCGACCCCGCGACTCCCGCGCCCGTACGGTTCCTGCCGGCGTTCGACAACGCGGTCCTCGGCTACCACGACCGCGGCCGGATCATCGACGACGGCCACCGCGGCCTCTCGGTCGAAGGGGCGCGGGTGGTGCTGGTCGACGGCCGCGTCCGTGGCACCTGGACCGTGGACGCGGGCACGGTGGCCGTCAGCCCGCTGCGCGGACTGACCCGCGCCGAGCGGGCCGCCGTCGTGGAGGAGGGCGGGAGCCTGGCGTCGTTCCTGTCCGGCGGTGAGTCCGACGGCGTACGCGTCACCGAGGGGTGAGCGACCGCGCACGCGTGCTCCGGCTCCTGCTCAGTCCCACCAGAACGACCACGTCTCCTGACCCAGGAGGTACTTCTCGGCGTATTCGGCGAGGCCGTTCGGCGGGGCCGCGTCGATGTTGTCCGGGCAGAACGCGAAGTGCTCGGCAGCCAGTGCCCGTGCCTCCGCCCGGGTGGTGGGAGGCCGGCCCACGGACACGGTCATGGTGTCGAAGCCGAGCGCCACGACGCGGATGTCGAAGCGGTCCTCCCAGGAGCGCAGCACGGCGCAGAGCCGGGCCACGTCGTTCTCGTGGTTGAGCGGGCCCGACCAGCCGATGGCCGCGGGTATGTCGGCGCTGCGCCGCGCGGGCACGAGCGCCGTCCTCATGTTCTCCGTGAGCTGGTCGGCGATCTCGGCGGCCAGCTCGTCCGGCGTCTCGGGCGAGCCACCGGACGGGGCGGGCGCCAGGCCGGGCCACTCCGCCCCGTCCTCCAGCTCTTCGGAGGCGCACTCCTCCCAGAACTCGGCGAGGACGTCCTCGACTTCGTGGTCACCCGGATACGAGGTCCCGGCCGGGTCGAGGTCCCAGTCCTCGGGCCACTGGTCCCGGTGCCCGCCGTCCACCAGCAGCGGGAGCAGACCGAGTGGCCGGCCTGCGGCCCGCAGCCTGGCCCAGTCGCCCGGCTTCGCGTACTCGTCGGCGTACCAGAGAAGGGGCTCTCGCCACGGGTCGTCGATCGTGGTGTCCACGAGCGTGCCCGGCGGAAGGGCCAGCAGGGGCAGGGGATTCGGGAGCGTCGCCATACAGGGGACTCTAGGAGCCGTCACTGACAACGCCGGGTTCGGCTCCGGGCTACGAAGGGCCGCGAAGGCGGATAAGGCCGACCGGGTCGGGGTGACGGTGCGGGTGGGCCCTCGGGCTTCCCGGAGCGCGGATGCGGCCGGCGCCGGTGTGCGCGGGCCGGCGCCCGCCGTCGGGGAGGGCGTGGCACCTGTTCCGCGGTGTCACGTCCGTCCGCGATTCGAGTGGTCAGTACATGAGGGCGTCGTTCATGTCGGTCTGCCAGTAGGTCACGCTCAGCGTGCTGTCGACGTACACGGCCTTGCCGAGCGGGACGTTCTTCGACGGGCCGGAGGAGCCGCCGCCGCCCTCGCGGCCCTGGAAGCTCACGGTCAGCCTCTTGGTGGAGTAGCCGCCCGTGCCGCTTCCGTCGGCGGAGGAGGTCGTGACGCCCGCGTAGGCGGACTGTCCCGGGCTCAGGGTGACGACGGCCTGCGGCTTGCTGTCCTCCTGGACCGGCGGGGTGGACTGTGCCTCGCCGAACCGCAGGAAGGGGTGGTGATAGGCGTTGCACGCCTCCGAGCCGGTGTTGGTCACGGTGAGCAGCATGTGGTTGACGGGGCGGGGCACGGGCGTGAGCGTCACCTTGGAGTTGCCGCCGTCGCACGCCCGGGTGACGGGGCCGTCTCCCTTTCCGCCGCCCTGCCGCCTGTCCGCGGCGTGCTCGGCATCGGCCGGGCGGGAAACGGAACCGCTGTCGGCGTCCGAACCGGAATCCGCGGTGGAGCCGGACTCCGGCTTCTCGTCGCCCTGGTCCGCCGGTGTGCCGGTGGCGGCCGGGGGCTGGGGGGACGGGGTGTCGGAAGCCGCTGCGGAGGATCCCGCCGCGGCCTGGCCGCCGTCCTGACAGGCGGTCAGCGAGAGGGCGGCGACGAGTGCCGCCGTGCCCAGGGCGGTGGTACGGGCCGCGTGGCTGAAGCGAAGGGTGCCCATCAGGTGGTTCTCCCCGTTCGGAAAGGTTCGGTCCTGCCCGTTGCGCCGCTTGGGCGTGCCGGGCGGTGCTGGGTGTACTGGACAATGAGGAGCGGTCAGAGGTGCCACAGGAGAGTGACGAGGGTTGCCGTGGAGGCGATCAGCACTCCTGCGGCGACGACGTCCGTCAGGCTGAGTTCACGAAAGGTCCGCACTGCGCCTCCGGGCTGACGAGGTGGTGTTCGGCGGTCTGGCCACATCCTGTGGCGGGTTGGATCCCGGCGGCAACGGATGCCGGCAGACTCGGGACGCCGGAACGGTCAAATGGGCTCTGACCTGCTGAGACGTGACCCTCCTGGAATGCCGTTCCGGGACGGAGCAGAGGGAGATGACGGTCCGAGTGGGTACGGAGATCCAGGACTTCGCGGCAGAGCTCCGGCGGCTGAAGGAGCGGTCCGGGCTGAGCTACGGGGCGTTCGCCCGGAAGCTGCACATGAGCACGTCGACGGTCCACAGGTACTGCAACGGCGACGCCGTGCCGGCCGACTACGCGCCGGTCGAGCGCTTCGCGCGGGTGTGCCGGGCCGGCCCCGGCGAGTCGGTGGCGCTGCACCGGAAGTGGATCCTGGCCGACGAGGCCAAGAGGCGGGGCGCGCGGCGGCCGGAGGCAGGGGCGGGCACCGCTCCGGAGCCGGCGGGGGCAGCCGGGGGCGGCGGTCCGGACCACGCCGGGTCTGCCGAGCCCGGACCCGCGGCAGGACCTGACGGCGACGCGGCGACGAGGGACCGGCCGGAGTCCGAAGCGGAGCCGGTATCCCGGCCCGAAGCGGAGGATCGAACCGGAACGACCGGACCCGAAGAGGCGGGGTCCAAAGAGGCCGGGTCCAAAGAGGCCGCCGGGTCCCGACCGGACACGCCACCCGAACCTGCGTCCGCGGGCGAGGGCACGACGGGGGACGTGACACCCGCGGGGCGCCGCCCCAGGGCCTCCGGGCGACTCCGGACCGCCAGGCCACGCGCCTTCCTCGCCGCCCTGGCCTTCGTGGCGCTCACCGTCCCCGCGGCCGTGGGCCTTCACGGGCTCACGAGGGAGGAGGCGTCCGACGGCGTGCGTGTCGGCGATACGTCTGCGCCCTTCGTGCCGAGCGGTGCCGAGGGCGTGAGCCCCCTCGCCGAGGCGAACCGCTCGGGGCTGTCGGCCCCCGCCGCCGGCCGCCCTGCCACCGGCCGCCCCGACACCGGGCCCTCCGCCACCGGGCCCTCCGCGTCACCCCGCGCGACGGAGGGGAAGGGAGGCGACGCGGAGAGCGGTGGCGTCCCCGTGAACGCCACCATCAGCTCGTACAACTGGGAGGAGCCGTGCGGGCAGCTCTATCTGCTCGACCAGGAGCCGGACGACGTACCGCCGCCTCCCGCGCCGCAGGACACCCGGGGCTGGGCGAAAGCGCTCGGCGGGGTGGACGGAGGCGCCATGAGGCTCGCGCTCACCCTCCAGGGGACGTCGGAGGAAGCGGTCGTGCTGACCGGTCTGAACGTGCGGGTCCTGGCCCGGAATCCGGCGCTCGCCAGGTCGGCGTACTCCATGGGGACCGGTTGCGGGGGCGGGATCACGCCGCAGTCCTTCGATATCGACCTGGACGACGGCCGGCCCCGGACGGAGCCGGTCGCCGGCACGGACGGCGACGTGGTCGTCCCCGCGAAGGACTTTCCGTACCAGGTGACTTCGACCGATGTGGAGGTGTTCCACCTGGACGCCCACGTGGAGGGCCACGACGTCAGCTGGTACCTGGAATTGGCATGGACCAGCGGTGGACGGAGCGGAACGGCGAGGATCGACGACGGGGGCAGGCCGTTCCGTACGAGCAGCGTCACGGCGCGGCCGGAGTACCGCTACCGTCCCGATATCGCCCAGTGGGAGCTCACGGACATGTGAGCGGCCCGCCACGGGGTACGAGAGGTTCCGGAGCACGAGGGGCCGGCGTCGTCGTCGCCCGCCCACCGCCATCGGAGGAGCAGGGGAAAGATGACCAGCCGCACAGACGAGAGGCCCGTGAGCGGGAGACCCGACGGACAGTACGCCGAGCGCACCCTGCGCCTGCGCCGACGGCTGGAACGACTGATCGGGATCGCGGCGACCGAGGGCAACGAGGTCGTCCCGCTGCGCAACGGTGACCAGATCTTCGCCGCGATGCTGGGTGCCATCCGTGGCGC
>NZ_JBFALP010000033.1:0-29614 GCF_040660235.1 Streptomyces sp. NPDC049970 | reverse complement strand
CGACGGCTCCCGGCCCGGGCCGGGAGCCGTCGGCCGGACGCGGCCGCGCTGCGCGGGCACCTCCCCGCGCGACGCGGCGGATCCGTCCCGGCCCGGGGCCGTGACGGCGGCCCGGGAATGGCCGGACGACTCTGTTCCGGAGTGGTTCAGTCGCAATTCGTAATTGCCGGTACGCGGGTCGAGCACCCACTGGTCGGCGGCATCGACTTCCTCCGCCCGCCCACGGCTATGCGCGTCCACGGTTGCCTGAATCCTCCGTCGGTGCGACACGAGGCGCCTGCCCCCGCGGTGCCCTCGGTCGCTTGCTCCGGCCGTGCGTCTGATGACAGCGAGCACCGGATCGCGTCACACTATCCGGCGGAATCGGCCACAGGGGACGCGCGTGACACATTCCACGCTCCTTACAACCGGGCATTACGGCTATTCCGCTCCGATTGCCGCCCCATACTTGGGAATTGTTTTAGGAATCGCACAGGTCGTCGGCCGCATTCGACCCCGAATAGGTGGGGGCGGGGGTCGGACTGCCGTCCGTCCCGGCGGACTTCCCGCCGGAGGGGTCCTCCCCCGAGCTGTGGTCCGGCTGTGAATCCCCTGAACGGGCTTTGTCGGCCGGGACCACGGCGACCGGCTCGTCCTTGCGCAGCTGGGCGAACAGCCTGTCGGCGTCCGGCTGCACGAGTTCGTCCCTGTTCGCATCGGCGCGGTAGGCCTGCCGGGGCACGGTCAGGAACTGCACCTTCTCCGTGGGGACGTTCCGCATGCCGCGCACCAGGTCGTACAGGTCCCGCAGGGAGTCGAGGTCCGGGTCCGTGGTGAGGGACTTGGTCGCCGCGTCCAGCACCGGGTACAGCCGTGTCGGGTTCAGCAGGACACCGTTGCTCTGCATCTTGTTGACGAGGGCCCCCAGGAACTTCTGCTGGCGGTCCATGCGCTCGGTGTCGCTGCCGTTCCCGATCGACTTGCGGGCCCGGACGTATCCCAGGGCCTCCTCGCCGTCGAGCTTCTGACGGCCGGCGGGAAGCTTGAGGTGGGCGTCGGCGTCGTCGACCGGCTTCTTGAGGCAGACCTCGACGCCGTCCACGGCGTCGACCATGTCCTTGAAGCCCGCGAAGTCGATGACCATGTGGTGGTCGACGCGGATGCCCGTCATCTTCTCGATCGTGCGGATCGTGCAGGCCGTGCCGCCGAGCTCGAAGGCCCAGTTGAACTGGGCGAACTGCTCCTTCGTGGCCTTGCCGTCCTTCGTGTGGCAGCTCGGGATCTCGGCCATCAGGTCGCGGGGGATCGACACCGCGGTCGCGCTCCTGCGGTCGGCGGCCAGGTGCAGCAGGATCGTGGTGTCCGAGCGCTGGCTGCCGCCGTCGTCCCGACCGTAGGCGCTGTTGTCGCCGGACCGGGTGTCGGAGCCGATGAGCAGGATGTTCTGCGCGTCGTGCGCGATCGGCAGCGGGCGCTCCTTCTCGTACGCCTTGAGTTCGGCGGCCGCGCCGGTGTCCGTCGTGATGTTGTCGTCGAGCTTGTTGTACAGCCACCAGCCGACCCCGGCGGCGACCAGCACGAGGAACGACGCGGCGAGAGCGGTCCAGCGGAGCCAGTGGCGCCTGCGGCCGGGTACGGGCTCGGGCCGCGCGGCCCAGGTGCCGTCCTCGCCGGCGCGCGGCTCCGCCCCCGACGCGTCGCGCGCCCCGTCCACGGGCTCGTCCCCTGCCGAGTGGTCGGGGCGGTCCGGGTCGGCCGGAGGGCCGGGGCTGTCGCTCACGTCTGCGTCCATCCTTCACGTTCGGCGGCGCGAGGGGCCGCCGGTCGCAGAAGTAGACGGCTGAACCTCACGCTTGGTTGTGCATTCAAGCGGCGATCTCGGGGGGTGCTTCGTACCGACCGATCATGTACCGCCGCCGGTGCTCAGTCCCGGGGGCTCGGCCCGGCATGGGCCGGACGAGTGGCCCTCAGGGCGCTTGTCATACCGCCGTGGCGGTGATCCGCTCGCTCTCGACGCGCCTGGCGAGCCCGTCCTCGTCCAGTTCGTCCAGGTGGCGGCAGAGAACCACGGAACCCCCCGCGGCCAGAGGCGCGAAGAGACCGGCGGACAGCCCCTCCCAGGTGTCGTACGTACGCCCCGTCAGCAGCCGTGACCCCGGGGCGAGGCCCAACTCCGCCGCGTCCTGGCGGGCCCTCGCGACCAACTGGTCCGCCGTCAGCCCGGTGCCGCCCACCGTCAGTGCGGGGCCCGCCGGGTCCACCGGTGCGTACGGCGCGAAGCGGTCGCCCTGGCCCGGCACCTCCACCGCGTAGTCCGCGAACCCCTCGGGCGGCTGCGGGAACCGTCCGCCCAGCGGGCGCAGGGCCAGCGCGACCCGCTCACCCCGGCAGGCGCGGGCCAGGTCGAGGGTGTCCGGCCCGCTGACGACGAGGTCGGCGGCGGCGGGGTCGCCCTGCACGTCGACGACGACGCCCACCGAGGAGCAGGCGAGCAGCCAGACGGCCGACTGCCAGTGGGCGGGGAGCAGCAGGGCCAGCCGGTCGCCGGGTTCGGCGGCCAGGTCCCCCTGCAGCAGGTTCGCGGTCTTGGCCACCCAATTGGCGAGGGTCGCCACCGACAGTTCGACGCGTTCTCCGGTTGCGTCGTCGTAGAAGGTGACGAGAGGGCGGGCCGGGTCCGCGGCGAGCGCGGATCGCAGCAGGTCGGCGGGGGTGCGATCACTGGCGTTCATCCGCGCAAGGGTACGCGGCGCACGAGGGCGCGGCGGGTGTGACGGGTGCCCCGTACACCGGTTCGGCAGACGGTGCGTCAACTCAAGGTGCTTGTACTCCAGTAGCAAGTAATGCCCGACTCTGCGAAGTATTTCTGGTATGCGTGCACTTCTTGTCACCTCCATCGGCGTCACCTGCGCGACGGCACTCACCCTGCCGCTCGCCGCGCCCGCGCCCGCCGCCACCGTCGCCGCCCCGGTCGCCCACGCGTCCGCGGCCGCCCCCGTCGAACCCGCGGGTTCGACGCAGTCCCTGCCCCTCAGGCCCCTCACCGGCGCGGTCCCCCGGGCCACCGGCCGGCCCTCCGAATCCATGACCCCCGCAGTCGCCCAGGGACTGCTCCGCCGTGACTCACGCCGCTTCTCCATGGTCGGCGTCGTCTGGGACGACGCCGACACCGAGCTGCACGGCACCGTCCAGGTCCGCACCCGGGCGACCGGAGGCACCCGCTGGTCCGGCTGGCAGTCCCTGGAGACCCACAACGGCGACCACGCCGCCGACGCCGGCAGTTCCGAGCGCGAGTCCGGCACCGTGCGAGGCTCCACCGCCCCGCTCTGGGTCGGCGACTCCGACGGCGTCGAGGTACGCGTACGTTCCGAGAACGCCGGGCCGCGCACCGGGACCGCCGACACAGCGGCGCTCCCGGCGGGTCTGCGCGTGGAACTCGTCGACCCCGGCGAGGAGCCGGAGCAGCCACGCGCCGAGGGAGCCCCGGCCACCGGTGCGCCGTCCGCCGTCACCCCCTCGGCGGGCGTCGCGACGCCCGCCACCGCCACCCAGCCGGGCGCGCTCCCGGAGTCCGCCGCCCTCAGCTTGGCCGCGGCGGAGAGCTCCGCCGTCAACGCCGACCTCGCCCCGCTGGGTGCCGCCGAGATCCCCGCACTGAGCAAGGCCGAGTCGGAGGAGCAGGCCGTCGTCGCGGCCGGCGCCAAGCCCTTCGTGGGACCGCGCCCGCGAATCGTCACGCGCAAGGGCTGGGGTGCCGACGAGAGCCTGCGGGAGCGCGCATTCGCGTACACCTCGACCGTCAAGGCCGCCTTCATCCACCACAGCGCGACCGGCAACAACTACACCTGCGCCCAGGCGCCCTCCGTCCTGCGCGGTATCTACCGCTACCACGTCAAGAGCAGCGGCTGGCGCGACATCGGCTACAACTTCGCCGTCGACAAGTGCGGGAACATCTACGAGGGGCGCGCCGGAGGCGTGACGAAGGCCGTCCTCGGGGCGCACACCCTCGGGTTCAACACCAACAGCACCGGCATCGCGGTCCTCGGGACGTACAGCTCGAAGAACCCGCCCGCCGCTGCCGTGACGGCGATCGCCAAGCTCACCGCCTGGAAGCTCGGGCTGTTCGGCCGCAACCCCAAGGGCAAGGTCACCCTGGTGTCCGGCGGCAGCGGCAAGTACAAGAAGGGCGCGAAGGTGAAACTCAACGTCATCTCCGGCCACCGCGACGGGTTCGCAACCGAATGCCCCGGGATCCGTCTCTACAAGAAGCTCGGCACGGCCCGGACCAGTTCGGCCAAGCTGCAGGGCCGCTGACCGGGAGGGCTCCGACCGGTCTGCATACACTGGCCAGCCGATACGAGGCCCCGGCCCCAGCAGGAAGCAGAGACGGTGCTGTGACAGAGGCAAGAGAAGCGATCCTCCTGGTCGGTGGCAAGGGCACCCGGCTGCGTCCGCTCACGGTGCACACCCCGAAGCCGATGGTTCCGGCGGCGGGGGTGCCGTTCCTCACCCACCAGCTGGCGCGTGCCAGGGCCGCGGGGGTGGAGCACATCGTGCTCGCGACGTCCTACCTGGCGGAGGTATTCGAGCCGTACTTCGGTGACGGTTCGTCGCTCGGCCTCTCCATCGAGTACGTCACCGAGGACGAACCGCTCGGCACCGGCGGGGCCATCCGGAACGTGGCGTCGCGGCTGGCCTCCGGCCCGGACGAACCTGTCCTGGTGTTCAACGGGGACATCCTCACCGGACTCGACATCCGGACCCTGGTCGCGTCGCACGCCACCTCCGGGGCGGACGTCTCCCTGCACCTGACCAGGGTGGAGGACCCGCGCGCCTTCGGTCTCGTGCCGACGGACGGCACGGGCCGGGTCACCGCGTTCCTGGAGAAGCCGCAGACACCCGAGGAGATAGTCACCGACCAGATCAACGCGGGGGCGTACATCTTCCGCAGGTCGGTCATCGACACGATTCCGGCCGGGCGGCCGGTGTCCGTCGAGCGCGAGACCTTCCCCGGGCTGCTCGACTCCGGCGCCCACCTCCAGGGCATGGTCGACTCCACGTACTGGCTTGACCTCGGCACCCCGCAGGCGTTCGTACGCGGATCGGCCGACCTGGTGCTGGGCCGCGCCCCGTCCCCGGCGGTCCCCGGCCGCTGCGGCGAACGGCTCGTCCTGCCCACCGCCTCCGTGGCCGCCGACGCCAAGCTCACCGGCGGCACGGTCGTCGGTGAGGGCGCGCTGATCGGCGAGGGCGCCAGGATCGCGGGCTCCACCGTGCTCGCGGGCGCCGTCGTCGAACCGGGCGCGGTGATCACCGACTCGCTGGTCGGAGCCGGAGCCCGGATCGGCAGCCGTTCGGTCCTCGTGGGCGCGGTGATCGGCGACGGGGCACAGGTCGGCGCCGACAACGAGCTGAGAGACGGGATCCGCGTCTGGTGCGGCGCGGTCCTCCCGGACGCCGCGGTGCGCTTCTCCTCCGACCAGTGAACGGGTGAACCCGCCTCCGGGCCGGTGGACGCTTCCGTACGTCCGGTGCGCTGGGCCTCCCGGGCCGGTGCGGGTTCCCGTCGGCGTTCTCCTCGGCCGTACCCTCGACAGACACCCCGACGACCGAGGACCCCACCCGTGGCAGGACGCTTCGTACCCCGCACGACCGCCGTGCCCCGCCGGCAGCCGGCGGCCGCGGGCGCGTCCGGCCCGGAGCTGACCCGGACCTGGACGCCACCCGGCCCGCTGGACCTGGCGCTGGTCCTCGGCCCGCTGAGGCGCGGCCCGGCCGACCCCGCCTACCGGGCGCTGCCGGACGGCACCTTCTGGCGGGCGACGCGGACCCCGGCCGGCCCCGGCACCCTCCGCGTCTCCGCGTCCCGCGACGGCACGGTCCACGCGGCGGCCTGGGGGGCCGGCGCGCAGTGGCTGCTGGACGCGCTCCCGGCGCTGCTCGGCGCCGACGACGTCCCGGAGGACTTCCGCCCCCGCCACCGGCTGGTCGCCATGACCCAGCACCGCCGGCCCGGTCTGCGGCTGCTGCGCACCGGGCTGGTCATGGAATCCCTGATCCCGTCGATCCTCGAACAGAAGGTCACCACCGCCGAGGCCTACCGGGCCTGGCGGCTGCTGGTCCGCACGTACGGCACCCCCGCCCCCGGCCCCTCGGACGCGTCGTTCGGCACCTACGGCCTCCACGTCGTGCCGGACGCGAGGACCTGGTCGCTCATCCCGTCCTGGGAGTGGCACCGCGCGGGCGTGGACTCCAAGCGTTCCGACACGATCCTGCGCGCGGTCCGGGTGGCCCGGCGCATGGAGGAGGCGGCCTCGATGGCTCTCCCCGAGGCGATGGCGAGGCTGCGGCTGATCCCCGGCATCGGCCCCTGGACCGCGGCGGAGACCCTCCAGCGCTCGAACGGCGCCGCCGACGCGGTCACGGTCGGCGACCTCCACCTGCCGGGCATCGTCGGCCACGCGCTGGCGGGCAACCGGAACGCCGACGACGAGGAGATGCTGGAGCTCCTGGCCCCCTACGAGGGCCAGCGCCACCGCGCGACCCGTCTGATCATGCTCTCGGGCCGCATCCCGGCCCGCCGGGCCCCGAAAATGACGCCGGGCGACATCGCCCGGCTCTGACGGTCCGCCTCAGCGCACGGTGATGAAAGCTCCCGCGTCCCGGTCGGCCCGCTTCGGCGGTGCCGCCTTCGGGTGCCCCACAGCCACCGCCCCCAGCGGATCCCAGGAGTCGGGCAGCTCAAGCACCTCGCGCACCACGGACCGGCAGAACATCGTCGAGGACACCCACGCCGAGCCGAGCCGCTCACCCGCCAGCGCCACCAGGAGGTTCTGCACACCGGCACCGGCCGCGACCACGAACATCTCGCGCTCCGCGGTGTCGCGGCGCTCGTCCCCGTAGGTGTGCGCGCCGTCCGTCACCAGGCAGGGCACCGCCAGATACGGCGCGTCGCGCAGGACGTCGCCCCGCCGCACCCGCTTGGCGATCGACTCCTCGCCGCGCCCGTCCCGGCGGAGGTCGGCGATCCACGCGTCCCGCATGGCGTCCAGCAGCCGGTGCCGGGCGTCCGCCGACTCCAGCAGCACGAACCGCCACGGTGTCGTGTGGTGGGGAGCCGGAGCCGTCACGGCCGCGGCCACCGCACGCCGTACGGCACCGGGGTCGACCGGCTCGTCGGTGAACTCCCGTACCGTGCGCCGCAGACCGAGCGCCTCCCGCACCGCCTCCGACGTACCGAGTCGGAACATGTCGTCGGCGGCGGCCCGCACCATCGCACGGGCGCCCTCCTCGGGCTCCCCGGCGCCGGCCACCACGTGGGGAAGGCCGCGTACGACCGCGACGGGCAGCCCGGACGCCTTGCCCTTCACCAGGTCACCGGCCGAGGCCAGCTCGTCGGCGGTCGCCACGACCGTGGCGCTCAGCGGATTTCCGTGACCGTCGGTGCCGCCCCGGAGGTCGTCCAGCACCCTGACCCCGGCGGCCCCGATCGCGACGTCGGTCAGGCCGTTGCGCCAGGGGCGGCCGAAGGTGTCCGTGACGACGACCCCGATCTCCACCCCGAGCGCGTCCCGCAGGCCGTCCCGGATCGTCCGGGCGGAGGCGTCCGGATCCTCGGGCAGCAGCAGGACCGTCCCGGCCGGGGTGTTCGACGCGTCGACCCCGGCGGCGGCCATGACGAGCCCCTGCCGGTTCTCCACGATCCTGAGGCCTCCGCGCCGGGCCACCACCCGCACGGTCTCGGCGTCGATCGCGGCCTCCCGGTCGGAGGCCTCGACGATGCGGCCCTCGGCCTTGGAGACGATCTTCGAGGTGACCAGCAGGACGTCGCCGTCGGCGAGGCCGGGCTCCGTGGCGGCGATCAGCTTCGCGACGTCGTCGCCCTCCCGCACCTCGGGCATCCCCGGCAGGGCCCACACCCGGTAGGAGGGCGCCCGGTCGTCGGGTCCGCCGCTCATGCCCGTACTTCCTCGGCCAGCGCAAGCGCCTGGCGGGCCATCTCGGCGGTGGCGTCCACGTCCGTCATCATCAGCGGCACGGCGCGGCAGCGGATGCCGGCCGCCTCGACCTCGGCGGTCGCCCCGGCGTCCACGGTGTCGACGAGCCAGCCGTCCAGCAGCCCCGAACCGTAGTGCTGGGCGACGGCCGCGGCGGTGGACTCCACGCCTACGGCCGCCAGCACCTTGTCGGCCATGCCCCGTACGGGCGCGTCGCCGACGATGGGGGAGAGCCCGACCACGGGTACCCCGGCCTCGGCGATGGCCTCACGGATGCCGGGCACGGCGAGGATGGTGCCCACCGAGACGACGGGGTTCGACGGCGGGAAGACGATGACGTCCGCCTCGGCGACGGCCTCCAGCACACCGGGTGCGGGCGTGGCCTTGTCCGCGCCGACCGGCACGATGGCCTGCGCCGGTACGGACGCACGCAGCTTCACCCAGTACTCCTGGAAGTGGACCGCCTTGCTCTCGCCGTCGACGTCCACCGCCACATGGGTCTCGACGCGGTCGTCGGACATCGGGATCAGCCGGACCCCTGGCTTCCACCGCGCGCAGAGCGCCTCGGTGACGGCGCTCAGCGGATAGCCGGCGCCGAGCATCTGCGTACGGACGATGTGGGTGGCGAAGTCACGGTCGCCGAGGCCGAACCACTCCGGTCCCACGCCGTACGCGGCGAGCTCCGCCTTGACCTGGAAGCTCTCGTCGGTACGCCCCCAGCCCTGCTCCTCGTCGATGCCGCCGCCGAGGGTGTACATCACGGTGTCGAGGTCGGGGCAGACCTTCAGCCCGAACAGATGGATGTCGTCGCCGGTGTTGCCGATCACCGTGATGTCCGCGTCGGGCGCGGCCTGTTTGAGGCCACGCAGGAAACGAGCACCACCGATACCGCCGGCCAGAACCACAATGCGCATACCCAACAGTCTCGCAGGCGCAGCCTGGTCCTTGTGGGGGTGGTGGCGGGCGACGGGTGGGATCGCAGGCGCAGCCTGGTCCTTGTGGGGGTGGTGGCGGGCGACGGGTCGCCCCGGTCGTCAGGCCGGTACGGCGTTCTCGGCCGTGGAGGCGCAACGGGCCGAGTGCATCGGCATGTCGGTGAGCCCCGGGAAGTAGACGTGCAGGCTGACCGCCGGCTCCAGGGAGTCGTTGACGACCTCGTGGACGTATCCGGGGGCGAAGACGCGCTGGGCGCCCGGGCCGAGTGACTTCGCACCCCGCGTGGTGCGCTCGGTCAACCGGCCGTCCAGGACCGTGAGTACGCCGGAGGAGAGACCGTGGTCGTGGAGCCCGCTGCCCTGGCCGGGGACCCAGCTCAGCAGCCACACCTCGTAGCCGGGTGAGGTGTCCCCCGTCCCGGGGGCGCCGGGAACCGCGGGGGCGGTGTGCAGGCGGTGGTACCAGCGGGTCGCGGTGTCGTACCGGACGAGCGGGGCCCACCGGTCGCGGTCGGCTGCGATGGAGCGGGCGAGCCCGACGAACTCGGCCACGGTGGAGGGGTGGGGGCTGGCCGGCCTCAGGAGGTGCTGGACCTCGAGGATGTCGCCGGCGATGGAGAGGTCGCTGTCGCTGTTCATGGGTGCGGTGGTTCCTCGGCATGTGGATGCGCGTACGTGGGGGTGTCGCGGAGACCGGAATGCGGTGGGGAGGGCTGGATCAGAGCTGGAGCGCCAGGGCTTCAACAGCTGTGACAGCTGGAACAGCAACAGCGGGCCTGGACAGCGGTACGGAACCCACGGACGTGGGTCGTGTACATCGCTGAGGTCGCTGGCATGAGATCAAGGAGAGCGGCACGATGTGCGTTCTGTCAACCCAATGCCCGATTTGGCGGCAATCTTTCACCCCATCCGGTTGCGGATGAAGAAGAAAGGTTTTGGCACCCCATTTAGAGGCAAGGTGGCGCATCAACCGCGTGTGTAAACGCGCCTGATGGCTCGTGACCCTAATGTGATCTTGGTCGCTCCGGTGATCGAATCGCAACACCGGGACTCCTCCGCTCGTCCCGCTCGGTGAGAAGCGGTGCGAAGCGACACCAGTGGCATATGTCAGTTTTTTGGCGATTTCAACACTTTCTGCATAGGCTTGGTTCCGCAGAGTGAATACCGAGGCCAATAGCAGATCTTCGCTTGACTGGCCCGAAGCTACACACTTGTAATTTCACTCGTGTCGTTCGGCCGCGTCGATAACGGCCGCATCACGGGACGCAAGAGACAGACGAGGGGCGCACATGACCGAGCTGTTCCAGCAACTGCTGGTCGAGGACGCGGACGAGGAACTCGGCTGGCAGGAGCGCGCGCTGTGCGCCCAGACCGACCCCGAGTCCTTCTTCCCTGAGAAGGGCGGCTCCACCCGCGAGGCCAAGAAGGTCTGTCTCGCCTGCGAAGTCCGCTCCGAATGCCTTGAGTACGCCCTCAACAACGACGAACGGTTCGGTATCTGGGGCGGCCTCTCCGAGCGTGAGCGGAGGCGCCTGAAGAAGGCGGCCATCTGACGCCGCGCCCCCGGACGCCGGGATCGCGATGGCCTGGGGGCCGCACCCCGCACGGGGGGTGCGGCCCCCAGGCCATCGGCACGTCGGGCCGCTTCCGCGTCCGCCGGTCAACCGCTCGGCGCAGTGCGCACATCCGTACCGTTAGTGTGGGGCCCCGTCCGAGAGACGCGCCAACGCCCCGCCGGGGCGCGCGTGTACACCGATGCAGCCCCCGGGGGATTCCCTCCGGACCCGGCCGGAGGGCCCGTACCCCGATGTCCGTGCACAGCCACTCGGCGGCGCCGAATGCGGCCGCCGCTGCCCCAGAGTTCCCCCGGCACGTCGTCACCGCCGTGCTCGTCGCCCACGACGGCGCACGCTGGCTGCCCGACGTGCTCGCCGGCCTGCTCGGACAGGAGCGCCCCGTACAGGACGTCGTCGCCGCGGACACCGGCAGCGCCGACGACTCGGCCCGCCTGGTCACCGAGGCGCTCGGTGGCGAGCGCGTCCTCCACCTGGCGCGGCGTACGAGCTTCGGCACCGCCGTCGAGGAGGCGACCCGCACCGCGGGCGTCCTCACCCCCGACGACCTGCCGTACCTGAAGCGCCCCAGCGGCTGGGACCCCGTCACACGGACCTGGCGCGACGACGCCTACGACCTGCCGGAGCTCCCGCACGGCGAACCCGTCCAGTGGCTCTGGCTGCTGCACGACGACAGCGCCCCCGACCCGGACGCGCTCGCCGAGATGCTCCGGGTCGTCGACAACGACAAGCACGCCGCGATCGTCGGACCCAAGCTGCGCGGCTGGTACGACCGCAAGCAACTCCTCGAGGTCGGCGTCTCCATCGCCAACAGCGGACGCCGCTGGACCGGACTCGACCGCCGCGAACAGGACCAGGGCCAGCACGACCAGGTCCGTACCGTGCTCTCCGTCTCCTCCGCGGGCATGCTCGTGCGCCGCGACGTCTGGGAGGAGCTCGGCGGATTCGACCGCAGGCTCCCGCTGATGCGCGACGACGTCGACCTCTGCTGGCGCGCCCACATGGCCGGCCACCGGGTCCTCGTCGCCCCGGACGCGATCCTGCGGCATGCCGAGGCCTCCGCCAGGGAACGCCGTCCCATCGACTGCGCCGGGCGCTCGGTCGCGAGCCCGCACCGCGTCGACAAGGCCGGCGCCGTCTACACCATGCTCGTCAACGCCCGCGGCAAGCAGCTCCCGTGGGTCCTCCTCCGCCTCTTCGTCGGCACCGTCCTGCGCACCCTCGCCTATCTCGTCGGCAAGGTGCCCGGGCAGGCGCTCGACGAGGTCGCGGGACTCTTCGGCACCCTGCTGCGCCCCGGACGGATCATCGCCGCCCGCCGCGCGCGCGGCAGAGGCGCGGTCGACCCGGCCGAGCTGCGGTCGCTCTTCCCGCCGCCCGGTGCCACGGTCCGCGCCACGGTCGAACAGGTCGCGGGCAACTTCGGCAGCCGCACCGACTCCGACTCCGGCGGGTCGCGTCACGGAGTGGCCGAGTCCGGCCCCGGCGACGACGACGCCGACTTCCTGGAGATCGAGCAGTTCGCGCGGCTCAAGCGGCTCGGCCGCAAGCCGGGTCCCGTCCTCTTCGCACTCCTCCTCGTCATCTCGCTGGTGGCCTGCCGCGGTCTCCTCGGCGGCGGCGCGCTCGCGGGCGGCGCCCTGCTGCCCGCCCCGGCCGACGTGTCCGACCTCTGGGCGCGGTACGCGGGCGGCTGGCACCCCATCGGTACCGGCGGAACCCAGTCGGCGCCCCCCTACCTCGGCGTGATCGCCGCCCTGTCGGCGCTGTTCCTCGGCTCCACGGGGTTCGCGCTCACCGTGCTGCTCGTCTGCTCGGTCCCGCTCGCCGGGCTCACCGCGTACTTCGCCTCCCGGTCCCTGATCCAGTCCCGGCTGCTGCGCGCCTGGGCGAGCATCGCGTACGCCTTCCTGCCCGCCGCGACCGGAGCGCTGGCAACCGGCCGGCTCGGCACCGCGGTCCTGGCCGTGCTGCTCCCGCTGATCGCCCGTGCGGCCGTGGCCGCCCACGGACTGCGCGGAGGCGCCTCGGGCGCACGCGGCAGCTGGCGTGCCACCTGGGCGTACACCCTGCTGCTCACCTTCACCACCGCGTTCACCCCGATCGCCTGGCCGCTGGCCGTGGTGCTCGGCATCGCGGTCCTGGTCCTGCGCCGGAAGGACATCGCGGCGTACGGTCTGCGCTTCCTGGCCACGGCGGGTACCCCGCTGCTGGTCCTCGCGCCCTGGTCGCTCTCGCTGCTGACCAGCCCGTCCGGCTTCCTGCGTGAGGCCGGGCTCGACATCGGTACGGGCACGGCGTCCGCCCTCGACCTGCTCGGTATCAGCCCCGGCGGTCCCAAGGCCGCGGGCGGCGTCCTGCTGCTGGGCATCGTGCTGGCCGCGCTGGCGGCCCTGCTGCGCGGCGAGCGGCAGTTCGCCATCCGCACCGCCTGGGTCGTCGTGCTCACCGCCCTGGTCTTCGCCGGCGTCTCCAACGGATCCACCTGGGCGGGGCCCGCAACTCTCGTCTACGGCATCGCGCTGCTCGTCGCCGCCCTGCTCGGGGCGGACGGCGCCCGGGTGCGCGTCGCCGAACTCAGCTTCGGCTGGCGTCAGCCGGTCGCCGCCCTGATCGCCCTGGCCGCCGGGATCGCTCCGGTGCTGGCCGCGGTCGGCTGGATGTTCGGCGGCGCTGCCGGACCCCTGGAGCGCCGCGACCCGGTGCAGGTGCCGGCGTTCGTCGCCGAGGAGAGCGGCACCCGCGACCAGCCGCGCACCCTGGTCCTCGGGGGCACCTCGCCGGCCGCCGTGTCCTACAGCCTGGTCCGCGGCTCGGGCGCCCGGCTCGGTGACGCCGAACTGACCGAGGCCGGCAGCGGCAACAGCCACCTCGACAAGGTGGTCGCCAACCTGGTCGCGGGCTCCGGCGCCGATCAGGGCAGTCAGCTCAGCGGCTTCGCGATCCGTTACGTACTCGTACGCGACGGGGCGCCCCGTCAGATGAGCCGCGTCCTGGACTCGACCCCGGGTCTCAGTCGGCTCAGCCAGCTGGACGGCAGCGCCCTGTGGCGGGTCGACCGCCAGGTCGCGCGCCTCATGATCGTCTCCTCGGGTGCGGACACCCTGCCCGTGCCGGTCGGATCACTGCCGATCGAGGCGCACACCAAGATCCCCGAGGGCGGCACGGGCCGGGTGCTGCGGATCGCCGACGCGGCCGACCCGGGCTGGCAGGCCGCCCTGAACGGCCGGGCGCTGACCCCGAAGACCATGGACGGCTGGGCGCAGGGCTTCGAGCTGCCGGCCGAGGGCGGCACTCTGGACCTCACCTACGACACCCCGTTCGCGCACACGGCCTGGGTCTGGACCCAGGTGGCGCTCTGCGTCGTCCTCGTGGTCCTGGCGCTGCCGGGCCGCCGCCGGGAGATCGACGACGACCTGCCCGAGGAGACCGGGAGCGTGCCGGACGAGCCGGTCGAGGGTGAGGGACGCCGGGCGCGCAGGCTGCGCGCGGCGGCCCAGGCCCAGGCCGAGGCCGAGGCGGCGGCCGTGGGCGCGGAGGGCGCGGGGAACACCGTCGACGCGGCGTACGTGGACGACGGAGCCGCCCCCGCGTACGGGCAGGACGCCGCCGCGGAGCAGTACATCCCGGGGCAGCAGAACAGCGATCCCTACCCGCCGGCCCCGGACGACCAAGGCGGCACCGGCACCTACGCGGCGGTGCCGCAGCAGAACTACGGCGAGTGGGACGCCCACCAGGACCAGGGCGCCGACTACGGCCGTGGCACCGACTACGGCCAGGACGCGGGCCGGTACCAGGGCGGCCAGGACGGCGGCCAGTACTACCAGGCCGAGCCCTACCAGCAGGTCCCGTACCAGCAGGACCCGTACCAGCAGCAGGGCGCCTACGACCCGTACGGCTACGCCCAGCAGCAGCCCTACGCCACGGGAGCCGGCGAGGCCGCCCCGTACGAGAACCAGGACGGGCACGGCGGGCACGGCAGGCACGACGAAGACCAAGCCCCGGGCCAGGGCCCGTGGCCGACCGGCAACGCATCGCGAGGCGAGTCCGAGTGAAGTCCACATCCCTGTCCCTGGCCGCGGGCGCCGCAGCCCTCGCCGCCGTCACCGGTTTCGCCGCGCTCACCGTGCCCGGCGACGGTGGCACGGCCGAGGCGAAGGCCGCGGCCCGGCTTCCCGTCGAGCGCTCCAGTCTGCTGTGCCCGGAGCCCAGCATGTCCGACCTGGCGGATACGACGTACACCTCCTTCACCCCGGAGGGGGAGAGCGGCGGAGAGGCCGGTACGGCCGAGCTGAAGTCCGCCGATCCGCTTCCGGCGGACGAGGACGCACCGGCTGACAAGGGCGACAAGGGCGACAAGGGCGACTCGGACACGGCGGACGGTGACAAGGCCGACGGTGGCAAGGGCGGGACGGCGGACACCAAGCCCGTCATCTCCCTCAAGGACCTCGGCAAGCCGTCCACCGTCGAGACCTCGAAGTCCGACGCCCCCGCCCTGATCGGCACCGCGACCGGCAGGCAGGCCCCCGGCTGGACGACGCAGCAGACCACCGTGGCCGCCGCGGGCGGCGCCCGCGGACTGCTCGGCCTCAGCTGCACCGCTCCCGACACGGACTTCTGGTTCCCGGGCGCGAGCACCGCGGCGGCACGTCAGGACTACGTCCATCTGACCAACCCGGACGACACCGCCGCCGTTGCCGACATCGAGCTGTACGGCGCCGAGGGCCCCCTCGAGTCGGACGCGGGGGAGGGCATCACGGTCCCGGCCGGGTCGAGCGTGCCGATCCTGATCTCGACCCTGACCGGTGAGGCCGCCGAGAACGTGGCCGTGCACGTCACCACCCGGACCGGGCGCGTCGGCGCCGTCGTGAGCGCCGCCGAGGACAAGGTGGGCAGCGACTGGCTGACCAGGTCCGCCGACCCGGCGGAGACCCTCGTGCTGCCGGGCATTCCGGCGGACGCCACCTCCGTACGCCTGGTGGCCTTCGCGCCCGGGGAGGACGACGCGGATGTGAAGGTCCAGCTCCTGGGCAAGAACGCGACGTTCTCACCGGCCGGGAACGACACCCTGCACATCAAGTCGCGGATGACCGCGAGTGTCGACCTCAAGGACGTCACCCGGGGCGAGCCCGGCTCGATCCGGCTGACCTCCACCGACGGCAGCAGGACCCCCGTGGTCGCCGCGCTGCGCGTGGTCCGCGGCAGCGGTGCCGAGCAGGAACTCGCGTTCATTCCGGCGACCGGGCCGGTCGGTGACCGCGCGACCGTCGCCGACAACCGGGCGAAGGGTTCGGTGCTGTCCCTGAGCGCCCCCGGCGCGACCGCCAAGGTCAAGGTGACCGCGTCGGCGGGCAGCGGGGGAGGCGAGAAGGCCGCCAAGACGTACACGGTCAAGGGCGGTACGACACTCGCGGTCACCCCGGAGGTCCCGGCGGGGCTCAAGGGCGCCTACGCGCTGACGGTGGAGACGGAGTCGGGCGGCCCGGTCCACGCGGCCCGCACGCTCACGCTCGCGGAGGGTGGCGTCAGCATGTTCACCGTGCAGACGATGCCGGACGACGGCGGGACGGTCGAGGTCCCAGCGGTGGAGCAGGACCTGTCGGTCCTGGACGACTGAGGTGTCCGCGCCGAGGGCGGCTCAGTCCTGCCCGTAGCGCGGGTCGACCGACTCGGGGGAGAGACCGAGCAGCTCCGCGACCTGCTCCACCACGACCTCGTGGACCAGCAGGGCCCGCTCGTCACGGCTCTTGGTGCGGATCTCCACGGGGCGCCGGTAGACGACGATCTGCGCGGGCCGGCCCTTCTCGGCGGAGAGCGCGCGACCCAGCGGCACGGTCTCGTCGAGCGATCCCGGCACGTCGAGGACCAGGAAGTCGACGTCGCTCAGCTGGGGCCAGCGCCGTTCCAGCCGTTCCACCGAGTCCTGGACGAGGTCGCGGAAGCTCTCCGCCCTGCTGATCGACAGCGGGACCTGAGGGGGCGCGACCGGCCCGCGCATACCGCGGCCGTGACGGTCGCGACGGCGGGGCCGAGGCTCGTGCGGGTGGGGCGGTACGGGACTGTCCATCACCGACGCAGCGTAACGCTCCCCGGGCCGACCGGATCACGGCTACTCCGCCGGTCGGCCGGATGTCCACGGATGCGCGTTCCAGCCGCGCCGGGGTGCGATTCCGGTCCTTGGTCCGATCGCGGGCCCCCTGTCGAATGACCGCTTTTGTTCCCTCCCGTCAACGCCACGGCCCCGACGCGCACCGGAACCCGCGGGTCGCCGCGCAGGTGGGAACGGTTCTGCCGGGGCCTCGCGGCCCGGGCGCGTGGGCCGACACGAGGGGGCGAGCCGTGGGAGCGTCGTCGCAGCCCGCTCAAGAGTGCGGTACCGTCCAACATCGTGAGCCCTGTACGTCGCTGTTCGCGAACCGCGTGCGGCCGTCCCGCCGTCGCGACACTGACGTACGTCTATGCCGACTCGACCGCGGTTCTCGGCCCGCTCGCCACCTATGCCGAGCCCCACTGCTACGACCTCTGCGCCGAGCACGGCGAGCGGCTCACCGCGCCGCGCGGCTGGGAGGTCGTCCGGCTCTCCGATCCCTCGGCCCCCACCCGCCCCAGCGGCGACGACCTCGAAGCGCTCGCCAACGCCGTGCGCGAAGCCGCCAGGCCCCAGGACCGGCAGCCGGGCGGCCGTGGGCCGCGCGCGGCGGACCCGGTGGAGGTCGCGCGCCGAGGGCACCTGCGGGTCCTGCGCTCGCCGGATTCCTGACACCTCATCAATCACTCGTCCCCACCCGTCACATGCCCGTCCGGGAAAGTTTTCCTGTGCGGAGCATTGACGTCCACTTGTCGCGGACACGACCATTCCCCCACCTGTGAGAGATCGCTTCCGCATCACGGAATCCGGGGAGGCCTGTGTGTTTGTCCAGCAACTCGAGCCCGTAGCCGATTCGCCGGCCCTGTCCGCCCTTGTCGCCTCACTGCCCCTGGTCACCGTCCTGGTCCTGCTCGGCGCGGTCCGGATGAAGGCCCACCTCGCAGGGCTCATCGGCCTCGCCGTCGCCGTGCTCGTCGGCTGGCTGGCCTACGGCATGCCCGTCGGTCAGACGCTCTCCGCCGGCGCGCAAGGCGTCCTCTTCGGGCTCTTCCCCATCATGTGGATCGTCGTCAACGCCCTCTGGGTGTACCGGATGACCGTCCGCACCCAGCACTTCGACATCCTGCGCCGGTCCTTCGGCCGGGTCTCCGACGACCCGCGCATCCAGGCACTGGTGATCGCCTTCTGCTTCGGCGCGCTCCTGGAGGCGCTGGCCGGCTTCGGCGCACCCGTCGCGATCTGCTCGGTCATGCTCGTTGCGCTCGGCTTCGACCCGGTGAAGGCGGCCGTCGTCTCCCTGGTCGCCAACACCGCGCCCGTCGCCTTCGGCGCCATGGGCACACCCGTGGTGACGCTCTCTCAGGTCACCGGACTGCCGCTGGACGACGTCGCCACCGTCGTCGGCCGCCAGACACCGCTGCTCGCCCTCGTCGTACCGCTGATCCTGGTCTTCCTGGTGGACGGCAGGCGGGGGCTGCGGGAGACCTGGGTGCCCGCACTCGTCTGCGGAGTGGCTTTCGCGGCAGCCCAGTTCGCCGCGTCCAACTTCTTCTCCGCGCAACTCGCCGACATCGCGGCCGCACTGGTGGGCGCGGGCGCGCTGATCGCGCTGCCCGGCGCCCGCAGGCCCGCCGACGAAGCCGTACGCGCCTCGGTGCTCACCGGCGCGCGCAGCGAGGACCTCGACCAGGAGGATCCGCGCCGGGAGGTGCTGCGCGCCTACGCCCCGTACGCCCTGATCGTCGCGGTGTTCTCGATCGCCCAGATTCCGCCCGTCAAGCGGCTGTTGGCCGAGGCGACCCGCGTCTTCGACTGGCCCTTCCTCGACGTGGCGGGACCGGACGGCGAACCGGTCGGCGCCAACGTGTTCACCCTGCCGCTCCTCGGCACGGGCGGCACCCTCGTCCTGCTCGCAGGCCTGGTCACCGCGGTCGTGCTCGGCGTACGGGCCGGCGCCGCGGCGCGGGAGTGGGCGGCCACCGTGCGTGAACTGCGCTACGCGATCCTCACCGTGACGTCCGTGCTCGCCCTCGCCTACGTCATGAACCTCTCCGGACAGGCCGCGACCATCGGCCAGTTCGTCGCCGCCGCGGGTGCCGGCCTCGCCTTCCTCTCCCCGGTGCTCGGCTGGTTCGGCGTCGCCGTCTCCGGTTCCGACACCTCGGCCAACGCCCTCTTCGGAGCCCTCCAGGTGTCCGCCGCGCGCGAGTCCGGCCTCTCGCCCGAACTGCTCGCCGCCGCGAACAGCTCCGGGGGAGTGCTCGGCAAGATGATCTCGCCGCAGAACCTGACGATCGCCTGCGCGGCCGTCGGTCTCGCCGGGCGGGAGGGGGACCTGCTGCGCAAGGTCCTGCCCTGGAGCCTCGGCCTGCTGCTGGTGATGTGCCTGGTGGTCATGGCGCAGAGCACGGTGGTACTGGGCTGGATGCTCCCCTGACGGGCGGTCCCGGGCCGCCGGGTAGTTTGGGCGGTCCGCAAAGACCCCAGGAGGACCGGCCGTGGTTGCTGACCTGTCGCAGCTCGTGAAGGCGTACGACGTGCGCGGAGTCGTGCCCGACCAGTGGGACGAGCCGCTCGCCGAACTCTTCGGCGCCGCCTTCGTCCAGGTCACCGACGCGGACGCGATCGTGATCGGCCACGACATGCGGCCGTCCTCGCCCGGCCTCGTCGCAGCCTTCGCCCGCGGGGCGACGGCGCGCGGCGCCGACGTGACCCTCATCGGTCTCTGTTCGACGGACCAGCTGTACTACGCCTCAGGGGCCCTCGACCTGCCCGGGGCGATGTTCACCGCCTCGCACAACCCGGCGCGGTACAACGGCATCAAGCTGTGCCGCGCAGGGGCCGCGCCCGTCGGCCAGGACACCGGCCTGACCGAGATCCGCACGCTCGTCGAGCAGTGGTCGGAACACGGCGCCCCGGCCGCCTCGGGCATCACCCCGGGCACGGTCACCGAACGCGACACCCTCACCGACTACGCCGCCCACCTGCTGGGACTCGTCGGCCTGTCCGGTATCCGGCCGCTCAAGGTCGTCGTGGACGCGGGCAACGGCATGGGCGGCCACACCGTCCCCACCGTCTTCGAGGGGCTCCCCCTCGACCTCGTACCCCTGTACTTCGAGCTCGACGGCACCTTCCCCAACCACGAGGCCAACCCCCTCGACCCGAAGAACCTCGTCGACCTCCAGGCCCGCGTCCTCGCCGAGGGCGCCGACATCGGTCTCGCCTTCGACGGCGACGCCGACCGCTGCTTCGTCGTCGACGAGCGTGGCGAGGGCGTGTCCCCCTCCGCCATCACGGCCCTGGTCGCCGCCCGCGAGCTCGCCCGCAACGGTGGCAAAGGCACCGTCATCCACAACCTGATCACCTCCTGGTCGGTCCCGGAGGTCGTCCGCGAGAACGGCGGAACCCCAGTCCGCACCCGGGTCGGCCACTCCTTCATCAAGGCCGAGATGGCCGAGCACGGTGCGATCTTCGGCGGCGAACACTCCGCGCACTACTACTTCCGCGACTTCTGGAACGCCGACACTGGCATGCTCGCAGCCCTCCACGTCCTGGCCGCACTCGGCGGACAGGACGGACCGCTCTCCGGGCTCGTCGACCGTTACGACCGCTACACCGGGTCCGGCGAGATCAACTCCACCGTCGCCGACCAGGCGGACCGGCTGGCAGCGGTCGAGGCGGCCTACGCGGGCCGCGACGACGTGCGGTTCGACGAACTCGACGGCCTGACGGTCACGAGCACCGACTGGTGGTTCAACCTCCGTGCCTCCAACACCGAGCCGCTGCTGCGCCTGAACGTGGAGGCGCGGGACGGCAGGACCATGGAAGCGCTGCGCGACGAGGTCCTCGCCCTCGTCCGGGCCTGACCGCGGGGCACGGGGCCGCGCGCCCGGGGGCGTGACGCGAAGGCGCCGGGGTCCCGCTGCCGCCGGGCAGTGAGCGCAGGCGCGTCGGCGGGCGCCGGCTGCGGGCGTGAGCTTCGGCGGGCGCCGGCTGCGGGCGTGAGCTGAGGCGGAGGCGGGCGTGACCTGAGGGCACCGGGGGCACACGCGGTGTGTGGGCACCCGGACGCCTACGCCGCACACCGCCCGACGCATGCCCGGCCGGGCGGGTCCTGCCGGGCCGCGACCCTGTCGGCCCGGCGGTAGGCTGACCACGCCCCAAGCTCCGCGGACCCGCACCGGGCCCGGACCGCACCGCATGCCCGAAGGGACCCACCCCATGCCGCTCGAAGCCGGCCTCCTGGAGATCCTCGCCTGCCCGGCCTGCCACGCCGCGCTCGACGACCGGTCGGCGGCGACAAGCCCCGAGCTGGTCTGCACCGGCGCGGACTGCGGTCTCGCCTACCCGGTGCGGGACGACATCCCGGTCCTCCTGGTCGACGAGGCCCGGCGCCCCGCGTAACCGCACCTTGATCAGCACGGTGATCGGAGGCCCACCGCCATGCTCGACGAGTCGTTGCTCGACGCACCGGAAGCCCTGGCCCGCGCCGACCGCCGCGGCCTGCTCCGCGGCGCCGCCGAGGCCGGGGCGCGTGTGCGTACCGCCACCCTGCACGCCGCCGAGGCGGGCATCGGGGCGCTGGCGCCCGAAGGCAGGCCGCGCGCCGTCCTCGTCGCGGGGCCCGGTACCGCCGCGACCGGCGTCGCCGACCTGATCGGCGCCCTCGCCGGGGCCGCCGCACCCGTCGCCGCGATCCGTCCCACCGGGGTCGCGGCAGCCGCAGGAGCGCTGCGCTGGGCGCTGCCCGGCTGGGCCGGATCCGTGGATCTGCTGCTCATCGCCACCGCCGACGGATCGGAACCCGGCCTGGCGCTGCTCGCGGAGCAGGCCTACCGCCGCGGCTGCACGGTCGTCGCCGTCGCACCCGTCCGGTCCCCGCTGCGCGACGCCGTCGACGGGATCCACGGACTCGTCGTACCCATGGCCGCCGCACCGCACGGGGAGTACGACGCCGAGACCTCGGCGGCGGGCCCCGGCACGCTCTGGGCACTGCTCACCCCGCTGCTGGCGCTCCTGGACCGGGTGGGCCTGATCGACGCGCCCACCGACGTACTGCAGAAGGTCGCGGACCGGCTCGACCACACCGCCGAGCGCTGCGGGCCGGCCACCGCCACGTACGGCAACCCGGCCAAGACCCTCGCCGCGGAACTCGCCGACAGCCTGCCCCTCGTCTGGACGGAGGGTGACGCCGCCGGCCCGGTCGGGCGCCGGTTCGCCGCGGTGCTGGCCGAACTTGCCGGGCGCCCCGCCCTGGTGGCCGAGCTGCCGCAGGCGCTGCCCTCGCACGGGGCACTGCTCACCGGAGCCTTCGCCGCGGGTGCCGACCCCGACGAGTTCTTCCGGGACCGGGTGGACGAGCCCGAGGCCATGCGGGCCCGCGTCGTCCTGCTCCGCGACCGGCCCACCGGCGGCCTGACCGCCGCCCCGGCGGCCCGCGAGCTGGCCCTGAGCCACGACACGGCCATCAGCGAACTGGAACCCGAGGAGGGCAGCGCGCTCGAAGCCCTCGCCGAACTCCTGGCGGTCACCGACTTCGCCGCTGTCTACCTCTCCCTTGCCTCCGACAACAGCAGCTGACGACCTGCGGCCCACGACGGCCACAGGCTCCGACGACCTGCGGCTCTCAACGGCCACAGGCTCGACGACCTGCGTGTTCTCACCCACATCGGGCTCCGACGACCTGCGTGCCCTCCACGGCAACAGCCTCCGACGACCCGGGACCCTCAGAGACAAGAGGGTCCGACGGCCCGCTCCCGAACGGGGCCGACCGCCCGCGCCGGACAACGGAGTCCGACGGCCCGCTTCCCCCAGGGCGCCACAGCCCCGCGCATCCGACGAGGACGAATCTCCATGGACCGGCTCTCCAACACCGTGCGCCCCTACGCCTGGGGGTCCACCACGGCCATTCCCGAACTGCTCGGCACGACCCCGACCGGCGAACCGCAGGCCGAGATGTGGATGGGAGCCCACCCCGGTGCCCCCTCCCGCCTCAGCAGGCCCACGAGCCCGGGGGAGCAGTCCCTGACGGACGTCATCGCGGCGGACCCCGAGCGCGAACTCGGCCCCGCCGCCGTCCGCGCCTTCGGGCCCCGCCTCCCCTTCCTGCTGAAACTGCTGGCGGCCGGAGCCCCGCTCTCCCTCCAGGTCCACCCCGACCTCGCCCAGGCACGACGGGGGTACGCGGACGAGGAGCGCCGGGGCGTTCCCGTCGACGCACCGCACCGCACCTACAAGGACGCCAACCACAAGCCCGAGCTGATCTGCGCGCTCACCGCCTTCGACGGGCTCTGCGGCTTCCGCACGCCGGCCGAGGCCGCGGACCTGATAGCCGCCCTGGGCGTCGACTCGCTCAAGCCCTACGTGGACCTGCTCCGCGCCCGCCCCGAGGACGCGGCCCTGCGCGAGGTCCTCACAGCGATCCTCACCGCGGACCCGGACGAGATGGCGCAGACGGTCGCCGAGGCCGCCGAGGCCGCGGAACGGCTCGGCGGCGCCCATGCGCCGTACGCCCAGATCGCCCACCACTACCCGGGCGACCCGGGTGTCCTCGCGGCCATGCTGCTGAACCACGTACGGCTGCAGCCCGGCGAGGCCATGTACCTCGGGGCCGGCGTACCGCACGCCTACCTCGGCGGTCTCGGTGTCGAGATCATGGCCAACTCCGACAACGTGCTGCGCTGCGGGCTGACCCCCAAGCACATCGACGTCCCCGAACTGCTGGGCATCGTCCGCTTCGAGGCCACCGAACCCGCCATCCTGCGCCCCGAGGCCTCGCCCACCGGCGAGGAACTGTACGAGACCCCGGTCGACGAGTTCCGGCTGTCGCGATACGTCCTGCCCTCCGGCGGTGCAGCGGTCGACCTCACTGCGGGCACCCCGCAGATCCTGCTCTGCACGGCGGGGTCACCGTGTGCCGGGGAGACAGTCCTCGCACCCGGCGAATCCGTGTTCGTCCCGGCGGACGAAACGGTCGAAGTGTCCGGTACGGGAACACTCTTCCGCGCGACCGTGGTGGTCTGACGTACCGTCCGCACCAGCGGCTGCAACAATGTCCGGCCGTAACGCGGCGCCCGTGCCGCAGCACCGATGAAGGGACACCCGGCACCCATGAGCGCGTCAGGCGGAACCAAGGCGATCGTGGCGGCACTCGCCGCCAACCTCGCGATCGCGGTGGCCAAATTCGTGGCGTTCCTCTTCAGTGGCTCGTCCTCGATGTTGGCGGAGAGCGTCCACTCACTGGCGGACTCGGGCAACCAGGGCCTCCTGCTGCTCGGCGGCAAGAAGGCCAAGCGTGAGGCGACACCCGAGCACCCCTTCGGCTACGGACGCGAGCGGTACATCTACGCCTTCCTCGTGTCCATCGTGCTGTTCTCCGTCGGTGGCATGTTCGCGATCTACGAGGGCTACGAGAAGATCAAGCACCCGCACGCGATCGAGGCCTGGTACTGGCCGGTCGGCGTGCTGGTCTTCGCGATCATCGCCGAGGGCTTCTCCTTCCGTACGGCCATCGCGGAGTCGAACCAGACCCGCGGCAAGCTCACCTGGACGCAGTTCGTCCGCCGGGCCAAGGCGCCCGAACTTCCCGTGGTGCTGCTGGAGGACCTGGGCGCGCTCGTCGGCCTGGTCCTGGCCCTCGGCGGCGTCGGCCTGGCGCTCGGCACCGGCAACGGCGTGTGGGACGGCATCGGAACCCTCTGCATCGGTGTCCTGCTGATCGTCATCGCGATCGTTCTCGCCGCCGAGACGAAGTCGCTGCTGCTGGGTGAGTCGGCCGGGGCCGAGGACGTCGAGAAGATCCGGGCCTCGGTGGTCGACGGGGACACCGTCACCGGCATCATCCACATGCGCACGCTCCACCTCGGCCCGGAGGAACTCCTGGTCGCCGCCAAGATCGCGGTACGCCACGACGAGTCCGCCGGGGAGGTCGCCGCCGCCATCAACGCCGCAGAGACCCGGATCCGCGAGGCCGTGCCGATCGCCCGTGTCATCTACCTCGAGCCGGACATCTACAACGAGGCGGCGGCCGAGGCCGGCGTCGACCCGGCCAAGACACCGGGCGGCCCCACACCCACGGGCGAACCGGCCGAATCCGGCCACTGACCCCCTGAGCACCGGCCCCGAACGGCTCCGCGACCCACATGAATGCCCGGGCGGGCTGGGGTTCGCTGGGCCGTTCGGTGTAGATTCGAGGGAGTACCAGACGTCGCTGCTGATGGCGGTCGATCGGTTCGCTGAGGCGGACCGGCCGAGGGAGAGAGGGCCTCCGACGGACTGCACTGCGGATTGCTCGGGCATTCGTGTGCCCGTGGCCGCCGCAGAGCCAGCCGGCCCACTCCCGACCCACCACGAGGAGCAGCCCGTTATGACGACGGCCGCCAACCACCAGGACTTCAAGGTCGCAGACCTTTCCCTCGCCGCCTTCGGGCGCAAGGAGATCACTCTCGCCGAGCACGAGATGCCCGGCCTGATGTCGATCCGCGAGGAGTACGCCGCCACGCAGCCGCTGGCCGGCTCCAGGATCACCGGCTCGCTGCACATGACCGTGCAGACCGCCGTGCTCATCGAGACCCTCGTCGCCCTGGGCGCCGAGGTCCGCTGGGCCTCCTGCAACATCTTCTCCACGCAGGACCACGCCGCCGCCGCCATCGCGGTCGGCCCGACCGGCACCCCGGAAGCCCCCGCCGGCGTCCCGGTCTTCGCCTGGAAGGGCGAGACCCTGGAGGAGTACTGGTGGTGCACGGAGCAGGCCCTGACCTGGCCCGGAACCACCACCGGTGGCCCGAACATGATCCTCGACGACGGTGGCGACGCCACCCTCCTCGTCCACAAGGGCGTCGAGTTCGAGAAGGCCGGCTCCGCTCCGGACCCGTCGACCGCGGACAGCGAGGAGTTCGCGTACATCCTCACGCTGCTCAACCGCACCCTCGTGGAGTCCCCGCAGAAGTGGACGCAGTTGGCGTCCGAGATCCGCGGCGTCACCGAGGAGACCACGACCGGTGTGCACCGGCTGTACGAGATGCACCGTGACGGCACCCTCCTTTTCCCGGCGATCAACGTCAACGACGCGGTCACCAAGTCGAAGTTCGACAACAAGTACGGCTGCCGCCACTCCCTGATCGACGGCATCAACCGCGCCACCGACGTCCTGATCGGCGGCAAGACGGCCGTCGTCTGTGGTTACGGCGACGTGGGCAAGGGCTGCGCGGAGTCCCTGCGCGGCCAGGGCGCCCGCGTGATCATCACGGAGATCGACCCGATCTGCGCCCTGCAGGCCGCGATGGACGGCTACCAGGTCACGACGCTCGACGACGTGGTGGAGACCGCGGACATCTTCGTCACGACGACGGGCAACAAGGACATCATCATGGCCAAGGACATGGCCCGGATGAAGCACCAGGCCATCGTCGGGAACATCGGCCACTTCGACAACGAGATCGACATGGCCGGCCTGGCGAAGATCGACGGCATCGTCAAGGACGAGGTCAAGCCGCAGGTCCACACTTGGACGTTCCAGGACGGCAGGGTGCTGATCGTGCTCTCCGAGGGCCGCCTGCTGAACCTCGGCAACGCCACCGGTCACCCGTCGTTCGTCATGTCCAACTCGTTCGCGGACCAGACCCTGGCCCAGATCGAGCTGTTCACCAAGCCCGAGGCATACCCGACCGACGTCTACGTGCTGCCCAAGCACCTCGACGAGAAGGTCGCCCGCCTCCACCTCGACGCGCTGGGCGTGAAGCTCACGACCCTGCGCAAGGAGCAGGCCGACTACATCGGCGTCCCGGTCGAGGGACCGTACAAGTCCGACCTCTACCGCTACTGAGCACCCCGTCGGCCATCGGCCGGCGGAGCTCTCGGTAGTAGGTCCGAACGCAGGCCCCCGCACCCCCGTGCCGGGGGCCTGCGCCGTACCGAACCTGTAGAGCCCGAGGAACCCGAAGGACCCCATGCCCCGCGGCCGTTATTCGCTCCACGACCTCCACGACCACACCCCCCTAGGCGAAGAACACTTCCACTGCGCGCCCGGCCCCTCCGGCTGGCGCTACGTCTCCCAGACCACGGGCCCCACGGGAGCACACCTGGGTTCCGTCGATCTGGCCCTGGACGAACTCGGCCGCCCCATCCGCCTCGAACTGCACGCCGCGAGTTGGCAGATCCGCGGCGCCGCCATCGACGGGGTCACCTGGGTACGGACCGATCCGACCGGCACCCATGCCACCGAAGGCAACGTCCGCGCCCACACCTTCGCCGGCACGTCCCCCGCGTTCCTCGTCGCCACTGCCCGGATCCTGCGCCTCACCCCCGCTTCCCCCGCGACCCGCGTCCGCCTGGTCACCTTCACGGACCCCGTCCTCGCCCCCCGTACCGTCGACCAGGCCTGGTCCCTGCTGAACAGTGAAGCGCACCCCACTGACAACGGCCCCCTGATGGTGGACGAATACCAGGTCAACGCATTGGACACGGGTGATCAGCACACCGTGCACATCGCCGGTGACGTGGTGCTCGCGGCTCCGGGCATCGAGCTCGAGCACCTGGAGTCACCGCCCTCGGCCATGCCCCACCCGACGAGTGGGGACTAGAGCCTCCAGGGCTCGGGGCTGTCCAACCACCGTGCTCGGGACCGGTGCGCTCAGGCCGGCGGGGCGAACCCGGTCGTTGCGGGCACCTCGGTCCGGCCACCTGCTGCTCCCGCCGGGCCCTGCTCTTCCGTACCGTCCCGCTGCGGAGACCGGTTCACCACCTGGGCGGAGGCGGACACGCCGCCGACTGCGGGCGCGTAGGAGGGAAAGGACGCCGGGCCCCGGGCGGGAGTGGCGCGGTGTGATGCCGCGGCCACGCGCCGGGAGTCCCGCGCCTGCCGCTCGTTGACCACGGCCGCCAGGTACGCCGCGGCGGGCACTCCCTGCGGCACCGGCGTACCGGTACGCGCGGCGAGATCGCAGGACAGGCGCTCGGCCATCGACCACCGCACGGCGGGGTCCAGTTGGCGCATCCGCGTGAGGTACTGGCGTATCGCCAGCCAGAGACCGTCCGGCACGCCCGAGAGGTCGAGCTGTGCGAAACGGCCCACGAGCCATGGGGGCGGCGGAGGTACGGCGAGGGCCCGCCCGGCCGGCACCCGCTCGCGCACGACGAGGGTTCCGGCGAACACGTCACCGAGCCGGCGCCCACGGGCGGACACCAGGGAACCGATACAGGCGACGACGCCGAACGTTCCGAGGATCTCGACGACCCCCATCGCCCCCCGCACCAGAGCGTGCCGGAAGCGGATCGGCCCCCCGTCGTCCCTCACCACGCGAAGGCCGCAGGCCAGTTTTCCGAGCGAGCGCCCCTGGCTGAGGGTCTCGACGGCCACCGGACCGCCGACCAGCACCAGGAGGAACATGGCGACGCCGATCGCGGCGGTCGCCGCCTCGTCGAGCGTCACGGCGGCCACGGCCAGACCGACGGACAGCAGGACGAACACCGTCATGAGCACCGCGAGATCGATGGTGATCGCCAGCGCCCGGCTCGGCAGCCTCGCCGGCTGCAGTCCGAGTACGACCGCATCTCCGGTCACGAGCTCGTTCATCGCCACCCACCCCTCGCCGTCCCTGCCTGCCCCTCGGACCCACAGTCTGCCAAGCTGACCCGCAGCGCGCCGCAGTAGTACGTATCCGTACGCACCCATGCATGGAGCAGAAGCCGACCATGGACCTCGACGTCTTCGTGACCACCCACCGCACCGAGTGGGACCGCCTGGATCATCTTCTGCACCGGGGGCGCAGCCTGACAGGGGCGGAGGCGGACGAGCTCGTCCTCCTCTACCAGCGGACCGCGACCCATCTGTCCTTGATCCGGTCGAGCGCGCCGGACCCGGTGCTGACCGCGCGGCTCACCCAGCTCGTGGCACGCGCCCGTTCCACGGTCACGGGGACCCGGCGTGCTTCGTGGCGTGACGCGGCACGGTTCCTTACCGCTGGCTTTCCAGCCGCCGTCTACCGCTCGCGGCACTGGTGGATCCCCACGGCGGTGGTCTCCACACTTCTCGCCGCCGTCCTCGGCTGGTGGATAGGCACGCACCCGGAGGTGCAGGCGGCGATCGCCGCCCCTGAGGACCTGCGCGCCCTGACGCGACCCGGCGGGGAGTACGAGACCTACTACTCAAGTCACCCCGCCGCCTCGTTCGCCGCCCAGGTCTGGACGAACAACGCACAGGCCGCGGCGATGTGCCTGGTGCTGGGGGCGTTCCTCGGCGTACTGGTGATCTGGATCCTCTTCGTCAACGTGCTGAACCTCGCCGTCGGTATCGGCCTGATGTCCTCCGCCGGCCGGCTGGACACCTTCCTGGGCCTCGTCCTTCCGCACGGCCTGCTCGAACTCACCGCCGTGTTCGTGGCGGCGGGCACCGGACTCCGTCTCGGCTGGACCGTGATCGACCCGGGGCCGCGCACCCGGCGCTCGGCACTGGCCCAACAGGGACGGGCCGCGATCGGTATGGCCATCGGGTTGGCCCTGGTCCTGTTCGTCTCAGGCGTCATCGAAGGGTTCGTCACTCCGTCGGGCCTGCCGACCTGGGCCCGCATCACCATCGGCATCGCGGCTGAGCTCGGCTTCCTCGCCTACGTCTATGTCCTGGGCGGCCGCGCCGCACGCGCCGGCGACACAGGGGACCTCGAGGCAGACGAACGAAGTGCCGAACTCCCGTCGGCCGCCTGAGGGGCGATGTGCGTCGAAGGGCCCCGGACTGCTAGTCTCCTCACCGGCCACAAAAACTGTTGACACGGTTGGCGTGGGGAGGTAGGATTTAACGGTTGCAGCGAGCTGGACATGCTCGGGTGTGACGTCTAAAGTTCAACTCGCTCGTGCAGGGGACGACATTCCCGCCGAGCCGATCGATTCTTCTTCTTTTCGAGCAGACACACCGATTCGCTTCGGTCGAAATGCTTCTGATAAAGTCGAGTCAGCCGAAAGGCAAAGACCATTCCATGGGTCGCCGGAATCAAATTCGGACCGGAAACGGAACGAAAAAGAGTCTGGTAAAGTTGGAACCGCCGGAAA
>NZ_JBFALP010000032.1:0-35271 GCF_040660235.1 Streptomyces sp. NPDC049970 | reverse complement strand
GGAACTCCTTCGGATACGGCTTGGGCACTGCAACATCCTTCCAGGCCGCCAGTCAGCAAGCCAGGTCAGGTGTCACTTATCCGTGCAGCAGTCCCAAGCGCTCGCGCTGTGGCTACGTGCCCAGCGCGAGCGCCGAGGCGTCACCTACGCGGCGATGGCGAAGCTGATCAACTACCAGTTCACCGCATCGATGCTCTCCCGCGGAGCGAGTGGAAAAGTTCCTTCACGTGAACTCGTCAAAGCCTATGCGAAGGCCTGCGACGCCGACCCCGCAGACGCTCTGCGCCTGTGGAAGGCTGCCCGACGCTCCCAAGAGGAACTCCGGCGTCGTAGAGAAGCGGCCACCGACTTCCAGGACCTGGCCACCTCGGTCCGCTCCGCCCTCACCCACCCAGAAGTCATCGAGACCTTCGGCCAGCTGCGCCGGGGCATGATCCAGGAGCGGCCCAGGGAAGGGCAGCCCTCCCTGGGCTTCCTGCAAGCCAAAGCCGGCTGCAGAGTTGATGGCCGGTACCGGCTGCCCAAGAGCAGCCTGAGCGCCATCCTGCGTGGAGCGGCGATCCCCTCTCGCGAGCACATCACCGCCTTCATGGAAGCAGTGGGCGCCTCACGGCGGAAGGTCAGACGCTGGGTACAGGCGTGGGACCGCATCGCCGGAACACACGTCCGCCAACCCGGGAGGGCCATCCCGCTCCGGCCAGGCGAACTGCCGGCCTCCAGTCCCCCTCGAACCACCCGTACTGCTCGTGACCTCATCCGAGAACATCCTCGACTTCGAATACCTCCGGGACCAAGTAGTGAGCGACTACCTGAGCAGCGAAAATCCCCCCATCTGGATGGGCCCCCAACGCCCCTGCCCGCCGGCCGGACAGACCCGCTCAGGCCTGCCCATCCGAACACCACGACGCTACGAACGCCCCTCTCACCGACTTCAGTTCGTCCAACGACTCAGCCATTCTGCTCACGCCCCCACCGCCCTTCGAGCCCGTTCCTCCCCGGCTCAATCCACAGAGAAGACACTGCACTTACGCCTGCCGAAGGGCATCTGATCATCGGGCTGCGAGGACCCGGGCAGCCGCGGGCTCACGTGACTGGCTGAAACGGCCGGGCAGTTGCCCGCCACCACTTAATATGTCGTCCTGCGCTTGTGGCGCAGGTGCCTCATCAGCATGCGGAACATCGGCACGCCACACCTCTGTCCGGTCCGGGCCGGGGAGATACGGAGCAGTTCTCACGTGCACCTCGACAGCTTCTCCGCTTCCGGGTTTCGCTCGCTGACCCAGGTCGCCGATATCCCCGTCAGCTGCCCGACCATTCTTGCCGGGCGTAACGACGGCGGGAAGAGCGCGGTCCTGACGGCTCTGTCCTTCCTCCTGGGCGTGCACCGCCTGACGGACGAGGACCGCACCTACCTGCAGGGCGACGGTGCCACCGGCCGCCGCTGCGAGCAGACATGGGTCGAGGGCATCTTCGCCCTGGACGAAGCCGAACGCGTTCCCGCGGAACTTCCCGGAACGATCAGGATCCGGCGCATCGCACGAGCCGGGGAACCGGCCTGCTGGGAGTACTTCGGCCAGCAGTCGGCCGACACCCGGCTGCGCGGACTGGACCGGCTTCTGAAGCAGCCGCTCGCCGACCTCGTCGTGGAGTTCGGCCTCTCGCCGGCCAGCTCCCTCAAGGACGACCTGCTCGCCGCCGTCACCTCCTACGCCCGTACCGCACCGCAGATCGAGCAGTGGCAGCCGTTGCCCAAGAACCTCGAGACGCGCCTGCCGCGTCTCCTCATGTTCGGCGGCAAGGACGAGCGCCCCGACGACGCGATGCGCACCGCGCTGAACAGCTGCTACGAAACCCATTTGGAGGACGAGGCTTTCCAAGGGCAGGTGCGGCAGATCGAGGCGGAGATCACCCAGCGCCTGGAGAAGGAAGCCGATTCGCTGTGCCAGCACATCCGCCGGCACTGCAGCGAGTTCGTCGGTGTCCAGGTCAGGCCCGAGGTTTCGTTCAAGAGCGGTTTCAAGAGGGCGCCGCTGGAGGTGTCACGGGCCGACGGCGAACCCGTCGACCTGACCCGGTCCGGCCAGGGAAGCACCCGCCGTATCGCGCTCGCGGTGTGGGAGTGGACCAGTAACCTCCTGGCAGAGGCCGAACTGTCGTCCGCGGGCGAGCCGGATGCCGAGGCGCCGACCCAGACGATCGTCGTCTACGACGAGCCCGACACCCACCTCGACTACCGGCACCAGCGCACGGTCATGGACATCATCCGCAAGCAGTGCGCCCTTCCGCACGTCAGTGTCATGGTCGCCACTCACTCCATGAACCTCATCGACGGCGTGGACATCGCCGACGTCGTCCACCTGGGACTCAACGACCGCGGGCCGTCGTGGAGCGCCTGGAAGACGACTGTCACGACGGAATCGATTTCCACCTCGGGCAGATCGCCGCGGCACTGGGACTGCGCAACTCCGTCCTGCTCCACGAACGCTGCTTCCTCGCCGTGGAGGGGGAGACCGAGCAGCAGTGCATCCCCCTGCTCTTCCGGCTCTCCCAGAAACTGTCCCTGCAGTCGGCCGGCATCGCCCTGTGGGCCTGCGAGAACAACGAGGGAGCCCTGCACCTTGCCCGCTACCTCGTCCAGCGCAAACGCTCGGTCATGCTGATGATCGACGCCGACAGCCGCTCCAACAAGCTCTTCAAGGACGAAAAGCTCCGCAAAGCGGGCCTCGACCTGGACAAGCAAGTCGCCTACGTCGGCGAAGCCCTCGGCTTCAACGAGCTGGAAGAACTCTTCACCGACGAGCGCTGGGCCACGGCCGCCAACCTCCGCTGGCCCCGGCCCGCCCCCCGGACCTGGAGCGCAGAGGACTTCACCGCGCACCGCGGCACCAAGAAGTTCAGCGCCCGCGTCCTCGATATGATCAAGAGCGAGGCGGCGGAGGCCAGCCCCAACGGAAAACCGGCCATGCTCAACGGCCTGGTCACCACGCTCACCGCCCCCGAGGACGTTCCCCATCAGCTACGAGAGGTCTTCGGACAGCTGCAGGAACTCGCTCACTGACCGGGCACCGGCCGCTGCGCGCGACGCGCCCGCATACGCTCCTTGCGCTGCTCATCGGTCGGTGTCTCCCAGGCATGCCAGCCCACCGCTTCCACCCATTGACGGGCATGGGAGCGAGCATCGATCCCGCACCACCTGCACCCGCCCGGTGCGGGAAAACAGCCAGCACGAGCAGACTTCGGAGAGGTCATCTCTCCTCCTTCCCACTCCTGTATCTTCCCTGCCGGCACTGACAATCACGCTTGGTGACCAAGCCTCGCCGGCACTGCTCCGTAAGGACGCAGAAACCTTCCTCCCATCTGCATCCATCTCCGCATAAGCAGCGATGTTTATCTGAAAACCCACCCACACCTCAGACCGTCTGACTACGGTCACCTTGCATGAGGTTTCTGCACACTTCGGACTGGCACCTGGGCCGCCGGTTCCACGGAGAAGACCTGATCGACGCCCAGCGTAAAATCCTTGATCACATCTGCGACACCGCCCGCAACGAGCAGGTCGAGGCCCTGCTCATCGCCGGAGACATCTACGACCGGGCCATCCCCAGCCTGGACGCGGTACGCCTGTTCAGCCAGGGCCTGAGCCAGATGGCCGACCTCGGCATACCAGCCATCATGATCAGCGGAAACCACGACTCCGCACACCGCCTCGGAGTCGGCTCCGCCCTGCTGGCCCGCACCGGCGTGCACCTGAGGACCGACCCGGCCCACACCGCCACCCCCGTCCTGCTGGAGGGCCCCACCGGCACCGTCGCCGTCTACGGCGTGCCCTACCTCGAGCCAACCCTGGTGCGCACGCACCTCGAAGCCGAAGAAGCCTCCCACCAAGCCGTCCTCAGCTCAGCTCTGGACCGCATCCGCGCCGACCTCGCCACCCGCCCCGCCGGCACCCGCTCCATCGTCCTGGCCCACGCCTTCGTCACCGGTGCGACCGGCTGCAGAAGCGAACGTGACATCAGCGTCGGCGGCGTCGACCACGCGCCCGCGTCCGTCTTCGACGGCATCGACTACGTCGCACTGGGCCACCTCCACGGCGCCCAGCAGGTCAACGACCACATCCACTACAGCGGCTCCCCGCTGGCCTACTCCTTCTCCGAAACCGGACACACCAAGTCCCTCACCCTGATCGACCTGCCACCCCACCCAGCAGCCCCCACCGTCACCCGCCGCCCCCTCCCAGCAGACCTCCAACTACCACTGGCCCGCCTGACCGGCCGCCTGGAAGACCTGCTGACCGACCCGGCCCACGAACCCCTCACCAAAGCCTGGCTGCACGTCACTCTCACCGACACCGCCCGCCCCTACGAACCCATGGCACGCCTCAAACAGCGCTTCCCCCACACCCTCGACCTGCAACACCTCCCCACCGCCATCCCCGCCCAGGCCACCACCACCCCCACCTACAGCGAACGGCTCCGCGGACGAGGCGACCTCGACATCACCCACGACTTCATCACCACCGTGCGCGGCACCCCGCCCAACGACGAAGAGCACAGCCTCCTTCAGGAAGCGATCGACACCTCCCGCGTAAACGCCCAGGAGAAGGAAACCGTCTAAATGCGCCTGCACACCCTGCACCTGCAGGCCTTCGGACCCTTCGCCGGCACCCACACCGTCGACTTCGACGCCCTGTCCGCAGACGGCCTCTTCCTCCTCCACGGCGACACCGGCGCCGGCAAGAGCACCCTGTTCGCCGCGATCTGCGTCGCCCTCTACGGCGAGCCGCCCGTCGACCGCAACCTCAAGCTCCGCAGCGACCACGCGGCCCCCAGTCTCCTGACCGAGGTGACACTCGAGGTCACCCTCGCCGGGAAGCGCCTGAAAATCCGGCGGATCCCCGCCCAGACCAAACGGAAAGTCCGCGGCGACGGCGAGACCGCACAGAAAGCCGAGACCTACCTCAGCGAATGGTCCCTGGACCCCGCCGGACAGGGCCGCTGGGAAGCGCTCAGCAAGTCCCACAGAGAAGCCGCGGACGAGATCAAAGCCCTGCTCGGCATGAGCCGCCAGCAGTTCTGCCAGGTCGTCCTCCTGCCACAGAACGAGTTCACCAAATTCCTCCGCGCCAGCGCCTCCGACCGCAAGGACCTGCTCGGCAAGCTCTTCCACACCCACCGCTTCGGGTCCGTCGAGAACTGGCTGGCAGCACGCAAAACCACCATCGCCGCACAACGCGACGAGGCACGCACCGACGTCCTGCGCCTGGCCGAACGCACCCAGCAGCAAGCCGGACCAGCACTCGAACCCGAACACGGCGCACCCCAGGCCTCCGACCCCGCCACCCTCACCGCCCCCGCCCTCACCTGGGCCACCGCCCTGCACACCAAAGCCACCACCCTCGAGAAGGAAGCAGCCACCGCCGCCACCCACGCGGAACAGGAACTGGCCGCCTTCCGCGACCGAGAAAGCGCCGTACGCGACCTCGCCGCCCACCAGGAAGCCCACCGCACCACACGCAAACAGCTCGACACCCTCGAAGAACAAGCAGAGCACCACGCCGACCTCGACCGACAACGCCAACGCGCCCTGCAAGCCCACAAAGTAGCCCCGCTCCTGGCCGCATCGACCGCCACCGCAGCCCAGCACACCCGCGCCCAAGCCGACGAACACGACGCCCGCACCCTCCTGGACACCGAGCACACCACCCTCGACTCCACCGAGCTCACCACCGCCGCACAGCACCTGCGCACCACCATCGGCGCACTGAACGCCCTGCTCCCCGACGAAGCCTCCCTCCACCAGCACGAAACAGACCTGCAGAAACTCGACAGCGAGCGCCAGCAACTCGCCCAGGACCTCACCGACGCCGAAGCCTGGCTCAACGACGCACCGCAACGCCGCAAAGCCCTGCAGACACGCCTGGAAACCGCCCGCACCGCCGAGGAAACCAGCCGCCGGCACACCACAGCCCTGGCACTGCTCACCGACCGCATCGACGCCGCGAAACGCCGCGACTCCTACACAAGCAAGATCACCAAGGTCCAGCAGGACCTCCTCACAGCCCAGACAGCGACGAAGACCGCAGCCCAGGAACACATCAGCATCCGCCGCCGGCGCACCGACGGCATGGCCGCCGAACTGGCCCTCCAGCTCACCGACGGCGAACCCTGCGCCGTCTGCGGCTCACCCACACACCCCGACCCCGCAGCCCCCCACCCCGACCAGCCCACCGCCGCAGACGAACAGGCCGCCGAAACCCGCCACACCACAGCCCAAGAGACTCACCAAGCCCTCCAGGACAAGCTACGAGAACTCACCGAACAAGCAGCCACCGCACGAGGCGAAGCAGGAGGAGACATCCCCCTAGCCGACCTCACCGCGGAGCACACCACGCTCCAGCAACACCTCACCCAAACTCTCGAAGCCGCCGCCGACACCGGCCCCGCAACCGAAGAACTCCACAGCCTGGACCACCAGCACACCCGCACCCAAAGCGACCGCACCAACACCGCGACCCGGCTCGCCGCCGTCGACACCAGCTACGACCGGCTCGCCACCCAAGCCCAGGACCTCGACCACAAGCTCACCACCGCCCGCGCCGGCGCCCCCACCCTCACCCAGCGCATCACCGACCTCACCCAGACAGCCGACCGCCTCACCACCGCAGCCGACCGCGCCGCCACCACCGCCCACACCGCGACAGACCACCAACTCGCCACCGAACGAGCAGAACAAGCCGCCCGCACCACAGGATTCGACTCCCTGGACAACGCAGCACAGGCACTGCTGAGCGACGACGACCTCCGCGCCCTGGAAGAAGAGATCAACCAGTGGCGCGAACAGCGCGCAGCCGCCACCTCCCGCCTCCAGGACCCCGACCTCACCTCAGCCGCAGCCCAGCCGCCCGCCGACCACGAAGAAGCCACAGCTCAACTCACAGCCGCCACCGCCCACCACACACACGCCGCCACCACAGCCGCACACGCCACCGAACGCACCCGCGCCCTCGACGCACTGCGCACCCAGCTCACCACCCACACCCAGCGCCTCGAACCCCTCGAACACGCCTACCGCACCGTCGACCACCTCCACGCCCTGATCAACGGCACCTCACCCAGCAACCGGCTCCGCATGCAACTCGAGGCCTACGTCCTGGCCGCCCGCCTCGAAGAAGTCGTCGCCGCAGCCAACACCCGACTCGCCCCCATGTCAGAAAACCGCTACACCCTCATCCACTCCGACGACCGCGCCTCCCACGGCGCCCGCTCCGGCCTCGGCCTCAAAATCACCGACGCCTGGAGCGGAAAAGACCGCGACACCGACACCCTCTCCGGAGGCGAATCCTTCTTCGCCTCCCTCGCCCTCGCCCTCGGCCTCGCCGACGTCGTCACCGCCGAATCAGGCGGACAAGCCCTCGACACCCTCTTCATCGACGAAGGCTTCGGCACCCTCGACGAAGACACCCTCCACAACGTCCTCGACACCCTGGACTCCCTCCGCGCCCACGACCGCACCGTCGGAGTCATCAGCCACGTCCCCGAACTACGCCGCCGCATCACCCACCGCCTCCACGTACGCAAAGCCACCACCGGCTCCACCCTCGCCGTCATCACCGAAGCAGCCGAATGACCCCCGGGGTGCGGTGCAACAATGCCACCGCACCCCACCCCACCCCCGGGAGCGGAACACCCCATGAACCCCGCCGACATCCAGCTCCGCCCCCACCAGAAAGAAGCCGTCACCGCCGCAGTCAAAACCCTGCGCACCCACCCCCGGGCCAGCGTCATCGCGGCCTGCGGGACCGGGAAAACCCTCATCGCCGCCCGCACCACCACACGTATCGCGCCCCGCGGGCGGGTCCTGGTCCTCGTCCCCACCCTGGACCTGCTCTCCCAGACCGTCCGCTCCTGGCACACAGCCGGCCACAAAGGCCCAGCGGTGGCCGTCTGCTCCGCCCGCCAAGCCATGGAACACCCCTCCGCCGGCAACCTCCCCATGACCACGAAACCCGCCGAGCTCACCGAACTCACCCCACCCACCGGCCCGGTCACCGTCTACGCCACCTACGCCTCCCTCCCCACCGTCATCAACGCCCACCGAGAACACCACCTGCCGCCCTGGGACCTCGTCGTCGTCGACGAGGCCCACCGCACCGCCGGCCGCCTCGGAAAAGCCTGGGCAGGCATCCACCACGACGACCAGGTCCCCGCCGCCCGCCGCCTCTACCTCACCGCGACCCCCCGCATCTGGGACCCCGACACCGACCACAGCGACACCCCCGTCGCCTCCATGGACGACGAAACCCTCTTCGGCCCCGTCGCCTGGCGCCTCACCCTCTCCGACGCCATCGACCTCGGCCTCCTCGCCGACTACCAGATCCTCGTCCCCGTCATCCAGGACACCGACCTCCGCGACTGGCTCGCCACCAACCGCGGCGCAGGCGCCGACGGCCTCCGCCTCGCCGGACACCAGGTCGCCGTCCTCAGAGCCATTCACGACCACAAACTCCGCCGCGTCCTCACCTTCCACCACCGCGTCGCCGACGCCCGCACCTTCGCCACCACCCTCCCCGACACCGCCGCCGTCCTCCCCGAAAACCTGCAGCCCCAAGGCCTGTGGGCCCAGTGGATCAGCGGCACCCACCCACCCCGCACCCGCCGCCGCATCCTCCTCGACTTCGCCACCCACACCCACCCCGAACAACCCGCCATCCTGTCCAACGCCCGCGTCCTCGGCGAAGGCATCGACGTCCCCACCATCGACGCCGTCGTCTTCGCCGACCCCAAGAACAGCCCCGTCGACACCGTCCAAGCCGTCGGCCGCGCCCTACGCCAAACCCCCGGCGCCGGCAAAAAAGCCACCCTCATCGTCCCCGTCTACCTCACCCCCGACGAAGACCCCGACGACCTCCTCAGCGCCGACGCCTACACCCCCCTCTGGCGCACCGTCCAAGCCCTGCGCGCCCACGACGAACGCCTCACCGCACGCCTCGCCGACCCCCGCACCCACCGCCCCACCCAAAGGTCCGAAGACCCCGGCGCCTGGCTCCACTTCGAACGCCCCACCCAACAAGAAGAAGTCGCCCTCGCCCTCACCCTGCGCGTCCTCAACCCCAAAAGCGCCGAATGGCGCCGCGGTCTCACCGCAGCCCGCCACTACCACCGCACCCACCACCACCTCGACGCCCCCCAAACCTACGAAGACCCCGACGGCTACCCCCTCGGCCGCTGGCTCACCTGGCAACGCCACCTCCACACCACCGGCGCCCTCGACCCCGCACGCACACACGCCCTCGAACGCCTCGGCATCATCTGGAAACCCCAGCAGCACGCCTTCGACCGCGGCCTCGCCCACGCCACCGCCTACGCCGCCGTGCACCGTCACCTCGCCGCCCCCGTCGACCACCACCACGACGGCTACGCTCTCGGCCGCTGGCTCGCCACCCAACGCAAACGCGCCGACACCCTCACCCCCGCCAGAGCCCACGCCCTCCACGACCTCGACCCGCACTGGAACCCGCCCTGGCCCCTGACCTGGCACCGCACCTACCACGCCGCCCGCAGACACCACGAAGCCGGCCACCAGCTGATCGACCTGCCCCGGGACTACACCACTGAAGACGGACACCGCCTGGGGGAGTGGCTGCACAACCAGCGCCTGCACCCCGAACGCCTGCACTCCACCCAGCAACAGCTCCTGGCCGGCCTCGGCCTGACCCAGAACACCGATCCGGCCCCTAAGAAACGCAAACCGGCCGCCCGCAAGCCAGACCAGGGCCTGGCTGCCGCCCGCGCCTTCCGCCAGCGGGAGGGCCACCTCGAGGTTCCCCAGCGCCACGTTGAAGACCTCGACGGAGAACCTGTACGACTTGGGCAGTGGATCAGCAACGCCCGCCGCCGCAAGGAACGCCTGCCCGCCGACCGGATCCGCGCACTCCACGCTCTCGACATGCGCTGGTAGACGCACTTCGCCGACGGAGCTGGATGCCGTTCAGATCCGTCGGCTGGCTCTCGCAGCAACCGTTGAACGTTCCCTGATCTGCGCACGGCAGTCCCAGGCGGCGCTGACAACTGAGACGGGACCTTGGGGGCTACCAGACCCCAGCACGAAGCACGCAAGCCAGGCAATCGAAGGCGCCGCTGCGCCCCCACGTCTGGGATTGCAAGGTGCTATGCGCCACACTCATGGATTTCCGTCACCTGACTCCCTTGTCGCTACAGGCCCCTAACCCCTGGTGGGGCGCCCACCAGGGGATCATCCACGGTTCGAGGATTCGCCGGACGTCCTGCTGGGCCTCCCGAGGCGCCGACCTTAATTGCCGGGATGTCATCCGATGGCGTCATGCTTCCTGAGCTGGGGGTCAGTGATCTCAGCAGCGCTGCGCCAGGCGGCGTCGGAGACCTCTTCGGTCTGGAGCTCGCCGGTGGTGGCCGTGGTGCGGGAGAGGAAGCGGAAGTCGAAGTGCTAGTGGGTGGGCTGGACCGCCAAGGTCACCAGCCGTTGTCGGCGTACACGTGAACGCACATAGCCGCGTACGGATGAACGTACAGAGTTCTTGATGCGCTGAGGGCCCGCGCTGTCACTTAAGTGGCCTTTCCTATACGTTTTCAAGACTTTGACCGTGTCGATGCCCTCGCGTGGAGGGCGCAGACCGCTCCGGCGGTTCGAGGCTCCCGGTCGACGTGGACGCGTGGTCGGACACGATCGAGACCCGGGGCATCTCCAAGGTGATCGACAGCCACGACATTCTGATCGTGCACGTCGACCACCGGGCCTCTTCGGTGGGGAGCGGCGGGAGGCCAACGTCCTGGCCGGCATCTTTGACGGGTAACAGAATCGCCTCGTCGTTTATGGGCTGGTCTGACGAAGCCTTCGAACGCCTTGTTCAGTGAGGGGTCCAGAGCGAACCGCGACTGGCTCACCCAGCGCCCTTGGCGGCGCGACCGAACGATGGCTTGACCGAGCCCGCGGCGAGGCCAAGGCCGCCGACGCGCTGGCAAGGTTTGCCCGCACGCCCCCCACACCACCTGGCAGCACGCCACCAGCCTGCCATGGCTGGAACACGTTATCGATGGCCGCTACGACGCCTTCGCCAACCGCTGCTGGTACGTCACCCGCTGGCTCACCGAACTCCGCGATTCCCCGCTACCCGACGGCGCTGCTTTGAGCCGATGGCGCCGCGTCATCGACGGTCTCGCCGCCAACGGCGACCGAAGAGCTGTCGAGCTCCAACGCATCGACGAGTAACGCCGACCAGTCCCCAGCGGCCACTTCGCTATGCGCTCCTATCTGAGCGACACCTTGTCCGCGCTACTGCCTACACCGAGGAGGGGTGTGCAACGGGGCGCTCACAGGTTCGAGAGTGCGACTGTCCGATGCCTTCGGGCGCTCAAGCGGCCGCGGACCGCACTGCCGGGTCAGCGCATCGCGAGCAGAGAGCGAACGGTGGCCGCTTCGCTGTTAAGGCCGAGGTCTTCATACAAGGTTGCAGCACGGGTGAGATGGGTGACGGCTTGTCCCCTGTTACCCGCTCGCTCCATGCCTGGCCGAGACGGAGCAGCGCATGGGCATGAAGGTCTTGGGCATTGCCGCGTTCGCAGGCGGCCTGGGCTCGCACCAGAAAGGCAATCTGCTGCTGTGGTGTGAGGTCGGTCAGCAGCTCGGCGCAGGCCATCAGGATCGCCGCTTCGTCGCGCGGACTTCCTACGGCGCTGCTGACTTCGACGACCCGCTGGCAGACCGCCCGTACCTTCTCGGGCTGCCCCGACGCCTGCAGCGCGTATGCCGCCGTACACAGAGCCTTCGCTTGGTTTGCGGTGTCGCCGAGACTCTCGAACAGCAAGGCAGCCTCCTCTGCCGCATCGCAGGCTTCTGGGAAGTTCTCCAGCTCCTGGTGGTCCAGGGACAGGTTGCTCAACACCGCTGCCTGCTCCCGGATGTCCTCGATAGTTCGTTGGACCGCCAGGGCTTCCTGGTGGATCTGGACCGCCTCGGAATGCCTTCCCGACTCTCGCAGGGCCGAGCCGAGACCGTTGAGAGCCTTCCCTTTTTCGTTATGGTCGCCCATCGAGGCGAAGAGGCTGGCAGCCCGCGTATGAGCATTGCAAGCGTCGTCGTAGCGTGAAACCTCGGTCAGGGCGATGCCGAGGTTGTTCCATGCTCCGGCCTCGGCGGCACTTTCTCCTGCCCGGTGGGCGACGTCACACGCCGTCGTCGTCACGGCGATCAGGTCGTCGAAGTACCCACACCATTCGAGATAGTCGTAGAGGATAACTGGAAGATTGACAGCGAGGTTCTGATGCCCGCTGGCGGCTGCGACTGCCACGGAGGCGGTGAGGTTGGCGCGCTCGCGGTCCAGCCACAAGAGCGCCTCGTCCAGATCTGTGAAGTCCCCTGACGTAGGCACACCTGGCTGAAGGTGTGAGGTTGCTGCCAGGGCGGTCCGGGTATAGTACTCGAGCAGCTGGCGCAGGGATGTCGCCGCTTTCTGCGCGGCTTCTCCCGCATCATCGTCTGCTGCAGTGCGGGGCGTGCCGTGCACGAGTTCGGTGGCGTATTCACGCACGAGGTCATGCATCGACCAGCGTTTGTCTGCGCAGTTGAGCAGGTGTGCCTGGACGAGAGAACGCAGTACGGCCCGCACGGTCGGCAGTGGGCGGCCGACGAGAGCGGCTGCGGCCCAAGGACTGATGTCAGGACCTGGATTGAGCGCCAGGAGCCGGAAAAGCTCGGCATGATCCGGGGGCAGGCGGCGGTAGGACAGGTCGAATGCGGCGCGAACGGCACGCTCACCGTCGTCGAGGAAGGCCAGTCGTGACTGGGCCGCGGCCAGCTCTGCCGCGAGCTCAGCGACTGTTTGATCGGGTTCCAGGATCAGCAGGGCGGCGCTGATGTGCAGGGCCAGCGGTAGATGCCCGCACAGGAAGGCTAGTTGGTCGAGGCCTTCGCTGCCCTCGACGACGCGCTCGTCCGCTGGCTCGCCACCCAACGCAAACGAGTCGATGACCTCGCTCCCGCCCGCACCCAGGCACTCCAAGACCTCGATCCGCACTGGAATCCACCCTGGCCCCTGACCTGGCACCGCGCCTATCACGTTGCCCGCAGACACCACACGGCCGGCCACCACCTGACCGACGTTCCCCGGGACTACATCACCGAAGACGGACATCGTCTGGGGGAGTGGCTGCACAACCAGCGCCTCCACCCCGAACGCCTGCACCCCACCCAGCAACAGCTCCTCGCCGATCTCGACCTGATCCAGATCACCGAACCGTCCCCCGAGAAACGGAAACCGGCCGCCCGCAAGCCGGAGCAGGGCCTGGCTGCCGCCCGGGCCTTCCACCATCGAGAAGGCCACCTCGACGTTCCCCAGCGCCACGTCGAAGTCCTCGACGGGGAACCAGTACGTCTCGGGCAGTGGATCAGCAACGCCCGACGCCGCAAAGAGCGTCTCCCCGCAGATCGGGTCCGCGCACTCGATGCCCTGAACATGCACTGGTAGGCATGGTCCGTGGCTCCGTGAGCTCCAGCGGTGTGACGACACACAGGCTTTCTGACACAGAGCTCATCGGGCCGTTTTCCACCGCGTGCTGGGCGACTGACAGTCGGCGAAACGCCGTGCGCAGCAGTGCAGGCGGTGCCTACGCTGTCCGGATAGAAGGCCTCAGCCCTGCAGGCGACGTAGGAGCCCGGCGAGGATGAAAGCCACCTCAGTCGATTGGAGGTACGAAGCAACCGTATGGGAAGGCAACACAGTGGTATCGATCCGCTTGCCCTCCACCCCACCGAAGTGCCGTGTCATCCCGTTGATGGGGACTGCCACGACATCACCTGTGCTGGCGATATCAACCCATTTCTTCACCCCAGGTGGCCGCCCGAGCTCAGGGGACATCAGCCGATCCCGAACCGAGGACATGGCCAACGGCGACCCCATCGTGACCAATACTTCGACCTGCGGGTAGGGCTCCTGCCAAAGCGCATCGTAGGCCACGACCGACCCGAGGGAATGGGCGAGGATTACCCCGGGCCGGGCCTCAGTGAACACTCGGTGGACGCGGGCTATGACGTCCCCACGCTGTTCGCCCTGCAGGTATCGGCCGAGTTCCCGCAGGGAACCGAACAGAGCTCTCTCCAACTGGCGTGAAGTGATGCTGGCGGAGCCGGAGGTGAGGTAGCTCATTGCTTGACGCACCAAGCCAGCCGGATTGAACCTGCGCTGTGTTGACTCATTCTCCACCGCGGGCCAGCCTTCCAAGGCTTCAGATTCCTCACCATCGGGCGCCGAGCCACCCTGTGCGTAGGGGCGCGCCAGAAGATCGGCGTAGTAGGCAATCGACAGCTCGATGTCCGCCACATTGGCGGACGGGTCCACTCGCAAAACGCTGTCTTGGACGATCGGCAACCAATGCAAGGCGATCTGCTGGGCACCCCAGACTTGATTGGAACTCCCATGGACACCAAGCACCCGAAGCGACTTGACGTCGTTGAGCTCGTGTGAATCCGCCGGCGCAAGAACCGGAATGAACGCAGGCTCGGTAGAGTGAGAAGGCTCCAGGCTGGCCGCCAACGTCTGCGGCAGACGGGGCGCCCGTTCCCGCATACGCCGACGGACTTCCGCGGCGAAGACGTTGAACGGGACAGACTCGCCATATCCCGCAGGCCGTCCAGCCGCAGCCCCGTCCAGGACATCGGCAAGACTTTCACTGAACAGATGGTTGAAGGAACGCTCCGAACTACCTGATGACGCCACAACATACGACCTGGGAAAGCCCTCGTACCTCACTTCTCCAGGAAGCGAGAGCCAGTCTTCTGGAAGGGCAGCCGTGCCGGAGTAGCACGCATCCAGCAAAAACAAGGCAGGATTTCCCCCAGTCTCCCGGCTGCGGTCCATCTGCTGAAGATGGCGAAACGGTACGAGACGCCCCTCACGCGGAGACGTGACACCTGCGTCCGTGCCAGCGAGGAAGAAGTCGCCGTGATGCACCAGCCCGTGCCCACTGAAGTACACAACCCGCAAAGAGCTTTCATCGTCCGCGAGAAACCGCCGAAGCTTGTCGGAGAGCTCCGCCCCACCGGGGTCGATCATGTACGTGATGGTGTAGCCCAGTGACTGCAATCCGTCCACGACCCGGTTTCCTGCATCGTAGGCACCCGGCAGATCTGCAAGCCCGTTCTCTTTCGAATAGCGGCCGACCACAATGCACAGCGCACTTCTGCGAGATGAGTCCGCCCCAGCACCAGTAACCCCGGCTGCCGGAGCCAGGTCCACCGGATGGAGCTCGCCCTCGACACCCTGCTCCTCGTCCGCAACAGCTACCGTGACCTGCAGCTCCAGCGATCCCATCACGATGCCGCGAGAGGTGACTGGCGTCAGCCGCAGAGTATGGAGGCCGGGGCGCTGCTGCGCGACCACGACGAACTGCGCAGGACCGTAGGTCCCGCCGAAGCGGTGCATCACCACACTGGCGTCGTGGACGGCTTCCACCCGAAAGTGCCGTGAGCCATCCAGGACACAGGTGAATTCGATCTCCTCATCGTCGAAGGGCCACATCCGATCCGCGGGCTCGACGAGGGCTAGATCTACCGAGACAAGGAACGGCTCACCCGGCACGACCGTGCGCGGCCAGGTCACCCGGGGCTCCACACGTACCGAACTCACGTCGACTCCTCACCGGGAGCGAGAGCAACCACGGTACGAGGGCTTCCGTAATAGACATACATGAACCGATACAGCAGCGGCAGCAGACGCCGCTGCTCCTCTTTCGCCTCAGCATCGAACAAGTCGGCCGGGGTCAAATGAGCCACGACCGAACGCAGGTCACGCAGCGCAACAGCGATGGGGACCTGCGGCCGCTCACACAGCACCCGCATCAGCTCATTCGCCATCTGATGCGCCTCCTCATCCCCGACCTCGCCACTGGTGGCCAGCACCCCAGCCGCCCCCGACCGCAGGAACAGCTCGGAGAACCCCCGCTGGGCCTGGTCGGCGTATGCTCCCTCCTCGGCCAACAGCCGACCCGAGTGACAGGCGTTGAGAAAGACGAAAGTGGCAGCAGACGCCAGCCGGTCGAAGCTGTTGCCGCCTTCAAGCATGATCAGCGGCACCTCATCCAAAAGACAGTCGTCCTCATCGGACCCGAACTTTCCATGACAGGCGACGTACACCATGCCCAGCGGGTCGCCCGCGGCCAGCGCCTTGGGCAAGCCACGGACGCCTGCGACGGGCTCCGAGGCAAACTGACGCAGCAGCGCACCGTCGTGACGCATGTCGTCGGCGATGTACGCGGCCACCGGGCCCTTGCAGGCATGAGGGGAGGAATAGTCCCTCACCACGGGCCAGGGCGAGTGGATCGTGAGCCAGCGGCTGGTGGTGACCAGCCCGCCGAGCCAGCCTGCCCGGTAAGGGGAACCGGGTGGGACCGCGAGCCAGAACAACTCCCAGGGAATGCCGTAGCCCGTCTCATCCCAGATCACCAACTGCAGAGCATCGCCGTGCTCGCAGCGCCGCTCGTGCAGCCACGCGGTGAGGTCAGGCTTGTTATTCGACCAACGGCGCATCGTTGCGACCACCTTGCTCGGTGGAATGCCGTTCCGTGCTACGAGACTGGCCAGCGCGATATCGGGACGCGCGTACTCCGGAAAGTCCTGCAGCGATCCACAACAGCAGACCCCCCGCAGCTTGAAGCCCGGCTTCCCTTCCCTGTGTACCGGCACAACGAAGAGCATCGCCATACCAACAGGCAACGTACGTGTGAAGTCCGCAGCCAACGGCGAAAACGTACGTGCCGTCCCCGCCTGTTGAACCGGAACCGACACAGGCTGCACCGATGGGGGCAGCGAGGGCCCTCGACGGAACGGAACGCGCCGCACAGTAGCAGCCTTGAGATTCCCGCGGTTGAGATGCGAGATGTACCGGCGCATCTGCGCACGCTCGGTCTCAGGCGGCATCCGCTCCGACCCGGTCCACACTGATCACATCGCCACGGAGAGCATCGGCCAACTGCGCCACGAGATGCTCCTGAGGCGTAGACCCGGGATGCAGGACGACACTGCGCACCCGCGGCAGCCTGGCGATACGCCGCGCCTGCTCCAGCGCGTCCTGAACACCACGGTCGCCCACAGCCGCAGGCATCACGAGAGAACGCGACGCATTCAGCGGCACATTGCCCCTGCCGTCAGTGAAGACGAGCAGCAGCGCCTCGTCGACAAGAGCACCCCCGTGCTGTGTCTCGTGCCGCAGCAGCGATGCGGCCACCTGCAACCCGTGGGCGAGTGGAGTCGCCCGGCCAGGGGATCGGTCGAGGGCCTGCACGATGCGACGGTCAAGAAGGCTCCTGCAAACAAACATCGACGCGGCGAGTTCTGCCTCATCGCCCTCTGCTCCGACCTCGACCAAGGCCACCCTGGAGCGCGAGATGTAGGCCCAGCTCAGGTAAGGCGACAAAACCGGATGCCAGTCGAGGCCGCGCCGACTGGTGTGGTCGAGCACGAGCACCAACAACCGGGAGGATTCTGTAGCCCTGCGGTGCGAGCGCAGGTCCGCAGCTGTCAGGTGCAGCGGGTGAGCGCCGTCGACGTAGTGATTGGAGCAGCGCAGAACCTGGTACTTCGCCGCCTCCCTGGCTGTTGCAGTGAGCGAAAGATCCCACGTGGTCGTAGCGGTCATGGTGCCGATCGGGTGACCCCGCAGAGTCTTGGGCGCTGAACCGTGGGGGGACAGACGCAGCGGAGCAGCTTCACGCTCGTCGGCAAGACCGTCCTCCGGATACGGCCCCGCAGCGTCGAAGGGCAGATCCTGGGATGCCATAACCGCAGGCTCGTTCTTGCCGACACGCACCTGCTGGGGGACGTTGACGGTCGGGCCCTGCCCACCCAGAGCATCCTCGACCTCGGGCACTGCAGAAGCAGGCAAACAAGGCTCCTGCCCAGAGGGGGACCTTGATGCGCCCACGGAGAAGATGCCCATCAGCGATGTCGCCGCGTCCACATGGTGCGCCTTGGTGGATGCGTCTCCGCCAAGGAGTGCCAGGGCCCGGGCTGTGCGTGCCAAGGACAGATCACGGCGTGTTCCGGACGAGATCGTCGGCAACACCACCAGGACGCAGTCGGCTGCGCGACGGGTCAGCCGTGGGAACAAGCCGCCCGCGTGCGCCGCGCTGACGGCCTGCCGCCACGCTTCGGAAGGGGGGTCCAGTACAGGCTGGCCGTCCGGAACGGGCTTCAGCCCCGCGGCGCCAATCCGCAGGGCGAACCGGTCGAGCAGGTGCCGCGATACCCGGGCGGTCCTCTCAGCAGGGCACCCACTGACCCAGCGGTCGCCGGGCACCCAGACCTCCCGCTGGCCATCCCGCTCCAGATGCGCGACAGCAGCCGTGAGGGTAGCGACGGCAGCACGCGAGGTGGCCAGGCCCGAACGGGACAGGTCGGGTACCACCAACACCCCGGGGCGCCGGCCAGCGGAGTGCAGAGGCCCCGGCACCATCCGAAAGCCCCTGCTATTGCCACCCCCCGGACGCACCGTCACCCACAGCTCGTCATCGGTGCCCTCGGACGGCAGGACACTCGCCCCGCCCTGCCCAGGCAGAAGGTCGGCCAACCACCTACCAAGAGGCGCGGCCAGCCCCGGATCCAGATCCAGCAGCAAAACGCCTGCCAACCCTGGATCGACCGCAGCACATGCCAGAGCCGTGGCGACACGCTCACGAACGTCCATGCACCCGCTCGCCAACCCCCACCAGTACCTGCCCTAGCAACTCTTCGTCCTTCGCATCCCAGCCGATCGCATCGCCGTAGGAAGCCTCGGGCCGCCGGTGCATGAGGGCATATGGTGCCACGTACCTGATATCCGCCGAGCTCACCACATCACGGCCATCGAGAGCAGCCACGGCACGAGCAGCCTGAGCCATAACGATCTCCCCCCGATGCCCGGTGACCTCAAACTCGATCGCGATCTGCGCACACAATTCCGCGGCCTCCACGCCCAGGACAACCTTGTGGGCAGCGTCTCGCGCGGCCTCGAGCTGCACCCGGTGCTCCCTGTCGGCAGCGGCACCCTCATGCAGCCACGCGGAATCCGGAACTCTGCGCTCCTCCTCGAAACGCAGGACGGTCAGCAGGATGTCACGCCTCACAGCAGGGTCCAGCTCGGTCATCACAGGAACCATCAGACCGAAACGATCCAGGAGTTGGGGACGCAGCCCGCCCTCCTCGGGATTCATGGTGCCCACCAGCGTGAATGACACGGGCACCCCCGAACGGTCCAGGCCATCGCGTTGCACGACGAGCAGTCCGGTCGAGACCACGTCCAGGATGATATTGACAACGTGATCATCAAGAAGGTTGACCTCGTCGACGTAGAGCAGCCCCTGACTGGCCTCCTCCAACAGCCCCTTCATCTGCTTGGGTTCACCACGCAGCAGAGCATCCACCTGCCAGCCGCCCAGGATGCGGTCGTCAGTAGCGTTGATCGGGAGAGTGACGGGCAAACTATCATACACCATCTGAGCGAACGCCCGGACCGTGGTCGACTTGGCCGTCCCTCGCTCGCCGCTAACCAGCACCCCGCCGACCGAAGGCATCACATAAACGATCTCTAGAACCTTCCTGAGCTCGTCCTGCCCGACGATGCGGCCAAAAGGCAGGACAGGCCAAGCCAGGTTCTCCTGCTGGGCTGTCACTCCGACGACTGAGGTTCGTCCCGCGCGCCGCTCCCGGCCTTCCATCGCAGAAGAACCTGGAACTGCGCGCCAGCCGTAGTCTCGACGATCTTCGCGCCGACCATCGCGTCCAGCTTCACTGAGAACTGCATCTCCAGCTCCTGGGGCTGCTTTTCCGGTGGGAGAGATGAGAAGCGATCGTGCACCTCCTCAGCACACGAACCGATCAGGTCGAGCGCCTCAGAAAACAGAGGCCGCGCCAGCTGAATAACCTTCTCCCGGGCACCGCGCGTTTTGCCCCCGTAGATGTCGCCAGTCTCGTTCGACTCGCCAACCTCAGGGATCTCCGAGATCTCGATATGGATGGGCGCACCACCCGCCCGCTTCTCCACCGCAACCACTGACGTCAAGGCAGCCTCCGTTCCGAAACTTGCACAGGCGCGATCAGTCTGACGCAGGCTCACCACGGTCTGGGCCGTTTCGTCAGAACTAGCCCACGCCCAAGTCCTCCTGATCAGAACACCCGGAAAGAGCCGGCGTCGCCAGACGCCCTTTCCAGGCGAGCGGCGGTGTGGGCGTGGTTCACGGTGTTCGGGAGGGGCGCTTGTGTCCGGCTGGTTAGGCTCCCCGGCATGACTGACTACGTGCAGGTGTCCACGGCCACGGTGACGAAAGATCAGGCGGTAGCGCTTGCAGGGCCGGCGGTCCAGCAGCGGCTTGCCGCTGGTGCTCAGATCATCGGGCCGGTCACGAGCGTGTTCTGGCACCTGGGGGAGTACGGCACCGGTGAAGAGTGGCAACTCCTCCTCAAGACAACGGTGCACCGGTATCCAGAGCTGGAGTCCTACCTCTTGGAGCACCATCCCTGGGACAACCCGGAAGTGTGCGCCGTGCCGATCACTGCAGGCGCCGACCGATGCTTGAAGTGGATCAGTGACTCCGTGGAAGGGGCCTAGCTGGCAGCGCGCTCCAGGAGGTCCCGGACCGGGCCAATATTGTGCGAACTTGAGCCCTCTGGGCGTCTTCCTCCGTCCGGCTCAGGCTTCGATGTTGATGCCGTAGTCGATGGCCAGTCCGGCCAGTCCGGTGTCGTAGCCCTGGCCGACCGCACGTGCTTTCCACCCGCCCGCGCGGCGGTAGAGCTCTACCGCGACAGCAACGGTCTCCCGTCCGCTGAAGACGTCCGGAGTGAAGGACAGCCGGGTGCCAGATGGCTGGGTGATTTCCGCTTCCCATCTGGCGTCCTGGCCGAAGACTGCGCCGGGTTGGGCCTCGGGATCGATGCTGACGATGACCGCGATGCTGCTGACAGTTTCGGGAATGAGGATCAGGTCAGCGGTGACGGCGTCCCCGCTGACGCGGACTCCGTCCTGGCTTGGGTGGTTGAAGAAGACCAGATCGTCATCGCTGCGCACTCTGCCGCTGCTGGCCAGCAGGACCGCAGACACATCCACGGGCGCACCATTAGCGATGATGCGCACCGCCGTGGCCCCAGGCTCAACAGACGCATTCGCCCCCTTCACCAGCACGTCCCGCGCACCGCTATGCCCGTCGCCGGTTGGTGCGCTACCAGCACCAGTGGGGGAGGAGACTGTGGCAGGAGGCAGGCTGGTGCAGGTGAGCGCAGCGAGGATGCGTTGGAGAACAGGCCAGCCTTCCTCTTCCTCACCAGGCCATGGCCAGACCAGACGCTGCGTCCCGAACTGCTTGGCTGTCGGCGGCTGCCCGAGGGCCTCCTGCAACTGCACGTAGCGCAGACTCTCCGTCGCCAGCCGGTCAATCTGCCACTGCCGCCGGGTCTCCTCCGGGTCGTTCACCCAGGTGTCGCGGGTGACAGCCTTGCCGCCCAGCTCCTGGTACACCCGGCGCGCAAAGTCGTACCCGTCACCGGGCAGCAGACGAGTCGGCCGCTCCTGCTCAGCAGGGGCCGGTTCACCGATCGCCGTGTACAGCGCTCCCAGATCGCCGCCGGTCCAGTGGTTGGCCGCCGTGGTGGCGAACCGGGAGAACTGGATCAGTGTGGGCGCTCGCCCCTTCTCAGCGACGAAGCGGTGAAGCTGATGGGCGACGCTCTCCAGCTCGGAACGCCACCGGTGCTGCAGGTAAGCCTCGAGGTGCTGCTCGGCCCAGGCACGCCGGTACCGGGTGATGAGGTCCCGTACCCGCTCGAAGCCCTCCCGGCCCGTGCCGTGGCCCATGCCGGACGTGAACGTCAACTGCCCGAACGGTGTCTCGACCTCGTGGGTCGCACGGTCGGCGATCTCCTCCTGCGGTCCCAGCATCTGCTCCGCAGCACGCAGCTCGCGGAAGAAGACCGTGTCGACAGGACAGCCTGCCGCACGCAGGGCCGCCAGGGGCTTGCTGTGATAGCGGTCGACGCGGTCCAAGGTCGTGCGGGAGTAAGGCCCCTCGCACACGAACCAGGCGGTCAGGCCCACGCCATGCCAGAACTCGCCCGCAGGCCCCAGAGCATCAGCCATGGTCTGGTGCGGCCGCGGGTTGCTGACGATACTGCCCGGGTGGCGTTGGAGCGTCACCGTCTCCCACAGCTGCCCGACCTGTCCGAGCACGTCGGCGGGCAGACACCGCTGGTACAGCTGGGGGGTGAAGCCCTGCTCGTTAGGGGAGAGGTTCATGAGGTCCTGATCGACCAGGCCCCACAAGGACGGCATCCCCGGCGACTGGACGGCATGCGCCTGATCGAAGGCCGCCCACCAGCTGCGCAGGCCCGCAGTCCGTTCCTCGACAGGGGATATGGAGCTGCCCCCTCCGAGGAAAGCGGCCAGCATCGCTTGAACCTCGGACTCCGCGATGCCGGCCTCGGCAGCAACTCCGGCCGTCTGGGCAGAGGTGCCCACATACAGACGGGGCTCCGGCAGAGCAGTGATGATTTCCTCGTTCGGGTGAGGACGAGCCTGGAGATAGTCCAAAACAGCCAGCCAGTCGCCCCCGAAGTAGGCGGAGACCACCGGCTGCAGTTCTTTGGTGAGCACCCGGCGCGCCAGGGGCGTGCCCGCTTTGGCCTTCTTGGCGAAGCCGGCCATCAGCCCCTGGAGCCGCTGGATCCGGTGACGGGCGACGAGCTGCACAAGGTCGGCACCGGCAAGGGTATCCAGCAATTCCAATCGCGCCTGCTGCTGCCCACTACGGTCCAAGTTGTGCCAGCCGCCGCCGAAGCGGAAAGCATCCAGCGCACCATCCTTGATGCCCAGGAGCCGGTAGCGCTCCTCGATCAACGCCCAGAACTGCTGCTGTTGCGTGGGCGGGAAGATATCCCCCGCCGCCCGTAGCCGGACCGGCTGAAGCAGCGTCTCGAACAACGGGACCAGCAGCGCCCAGAGCAATATGGTGTCCGCACCGTCCACGGCAGTGAGGCGGGCGGTCTCATCGGCGGCCAGCGTCAGAGCGTGGGTGGGCCGTTCACGCAGCAGATACGGCAGGTCGACCGCCCCCGCCTTCACAGACAGCTTCGTCGGTAAATACCACGCGCCGCGCCGCTGCTGCTCCTGGACCCCGAAGACGCCGGCGCACAGGACTGCCTCCGCCTTGGTGAGGGCCGTTACCTTGGCTTTGTCCGGGGTGTGAAGCCCCCGGCCGAGGGTGATGGCGGCCACAGGCTGTCCGGCGAGAGCCACGGACAGCAGTCTGGCCGCCAGTGCGTCGACCTCGGCAAACCGTTGCTGCTGTCCGGCCGCCACCTCCAGGCCGAGGGCTTCCTCGGGGCCGGCCTGTACGGCCGACTGCCACCAGTACGTCTGGTCACTTGCCACCGGTCAGCCTCCGCATGTACTCGACGAACTGCTCGAACGGAACCGGAGCCGGATTGGACTGCGCATAGATGGTGTAGCGCTGCGCCAGCAGCTGCCTCTCCCGCTCATCGCGCCGCGCCTCCACCCGGTCCACCCCGTGGATCACGCGTTCCTCGACACGCCCACGCTCGTACAGCACGAACGCATCCATCCCGCCCAGGCCGCCACCCCCCGCCGGGCCGGCCCCGTACAGGCTGCCGTCATCGCCGTCCAGGACGCTGTCCAGCACGTCGGCGTCGATCAACGGGGCGTCGAGCAGAACAGCGGGGTCCATGTCGTTGTCCATACACAGCGCCTCCAGATGCTCTTCCAGGCCGAGTTCGGCGTGGCAGACCACGTCCAGGTACTGCTTGTCGGAGGCAATGCCGGGATGGCGCACAACACGGACGCCGCGGCCGACGAACTGGTAGAACTCGCCGAAGCTGCCATACGGCCGCAGGGGCACGACCACGGTGATGGGAGGGAAGTCGTAGCCCTGGCCGAGCATCCGCAGCTGCACAATGCCCTCGAGGTCACCCGCATCCGACTCGAACCGCCTGCGCGTCGCGGTGATCGCCGAGGCCGGCATGCTGTGGTGCAGCGTCGCGCAGGCGATGCCGTGCTCCTCGGCGATCCGCGCGATCTGCTCAGCGTGGGCCTGCCCCATCGCCGCGAACAGGACCCGGGGCTTGATGGGTGCCAGCAGTTTGGCCTGTACGTCCAGACACGCCCGCGTCACCGCCATCACCTGTCGGATCGGCGCCTCGGACTGCGCGGTGATACGTGCCAGCTTCCGCTCGTCACCCAGCAAGCTCAGCAGGGCGTCACGGCCCACGACCTTCTCGCGCACCCCGTCGGGCCACACCGCCTCGTACACCGTCGACGCTGTCTCGGGCGCGAACCGGTGCACCCGCAGGTTCTTCGCCGATCCGTCCGCCACGGAGTCCACCAGCCGGTAGCGGTAGACGACATCGGCGTCGATGGGCTTGCCGTCCAGGCGGGTGAAGCACGCCGACATCAGCAGCGTGCGTGCCCCGGGGAAGTGGGCGAACAGCCGCTGGTAGGAATCGCTGGCCGCGATGTGTGCCTCGTCCACCACGATGAAGTCGACGTCCTGCGGCTCCAGCTTGGCCAGCAGATCCCCGCTCTTTTCGCCCGTTCCCAGTGCATGGAAGTTCGTGACCACGATGTCCGCGTCCAGCAGCCGCCAGCGGCTGACCTGACTGATCTGCTCCTCGTCCGCGTCGAGCACCAGCGTGGCCGGTGGGCGGGTGCCGGGCAGTAGCGGACCGCCCGCCAGCCCGTACAGCACATTGCCGGGTGCCCCCGGGGCGAGAGCGGACGCGAAGGTGCCGCGGATCACCGAGCCCGGGGTCACCACCAGGGCCCGCTTTCTGGTGAACGACAGCGCCGCCGCCACACCGAGAGCCGTCTTTCCGGCCCCGACCGCCATGACCGTGGCTGCGTGCCGCCCACCGGAGGCGTAGTAGTTCGCCAGCGCGGCCAGCGCCTCGTCCTGGCAGGACCGCAAAGGCCCCCGGTTCACACGCCCCCGCACCTCGTCAAAGTACGCACCACCCGGCACCGGCCAGACCGGTGCCGCACCGCGAGGCGGGTCGGCGGACCGCATCGGATCCCCGGCCATATCAGGGATCTCGACATTCGGCACCGCAGTAACCAGCGGAGCCAGCAGCGGATCGAGGCGGAGCATCGCCTGTAGCTGGGCCACGCAGCGTGCCGTGTCCGTGCGCACCGCATCGTAGGAGAATCGCAGCACGGTCAGACCTGTGGCGGCCAGGTCGTTCTGCCGCAGCCGGTCGTAGGTGAACGCTGCCCGGTCGCTGTGAAAGGCGAACCCGTCCAACTCGATGGCCAGTTGTAGCGTCTCGCCCGCGATCAGGTAGTCCAGCCGGTACGTGCGCTCCTGCACGGTGACCGGGTACTGACTGTGCACTCGCTGCACGATGCCCGCATCCGCGGCAGGAGTGAGAACCCACCGCAAGAACGCCTCCTCCAGGTAGGAGTCGGCAGGCACAAGCGTCTCCAGCCCCACACTCATCACGCCCCGCCCGCAGCCGTGGCTTCGGCCGCCAGCGCACCGGCCTTCTCCGACAGCCGCCCCACTGCGTCCTCACCCTGTCCGAAGCGCGTCAGCCGCTTCGCCACAGCGAGCGCTTCGGTGAAAGCGCCCTCGCGCTCCAGCAGGCCGATCAGCCGGGGCACGGACGTCACCCGCACAAACGACACCGGATCTGTGTCGTCAAAGGACACCGCCTGCGGCGCAGCCTCCATCAGTTCCAAGTCCAGCAGGGCAAACACCTCAAGCAGCTCGAGCGCCGCAGGATACGAACCGCGCGTGCTCCACAGCCGCTCGACCGCATCCTGCAGCACGAAGTGGTAGTCCATCGCCGAGCCCGGAAGCTCCAACGCCTCCCACACCCGAGCCACTAGATCCTCGCCGCGCGCGTCGGAGGGCACATGCTGACTGGCTGGAGTCGCAGATGTTGAGCCCTGGGGCGTCGGCCACATCGGGCTGCCGTACGACTCATCCGGACGTACCCCCGCCCCCAGCAACTCCCCAGGGACGACACCAGGACTCCCGCCGAAAGCCATGCCCGGAATCGACGCCAGACGTTCAAACCACGACTTCACGTGCCCCCACCGCTCCTACGAGCCGAGCAAGCCTGCCCGACGTACCCGCGCCCGCCCCTGGCTGCGGACCTCATTGTCGCAGGCTGCGCTCCGCTACACCGTCGTTCCGGGCAGGAGAGAACGCTGCCCCCCTGGCGTATAGGAAGCGTGCAGGCCGACGTGGCAGCGAGTAGCGCCGATTGTGTCGTGGAGACGGGTGAACAGGTCGGGGCGGATCAGTAGATCCGCCCCCTCCACTGCGGGCAGCAGAGGCAGGTAGTGGCCGTCGTGGACGAGGTGGCCCCGCCATTGACGGCCGATCAACGCCTCCCCTTGCCCGTCGCTGAGACTGAAACCGCAGATCCCTTCCGTGGGTTCGAGGCCGAGAACAGCGATGACACTGACAGCCGGTGCGAGTACATAGTGAGGTAGGCCCAGGCCCGGACGGAGGGGTGCGTCGACCAGCGTGGTGGCGCTGGCGTCCGTCAGCGCCACGAGGGGCTGATCTGCGGTGCTGAGGTGTCTGGCTGCCGTAACCGAGTCTGCGAGATGAGGTGCCAGGTGCAGCAGCGGGAGCGTCCACAGTTGCCAGGAGGCCTGGGCGACAGGCAACGAACCGGCCGGAACATTATGGCCGCCGGCTTCCAGCCCGACGAAGATCTGTACCTGGCGGGCGGGTTCTTCCGGATACCGGCGTGCGGGGGTGAGCTGGCTTTCGGCGAACCCGAGCTGTACCCACCCCTCGTAAGGGCCACTGCTCACCCGGGGAAGTGCCATGACTCCGTCCGGCAGCTGCCGTTGGCCCGCAACTGAATCGAGTCCCGCAGGCGGCCAGACACCGTGTTCGCTACGGCTTTCTTTGAACCAGGGAGCAGGGTCAAGCGACCACTCAAGGACCTTCGGACGGGTGAGAGGCCGCGGCACGCGTGCCAGCTCTGCGCGCAGCGCTGCCCGGGGATCGTCGCCCAGTCGTGCGGCAGCGTTACGTTCGAAGACTTGCGCCTTGCCGCCCAAGTGTCCTGCTTGAGCGAATGCGGCGCGTAGCCCTGCCGCGGCTTGCTGGAGTGAGTCTTCGGCGGTGCTTTCGTCGGCAAGGTAGGCGTCGGGTTCCTGAGTTCTGCTCGGATGAGCCAACGAGTCCAGCTGCTGGCTCATCAGCACTTCGACGTGCAGGGGGAGCGCCTTGGTCACCAGGTCGATGACAGTCCCGCGCAGCCCCACAGGGCCGCGTGCGGCGGCGAGGCGGGACTTCAGATAGTGGTCGACGATCTCGGTCGCGACCGCCCGCGAGTCCTTCATGGTCTTCCCTCGGTGCGGGAAGTGGCGGCGGCTATTGCGCGCGCGAGTGTCGGATGGGCCTGCGTTGCAGGGGGCGAGGGAGGCTCATGCCCGGCGCGCGTAAGGATCTCGGCGGCCCCCGCCCGAACGGACAGCATGCCACTGCTGCACAGCACGACGAGCTGTTCGTGGAGTGCCGCATCCAGAGGGCCTGGTGGCAGATGGTCACGCAGGACGGACAGGAGCCAGGTCAGAGGCCCGGCGCCAAGGGAAAAGGACAATACGTGCGCGAGTGCGGTCTGGGCCTGGCTCGGGCGGCTTGCCAGCAGCACGGTCGCCGCGATCAGGGCGCGGCGTTTGTCGCCGCGTTCGGGCAGAGCAAGGGTGGCCAGGGCAAGAGTGCACAATGCGGTGTCGATGTCGTGCTGTGTGGCAAGAGCCGGGCTCGGCCGGTAGGCGCCGTCACCGAGGCGGGCGTCGCCAGGCAGGCGGTGGGTGATGACTTCATACGCCGCGTCCCAGCAGGCGAGCGCATCGGTGCCCGGTGCCCGGTCAAGCGGGGCCTGCGCGGTGAACGCGGAGACCAAGGCTTGGCTGACGCCGATCGTTCGGCTGTACGAGCCGTCAGCAACGGCGCGTGCCACCTGGTCCGCGAGAAGGCCGGATGCGACGGTGGCGTCCGCCGTGTGCGCGTTCTGCCACAGATCGAGCCGGTCTTTGCCAGCGAAGGAGCGCCAGCCTCCTCTTCGCATTGTGGTGAAGGCGAGCATGCCGGCCGTCGCGGCGAGCGGGCCGAAGGTGTCGGTGGCTGTCTCTTGGCGCAGACGGAGCCCGGTGGCGATGTCGGCCAGAAGCTCACGCGGCTTGGTCGAGCTCATCTCCTCGGCAAGCCGATGCAGCAGTTGGCTGGCCGCCTCGGTGCCGTGTCGATCGGCGACCTCCAAGAGTCTCCACCCGACCGCATTGGCGAGAGCGTCTGCCGACCACCGGGGGCCCGGGGGAGCTTTGTATGGCTTGTCGTTGTAGTCGCGGACTGCCGTCAGCGCACCGGCAGCACCTCCTGGAAGAGTGGGGCGCTGTTGCGCGTGCAGGTAGGCATCTGTGGCGTAGCTTCCGTTGGGCCCGTACCAGCTGCGGGAGGTCTTGGCGGTGGCGTGTTTCGGCGACCACAGCGGACCGCCTTCACCACCGCATTGCAGTGCTGCTGCAGACAGCGCAGTGCTCGCTGCGTCCCCAGTGCTGCGGGAGGCGTAGACCAGAGTCTGGTCGTCATAGGTAGAAGTGATCGCGTTGGCCAACACCGGCAGCAGACGCCGTGTCCGTGCCGCATCGTCGTCGGGCAGGCTCGCGAGCCTGCCTAGAAGAGCGATATCGGCGTCGAGACTCCGGCCCGCGGGGCCGGAAGCGATCCGCAGCGCGGCCAGGACGACGGGGTCGGCCGTGTCGCCTTGCGTGGCGAGAAGCTGATGACGGGCATCTTCCACCCGGGCGTCGGGCAGCCCCGGCTCGGACAGCAGTACGCGTGCTCCCAGGCGTGCGGCGGCCTGAGGATCCAGGCGGGCGAGGAACTGCCACCATTCATGAGGAAGTCCGCTCGTACCCCGACCGTCGGTGCAGTGAGCGACGAGATACACGAGAGGCTGCGTGCGCGCCAGCCGTTCACGGGCTTGGGCAGGCCCGGTCTGAAGGAGCTCGGGCAGCGGATCCAGGAGTTCCTCGACCGTGGCGTCCTTGTGGCCGCCGTATGAACCCATGAACCGGGCGGCGCGGTCCCAGCATGCCTGCGCGGCCAGCGGATCGCCGCAGGCGAGACTCACGCGGGCCATCTCGAGCTCGAAGTCCGCGTCCTCCGCGTACAACGCCCGGCGATCCGCTTGAGCTGCGCGCACGGTGTCTATGAGCTCGTGCACGACTCCGGCTCCAGCCTGGCCGACGCTCTCGGCGAGCAGGGACACCAGCTCCGTCGTGATGAGAGGCCCGCTCCCAGCCATGCCCATAAGCGACGTGGTGGTGCCGTGACTGATGGCCTGCAGGTACGTGATACCCAGCGCCACGTCCTTGCCCTGGAGCACGACCACGGCATCGTGCAAAACCTGCCGCACGAGGTGGTGGATGGCGCCTAGGTCGCTGGCCTTTGGCTGGCCCGTGAACGGCTGATTGTGCTGGGCCAGCTGCTCGAGTGCCACACGGGCGGTCAAAGAAGCCGTCTCCGCCGGGATTCTGCCCGCGCCCACATCGTGGCGCAGGCCCACAGTCGCCACGGCGAACCGCAGCCACGCCTGGTAGAAGCCGACGCCTTCGACGAGCGGGAGCAGGCGGGCGGCAGCCTGCGGATCGGAGACATGGGCAACGGCAAGCAGCGACAACCACCTGTTCACCGGTGCTGGCAGCCCGCTGGCACGCTCGGTCAGCACCTCCCGCGTGGCCTCCTCAAGGACCCCGGTGATGCCGCTGGAGAAGACGTCCTGCACCAGGTCCGCCACCGTCACGCCGTGACGGAGCAGATGCCGCAGATCGCACGGCCCGCTCGCCCAGGCCGCTGCGGCCAGCGTGCGGGCCGAAGGCAGCTCTCCTGAAACGCTGGCACGGGCGTCGGCGAGACACAACAGAACAGCCACACGCCGGTCGGGACGTTCAATGAGCTCCACGCTCGCCATCAGCGCCTCGTGCCCCAGGCACTCCAGCAGCACACCCACGGCACGCTCAACAGCCCGCAAGTTCTCTTGGTCAACGAACTGCGCCACCTGCTGCGCGACTGAACGCGGCGGGGCATCGCTGTCGGTGCTCCGGCGCGGCTGCCGGATCTGCCCGCGCAGCTCCGCGAGGAACACCGCGTCGTCGCTGTCAGAGCCGTAGCGGACGTTATCGTCACGTTCCTTGTCCCAAGCTGCCAGGTATGCCTCCCACGGTGCAGCCAAGCCGGCTCGATCGACAGCCGCACACAACTGAAGTCCCCAACGCGCCACCATAGTGGGCTCGCCCTCGTACATCAGGCTCGCTGCCACCCTGTCGGCGCCGCACAGCGCCACCAGGACATCGGTGTACGGCACGAGGGAACCCGGAAGGCCCTCTTCCTCATAGGTCGCCCGGGCCCGGCTGAGTTCGATGCAGCGCACCAGGGTGGACCAGTCGCTTCGGGCCGCCGCTCGCTGCGCGGCGACGGTCAGGGTGTGGGTGATGGCCTGCGGGGGCTGCAGGCCGGCGATCGCGCGGGAGAGGAAATCGGGCCCGATGTGCGAGGCCAGCTCTTCGTCCTGCCCCAAGGCGGACAGAAGTTCAGGCAGGTGCCGGAACGCCCGCGGGTCCGTGAAGAACCCGCGCCCGGTGAGCCACGCGGCAGCCTGTTTCCGGACAAGGCCGACCCAGCCCTGGTTGCTGTCGATCTTCCGGATGAAGCGGCTGAAACTCTCATGGTGGATCTTCAGTCCGCCAATGCCCGGCTGCTGCGCGACAATCGGCGCCACGCTCGTCAACGCAGCGCCGAGCATCATCCCGGGCAGCGGGAAGATCTCCCCCAGCTCCTGTGCGGTTACGGCGAAGTCGCAGATGGCGAGCATGCTGACGGCCTGCCGCTGCTCGTTGGTGAGGCCTCTCAGAAGGTAGTCGTAGTAGTCGTCGAGGTCGTGCGCCGAGGACGGAACCGCGCGCAATCGCTCTAGAGGATCCCCAGCGACGTCCCGCGCTGGCAGCGATACCACAACGGGCGCCGGTCCAACCGACTGCCGGCACAGATACGTTGCATAAAGGGCATTTCCGCGTGAGCGCTCCTCGATCAGGCAGACAGCGGCCTGTGCAAGTTCAGCAGGTGGCTGCTCCGAGGCGGAAGCTGCCAGGGCCGACAAGACACCCAGCCTGTCTGCCAGAGCAAGCAGCTCTTCACGATCGAGAGGCGGGACGGTCAGGTGTTCCGCGCGGTTATCGAGGGCCTGGAGATGAGGGCCGGGCTGACTGGCCAGAACGAGCACGACACCGGGAGGGAAGCTGAGAGCAGCGAGTTCCTCCACCAAAGACGCGGCAGGATCCAACTGCTGCTGAAACGCGCTGCCGGTGACTTTCCCGACGACCCGGCTGACATGGTCGAGTCCGTCCACGATCAACGCGATCGGCTGATCCGGAACCAGACTACGCACGGCGGTGACCGCAGCCGTGAGCGTCTCGGACGTGGCCGCGTAGCGGGGCCTGATCTGAGCCACCGCCTCTGGGACAGCCGTCTCCAACTGTTTCAGCAGGCTGCCGATCACCACTTCAGTCAGCACACGCTGCTCACGACGATCGTCATCGCTTCCGAGCCAACAGTGATGCCTCGCAGCGACCCAGTTGTCCCGAAGTGCATCACCGAGCTGCTCGCACAACCAGGACTTGCCGATGCCAGGACTACCGGTGATCACGACGACACCACCCGAATGGGCCGCGTTCTCCACGGCGGCCACCATGTCCGAAAGAACCGTTGGGCGGGTCACCTCCGCAGCACGGTCCACGGCATGCCCCTCCTGTGCCGCCCCGAAGTCGACCTTCAATCCCAGCCGGGGAAACAAGCCCTCGAGGGCCACCGTTCCTCCTCTGGCGCGAGCCTCTTTAGCCGCGTCAATGAGGGCCAGGGCTACGTCTTCGGATGCACGATGTCGGTTGGGTGGACGCCCAGCGCCGAGTTCCTCGCTGACACGATGCAGCAACGCCGCCTCGGCCGGTCCTGGCTCGCGGACGTTGAGCGAGCACGCAGGTACCCCGGTGTCGACTATCAGGGAGGCACAGGCACTGCCGAGCAGGTCGTCATTCACATCGGCGAGCATCGATCGCCACGGCTCGTGTTCCCGCAGCGCAGTGGCGCTGAACCGAAAGCGCCTGCTGCCGAGCCCCGGCAGTGCCGGCCCCGGGTCGCTACTCGCGCTGAAGGGCAGCAGCACCTGGGAGAGATCAGTGTCATCCGGCTCCGTGTCGCGTACCACGAGGCGGTGCGAGGTACCGGGGTCCGCTTGCAGGTCCTGGTTGACGGAAGAGAACAGGAGATCCAGTTGCAGGCTGCGCTTGTCCTTGGTGAAACTCTTCAACGACAACGCGCGATCGTGAGTCGTGTGCTTGATCTGCAGCCGCTCGCGACTGCCGTCGGCCCACTCGCAGGTGATGTCGTCGAACCGATCCCCAGCGAACATCTTCGTGTCGACAAGCACCGACCTCGCGCGTCCCACCGCCAAGTCCACCAGGCGCAGCGCGGTGAGCAGATCCTGGTAGGCATAGCCGAGGTGTGTCGGGCGCAGGTCCACGCTTACCTCCGGCATACCCTGGCTTCACCGGGATGTCTGCCCCGGGCATGAGTCTGAGTGAACCCTAACCTCAGCAGCCCCATTACTGCCGGGCACACGGCCCTTAGCACCGCGACCAGGCACCGTAAGTGCGCCGTCGTCTCCACGCGTCTGCCAACCCGGACAGGCCCAAGTGCGCTTCGAGCTCATAGTGCTGGCCCTTTTGGCCGGACCCTGAAACGGCTGGCTGTACACCTGCCTGCAACCAACATGCCCAGCCAAGCACGCAGTGGCGATAGCAGGCCGTGGCACACGCCGGCACCTCGACCGGCGGCTTCAGGCGTTGCCCCACGGACCCGGAGCCTGCTAATCGAAGGTAATGCAGTGTTGCCCGTGTCTTGGATTCGAAGGCATAGGGTGCCGCATTCTTACCCTTTTGCGCATCGCAAGGCAGAAGCCGCCTGCTTAAGGCATTTTTGACGGTGATCCTTTCCCGGCCGTGCAGCCGGATGCCATGAATCGGTTGTCAGGCAGCAGCGGAGAGCCTGGTGACCCTATGGGCCCCGAAGGTGGTGTCGAAAGCCAGGGAGCGGGAGAGGGGGACGAGGTAGTACGGGGAGCCGGAACCAGCGCTTGAGTAGGGGCCGTGCTGGCCGGCTGTCAGGACGTCATGGGGTGTGAGTACGTCGAGGTTGTCGAAGACGTAGTAGACCGGGAGCAGCGTCCAGGCCACGAGCTGGAGGTGGGCTGTGACCGCCGCTCCTTCCACGACGTGTCGGCTGGTGGCGCGGCTGGTCATCCGGCTCTTGCAGTCGATCAGCGCGATCTGCTGTCCCTTGGCAATGATGAGGTCTGGGGTCCAGCGCAGCGCGCTGTCGGTTCCTCGAAGTGCGGATCGAACGGGATCGGTCAGTACGCCCTGGCCCCACGCGTTGACGTTCCATCCGCGCCAGGTGAGTTCTTGGGCGACCCGCAGTTCGTGCGCGTCGCTTACGGCCTTCCTGTGCTGAAAGCTCGGCATAGGGGGAGTGTGGCGCACTGACGCCGGTCCGAAACGAACGAGAACCGTAGAGCGGCGAGGTTCCGCCAGCCCTCCACGGCGGTTGTTGCCGGTCGTCGTTGTCCGTCGTTGTTCACCATGGTTCAGGGGTGTCCCGCCTTGCCTGATCCAGGCCCCGTCAGACTTGTCCGGATCTCACCCCTGCCTCAGACCGCCAACACCGCCCCTGGTGTGCTCGCTTGGCCATGAGCCGGTCCAGAGCCGCGCCGTCATCCGGCCCACGCCATCAGCCATCCGCCGCAGCTCCATCGTGAACATGCGGGTCCGGCCGGCATCCAGGCCGCCAACCCCGGCAGCACACGGCACAGACGCACACCCAGGCCAGACAGCTGCCAGCCCACAACGTGCTGCTGTCAGTGCGCGATGGAAGGATGACCCGGCTGGCTTTCGTGCGATGCCCGCGTCAGCCGGGAGACGTACCGTGGGGGGTAGATTTTGACGAATCAGGAATCCGAGCTGTGTCGGCACTGTGGTGAGCCGATCACCAGTTTCGACGGCCGCTGTCCCACGGACGCCACGGATACGGTGGATGGGGATCTGTCGGATGCAGCGCCTACAGTTTCACCCTGCGCGGTGAATGGGACACCCGCCTGACAAAGGCCGAGAAGGCGAGTCCCCGGACCAGGGCCCAGCTTGCCGGCAGGGAAGAGTTTCCCGCCTGGCCTGGACTGCAGCAACAGCGTTGGGAAGCTGCGCGGAAGGAACGAGAGGCTGCCGCGCTGGCCGCCACCCGCTTCTCACCGAAGCTGTCGAAGGCGGTCCAAGCCGCCGAGGCGGTAGCGGCCGACCCCGGAAGCCACACCTTCCGCACTCTCGAGCGCCGACGCCAAGCAGTGATCCTGGCCATGGAGGAACAAGCCCGTCGCGCCCCGGCACGGAAAGGACACGCGGAACTGGGCAGCATCACGGCCGACGGCTCATGCAACTGACCAGAGACGTGCTCCGCTCCCTGCGCGCGGCAGAAGACCTTCTGCCGCCGGCAGAGGCACTCAAAGCAGCGGCAAGCCGTTACACCGCCCGCATCGACCAGATCGCTACGGCTCCTTGCCGCGGCAGGCAGACGGCGCACCTACCGAGCGAAACACGCTGAAGGCCGCACGCCAACGGGTAGCACGTCACAAGACTCCCTGACCAACAAGCGCCGACGTCGAGCGAGCGTAGCTCGCTCGACGTGCTCGGCAGGCAACGAGAGCCTGCCGGCCAGGCGCGGTTACCCGCGCCACCACAGACGAGCCATTTCCAACGACCGGTAAGAGAGAGACACCAAATCAAATCACTGCCCAAAAACCAAGATGACATCACCAGCGCTGACAGGCGCACACACAACCCCACCCCCGACCGACAGGGAAGAGGCAAACACCACACCAACCCACTGTCATGCCGCCAGGCATGACACCCCAACAAAACACTAATCCACCAAACCCTTTGCCCCGCCAGGGGCAAACCCCCACCCACCAACCCACCGTCAGGCCGCCAGGCCTGACACCCCACCACCCATCGGCCGTCAGGCCGAACACCACTCACTGTCATGCCGTCAGGCATGACACACCAACACCTTCCGGCCATCAGGCCGGAGTTGGGCCGCCAGGCCCAACTTAAGAGCCGACAGGCTCTCCGCCCGC
>NZ_JBFALP010000031.1:0-35800 GCF_040660235.1 Streptomyces sp. NPDC049970 | reverse complement strand
CGTGCACGACCTGTTCGCCCACACCATGTTCGGCGACACCCCGCTCGGCCGCCCGGTCCTCGGCACCGTCGAGACGGTCAACGCGCTCACCGCCGACCGCATCCGCCGCTTCTACAAGAAGCATTACGACCCGACCCACCTCGTGGTCGCCTGCGCCGGCAACATCGACCACGCCAAGGTCGTACGCCAGGTCCGCGCCGCCTTCGAGCGGGCCGGTGCGCTGAAGAATGCCGACGCCGTGCCCCTCGCCCCGCGCAACGGGCGGCGCGTCGTGCGCACCGCGGGCCGCGTGGAGCTGCTCGGCCGCAAGACCGAGCAGGCCCACCTGGTGCTGGGCATGCCCGGCCTGGCCCGCACCGACGAGCGCCGCTGGGCCCTCGGCGTCCTCAACACCGCCCTGGGCGGCGGCATGTCCTCCCGGCTCTTCCAGGAGATCCGGGAGAAGCGCGGCCTGGCCTACAGCGTGTACTCCTACACCTCCGGCTTCGCCGACTGCGGCCTGTTCGGCGTCTACGCCGGCTGCCGGCCCAGCCAGGTGCACGACGTGCTGCGGATCTGCCGCGACGAACTCGACCGCGTCGCCGAGAACGGACTGAGCGACGACGAGATCCGCCGCGCCGTCGGACAGCTGCAGGGCTCCACCGTCCTCGGCCTGGAGGACACCGGGGCGCTGATGAACCGTATCGGCAAGAGCGAGCTGTGCTGGGGCGAGCAGATCTCCGTCGACGACATGCTCGCCCGGATGGCGGCGGTGACCCCGGACGAGGTCCGCGAAGTCGCCCGGGACGTCCTCGGACAGCGGCCCTCGCTGTCGGTCATCGGCCCGCTCAAGGACAAGCAGGCCGCCGGACTGCACGCGGCGGTCTCCTGACCGCCCCGGGCCGTACGATCACTGGTCACCACCCTGCTGCACCCGGCCCGCGGGCCGGGCAGCCCCGGTCGTAAGGAAGCTGAGAGATGAGCAAGCTGCGCGTGGCGGTCCTCGGTGCCAAGGGAAGGATCGGTTCCGAGGCCGTACGGGCCGTAGAGGCCGCCGACGACATGGAACTGGTCGCCGCCCTCGGCCGGGGCGACGCCCTGGAGACCCTCGTCGACTCCGGCGCCCAGGTGGCGGTCGAGCTGACCACCCCGGCGTCGGTCATGGACAACCTCGAGTTCTGCGTCCGCAACGGCATCCACGCCGTCGTCGGCACCACCGGCTGGACCGACGAGCGCCTCGCACAGCTGAAGGGCTGGCTCGCCGCCTCCCCGGACACCGGGGTGCTCATCGCCCCGAACTTCTCCATCGGGGCCGTGCTCACCATGAAGTTCGCGCAGATCGCCGCGCCGCTGTTCGCATCCGTGGAGGTCGTCGAGCTGCACCACCCCAACAAGGTGGACGCCCCCTCCGGCACCGCCACCCGCACTGCCGAGCTCATCGCCGAGGCCCGCCGCCGGGCGGAGCGTGGCGAGGTCGGCAGGATCGCCGACGACGGCGAGGTTCCGGGGGCCGGCCACGACTCCTCCGCCGGGCACTTCGGTGTGCGGCTGCGTACGTACCTGATGTCCGGCGTCAGCTACATGGTGCCTTTCGTCGCGGCCGGCGGGCTGCTCATCGCCCTGTCGTTCGCCATCGGCGGCTACGAGATCGCGGGCGCGAAGTCGGTCGCCGACCACTTCGTGTGGGGTGAGGCGGACAGTTGGGCAGCCCTGCTCAACCAGATCGGCGGTGCGGCGTTCGGCTTCCTGGTCCCGGTGCTGGCGGGGTACATCGCCTACGGGATGGCGGACCGGCCGGCGCTCGTACCAGGATTCGTGGGCGGCGCGATCGCACTGACCATCGACGCGGGCTTCCTGGGCGGTCTGGTGGCGGGGCTGCTGGCCGGTGCGGTGGTGACGGCCATCCAGCGGGTGAAGGTGCACCCCACGCTGCGGGGCATCATGCCGGTGCTGGTGATCCCCCTGCTCGCGTCGGGCGCGGTGGGCTTCCTGATGTTCGTCGTGGTCGGCAAGCCGATCGCCTCGCTCCAGAACGCCCTGACGGACCGGCTGAACGGACTGTCGGGCTCCAACGCGGTCATCCTCGGTGTGGTGCTCGGACTGATGATGTGCTTCGACATGGGAGGCCCGCTGAACAAGGTGGCGTACGCCTTCGCGGTCGGCGGACTGGCAGACCCGACGCCCGGCAGCCTCAAGGTCATGGCGGCGGTGATGGCGGCCGGCATGGTGCCTCCGCTGGCCATGGCGCTCGCCACGACCGTGCGCCGCGGGCTGTTCACCCGGACCGAGCGGGAGAACGGCAGGGCCGCATGGGTGCTGGGCGCCTCGTTCATCACGGAGGGCGCGATCCCCTTCGCCGCGGCCGACCCCCTTCGGGTCATCCCGTCCGCGATGGCCGGAGGGGCGGTCACCGGCGCGCTCTCCATGGCCTTCGGCTGTACGCTCCGCGCGCCGCACGGTGGTGTCTTCGTCGTCCCGCTGATCGGGCAGCCGTTCCTGTACCTGCTGGCGATCGCCGCGGGCACCGCGGTGTCCACCGCGCTGGTCGTCGTCCTCAAGGGCGTGCGGCGGAGTCCCGAGGCCGCCGACACCGCGAAGGACGGGACCGAAGTCGCCGTGGCCGCCTGATGGCCCGCCTCTCCCCCTCGTCCCGGATCCGTCCCTCACCACCTGGGGTGAACCCGCGCGGACCCGCTGGTGTGGTGCTGTACGCCGAGGGCGAAGGCGCACCGGAGGCGGTCGAGGAGCTGGCTACCCTGCCTGCACGGGACCTGGACCGGAAGGACTGAGCGTGCTGGAGACTTGGGACCGCGCCGCCGAGGGAGTCATGCCCCTGCCCTCGGGGCGGCTGGTCCGTGGGCGTGGTCTGAGGCGCCCGCTTCCGGAGGGGCCGACGCCGGCCCTGGCGCTGCATCTGCTGGGTAGTCCGCCGCCCCCGGTCGCGTGGGAGTCCCGGTGGGTGCGCTGGCCCGACTTCCGGCTTCCGGCGGACAGGCACGCGGCCCGCGCCGCGATGGAGGAGGCGTGGGAGCGTGCCGCGGCGGAGCGGGTCGAGTTCGCCTGCGCCGGCGGACGCGGGCGGACGGGAACGGCGCTGGCATGCCTGGCCGTTCTCGACGGTGTCCCTGCGGCGGAGGCGGTCGCCCACGTCCGCCGGAACTACCACCCCAGGGCCGTCGAGACTCCCTGGCAGCGGCGTTACGTTCTCCGCTTCGCAGCGGGCTGATGCCGTCGCGAGGCGGTCACTCGACGGTGTGCGGAGCCGGAACCGTTGCTCCGCCGCCGGCGCGTACCGCCTCGACGACACTCTGGTGGAACGAGCGGCTGGCCTCTTCGGAAGGGCACGGCACCGGGCTGCCGGCCAGCGTGAACCAGTCCGAGGCGCCGCTGTACTGCACGGCGACCTCCGCCTGCCCTTCGGTCCAAGTCGTGTGTACGGTCAGATCACCGCTCACGACACCTACCTCTTCGGTGCGCACTCCGCCGGTTCCCGCGAAGACACCGAGGGTGGTCCACGATGCCCAGTTCATGACGCGTCGCCTTTCGGGACAGTGACAAGCCTGTCAAGCGGACTGCTTCCGAGTATGGCACCGAGAACCGTCACCCGCACGGGTGTGTCCGTGAGTATCCGTCCGGTGACGACGAGGCGCAGGTCAGGGGTGCATGGCCGCTCCCTTGAGGATCTTGTCCACGGCGTTGCGCGGTCCGTACACGGCCAGGCCGACCAGATCCAGCCCGTCCCGCGGCACGGCCCGGACGGCCGCCCTGTTGGCCTCGTCGTGGCCGGTCGAGAACAGGTCGGAGGTGAACACGGCGGTGGTCGCGCCCCGGCCCACCGCCCTGGTGTGCGCGGTCCTGAGCAGCTCCCCGCCCCCGGCGAACACGAGGACGGGCTGGCGGAACATGGGCAGGTACGGGGTGTCGTCGGCGTCGGCGTACGGTTCGCCGACCACCTCGGGCACCCGGGTGCCGAGGCCGCTCACCAGGAAGGCGGTGACGTTGAGGCGCTGCCAGGACTCGAGGTCGTCCCGGAGCAGAACAGCGATCTTGGTGTCGAAGCGTACGGGTGCGTCGGCGGGTGCGTTGTCGTCGGTCATGCGAGGAGCCTGCCGACTCCGGCGACCGGGGTCTTGTACGAACTTTGCACGTCGGGCGGCCGGTGCCGCTCTTGTAACCTGTGCGCATGGGTGCACGTCCGGACATCGCCGCGTGGCGTCCGCGGGTCGAGGGAATCGACGAGGTGTTCCACGCGCACTTCGCGGACCACGCCTATCCCATGCACACGCACGACGCCTGGACCCTGCTCATCGTCGACGAGGGCATGGTGCGTTACGACCTCGACCGTCACGAGCACGGGGCGCCCAGCTCCGTGGTGACCCTGCTGCCTCCGCACGTCCCGCACAACGGGGACGCCGCGACGCCGGAAGGATTCCGCAAGCGGGTCCTGTACCTGAGCACCGGGCAGATCGACGGGAACCTCGTCGGGCGCGCGGTGGACCGGCCCGTGCTGCACGATCCACGGCTGCGGCACCGTGTCCACCAGCTCCACCGGACGCTGGAGAGGCCGGGCGACGAACTCGAGGCGCAGAGCAGGCTGGCGCTCGTCCGTGAACGCCTCGCCCGCCATCTGCGCGACGAGCTCGACGCGCCGTCGCCCGTGCCCGGCCGAAGAGTCGCGTACGAGCTCCGGGACCTGCTCGACCGGCACTTCGTGGAAGGCCTGTCCCTGCGCGAGGCGGCCGAGCGGCTGCACGCCCACCACGCCCACCTGGTAAGGGCGTTCAGCAGCGAGTTCGGGATCGCGCCCCATCAGTACCTGACGGGCCGCCGCGTGGACCTCTCCCGACGGCTGCTGCTCGGGGGGATGCGCGCGCCGGAGGTGGCGGCCGCTGCGGGGTTCTACGACCAGTCCCACTTCTCACGGCACTTCAAGCGCGTGGTGGGCACGAGCCCGGGTCACTACGCGCGCACCGGGGGCAGTCGCTGAGGGCGCTGTCCCGTAGTCCCTCGCGTGACAGCCCTCAGCGGCGCTGCAGCGAGCCGCGGACGAACGCCGCCTGCCCGGCGTGCTGCAGGTCGTCCGAGATGACGCTGACCAGTCGCACACCCAGGGTCACGGGCGGCGACCAGGCGTCGTCCACGATCCGGTCCAGGGCCTGGCCGTCGAGGCCCCCGACGAAGCCGAGGGTCCGCTCGTGCACGGCGTCGAAGTACCCGAGGAGGAGGCCGGCCGACGCGACCCGTACGGACGCCGCCTGCGCGCTGCTGTGCCCGTACCCGGTCGAGCCCCTCTCGAGCGGCAGCTCGAAGCGGGCCGCCCAGTCCTGGGTGAACCAGACCTGCTCGGTCCCGGCCGCGTCGGCGACGTGGTCGTCCTGGACGCGTGCGAGGTGCCAGACGAGCCAGGCGATCGAGTTGGCCTCGCCGCCGAGCCTGGCGTTGAGGTCCTCGGGCGGGAGGCCGTCGACGGCGGCGTGCACCGCTTCGTGGATGCGTTCGAACGCATCGGCGAGAATGCCTGCACAGTTCATGCAGCCACCATGGCCGGTCCCCCTACGGCACAACGAGTGCGACACGCGGCCGGGGCCCGGAGTCGGGCGGGCGGGCGGATCAGGCGTGCACCGTGTGCAGCCACTTCGTCAGGAGGTCGTTGACCTCCGCGGCGCGCTCCTGCTGGATCCAGTGTCCGGCCCCTTCGAGGATGTGCGAGGAGACGAGGCCGGGGAGGGTCGTGGGGTAGGCGGCGATCGCGTCGGCCATCCACGTCGTGGAGGAGTCGAGGCCGCCGCCGATGAAGAGCGAGGGGCGGGTGAGTGCGGCGCCGTCCCAGGCAGCGAGGTCCTCCCAGTCGCGGTCGACGTTGCGGTAGCGGTTGAGAGCGCCCGTCGGTCCCGCCTTTCCGAACTCGGCGGCGTACACGTCCAGGTCGTGCTCCGTGAGCCAGGAGGGCAGGCCACCGCCGGTGAACCGGTCGCGCATGGCCCCGCCCGCGGGCACGAAGAAGGGAGTGGGCGCGCCGGGCGGCGGCATCGTGTCGCCGGACAGCGAGGTGTAGAACCCGGCGAGCCACCCGCGTACATCGGGGTCGATCTCCGCTTCCGCCCGGCCGGGCTCCTGGAAGTAGCTGACGTAGAACTCCTCGTCGCCACCGATACGGGCGAAGCCGTCGGTGGGCCGGACCGGGTTCCAGGGGGCGTACGGCACGCTGAGCATCGCGACCGCGGTGAACATGTCGGGCCGCAGCAGCGCGCTGTTGGCTGCGATGGGTGAACCCCAGTCGTGGCCGACGACCGTGGCGGTCTCCTCACCGAGTGCGTGCACGACTCCGACGTTGTCGGCCACGTGGGCCGTCATCCGGTAGGCGTCCACGGGGCCGGGTGCCGAGGAGCGCCCGTATCCGCGGACGTCGAGGGCGACGGCCCGGAAGCCGGCAGCGGCGACGGCCGGGAGCTGGTGGCGCCACGAGTACGAGGTCTCGGGGAAGCCGTGGATCATGAGGACGAGGGGTCCGCTCCCCTGCTCCAGGAGGTGGATCCGCCCGCCGCCGGGAACGTCCACCAACCGGTGGACCGCCCCGGGGACGGTGGTGGAGGGCTCGGCGGCGGGGGTGGGCTGCGGCATGGGTCTCCTCGTGTTCCAGGGGCGGGTCTGCTCCACCATCATTCGGCCGCCGCCACCACGGAACAAACGAACTTGCCGTTACGGCAAAGTCTCAGCCGGCGGACGGGCCCGGCACGAGGCCGTCGGCCGCGAGTCCCGCCAGAACTGCCTCGCCCAGGGCCTGGACCGCCGACATCGGACGGACCATCACCGTGAACTCCTTGATCCGCCCGTCCTGCGCGAACTGGAGCAGGTCGATCCCGTGGATCTCCCGGCCGTTCACCGACGCCTTGAACAGCAGGATCTCGGAGGGCTCCTCGGTGTCCTCCGCGCTCGTGAGCGCCTGGCCCTCGAAGCGCCCGATGTAGCGGAAGTCCTCGAAGGTGCGCATGAGCACGCCGAACAGGCCGAGCACCATCGGCCTGCCCTCGAACGGTGTGAACTTCACCGGGCTGAACAGGCGGACGTCCTCCGTGAACAACTCCTCCAGCGCCGCCGGGTCATTCTTCTCGACTGCGGCCCTGAAGCGTTGCGTGGTTTCGGCGGTCATGGTCGGCACTCCCCGGCTCCTGACGGCCGAAGACCCGGCCGTTCACTCCGGTGAGTGTGGCGGAGTGCGGCCGGGCCGGTACACCGGGGGTCAGACCGACGGATCGGCGTAGGTGACGGTGACCTTCTCGAATCCGAGCGAGCCGAGCAGGCCCTGGAGCATGGACGTGGTGTTCTTCTCGGCGCGCTTGGTGAGGCCGCTCTCCTGGGCCGCCTCGCCGATGTGCTTGACCGCGAGCTTGTTGACCGCCTGTTCGCTGCCCGGGTTGTCGGAGAAGAAGTCGCCGAGCCGGTCGAGGATGCCTCGCTGCTTGGACACCGCGTAGGAGCGGTCCGGGTCCAGTGCGGGCTTGCCCAGCACGGCGTGCGGCAGGCGGAGTTCGGCCGTGGTGCGCTCCTTGTTGACGATCACCCCGTTCTTCGCGACCTTGCCGAGGTCCACGGAGGCGCCGACGGTGCCGGCACCGACGTAGAGGGTCCGGGTACCGCGGATCGCGTCGGGCAGGTACTTGGCGTCCTTCTCCAGGTCGACCACCACCTGGAAGTTGCCGGAGGCCGCTTCGTACGAGCTCATGTCCTGGATGGACTTCAGCACCGCAGGGCCCGAGCGGTCCGTGGTCTCCTCGCCGAAGAGGTCGCCGAACCCCGGCAGCAGACTGAGCCTGCTGCCCAGGAACAACAGGACCAGGGCCGCGGCGCACACGCCGGCGAACGGCAGGCATCCCCGCGTCCGCGAGCGGCTGCGCGTCGCACTGCCGTGGCCGGGATCGCCTGTGCTGTCTGTCCTTACGTCAGTGGACGTCATACCTCTCTTGTGACCCGGTCCCGCTGTTTCACTCCGCCGTGCGGCAGGAATTACGTCAAACCCCGTACGGGACAGCCCTCACGCTCCCGTCGTGCCGTCCAGTCGTTCCCTCAGCAGGTCGGCGTGACCCACGTGACGGGCGTATTCGGCGATCATGTGGACGTGCACCATCCGCAGTGAGTAGAGCGTCCCCCGCCGGGTGAAGGTCTCGTCGAGCGACGCACCGGACGCGGCCTCGTCGGCGAGGCGGATCTCCTCGACCAGCCGGGCGTAGTCCTCCGGGGCGCGGTCAGGTGACAGGTCCTCGAAGTCGGCGTCCTTGCCCTTCTCCGGGTCGTACATGGGAGGCAGTGAACGGGCCGCGAAGCCCTCGCGGAACCAGATGCGTTCCACCTTGGCCATGTGCCGGATCAGGCCGAGGAGGGTGAGGTTGGAGGGTTCGACCGTCTGCCTGGCGAGCTGTTCACCGCTCAGACCCACGCACTTCAGCAGCAGCGAACTGCGGTAGAAGGCCAGGAAGCCGGTCAGGGTCTCGCGTTCGGTGCCGGTGAGGGGGCCGGAGTTGCGGGTCACCTCTGGAGCTGTCCATGTCATTGCACGATCATGCCCTCCGCGGCAGGCCCGGCGTGAACGGGGTCGGTTGCGCGCATCCGTTCACGCCCGGGAACCCCGTACGGAGGTCGGGGTTCCGGCCGCCGGCCAGAGGGGCCGGCAGCCGGAACCCCAGGCGGTGCACTCACTCACTCCAGAAGGTCCGCGTACGCACCCAGAGCCAGTGCGATGTCGGCCTGCGCCCAGAACCGGTGGTAGGTGAAGACCGGGGCGACGCCACCGTCCAGGTATGCCTGCACCTTCGGCCAGTTCGGGTCGTCCTCGTAGAACGACCGGATGGAGAGGAACGTCGAGTCGTTGTCGACGGTGTCACCGCCCGGCATCACGCCCGTCCAGCCGTCCGGCACGTGGACCGGGTCGTCGAAGCGGTTGTAGTCGGCGCGCGTCTCCGGCACCGCCACCCCGGCGTCGTCCTGGTAGTGGCTCCACATGCCGTCGAGCAGTCCCTCGGCCGTGGCCTTCGCCTCGGCGTCGCCGGACTTGGCGGCGTAGTACGTCAGCGTCCTCGCGAAGGCGCCGGCCACCCCGACGTCGTTGGTGTAGTCGGCGACGGTCACGTGGAGTGCGCTGTTGGTGCCGGGGCTCGACGCGTTCCAGGTGTCGGGCGCGCCCGACCACCTGAGTGTGGACGGCACGAGGTAGGTGCCGTCGGGGTTGACGGTCGTCTCGGACAGGGCCCAGTCGACCCACTTGTCCAGTACGGCCTTCGCCTGCGCGTCACCCGACTCGTGGTAGTACTCGGCGACGCGTTCCATGGACCACGCCTGGAAGCCGAACCACTGGTTGGACGGCGGGTCGTGGTAGACGGGCTTCTCGTCGTAGTACATGCCGTAGAAGGTGGGTGTCCCGGCGGGCGGCTGGGCGTAGCGGCCCTTCCAACTGTTGGTCGCGCCGCCCGCGATGGCGCCCTCGTCGGACTGGAGCCACTGGTAGAAGTCCATCTGCCTGTCCAGGCTCTTGGCCCAGTCCTGCTGTCCCGTGGCCGACTTGGGCTTGAGGTCGGCCACCGAGCTCAGCGCGTAGGCGGCCATCGGGTTCTGGTAGCCGCCGTGCGCATGGCTGGAGCCGATGCGCCAGGACCAGCCTGCCGAGGTGTCGGTGGCCCCGCCCCAGGCGTAGTACCAGGACATCAGGTAGTGCGCGCTGTCCTTGCCGCTGCCTGCGGGGCAGGTGGTCGGGCCGACACAGTTGCCCACCTTCTTGAAGTACTTGTCGAACATGGAGTAGCGGAGGTAGTCACCCATCTTCGCCGCCTTGCCCACGGTCGCGGTGACCTCGCCCGACTTGCCCTGCTCCTTCGCCCAGACGTCGGCCCAGTAGGCCGCCTGGACGGCGCGGGCGTCCGCGTCCGGGGCGTTGGTGAACTTCCACTGCTTGGCGTAGGAGGCGTCTCCGGTGAACAGGTCCAGGTAGCCGTTGTCACCGCCGTACGTGAAGTTGTCGCAGGTGGGGTGGGTGACGGTCTCCCAGACCGACTCCTGCGGTCCACGCTGGAAGGTGTTGATGTACGAGGGTCCGCTCGCGGTCGGGCCCGCCGAGCACTTCCCGGGGCTGTTGCCGAATCCGTAGACGTTGTCGACGTCCTGGATCCAGTGCATGCCGTAGATGTCGTCGGTGCCGTACGCGCTCCTGAGCTCCGCCGCGATGGGATCGGAGCCCGACGACGCGGACCCGTCGAGAACGGCCGGGTACTCGTCCGGGGTGTCGTGCTCGGGCGCGTAGGTGGCCGGCTTGGAGGCGTTGTAGAAGGAGTTCGTGGGCTGGTCGGCGTGGGTGGGGATCATGTACTTCTCCATGGTGTCCCACGCACCGTTGAACTTCGTCCAGTCACCGGTGATCTTCCCGTACATCGCCTGGAGCCAGATCAGATAGCTGTAGGCCTCGGACGTCGTCTCGTGTCCCTGGTCCGGAGCCTCCACGATCAACGTCTCGACGGAGTGGTAGGGGATTCCCTCCGAGGAGAAGTAGCCGTTCGCCGGATCGGTGATCTTCCCGTACAGGTCGAGGAACCGGGCGTCGTAGTCCTTCGCCGCCGCGAGCTGGGTGACGGTGACCGTGGACCTGCTGTGACCGGGGGCCGTGACGGTGAAGGTCGCGGCGCCCGTGCCCGACGCGTCGGCCGACACGGTCACCTTCTGGGGCGTGGACCAGTTCGCCGGGGTGAAGGTGAGGGCTGCGCCTCCCGTGACGCTCAGGCCGGAGTTGCCGGCGGTCCGGGCGACGGTGACGGCGACCGGTGCGGCGGGCGCTGTGGACAGCGACACGGTGAAGGCCGCCGACTTGCCCTGCTGGACGCCGAGTTGGGCGGGTGTGGCGACGACGGCCGGACCCGCGACCACGGTGATGCCCGCAGGGGTCGACTCCGCGGAGGCGCCGAGGCCGTCGTAGGCCCTGGCGTACAGGGAGTGGCCGCCTGCGGTGAGGCCCTGCGCGCTGTAGCTGTAAGGGGATGTGGTGTCCGTGCCGAGCAGCTCGGTGTCGTCGTAGAACTCCACCTTGCTGATCCCGGCCCCGTCCGCGGCCGCGGCCGTCGCGGCGATGGGTACGGCGTCCCCGGTGGTGAAGACGGCGCCCGCCGACGGGCTGGTGAGGACGGCGACCGGCGGCTGATGGGCACCCGCGCACGGTGTGCCGTTGACGGCGAAGGCCGTGGGTGCGGTGTTGGCGCCGCTGTAGGAGAACTGTGCGCCCGTCGTGACCGCGGCCCCGGCTGCGAGGGAGCCGTTCCAGGCGGCGTTCCTGACGGTGACGTTCCTGCCGGACTGGGACCAGGTGCCGTTCCAGCCGTTGGTGAGCTGCTGGCTGCCGGCGTACGTGTAGGTCAGGGTCCAGCCGTCGATCGCGGCAGTGCCCCTGTTGGTGACGGTGAGTTCGGTACTGAAGCCCGAACCCCAGTCGTTGGCCTTGTAGTCCACGCTGCACAGGACGGCGGCGGCCTGAGCCGGTGTACCGGCGGCGGCGGTCATCCCCAGGGGAAGGGCCAGGGCCGCTGCCATCGCTGTCAGCAGCCGTCGGTTTCCGGCTCCGGTTCCGGCCGGTCTTCTCGGTAACCAAGTTCTTCGTGCGCGTCCCGATGGCATGCGCGGTACCTCCTCGCGGCTCGGCGACATGGGGGGTGTGCGGGGTTGAGCACAAGCCTTGAACCAGTGGGAGCGCTCCCAGCATGGGGAGGGGGAAAATGGGAGTCAAGAGACTTGAAGAGTCGAATTATTTCGATAGCAAGAGATGAGAACGGGTGTGTTGACCGACACCACTTGACGCTCTACCGTCAAGCCACACCAGTGGGAGCGGTTCCATCAGCTGACGTGCCGTAGGGGGCACGCCCGGTCTGCAAGGAGTCGTTCACGCGACACACACCGCACTTGCCGCACCTGTTCAGATCTTCCTCGCAGCAGCGCCCGTCGGCCGGCAGACCAGTCGCGCCCATGGGCACCGCTTCCGGATCCACCTCGCGCACACGGCTGAGTACGGCACCGTGCGTCAGCGGAACGGTGGTCTCCGGCGCACGAGCACCGCAGCGAGGAAGACCGAACGGGAACCATGCGAACGGTGCGGGCTTCCGCCCGCCTGTGCGGGAGCTGACCCACGCCCGATGCGTCCGAGCACGGCACGACAGCACGCTCGGCACCACGGCTCCGACCGGTCCCACCGCTCCGGTGGAGCCGTCCGCCCCGCCGACGGGTTCCCCGGCGAGGGGCGCCCCGGGCGACGAGCCGATCGGCACCGCCTCCGTACAGGCGACCGCCGGCCGGTACAGCGCCACCCCCGTATCCCCCTGAGCGAGGAGCAGCGACTGGATCCCACCAGCCTTGATCCGCGGCACACGCGGACGAGACGACACCAGCGGCGTGGACGGCCCGTCCCAGCGGGTCGGGACCCACAGTACGACTCCCCCGGGCCGAACCCTGCCTGGACCGGCGGGTGTTCGACGACCGCACGGCAGGCTGCTCCGGCACGAGCGGGCAGCAGCGCACCGTCACGACGTCCGAACGAGTGAGGGCCACGGGATCCCGCACTCGCACCGGCCGCCGCCGAAGCCCCTCTCACCTGGGGCGGGACCGGCGGGAACCACGCTCCCACGGCCATACCGGCCGGGCACGCGATGGTTCGACGGCCACGGACCCTTCTCTCCCGGACGGACACGGGGCGCCTGGGACCGTCCCACTCCACCGTCCTCGACCAGCGACGACGACGCCACCCCCACCCCGGAATCGGGCCGCGCCTTTCGCGCGCCCCCTACAGCTGAGGAAACGGAATTCGTATGAGCCGCACGAGCCGCACCAACCTGCGCCGTTCCCGAATGGCACTCATAGCGGCGGGAGCACTCGTCGCCGCAGCCGCGGGATCCGCCGCCGCGGCGGTCCCCTTCGGAGCCACGGCCGCTGCGGCGGCCGGCTGCACGGTCGACTACAAGATCCAGAACCAGTGGAACGGCGGCCTCACCGCTGCGGTGAACGTCACGAACAACGGCGCCGCCGTGCCCAGTTGGCAGCTGGAGTGGTCGTTCGCCGGTAGCGAGAAGATCAGCCAGGGCTGGAACGCCACGGTCTCGCAGACCGGCGCCGCCGTCACCGCCAAGAGCCTCTCCTACAACGGCGCCCTCGCCACGGGCGGCTCGGCGTCCTTCGGCTTCAACGCCACGGGCAACGGCAACAGCGCCGTACCCGCGACCTTCAAGCTGAACGGCGTCGCCTGCAACGGCGGCACGACCGGCCCGACCGATCCGACCGACCCCACGGACCCGCCCACCGATCCGCCCGCGGGCAACCGCGTCGACAACCCGTACGCGGGCGCCAAGGTCTATGTGAACCCGGAGTGGTCGGCGAAGGCCGCCGCCGAACCGGGAGGCAGCCGGGTGGCCGACCAGCCGACGGCCGTCTGGCTCGACAGGACCGCCGCCATCGAAGGCGTCAGCGGCGGAATGGGGCTGCGCGACCACCTGGACGAGGCCCTGACCCAGAAGGGCTCCGGCGAACTCGTCGTACAGCTGGTCATCTACAACCTCCCCGGACGCGACTGCTCGGCCCTCGCCTCCAACGGCGAGCTCGGCCCCACCGAGATCGGCCGCTACAAGACGGAGTACATCGACCCGATCGCGGCGATCCTGGCCGACTCGAAGTACGCCGGCCTGCGGATCGTCACGACCGTCGAGATCGACTCCCTTCCCAACCTGGTGACCAACACCGGCAGCCGTCCGACGGCCACCCCGGCCTGTGACGTCATGAAGGCCAACGGAAACTACGAGAAGGGCGTCGGCTACGCGCTCAACAAGCTCGGCGACGCGCCCAACGTCTACAACTACATCGACGCCGGGCACCACGGCTGGATCGGCTGGGACGACAACTTCGGCCCGTCCGCCGACATCTTCAAGGTCGCGGCGACGTCCGAGGGCGCGACGGTCGACGACGTGCACGGCTTCATCGTGAACACCGCCAACTACGGTGCCACGAAGGAGAACAACTTCACGATCGACGACGCCGTCAACGGGACTTCCGTACGCCAGTCGAAGTGGGTCGACTGGAACCGCTACACGGACGAGCAGTCCTTCGCGCAGGCGTTCCGCACCAAGCTGGTCTCCGTCGGCTTCAACTCCGGCATCGGCATGCTGATCGATACCTCGCGCAACGGCTGGGGCGGCACGGCGAGGCCGACCGGGCCGGGTGCGACCACCAGTGTGGACACCTACGTCGACGGCGGGCGCTACGACCGCCGCATCCACCTCGGCAACTGGTGCAACCAGGCCGGAGCCGGCCTCGGCGAACGGCCGAAGGCGGCCCCGGCAGCGGGCATCGACGCGTACGTCTGGGTGAAGCCCCCGGGGGAGTCGGACGGCTCCAGCAAGGAGATCCCGAACAACGAGGGCAAGGGATTCGACCGGATGTGCGACCCGACCTACACGGGCAACGCCCGTAACGGCAACAACATGTCCGGGGCACTGCCCAACGCCCCGATCTCGGGCCAGTGGTTCTCGGCGCAGTTCCAGGAGCTCATGAAGAACGCCTACCCGGCGCTCTAGGCTCCGCGTCGGCGGGTCCCGGGCGCTCCCCCGCCCGGGCTCTACCGCCGACTGCGCAACTTGTCGACCAGAGCGCGTCCGCGAACCATCGGCGCGGACGCGCTTCGGCGCTGGGCGGGCAGGGCCTTGGCCTTCGTCCCGCCCTTCGCCTTCGTCCCGGTGGCGGCCTTCGCCGTGGGCTTGGCCTTGGTCCCGGTTCCTGCCTTGGCTCCGGCCCCGGTGTTCGGCCGGGTACCGAACCTCTCCCTGATCCCCGGCCTCGACCCGCCGCCGGTACCGACCTTGGCCTTGCCGGTGTCCGCGGGCGTACGCGGCGCGGGCTTCTCCGTGTCCGCGGCGACGGGTCCCTCCACCATCACGTGGTAGCGGTGGCTGATACGCCGGCCGACGAGCACGTAGCCCAGCAGCGCTCCGGTCGTGTTGAGGATCACGTCGTCGATGTCGAAGGCACGTCCGGTCACCAGCGCGCCCTGTGTGAGCTCGACGACCACCATGACCAGGGCGGTCAGGAGGGTCATCCGGATCATCCGCAGGCGGCGCGGCACCAGGAGCGGCAGCAGCACCCCGAACGGCGTGCCGAGGAGGATGTTGCCGCCCGCCTGCTTGCACGCGGCGAGGAAGGTGTAGTCCTCGGCGTACTGGCGGATGGAGCGGCCCGGCTTCATGTTGGACGTCACGATGTCCTCGGACGCGGGTGACGGCGTGAGCGTCACCTTGGCCAGGACGACGGAGAAGGCCACCAGGGCCAGGAAGGCGGCAGCCAGGACTGCTGCGCGCAGCAGTAGACGTCCCATGCTTCTGCGCCGTGTACTAGGTTCCGTCTCTGCTGTCATGGCGGACTGATGCCCCCAACCTCGATCCCCACACCCCTGTTCGAGTGCGACGATGTGCGCATGAGCGCACAGAACAAGGACGTACTCGTCGCGGAGGCCGTGCGGCTGCGTGAGCAGGGTCATCCCGAACAGGCCCGGGAGCGTCTCCTCGCCCTCACCGCCGAGTTCCCGGACGCCCTCGATGTCGCTTATCAGACTGCCTGGGTGCACGATGTGCTCGGCCTCGAGGCAGAGGCCGTCCCGTACTACGAACGGTCCCTGCAGGCTGACGGGCTGGACGACGAGGACCGCCGGGGGGCCCTGCTGGGGCTCGGCAGCACCTACCGCGTCCTGGGCAGGTTCGGACAGGCCGTCGAGACGCTGCGGCGCGGTGTGGCCGAGTTCCCGGACGACGGCGCGCTGCGGACTTTTCTGTCCATGGCGTTGTTCAACACCGGCGAGCACCACGAGGCCATGCAGATCCTTCTGCGCCTGGTGGCGACGACGAGCGACAGTCCGCACGTACGGCGCTACCGGCCGGCCATCGAGCACTACGCCGCGGATCTCCACCGGACCATGTGACCCGTCCGGCGCACGTCCCGGTGAACGGGGAAGCCCCGACCGGATCGGGGGAATCCAGCCGGGGCGGCTTGTGTGCGTGCGTGTGGACGGTCGCCGTGCGGCGGGGTCCGTCGGTCACTCCCACGTATAGATGAACGATAAACCACCAGTCGACGTTCCCGTGAATCCACCCCCGCCGTGTGATCCACCCCACGGCCGGCGCGTGCCGGATGCCCGCGACCGGCCGGAGGGCGGCACACGCACCGATGGTCAGCGCGTCTCGCGGAACACCACGTGCCGACCGGCGGCCGGGTCGAACTTCCGCAGCTCAAGCCGGTCGGGGTCGTTGCGCCGGTTCTTGCGCGTGACGTAGGTGTGCCCCGTTCCGGCCGTGGAACGGAGCTGCACGACGGGCCTGGTCCCACTGCGTGCCATGGCGCCTCCAGACGTGTTCCCGACCCCGCTCCCCGCATGGGAATGGGTGTCGTTTTCGTTTCCGTGATGTCGTAACGCGGCGGGACGCACCCTCATTCCCGCCTCCGTCGGCCACGTTCGGACATCCCTGCCGGCGACCGCCGAACAGGTGGTCGACGCACCTGCGACCGCCCCCTCGAACCTCCCGGCTGCCTGCGGCGTGCGGCGGCGCGCACCCCGATCCCTCGCCGCCGCACGCCGCCGCATATGCCCACCCCGGACCCCTGCCAGCTGTGCGGGGGTCGCACACGCGGGCGCGTGCGGCCCGCTTCGCGCCTGCCGACTTGCGTCAACTCCCCTTCAGGGGAAAGGGTGTTCGGTGAACCCGGCCTGAAGCCAGCCGAAGGCATATGCCGGAAGCAACAACGCGCCGAGTGTCGCCAAACCACTTACGGGCTTCCGCGCCCTGTGCAACAGTCGTGTTCGGTCCACCCCCACGAACCGGCCGCACCGCCTGTATCGGAGTACCAGATGCCGTCCCATCTGTCCGCGGACCGCTCCGCCCCCCAGCCGCCCGAGCGCGACGCCGTCGACGCCCTCATCAACCGCGCCCTGCTGCTGCGCGGCGACGTGGACGCCGTACGGCGGGACACCTCCGTGATCGATGACGACGACCCCCGGCTGCGCTGGCAGCGGGCGCTCTGCGAACTGGCCGTCCACCAACTCGACGACCTCGGCGAGCACCTGGGCCAGCTGCGCGACGGTATCCCCACCCCCCGCACGGCGGACGCCGAGCCGTCCGAAGATCCGCGCAGGGCCACGGCGGTGACTCCTCCGGTCGGCTCACTGCTCAGCAGAGTGGGCAGCGCCGAGTGGAACCTGCTCACGGACGAGGTCGACTGGTCGGGCGAGCTGTACCAGATCTTCGGCAGGGACCCGGGCAAGGGCGCGTTGTCGCTGGACGAACTGCCGTCCCTGCTCCTCGCCGAGGACCAGCCCCTCCTGACATCGATGGTGACGGACTGCCTGGTGGACGGCAGGCCGATAGACGGCGAGTTCCGCATCCTGCTGCCCGACGGCGGCATGCGGACCCTGCACATGATGGGCGAACCCGTCCTCGACGCCGACGGCTGCACGGCCTCGATGTGGGCGGTGCTACGGGATGTCAGCCGGCTGCGGCGCGGTCAGCACATCCTGGGCAGGACGCAGGAGGCCTTGCGGCGCCGCGAGCAGAGGGCCCAGGCCGAGCACCGGATGGCCGTGGAGTTCCAGGAGGCGGTGCTGCCGCCGAGGCACGGCTCGGTGCCGGCGTCGGGACGGGGGACGGGCGGGCTGGACATCGCCGCCCACTACCTGCCGTCCGGGGCGCGCGACCTGATCGGCGGCGACTGGTACGACGCGCTGGTCCTCCCGGACGGGAGGACCATGCTCACCGTCGGCGACCTGACCGGCCACGGGATCCAGGCCACCTCCTCGATGGCGATGATGCTCGGCGCGCTGCGGGGCATGGCCGTCGCGGGCGTCGACCCCGGCGCCCTGATGGGGCACCTGAACCAGCTGATCGAGTGCTCCGCCCAGCCCGCACTGGGCAGCGCGGTCTGCTGCCGCTTCGATCCGGCGACCGGCACCCTCGCCTGGGCACAAGCAGGGCACCCCGCACCGCTGCTGTTCCGCAACGGAGTCGGGCGGCCCCTCCCCGCGCCGGACGGGGTTCTGCTCGGCGCGGCGTCCGGAGTCACCTACGAGCAGGACCATGCGGCCCTGGTTCCGGGTGACCTTCTCCTCCTGTACACCGAAGGACTGACGCGGCACAGCGACCGGAGTGCGGGCCCGGAACTGCTTCTCGGTCTGGCACCTCGTCTCGGACAGGCACGAACGGCGCAGGACTGCGTACGGATCGTCGTCGAGGAGCTCGGATCGGCTGAACGGCTCGACGACGCATGCGTATTGGCTGCCCGCGTCGAAGCGTGAGGGCGCGGCTGATCACATGGCGACCGCGGGGATGCGCCGACTCGGCCGACCAGGGGCGACCGGCTACCCGCGCTCCCCGGCAGCGGGACGTGAGGGTCAGATCCGGGTGTCCCCGGCCTTCTTCCCGGCCTGGCTCGGCGGCAGTGCGAGCTCGATCTCCTCGCGCAGGTCCTCGATCCTGGCGTGTCCCGCGAACTGGTTGGTGAGCCGGTACATCTCGCGCAGCCGGTCCCAGGTGCGGTGCGACGAGGTCTCCCCCATCGACACGAGGGCGAGCCGCGCGTAGCGGTCGGCCTGCTCCGGGTCGTCGGCGATGAAGCACGCGGAGGCCAGCGAGATGTAGTCGAAGATCTTGGACCGCTGGCGTCCGTTCATCCGCAGCTCCAGCGCCTGCTTGGCGTGGCGCTGTGCCGTGCCTGCCGCACGCGGATCGTGCTCGGCCAGTGTGCGGAAGGCGAGTGCCTGCATCCCGTGCATGTCCGCCTCGTCGAACATCTGCATCCAACTCGGCGACGGCACATCCCCCTTGTCGGAGACGAAGAGGTCCTCGGCCTCGCCGAGTGTGCGCCGCATGGCCTGCCCGCGGCCCATCGACGCCTGTGCCCATGCCTCGATCGTGTGCAGCATCGCCCGGGTGCGCGGCAGCATCTCCTCCCCCGAACCGGACTTGGCGAGCTTCATCAGGTCCAGCGCGTCGTCGGGCCGTCCCAGGTGGACCATCTGACGAGCGGCTCTGGAGAGCGCCTCGCCCGCCCGTGGGCGGTCGCCGCCCTCGCGTGCCGCGTGGGCGGCGATGACGAAGTACTTCTGGGCCGTCGGCTCGAGGCCCACGTCGTGGGACATCCATCCGGCGAGCACGGCGAGGTTGGCTGCGACGCCCCAGAGGCGGCGCTGCAGATGGTCGGGGTGGTGGTAGGCGAGCATGCCGCCCACCTCGTTGAGCTGGCCCACGACGGCCTTGCGCTGAAGTCCGCCGCCCCGGGAGGCGTCCCAGTCCCGGAAGATCTCGACCGAGTGCTCGAGGGCCTCGATCTCCTCGGATCCGATGGGGGCGGCCTCGTACCGGTCGAAGCCGGCGTTGTCCGCGTACGTGGGATCACTGGAGCGGGTCCGGGCCGCCGGGGCGGGCTCGGAGTGCAGCCAGTCGTGCAGGGCGCCGGTGATAGCTGAGCCGGCGGCGAGCGCGGCGCCCGCGCCCACCAAGCCGCGTCGGTTGAGCATGAGGTCCATTCCCGTGAATTCGGTGAGGACCGCTGCCGTCCGTTCGGGCGCCCACGGCAGTCCGTCGGGATTGTTCTCCGTCCCGGCCTTCTGCCGTTTACCCACACGCCCGCGCCGGCCGAACCCGAGGTCCTCGATGGTCACGACACGGCCGAGCCGCTCGGTGAACAGGGCCGCCAGCACTTCCGGCACTGGGTCACGGGGGGACTCCCCCGTGTCTATCCAGCGCCGCACCCGCGACGTGTCGGTGGCCAGTTGGAGGTGGCCCATGGCCGCCGCCTGCCTGTTCACCATTCTCGCGAGTTCACCCTTGGACCAGCCGGCAAGGCCGAACAGGTCGGAAAGGCGGGTGTTGGGTTCTCCGGTCACGTCAAGCCCCCAGGTTCTCGGCTGACTTGACCCTAGCCCCCCGGCGGATGCCGGGCGAATATTCGCCAGGCTTCGCCAGGGGGCGCCAGATGTTGTGCCACCCGCGCCGCGGTGTCAGGTAGGAAAGCGCCACCCCGCCCGGCAGCCCTAGGTACTCCCCAGGGTGCCGAACGGCCGCCGGATCCGGGGCGGCGCACGCATACTTGTCGGCGCACGAAGGGATCTGTCTAGCCCATGTACACAGCATCGTCCTCCGTGTCCGCCCCACCCCGGCCGCTCCGTCCCATGGGGTCGGGCGGCGGCCCGTATCTCGACCCACGCGCCGCTTCGCCGGCGTCCGGCACAGGTCAGAACCGGCGGGCGGCGGGGCCGGGCACCCAACCGCTCAGCGGACGTCTCGACCTGTCGGGCGCCCAGGGCGCGCAGTTGAGAATGGCCATCGCCTCGGTCCACCGCATCTGCCCCGAGTTCAACCCGGTGCAGGTCCTGCGCAGGAGCGGTCGCTCGGTGCTCATCGTGGGCACCACCGGCCGCGCGACGGCGGTGGCCAAGTGCTTACTCGACCACTCCCCCGAGTGGACTGAGCGGTTCCGCCACGAAATAGCGGCATACCGCGCGTTCGTCAGGCACCGCCCGCCGGTCCGGGCCCCGCGGCTCATCGCGGCGGACCCGGAGAACTGCACCCTGGTGATCGAGCGGATGCCCGGCCGCGTCGCGGCACTGACGAGGCACCCCGTGGAGGCACCTCCCCGCGCGGACCTCCGGGCCGTGCTCGGAGCGATCAGCCACATCAACGCCTGGAGGCCGGCGGCGGGCCTGTTCGACGCACCGCTGGACTACGCGTCCCGCATCGCCCGCTATCACGAGTTGGGGCTCTTCACGGACCGCGATCTGGGTGACCTGCAGAAGCTGCTGCACGGCCTGGCGCACGCGGGCGGCCGGCAGGGCATGGGCCAGTTCTGCCACGGTGACGCGCTGCTCTCCAACATCCTGCTGCCGCCGACGGGACCCGTGCTGGTGGACTGGGAGCACGCGGGCTGGTACCTGCCGGGTTACGACCTCGCGACGCTCTGGGCCGTGCTCGGTGACGCGCCTGCCGCTCGGCGGCAGATCAGCCAGCTGGCACAGGCGGCGGGGGCAGCCGCTCGCGACGCGTTCCTGATCAACCTCATGATCGTGCTGACCCGGGAGATCCGTACGTACGAGACGGCTGTGCAGCGGGCCATGCGCGACGGCGCTCCGTCCGGTGGCGGTCAGACGCGACAGGGCGTGCTGTCCTCCGGCGAGCAGCAGCGCCTCCTGCTCCGCAGGCTGCACGACGACTGCGCGATGGCCCGGCGGGCCGTGCGCGCCGCGGTGGGCACGCGCTGACCACGCCGGATCAACCGGCCTGACGGACGGGGGAAGCGCGCTGCGGGACCGGTGCCGACACACGGGTTCCGCAGCGCGCCGCCGTCTTCTCAGCCAGGGGTCACGAGCGCGCTCGTACGATGTCGACGTCGGAGGCCTTCACGAAGCCGATCCGGTGGCCGATCTGCACCGTCACGTACTTCTGGGCTCCACGGAAGTACGTGTGGTCGTAGGGCTTCGACGCGTCGATGGTCGGTGAGTAGTAGTAGCCGGTCGGGGCCTCGCCGCCGCCTGGGAAGGCCTGTCCCGCCTTGATGGTGTAGACGAGCGGGGTGCCCACCGTCGGCTTGACGAAGTCCGCGGGGTACTCCCCCTTCTCCGGGTACGCCACCCCGTACACCGGCACTTCGGCCTTGCCCGACTTCGGCCGGACGACCTTCCCCGAGGTGGGGGTGGTGACCCGGGCGCCCGCCGGGGTGCTGAACCAGGCCTTCTGTCCGTACCACCAGATCGCCGTCCAACCCGGCGCCCTGTCGGCGACCACGGCCTGCTGGGTGGCACTGATCTTGCTGCCCCAGTCCGCGGCACAGTTCGTCCCCGGGGATCCGTCCGGGTGGAGCCCGGGGTCGGAGAAGAGCGGCGAGTCCGCAGAGGGCCCGGTGTGCAGCGGAACCGCGCTGCTTCCCTGCCGGGGCAGGTCGACGCTCTTCTCGCAGTCGCGGAACTCCTGCTGGTTCTTGGTGAAGTCGGCGCTGACGGTCACCAGTTCACTGCTCTTGGGGGCACTCGGCGCGGAGGGCCGGCCGAGCAGCGCCATGAAGCGGTTCCAGTCCCAGTAGGGTCCCGGGTCCCAGTGCATGTTCTGGGTCCCCGCGGCGCTGGTCGGCGGTACGCCGTCGTGTCCGATGATGTGCTGCCGGTCGAGCGGGATGTCGTACTTGGCCGCCAGGTGACGCACCAGCCGCGCGGTCGAGCGGTACATCTCCGGGGTGTACCACTTGGCGCCCTCGGCCGCGACGCCCTCCTGCTCGATGCCGACGGAGTGGGTGTTGAGGTACCAGTTGCCCGCTTGCCAGGCGACGTCCTTGGTCTTCACCATCTGCGTGACGTGGCCGTCGGACGAACGCACCACGTAGTGGGCCGAGGTCTGGTTGAGCGGGTTCTGGAAGATCTTCAGAGTGGTGTCGAAGTCGACCTCGGTGTCGTGCAGGACGATGAACTTGACCTGGTTGCTGTCCGGCCGGTCCGCCGTGTCGTAGTTGCCGTACGTGTCCTTGTCCGCGGGGTCACCGGTCTGCTGGTAGGCGGCGGGGACCCAGTCGCAGGCGAGACCGCGTGGACATTCGGGCCGTACGGTGTCCGCTCCTGCGGCCGCCGGGGAGAGGAGCGCCACGCTCAGCGCCCCTGCCGTGGTCAGTGCGAGCGCGAGTCTGAGCCTCTGCTTCGACGTCATGACAATCCTTCTGGGGCCGGACGGTTGCGGAGCCGCGCGGGAGCGCTCTCCGCGTTCCTTTGTCGGCGCACACTCTGAGGCGCAAGGTGTTGGTGAGTCAAGAGTGCAGTGTGCATCCATCCTTGAGCTTGTATGACTATTTCGGACCGTGCGTGCCCCGGATGGCCGAGGGGTAGAGCTGGCGCCGACAGGACCGGTCCGCGTGGATCACGCGGAGTTCTCGGAAAGGCCGGACGCACACATGGCACAGCCCTTCACCCTGCCGGACTTCTACGTGCCGTATCCGGCGCGCCTCAACCCGCACCTGGAGGCGGCCCGGAGCCACACCCGGGAGTGGGCGCGCGGAATGGGAATGCTGGAGGGCTCGGGGATCTGGGAGGAGAAGGACCTCGAGTCCCACGACTACGCGCTGCTCTGCGCGTACACACACCCTGACTGCTCGGCCGAGGCGCTGTCCCTCGTGACCGACTGGTATGTGTGGGTCTTCTTCTTCGACGACCACTTCCTGGAGCTGTTCAAGCGCACTCCTGACCGTGAGGGCGGCAAGAGGTACCTGGATCGGCTTCCCGCCTTCATGCCGATGGACCGGGGCGCCTCGACGCCCGATCCCACGAACCCCGTGGAGGCGGGGCTCGCCGACCTCTGGGCCAGGACGGTGCCGAGCATGTCCGACGCCTGGCGTGCCAGGTTCGCCGAGTCGACGGAGAACCTCCTCAACGAGTCCCTGTGGGAGCTCGCGAACATCAACGAGGGACGCGTCGCCAACCCCGTCGAGTACATCGAGATGCGCCGCAAGGTGGGCGGGGCGCCGTGGTCGGCCGGGCTGGTGGAGTACGCGGCAGGCGCCGAGGTGCCCGCCTCGGTGGCGGGCACCCGTGCTCTGCGGGTGCTGAGCGACGCGTTCTCCGACGGGGTGCATCTTCGCAACGACCTCTTCTCGTACCAGCGCGAGGTCGAGGACGAGGGCGAGAACAGCAACGGCGTGCTGGTCCTGGAGAAGTTCCTGCGCTGCTCGACGCAGGAGGCGGCGGAGGCGGTCAACGATCTTCTGACCTCACGCCTGCAGCAGTTCGAGAACACCGTTCTCACCGAGCTCGGGCCGCTCTGCGCGGAGAAGGGGCTGACCCCCGACGAGACCGTCGCCGTCCTGGCGTACGTCAAGGGGCTTCAGGACTGGCAGTCGGGCGGCCATGAGTGGCACATGCGGTCCAGCCGCTACATGAACGGCGGCGGCGCGGGGGAGAGCGTTCCCGGCTTCGCCATGGCCGCCGCCTCGATCCGCCTGCCCCCTCGTTCGGAGTCCCTGCGGTCGCGCAGCCACACGCACGTGCCCCACCAGCGGGTGGGTCCTTCGCTGCTGCCGGACTTCGACATGCCGTTCACCACGACGCTGAGTCCGCACCTGGACGGGGCGCGCGTCCGGATCGTCGAGTGGTCGCACCGGATGGGTCTGCTGGAGGCGCAGCCCGGTGTGCCCGGTTCGCACATCTGGGACGAGGAGCGGCTCGTGGCGACGGATCTGCCGCTGTGCGCGGCCGGGTTGGATCCGGACGCCACTCCGGACGAGCTCGATCTGTCCTCGGGCTGGCTGACCTGGGGGACGTACGGCGACGACTGGTTCCCCGTGGTGCACGGCCGGACGCGGGATCTGGCGGGGGCGCGGCTGGCCAACGAGCGGCTGTCGCTGTTCATGCCGCTGGAGGGCTCGTCCGTGCCCGAGCCGGTCAACGCGCTGGAGCGCGGACTCGCCGACCTCTGGCAGCGGACGGCCGGCCCGATGGACGGGGACGCCCGCCGCACCTTCCGGGAGGCGGTGGAGACGATGACGGCGAGCTGGCTGTGGGAGCTGGCGAACCAGGCGCAGAACCGGATTCCCGACCCGGTCGACTACATGGAGATGCGCCGGGCGACGTTCGGTTCGGACCTCACGATGAGCCTGTGCCGGCTGGGTCACGGCAGGAAGGTCCCGGACGCCGTCTACCGCAGTGGCCCGATGCGTTCGCTGGAGAACGCGGCAGCCGACTACGCGTGCCTGCTGAACGACCTGTTCTCCTACCAGAAGGAGATCGAGTACGAGGGCGAGGTGCACAACGGCGTCCTGGTCGTGCAGAACTTCTTCGGGGTGGACTATCCGACGGGGGTCGCGATCGTGGACGACCTGATGAACTCCCGGATGCGCCAGTTCCGGCATGTCGCCGAGCAGGAACTCCCCGTCCTGTACGACGACTTCGACCTGGACGCCGAGGCCAGGGAGGTCCTCGCCGGGTACGTGGTGGAACTCCAGCACTGGATGGCGGGCATCCTCATCTGGCACCGGGGCTGCCGGCGCTACCGCGAGGAGGACCTGCGGCGGGGCAGCGGCACCCCCTGGCACATCAGCGGTCCCACGGGGCTCGGGACGTCGGCGGCACGGGTGACCCGGCTGCTCACGGCGCAGGGACGTTTCAGCCCTGCTGGAAAAGCTCCGCGGGAAGTGGCTTCAACAGGGCGTACAGGTCGTCCGTGATCGGCCGGTCCCAGCTGGCGATGGTGACGAGTACGCCGTCGCTGCGGTCGAACTGCACGCAGGAGATCCGGCTCTCGGAGAGCTTGATCCGGCGCACGATCAGCAGGCTGTCACCCTGCATGACGGGGACGTCCTCGCTGCCGGTCACCTCGACCGGTTCGTCGTTCTCGAGCGCGAGGAGGAGCTGTGCGACCTCGAAGGGGACCTGGCCCTCCTCGGTCTCGCGGGCGGGTGATCCCTCGGGCAGATTGCCGATGATCATCGCGGGACCGCGGCCGCCGAACAGGTCGTAGCGCAGGAACACGCCCTGACAGCTCCCGTCGGGAGCGGGGAGCAGACCGGCGCCGAGGTTGCCGGGCCAGTCCCCCGGGTCCATGGCCAGGACATCGAAGTCCGGGCCCGCGGGTGTGGCGGCGCTACGGCGGCGGAGGAAGGACATGGGGCCCATGTTACGTGTCCCGGCTCACGTCAAGGAGCCGGGCACTCCTACCCGGACTCCGCCGCCAGCGCTTCCAGCACCCGGACCGCCTCGGTCGCACGGGCGTACGGGACGAACAGGTGGTCGTGGTGGAATCCGGCGACCACGTTGCAGCTGATTCCGGCGTCCGTGAGGCCCAGGGCGACCGCGGCCGTCAGCCCGACCGCGTCCAGTGCGGAATGCACGCGGAGCGTGATGCGGCCCGCGACGAAGTGGTACTCGAGGCCCGTCGCCACGGCCTGCGCCTCGGGGACGACCAGCGTCAGCCCTTCCTGTTCGGAGACGGTGACGACGGGGGTGACGCCCTCGGGGACATCGCCGCCGGGCAGCGTGGCGAAGACGTAGCGCCCGGGCAGCAGTTCCGGCCGCATGCTCCGCAGCAGTGTCGCGAGATCCCGCTCAGCCGTCATGGGGGCAACGCTACGGCTGCGCCGGCCCGGCCGCGCGGTCACGTCCGGCCGGGGCCGGAACCGCCCCGCGAACGCGACGGGTGACAGGCCCCGGGGCGGTAAGCCATTCAGGCACGCCTTGTATCCATACGCTCACCCTGCGTGGCACCGGCGGTTGATCGCCCATAGCTTCGGCTCATGAGAACAAGACACATGAACAGCCTGGCGGGCATCACCGTCGTCACGGCCACCGCGCTGAGCCTCGCGGCCGTGCCAACTGCGGCATCGGGGCACCGTGACCACGTCGTGCACCCGGGCGAATCGATCCAGGGTGCGGTGAACGCGGCTCAGCCCGGCGACACCATCGTCATCCGGCCGGGAACGTATCGCGAAAGCGTCCTGATCACGACGCCCGGTCTGACCCTGCGCGGGACCGGTGGACGTACGGTGATCACACCGGCCGCGGTCAAGACCGCAAAGCCCGCCAAGGCCGCCAAGGGGCCCGCGGCGGCCAAGGGCCCGAGGGCCGCCAACGCCTGTGCGGCTGGCGGGAACGGCATCTGCGTCGTCGGGACCAAGGGCCACACCGTCGACGACGTCAGGATCCGCTCGCTGACCGTCTCCGGCTTCGGCGAGAGCGGCGTCTGGTCCTCCTGGACCGACGGGCTGTCGGTGCGCAGGGTGACCGCCTCGAAGAACGGCACCTGGGGGATCGCACAGGAGCGCTCGACGCGCGGTGACTTCCGGCGCAACACCGCCACAGCCAACGGCGACGCGGGGATCTTCGTCGCCAACTCGGTGACCGAGGAGGGCGGGGCGACCGACACCGGGGGAACGCTCGTCGTCGACAACTCGGTGACCGGGAACCGTATCGGTGTCACCGCCCGCAGGGTCAGGAACCTCGTGATCGACGGCAACACCCTGACCGGCAACTGCAGCGGGGTCTTCGTGGTGGGCGACGAGTCCAAGCCGGCCGCCGGGGCGATGACGATCAGCGGCAACCGGATCCTGAAGAACAACAAGTTCTGTCCGGCGACCCCGCGCCTCTCGGCGATCCAGGGATCCGGCATCGTCCTCACCGGCAGTGAGAGCACGATCGTGCGTTCCAACGTCGTCCGGGACAACGTCGGCTCGACCCCCCTCTCGGGCGGCATCCTGCTCTTCAAGAGCTTCGTGGGCGCGCTGAACACCGACAACTCCATCAACCGCAACCTCGTGCGCGGCAACAAGCCCGCCGACCTCGCCAACCGCGACACCGCGGGCAAGGGCAACACCTTCGTCAGCAACACGTGCGGGACGTCGGTTCCGGCCGGGATGTGTGCCGAATGACCGCCGAACGCCGCACAAGGAGGAACGAGACGGTATGACCACCGTGAGCCCCACCCCTGAGACCGCCCCCGCCACAGCGCCGCTCGACACACCCCGGACGCCCGCCGCGCAGACGCCTCCGCCGTCGATGCGCCTGCGCGAGCTCGTGTTCGGAGCGGCCTGCGCCGCGGCCGTGCGCGCCGCGGCCAGGCTCGGCGTCGCCGACGCCCTGGGCGAGACGCCCTCGTCGGCCGCGGAGCTGGCCCTGGTCGTGGACGCCGAGCCCGAACCGCTGCGGCGACTGATGCGTGCGCTGACCTGCTACGGGATCTTCAGCGAGACCGAGGACGGGAAGTTCACCCACACCGAGATGTCGCGGCTGCTGCGGGAGGACGACCCCCACAGCCTCCGCTACATCTCCCTGTGGTGCACGGAGCCCTGGACCTGGGAGGTCTGGCCGAAGCTCGAGGACGCCGTGCGCTCCGGCACGAGCGTCTTCCCGGAGACGTTCGGCAAGGGCTTCTTCGACTATCTCCACCAGGACGCCGGCGAGTCCGCCCAGGTGTTCAACCGGGCGATGACCACGTCCAGCGTCCAGTCGGCGCGGGACGTCGCGGAGCTCCTCGACCTCACGGGGGTGTCCTCGGTCGCCGACATCGGCGGCGGTCAGGGCCATGTGCTCGCGAGTCTCCTGGAGAAGCACCCCTCGGTCCACGGGACGCTCCTGGACCTGCCCGGCGTCGTGGCCCGTGCCGACGCACGGCTCCGTGACGGCGGCCCGCTCGCGGACCGGGTACGGATCGTGCCCGGCGACTGCCGTGAGGACATCCCGTTCGAGGTGGATCTCTACATCATCAAGAACATCCTCGAATGGGACGACGAGAGCACCCGCAGGACGCTCGCCAACGTGGTCGCCGCCGCCCGCCCCGGCGCCCGAGTGGTGGTCATCGAGAACCTCGTCGACGACACCCCGTCGATGAGGTTCACCACCGCGATGGACCTGCTGCTCCTGCTCAACGTCGGGGGTGCCAAGCACACCAGGGAGAGCCTGGTCACGCGGATGTCCGACGCGGGTCTGCGCGTGGGCGAGATCCACCCGGTCAACGCGTACCTGCACGCCTTCGAGTGCGTCGTGCCGTAGCCCCGGCCCCGGGCGCGGAAATCGCCCCGGGTCCGGCACTCAGGTGCCGGACCCGGGGCGATCGTCCGTGCGTCAGGCGGAGCCGTCCCGCTGCCACCGGTAGAACTGCTGGGCCATCGCGTCCTTCGGACCACGCCAGGTCTGCGGGTCGTAGGGGCTCACGAAGGCGGTCAGCCGGTCGCTGATGGCCTTGAACTCCGGGTGCTCCATCACCTTCGCGATCTCCGGGCCCGGGGGGCGTTCGGACTCGATCAGGTGGAGGTACACGTCGCCGAACTGGAACAGGGTGCGCCTGTTCACGCCGACGAGGTGGGGCAGGTCGGTGTCGTCGGAGGCCGCGAACAGGTCCGCGATGTCCGGTGCGGACTCGGGCGCCATCCGGGCGACGATCAGTGCGTGGTGCATCTGGCTGCCTTTCGGGGCATCAGTTGGCGGGGACCGAGGCGGAGCGGCGTTCCCGGTCGCGCTGTTCGATCTTGTCGCGGATGAGCTCCAGCTGGACGCGGGAGTTGCGGTTGATGTTGTCGGTCATCCACGCGTCGTCGACCGGTGCGTCGGGGCGCATCGCGAAGTCCTGCCGCCAGTGCATGCGCGTACCGCCCGGGACCTCCGAGTACTCCCACCGGATGTCCATGTGCTGGAACGGACCGGGCTCGACCCGCCGGGCGCGTACGTTGCGGCCCTGGCGGTCCGTGGTGCGCTCCGACACCCAGCTCCAGACCTTGCCGTTGTCGTCGGGGTGCATCGTGAGGCGGAAGGTCGTCTTCTGGCCCTCGCGCTTCATCACCTCGACGGCCGCGTACTCGCTGAACAGCTGCGGCCAGTTCTCGAGGTCGTTCGTCATGTCCCAGACCAGGTCCAGGGGCGCGGCGATGGTGATCTCGTTCTCGGTGTGTCCGGACACGTCAGGCTCCTGTCACGAGGGTGGTGTTCACGAGGTCGAGGAACTCGCGGGGCGTCCTGCACCGGTCGGCGTCGACGGGCAGCGGGTGGCCGTACCGGTTCTCGAGCGCGGCGACGATGCCGAGCAGCCCGAGCGAGTCCAGGCCGTACTCGTCGAAGGCGGAGCCGGGACTGCTCGCCATCGCGGACGGGTCGACGGTGAGGCCGGCACCGTTCTTCATGAGGGCGGCCAGTTCTTCGTAGGTCAGTTGAGCGGTCATCGGTACTGCTCCTTCTCAGGCAGGGGTGTGGGCGGGACTCCGCAGCACCAGGGCCGCGTTCGATCCCATGAGTCCTCGGCTCAGCACGAGAGCCGTCCGCAGTTCGGCGGGGCGCGCGCGCCCCGTGACGACGTCGAGGTCGTGGCAGACGTCGAAGACGTTGGGCGTCGGCGGGATCAGGCCGTGCTCCATGGCGAGTACGGCGGCGGCCGTGTCGAGCACGGGGGCACCGCAGTAGGCGCGGCCGGTCCCGGTCTTGGGTGCCGTCACGGGTACGCGCCGTCCGTGTGCGCCGAGCGCGTCGGCGATGGCCAGCGCCTCGGCGCGGTCCGCGGCGGGCACGCCGAGCGCGTCCGCGAAGACCACGTCGATCTCCTCCGGTGCGCAGCCGGCCTCGCGCAGCGCCCCTTCGATCGCGTGCGCCAGTCCCGCGCGGGACTCCTCCCACCTGGAGGCACCGGTGAAGGTGGCGGTGTGACCGGCCAGTTCGGCCCGGATCCTGGCGCCGCGGGCGCGGGCGGTCCTCTCCTCCTCCACCACGAGCATGCCGCCGCCTTCGGCCGGTACGAATCCGCATGCGTCGGCGGTGAACGGCCGGTAGGCGCGGGTGGGTTCGTCACTCAGGCTGAGGTCGTCGTAGCCCAGCTGGCAGACGACCGAGTACGGCGCGAGCGGCGCCTCCGCCGCGCCGACGACGACGGCGTCCGTGCCGCGCCGGATGGAGCGCGCCGCGTGCATGATCGCGTCCAGGCCGCCGGCCTCGTCGCTGGCCACGACGGCGCACGGTCCCTTGAAGCCGCCCCGGATCGAGATCTGGCCGGTGCTGGCCGCGTAGAACCAGGCGATGGACTGGTAGGGGCCGACGAACCGGGAGCCCTGCCCCCAGAGCCGTTGCAGCTCGCGCTGGCCGAACTCGCCGCCGCCGGATCCGGCGGCGGTGACCACGCCCACCTTGAACGGGGCGCCCTCGTAGTCGGCGCGGCCCAGCCGGGCGTCGTCCAGGGCCAGATCGGCGGCCGCCATCGCGTAGTGCGTGAAGCGGTCGGTCTGGACGAGGTAGCGCTCCTCGATGAACGCGACCGGGTCGAAGTCCCTGACCTCGCCCGCGACGCGCAGCGGGAGGTCCTCGCAGCCCTCTCGGGAGATGGTGTCGAGGACGCTGACGCCTTCCTGGGTCTGCTTCCAGAAGGCGCCGGCGCCGGTCCCGTTGGGGGCGACGACGCCGATCCCCGTGATGACGGAACTGCGGCTTGCCGGGGCGTTCATGGGGTCCTCCCGCCTGATCGGGTCATGGCGACGGCGGACTGGAACCCGCCGAAGCCGCTGCCGACCGAGAGCACACTGCGCAGCTTCAGGGGCCGGGCGGTGCGCGGTACGTAGTCGAGGTCGCACTCGGGGTCCGCGGTCTCGTAGTTGGCCGTCGGAGGCACCGTCTGGTGCTTGAGGGCCAGCACACACGCGGCGATCTCGATCGCTCCGATGGCGCCGAGGGAGTGGCCGACCATCGACTTGATCGAGCTCATCGGGACCTTGTACGCGTGCGTGCCGAGGGCCCGCTTCACCGCGGCGGTCTCGTGCCGGTCGTTCTGCTTGGTGCCCGAGCCGTGCGCGTTGACGTAGTCGACCTGCGAGCCGTCCAGCCGGGCGTGCGCGAGGGCGGTGTTGATGGCCTCGGCCATCTCCAGGCCTTCGCTGGTCAGGCCGGTCATGTGGTAGGCGTTGCCGAAGGTGGCGTAGCCCGATATCTCGCAGTAGACGGTGGCGCCCCGGGCGCGGGCGTGCTCGAGGTCCTCGAGCACGAGCACCGCACCGCCCTCCCCCATCACGAACCCGTCCCGGCGGGCGTCGAACGGCCTGGAGGCGTGCTCCGGGTCGTCGTTGTTCGCCGACGTGGCCTTGATCGCGTCGAAGCAGGCCACCGTGATGGGGGTGATCGGCGTGTCGGACGCCCCGGCGATGCAGACGTCGACCCTTCCCTCCTCGACGGAGTGGAAGGCGTAGCCGATCGCGTCGAGGCCGGAGGTGCAGCCGGTCGAGACGGTCTGGACGGGTCCGTGCGCACCGACCTCCTCCGCGACGGCGGAGGCGAGGGTGCTCGGAGCGAACGCCCGCTCGAGGTGGGCACCCGCCGGCCGGTGGTCGACGTCCCAGCGGGCGCCGCTGCCACTGACGGCGACGTAGTCGTGCTCGAGCCGGGTGGTTCCGCCGACGGCGGTCCCGAGGGAGACCCCGATGCGCCAGGGGTCCTCCTTCTCGAGGTCGAGTCCGGCATCGCCCAGCGCCTCCCTGGCCGCGACCAGGGCGAACTGGATGTACCGGTCCGAGCGGGCGATCAGCTCCTCGTCGAGGCCGTGCGCGACGGGGTCGAAGTCGCACTCGGCGGCGATGCGCGAGCGGAACTGCGCCGGGTCGAACAGTGTGATGCCGCGTGTCGCGGTGCGGCCGTTGGCGAGGAGGTCCCAGAAGGCCGGTGCGCCGATGCCGCCGGGGGCGACGACACCGACTCCGGTGACGGCTACGCGCCGTGTCATGAGGCGGCCCCCGTTCGTTCTGGCGGGGCGTAGCCGTCAGCGGGGTCGCCGGTCTCCGTGACCTCGGTGTCCACGTGCCCCAGCTCCGGGCGCGGGGCCAGCGGGCCGAGGTGGAAGACCATGCGCGCCTCCACGTCCCCGACGTTGCGGAAGCGGTGGCGGACGTGCGGCGGGATGAGCAGGCCCTGGTCGGGCCGCATGGGGAACGTCTCGCCGTCCAGGTCGACTTCGAGGAGCCCGGCCACGACGTACACGAATTCCTCGGAGTACGGGTGGTAGTGCTCGCCGATGCGGTCACCGGGGTCGACGAGTGCCAGCCCCATGAAGCCGCTGGTGGCACCCACCGCCGTGGGTGTGAGCAGGGCGCGCAGGTCGCCTCCGCGCCTGCGGTTGGGCTGAGTCTCGCTGAGGTCCACGATGCGAGGCCGGTGGGTGGTCATGGGTGGTCTCCTCCAGGCACTTCGTACGGTGTGTGGGCAGAGCGGGGTGGGCCCGTCGCCGGTGACGCGTCAGGACTGGGCTGCCCGGCGGTCGGTGATCAGGTTCATCTCGGCCTGGGCGAGGAAGCGCGCGGCCTCCTGGTCGGTCGTCGGCAGGCCGTTCGCCCCGCCGTCGAGCAGCCGGCCGAGCATGGCCGCCTTGCGGTTGCCGCCGATGCCGAGGGCCTGCGTGGGCTGCGCGCCGAGCGGGCCGCTCACCTCGAGGAGCCGGACCACGATGTCGTCGCGCTGGAAGATCGTGCTGCTCTCGATGGGGCTCGTGGCGTCTTCCGCCGCCTCCTCGTCCTGGCCGGCGAGCAGCCGGGCGAGCGCCATGCCGCAGCCTTCCTTGGCCTGGTAGAACAGCGAGTGCCGCTCGACCTCCGCCGAGGAGTGCCGGCCCGCCGTCACGTGGTGGACGGTCGGGAGCGCCGCCCGGGTGAAGAACATCCGGGCGGAGTCGGGGTCGTTGAGATCCCGGTCCTGCTCCAGGTACGGGTTGATGGCCTCCTCGACGGCCCTGACCTCGGGCTGGCGGGAGACGTGGCGCAGCGCGGCCATCAGGTCGCCCTCGACCTCGACCGCTCGCACGACACGGTTTCCGTGCATGAAGAGCGAGGTGCGGCGCAACCGGGTGTTCTCGTCGACGCGGGCCTGCGGGGAGTCGTAGTCGGCGAGGATCTTCGCGACCATCTCCTCCGTGCCCGGCTTGACCGTGAACGTGAGCGCGTGGCGCACGACGCCGTCCCCGAGGCGGGGAGCGGACTGGAGACCGCCCTTGGCCCTCTCCGAGGTGCTCTCGAAGGCGACGCCGGTCTCCCGGAGGACGCTGAAGCGGAGGGAGCGGGTGTCACGTACGCAGTTGTGCAGGGGCTGCACAGTCGCCACGTGCTCCTCGCTGTTCACCCAGGCGAGGAAGGGCGGCGCGCTCTCCCACTCGCTGGTGATGAGCCACTGCGAGGGGTTCTCGATGGACTGGCACAGCTGGTCGCTGATGTGTCCGGGGATCGAGGCCACCTGGTTGCGCATGTGCTCGTACGCCTCGAGGAACTCGTTCTGGGCGCCGTCGTACAGGTCCATCATCAATATGACCCGGAGCCTCGAACCGTCGAAGGCGGACTGTGATATCCGTTCCGAGACGTTCGTCATTTTCGTTCTCCTTCGAGACGGTGCGGCGGTCACGTCCTGTGGCCCCTCGTCATCCGTCGGTATCGGTGGAAGGTGCACAGCTCCCTGTCCGCCGTCACGTGGCGACGCCCCGGCATCGCGGACATCGCTCCCGCGACTGATCGTGGAACGCTGGTACGGGTGGCGCGAGATTTATGAACCGTTCAGGTGAGGCGTCGTCGGAAGCCCTGCCGAACCCCTTCCGCGAGGGCATGGACACTGCATCCGTCGTGCGTCCGAGCTGGAGCAACAGATGAACGAGAACGTCGACCACCGCGTACCGGTCCTCATCGTGGGCGGCTCCCTGGTGGGCCTGTCCACGTCCCTCTTCCTGAGCCGGCTCGGCGTCCGCCACCTGCTGGTGGAGAAACACCGCAGCACCTCGACCCACCCGCGCGGGCGCGGCAACAACGTCCGCACCATGGAGCTGTTCCGCGCCGCGGGCGCGGAGCGGAAGATCCGCGACGCCGCGTCCGTGCTGGCGGACAACCACGGCATCCTGCAGGCCGGCTCGCTCACCGGGGACGACCAGGAATGGCTGTTCAAGGAGATCGACCCGGGCGGCGGGCTCGCCAGGTTCAGCCCGAGCGGCTGGTGCCTGTGCAGCCAGAACGACCTGGAACCCGTCCTGGTCGACCACGCGAGGGCGCAGGGCAGCGAGCTGCGGTTCTCCACCGAGCTGATCAGCTTCGAGCAGGACCCGGACGGGGTCACCGCCGTGGTGAAGGACCGTGGGACCGGGGCGCACAGCACGGTGCGCGCGCACTACCTCGTCGCGGCCGACGGTCCCCGCAGCCCGATCCGGGAACAGCTGGGCATCGGCCAGACGGGCCCCGGGGACCTCTTCCACAACGTGAGCATCACGTTCCGCTCCCGGCGGCTCGCCGCAGTGGTCGGTGACCGGCGCTTCATCGTCTGCTACCTGACCGACCCGGAGGCGGACGGGGCGTTGCTGCCCGTGGACAACGAGGAGCGGTGGGTCTTCCACGCACCGTGGCACCCGGACCGGGGTGAGACGCTGGAGGACTTCACCGACGAGCGGTGCGCGGACCATATCCGCCGCGCCGTCGGTGCGCCGGACCTCGACGTCGAGATCACCGGCAAGGCCCCGTGGCACGCGGCGGAGCGGGTCGCCGAACGGTACGGGTCGGGCAGGGTCTTCCTGGCCGGCGACTCGGCCCACGAGATGTCCCCCACCGGGGCCTTCGGTTCCAACACCGGGATCCAGGACGCGCACAACCTGGCGTGGAAGCTGGCCGCGGTGATCGACGGCGCGGCCCGGCCGGGGCTTCTGGGGACGTACGAGGCGGAGCGGCTTCCCGTGGCGAAGGCCACGAGTGCGCGGGCGTCGGCACGTTCGAGCGAGCACAGCCACCCTGGTTACGCCGGCTCGCCGGGCCCTGGTGGCGGCGGCCGAAAGGGCGGTGGCATGCTCACGGTCGCTCTGGGCTACCGGTACGTGCGGGGAGCGGTGCTGGGTGCCGACCCGACCCTCCCGGTGGTGCCCGACGGCATGGGCCTGACGGGGGAACCCGGCTCACGGGCGCCGCACATGTGGCTCGGCCGGGACGGGGAGCGCGTGTCGACCCTCGATCTGTACGAGCAGGCGTTCGTCCTGCTGTGCGACGCCCGGCACCAGGACTGGCGCACGGCCGCTGACCAGGTGGCGAAGCGCCTCGGGGTACGTCTGGACGCCTTCGGCATCGGTTCGGGTCCGGGCGCGGACCTGGAGGCGGAGGAAGGCGCGGACTGGGCGGCCTCCCACGGCACGTCCGTCGAGGGCGCCGTGCTGGTGCGCCCGGACGGGTTCGTGGCCTGGCGTTCGGAGGGAGCGGCGGCGGACCCGGAGGGGACGCTGTACGAGGTCATGGCGACGCTGCTGCACCGCGTCTGACACGGCACGACCGGCCGGCGGGCCCCCTGGGG
>NZ_JBFALP010000030.1:0-36680 GCF_040660235.1 Streptomyces sp. NPDC049970 | reverse complement strand
ACGTTCTTCCGCTCACCGTTCTTGATCTGGACGATCTCTTCCTCGGGCACCTCGGAGACCACCGGCCGGCCGTTCGTGCGCCGACCCCGTCCCCACGGTGCGGCGCGCGGGTGGGCCGCCGTCATCCGCTCGGGCGACGGCCCACGTTCATCGGGCCTCGCTCCTCCGGGGGGTGGGCGGGGAGGCGGGGAGGCCGAGTGAGGGGAGTACGGCGCACTCGACGAAGCGGGTGAGGAAGGCCTCGTCCGAGTACCGCCCCTCCAGCAGTGACCTGGCGCGCATGGCGCCGATCACCTGCGCCGCGACGTAGTCCGCGGCTGGGTTGCCCGCCTCGATCTCGCCGCGCAGGACGGCGCGGTCCACCATGGCGTCGATCGCGGCGATCGACGGTGCGATCAGGGTGGAGCGGAGTGCGCCGAGCAGGTCCGGATTCTGGAGCGCGGCGTGACCGAGGGCGTGCATCAGTGCGGTGTCCTGGTCGGACGCCCCCTCCACGGTCCGCGCGACCTCGTGCAGGTCGCCGCTGAGGCTGCCGGTGTCGATGTCCGAGAGCAGCGTCCTGCGGGTGCAGCGCAGCGCGGCGACGACCAGTTCGGGCTTCGACCCCCACTGGCGGTAGAGCGTGGACTTCCCGCACCGGGTGCGCGAGGCCACGCCCTCCATGGTCAGCGCCTCGTAACCGCTCTCCCGGAGCAGGTCCAGCACGGCCGCGTAGAGCTCTTGTGCCCGCTCCGGTGTGATCTTCGACCGGCGTGACGCGGGTGCTGGCTCCTGTGCGGAAACGGGCGACGGCATCTTCTTCCCTCTCTGCGACTCTGCGGCGGGGGACCCCGGTACGCCAGTGTACCGATACGCGGGTGTACCGATACGCCGACGTATCGGTACACTGGCGTATCGATACGGCATGGACTGGCCATGCCGGCGTGATCACAGCGCACCGTCAGCAAAGGGGCACGGGTGATGCACACCCGCAGCGAGCGCGCGGACCGGGAGCCGGACACCTCAGCCCGACCGCCCCTCGTCCGCGAGCTCCTTCTGGTCGTGGGACTCTTCCTCGTCTACAAACTCGGCCGGCAGGCCGCGAACGGACGTGTCGAGGAAGCCTTCCGCAACGCCGGACACGTCTGGAAGTTCGAGCGGGCCGCCGGCCTCCCCGACGAGGGAGCCGTACAGGGTCTGCTCCTGCACAGCCACACGCTCGTCCAGCTGGCCAACACCTACTACGCGACCGTGCACTTCCCGGCCACGCTGGCCTTCCTGGTCTGGCTGTACCGGCGCCGGCCCCGCCACTACGTCTGGTCACGCCGCGTCCTGACCGCGCTCACCGGCGCCGCGCTCGCGCTGCACCTCCTCTTCCCGCTCGCTCCGCCGCGCCTGCTGCGCGCGGCGGGTCTCGTCGACACCGGTCAGGTCTACGGCCCCACGGTGTACGGCGACAGCCCCGCGACCGACTCCACGGCCAACCAGTTCGCCGCGATGCCCTCCCTGCACTTCGGCTGGGCGCTCGTGGTCGCCGTGGGGCTGATCGTCGCCACCCGCTCCCGGTGGGGCCTGCTGTGGCTGCTGCACCCACTGCTCACGCTGCTCGTCATAGTGGGCACCGCCAACCACTACTGGCTCGACTCGCTCGCGGTCTCGGCGCTGCTCGCCGTGGCCTTCGCCGCCCTCCGGCTGCCGCGCACACCACTCCCCGCGCACCAGCCCTGGCCCGCGGTCGTCCCCGCACGCGCCTACGCGCCCGCCGCCTACGCACGGCCTGGAGTACGGCGATGAACGCCACACTCGCAGCCGTGCTGCTCTCCCTCGTCTCGGCCGGGGCCTACGCGTCCGCCGCCGTGGCGCAGGCCAGGCTCGCGGCCGGTACCGGACCCTCCACCGGGGCACTGCGCCTGCTGGGCCGTGGCGCCTGGTGGTCGGCGGTCGGCCTCAACGCGGGCGGGGCGCTGCTGCACGTCGCCGCGCTGAAGTACGGGCCCCTCACACTCGTCCAGCCGCTCGGCGCGCTCACGCTCGTCGCCGCCGTCCCGCTCGGCGCCCACGCGGCCGGCCGCCGGGTCAGCCGCACGGAATGGCGCGGCACCCTCCTGACCCTCCTCGGCCTCGCGGCACTGCTGCTGGCCGCCGGCGGCGCCGCGCCGCACGACACCCTCAGCCTTCCCGAGGCCATGGGCGTGGGCGCCGTGACCATGGCACTCGTCGCCGCGCTCAGTCGCCCCGGGACCAAGCCGGGCCTGAGGCACGCGGCCGCGTCGGGCATCACCTCCGGCGTGGCCTCCGCCCTCACCCAGACCCTGACCGTCGCGGCCACCGACCACTCGGGCCCGTTGCTCAGCTGGCGGCTGGTGAGTGTGGCGCTGCTCGTCTCCTTCTTCGCCCTGGGCGGGCTGCTGCTCTCCCAGACCGCCTACCGGGGCGGCCTCGGCGCCCCGCTGGCCGTGGTCACACTCGCCAACCCGGTGGCCGCCGCCGCGATCGGTCTGGTCCTCCTCGGCGAACGACTCCAGGGCGGGCTCGCCGGGCTCGTCCCGGCGCTCGTCGGCGCCCTCGCCGCCGTGCGGGGCGTGATCCTGCTCAGCCGCGCCCAGGCAGCGAGCCCGTCCGAGGCCGCCCCGGTGCCGGCCGTACCGAGCTCGCCGTCACGAGTCGTCATCCCGGGCCCGGCGCCCACCGCGCCGCGCTCCGCCGAACCCCTCGTCCTGCGCGCGGAGTCGGCCGGGGCGCGGGGCGGTTCCCGCTGACCGGGACGTGCCCGTCAGCCCGTCCCGTCCCCTGATCCGGACGGCGGCCGAACTCCGCCGGGCACTGCGGAGGGGCCGTCCGGCGGGCCGGAACCGTCCAGGTCCTCGACCGCCCGGCTCAGCCACCCCGTCCAGAAGGTCTCCAGGTCGATCCCGCCGCGCAGCACCAGGTGCCGCAGCCGGTCCTCGTCCGACGTCCGCTCCGGGGAGAAGTCCCGCTTCTCGATCTCCAGGTACTCCGCCAGCCGCTCCAGGTGCAGCGCGAGGTGCCTGCGCAGTTCCCCCGCGAGCCCGCCGGCCCCGACCACCGCAGCCGCCCGCGTCCTGAGCAGCAGTGGATCGCGGACCGGTCGCGGGTCCTCGGGCAGCCGGACCCAGGCCGACAGTTCCTCGCGGCCCGCGGGCAGGACCTCGTACTCCTTCTTCTGCCCGCGGGCCGGCTGCGCCGCCGGCAGGACCCGGATGTGACCGGCCCGCTCCAGCCTTCCCAGCTCGCGGTAGATCTGCTGGTGCGTGGACGGCCAGAAGTAGCCGATCGACCGGTCGAACCTGCGCGTCAGCTCGAGCCCCGATGAGGGTTTCTCGAGCAGAGCGGTGAGGATCGCGTGCTGGAGTGACATGGAGTGAATCCTAGGGACGGCCGCCGGCGGGACCTCACAGCTCCGCGGCGACCTCCGTGCCCTGACGGATCGCGCGCTTGGCGTCCAGTTCGGCCGCCACGTCGGCGCCGCCGATCAGACGCACCGGCCGCCCCGCTGCCCGCAGCTCCTCGTACAGCTCACGGCGCGGTTCCTGACCCGCGCACAGCACCACGGTGTCGACCGGCAGCAGGCGCTGCTCCCCGTCCACGGTGAGGTGCAGGCCCTCGTCGTCGATCAGGTCGTACGACGCTCCCGCGATCATGGTCACGCCGCGGTGACGCATCTCGGTGCGGTGGATCCACCCGGTGGTCTTGCCCAGCCCGGCCCCGACCTTGGAGGCCTTGCGCTGGATCAGGTGCACCGTGCGCCCCGGCTTCGGACGCTCCGGGGCCCGAAGCCCGCCACGGTCCGCGTAGTCGGTGTCCACGCCCCACTGCCGGAAGAAGACCTCCGGGTCCAGGCTCGCCCCGTCGCCGCCGTCGGTCAGGAACTCGGCGACGTCGAAGCCGATGCCGCCCGCTCCCACGATCGCGACCCGGTCCCCGACCGGAGCGCCGTCGCGCAGGACGTCCAGGTAGCTGACCACGCTGGGGTGCCCGACGCCCGGGATCGCGGGGGAGCGGGGCTCGACCCCGGTGGCGAGGACGACCTCGTCGAAGCCATCGAGCGCGGCGGACGTGGCCCGGGTGCCGAGCCGGAGGTCTACCCCCTCCTCGGCGAGCCGGGTGCGGAAGTAGCGCAGCGTCTCGTCGAACTCCTCCTTGCCGGGGACCCGGCGCGCGACGTTCAGCTGGCCGCCGATCTCGTCGGCCGCGTCGAACAGCGTCACCGCGTGCCCGCGCTCGGAGGCCGTGACCGCGCACGCCAGCCCCGCCGGCCCGGCGCCCACCACGGCCACGCGCTTGCGGACCCGGGTCGGGGAGATCACCAGCTCGGTCTCGTGGCAGGCGCGCGGGTTGACCAGACAGGAGGTGATCTTCAGGCTGAAGATGTGGTCCAGGCACGCCTGGTTGCAGCCGATGCAGGTGTTGATCGCGTCGGCCCTGCCTGCGGCCGCCTTCGCGACGAAGTCCGGGTCGGCGAGGAACGGGCGCGCCATGGACACCATGTCCGCCCTGCCCGAGGCGAGGACCTCCTCGGCCAGTTCGGGGGTGTTGATGCGGTTGCTGGTCACGAGCGGCACCGAGACCGCGCCGCGCACCCTCTCGGTCACCCACGTGAAGGCGCCGCGCGGCACGGACGTGGCGATGGTCGGGATACGGGCCTCGTGCCATCCGATGCCGGTGTTGATGATGGTCGCTCCGGCCGCCTCGATCTCACGGGCGAGGCTGACCACCTCTTCCAGCGTGGATCCCCCGGGTACCAGGTCGAGCATGGACAGCCGGTAGATCAGGATGAAGTCGGGGCCGACCCGCTCGCGGACGCGGCGCACGATCTCGACGGGGAAGCGGATGCGGTTCTCGTACGAGCCGCCCCAGCGGTCCTCGCGGTGGTTGGTCGCGGCGACGACGAACTCGTTGATCAGGTAGCCCTCCGAGCCCATGACCTCGACACCGTCGTAACCCGCGCGCCGTGCGAGCTCCGCCGCCCGCACGAAGTCCTCGATGGTCTCATCGACCTCGTCGTCCGTCAGCGCGTGCGGGGTGAACCCGCTGATCGGGGCCTTGAGCGCGCTCGGCGCCACCAGGTCCGGGTGATGCGCGTAGCGCCCGAAGTGCAGGATCTGCATCGCTATCCGGCCGCCCGCCGCGTGCACCGCCGCGGTGACCTCGGAGTGCTGTTCCGCCTCCGCCTCGGTGGTCATCTTCGCCCCGCCAGGGAAGGAACACGCCCGCTCGCTGGGCGCGATCCCGCCGGTGACCATCAGGCCCACCCCGCCCCGGGCGCGTGCCGCGTAGAAGGCGGCCATGCGCTCGAAACCGTGCTCGACCTCCTCCAGGCCGATGTGCATCGACCCCATCAGCACGCGGTTGGGGAGCGTGGTGAACCCGAGGTCGAGCGGGCTCAGCAGGGTGGGGTACGGGCTCATCCGGGTCTCCTCGCAGGTGTCGTCGAGCCAGTTGTAGACCACCCGAACGAGATTGTGCAACAAGTTGCACAATGACATGCGTCGCAGTTCCCGCAAGGGAGCGCCACGGATGGAGTAACACCTCCGGACCCCGCCGCCCGGTCGGACGAGAGTGGATGGACACGGCTTCCGCCGCTCCTCCTTGTCGACAGGAGACACCCATGAGTTGCATCAACCGGCGTGACCTCGGACTTCTCGTACTCAGGGTCGGGACGGGAGCCGTCCTCGCCGCCCACGGCAGTCAGAAGCTGGGCGGCTGGTTCGGCGGCGGGGGTATCGAGGGGACCACGGCGGCGATGGAGGCCATGGGCTTCCACCCGCCGAAGCACAGCGCCCTGGCGGCCGGGGTCGGGGAGGCCGGCGGCGGCGTCCTGCTGGCTCTCGGCCTCGCGACCCCCGCGGCGGGTGCCGCGGCGGCCGGCACGATGGCCGGCGCGGTCGCCGTGCACGCGCCCGCGGGCTTCTTCGCGATGGGCGGCGGCTACGAGTACCCGGCGTTCCTCGGCTTCGTCGCCGCAGCCATCGGCGTGACCGGCGCGGGCCGCTACTCCCTGGACCACGCCACCCGGCACGTGCTCGACCAGCCGTGGATCGTCGCCCTCGCGTTCGCGGGCAGCGCCCTCGCGGCCGCCTCCGTGGTCGGCCGCCGCGCCAAGGCGCAGGCGGCGCAGGGCGACCCGGCCGACGAAGGCGCTTGAGGGCCGGCGCGTAATCCCCGGTGGGCGCGCGAGGGATTGCGGGACAGCCCTCGCCCCCCACTGCATTGATCGCCGTTTCAGGGGCATCAGGCAGTGCATGAATGCGAACGCACTGTCGATGAACGCACAAGGCAAGGCCCGAAGAGCCGCGCGCAGCCGGGCCATGGACCTGGGAGCCCGCGCCGGGTTCGTGGCGCGCGGGGTGATCTACCTCCTCGTGGGGACCCTCGCCCTGCGCATCGCCTTCTCGGACGGAGGCGGGAAGCAGGCCGACCGCGGTGGCGCCATCGCGGAGATAGCCGAGAAGCCCTTCGGCAGCGTCCTGCTCTGGGCGCTCGGTCTGGCACTCGCGGGGATGGCTCTGTGGCGGCTTTCCGAAGCGCTCTTCGGACAGGCGGGCCCCGACGGCGACAAGCCCACCAAGCGCGCCATGGCGGCCGGACGCTTCGTCTTCTACGCCTTCGTGTCGTACTCCGTCCTCTCCTACGCCGCCGGCGACAAGGGCAGCGGCAGCGGATCGAGCGACCGCCAGACCAACGACGTCACGGCACGTGCCCTCGAATGGACCGGCGGACAGTGGATCGTGGGCATCGGCGGCGCCGCGGTGGCGGGCGCGGGTCTCTGGATCGCCTACCGCGCCATCGCGCGCAAGTACCACAAGCACCTGAAGATGTCCGAGATGTCGAAGCGGACCCGTCAGGCCGTCGACGTCGTCGGCGTCTTCGGCGGCACCGTCCGGGGCGCCGTCTTCGCGACGGCGGGCGGATTCGCCATAGCGGCCGCGGTCCAGCACGAGCCGGGCCGCGCCAAGGGCATGGACGACACGCTGCGCTCGTTCACCGAGACGCCCGTAGGCCCGTGGCTGCTCGTCCTCGTCGCACTCGGTCTGGCCGCCTTCGGCCTCTTCTCCTGGGCCAACGCCCGCTGGCGCAAGGTCTGACCGGAGGGCGGCCACGGCCCGTCAGTCGAGGCCCCGTGCCTCCTTGAAGCGGGCCAGCCCCTCCGGCAGCCCGACCACCGGCTCCGGATAGTCGTAGCGGGCGCGCTCCTGCGCAGACAGTCTCCACGGCTCGTGCAGGGCGGACCCGGAGATCCCGGCCAACTCAGGCACCCAGCGGCGTACGTACGCGCCGTCAGGGTCGTAGCGCCTGGCCTGGGTCACGGGGTTCAGCACCCGGTTGGGCCGGCTGTCCGTGCCGGTACCCGCCACCCACTGCCAGTTGAGCTGGTTGTTGGCCACGTCCCCGTCGACGAGCAGCGCCAGGAAGTGACGCGCACCGGTCCGCCAGTCCACGTACAGGGTCTTGGCGAGGAAACTCGCGGTCAGCAGTCGGCCCCGGTTGTGCATCCAGCCCTCGTGGAGCAGTTGGCGCATGGCCGCGTCCACGACCGGGTAACCCGTGCGGCCCTCCCGCCAGGCGGCCGTCTCGTCCTCGGCCGCCCCGCCGGTGCGCCAATTGTCCTGCCGCGGACGGTAGTCGGAGCGGGAAGCGGCCGGACGGGCGGCGAGCACCTGATGGTGGAAGTCCCGCCAGCACAGCTGCCGCACGAACGCGTCCGCGCCCGGCCCGCCGGCGGTACGGGCCCGGTGGACCAGCTCGACGGGGGACAGCGTGCCGAAGTGCAGATGGGGCGAGAGCCGTGAGGTCGCGTCACCCGCGAGGTCGTCGTGGAGCTCCTCGTAGGAGGCGATACCGCCCCGACGCCACGAGGCGAGACGCCTGCGGCCCTCCGCCTCCCCGCCCTCGGCCAGCCCCGGGGAAGTCCCGGTGACCGCGGCCCTCGACGGGAGCGCGGCGGAGTCCGCGCCCTCCTCCGGCACCCGCACGGCGCGCGGCGCCCTGAACGGTTCACGCAGTCCCTCGGCCGACCACCGGCGGAAGTAGGGCGTGAACACGGCGAAGTGGTCCTTCCCGGAGCCCGAGGGGACCACGGCACCGGGCGCGACCGCCGTGACCACCGCGTCGTGCACCCGCAGCCGGCAGCCGATCGACGCGAGGGCCGCGCGCAGCCGCTCCTCGCGGCGCTGGGCGAAGTCGCTGACACCCGCCGCCATATGGACCTCGCCCGCACCGGTTCCCGTCACGATCCGGCCGACCTCGTCGGCCACATCACCCTTGCGTACGACGAGGTGTCCGCCGCGCTCGCGGAGTCCCGCGTCCAGGTCCCGGAGGCAGTCGGCCAGGAAGGCACGGCGGTTCGGGGCGCCGAACCCTGCTGCCTCCACGGCCTCGTCCACGACGAACAACGGCACCACCTCGTCGGCGCAGGCGAGTGCGGCACGCAGCGGAGGATGGTCGTGGAGCCGCAGGTCGGAGGTGAAGAGTACGACCGCGACGCTCATGCGGGACCACCAGGCTTCCCCTGGGCCGCGGCGCGGGCGATGTTGCGGGCCATGCCGCCGAAGACCACCGCGTGGAACGGCGACACGCTCCACCAGTACGCGTGGCCGAGCAGGCCGAGCGGGTGGAAGACCGCCCGCTGCCGGTAGCGCGACCGGCCGTCCTCACCCGTCTCCGCGTACATCTCCAGCCAGGCCAGGCCGGGCAGCCGCATCTCGGCGCGGAGCCGGAGCAGGCGCCCCGGTTCGATCTCCTCGACCCGCCAGAAGTCCAGCGAGTCCCCGACCCTCAGCCGTTGGGCGTCGCGCCTGCCGCGGCGCAGCCCCACACCGCCCACCAGCCGGTCCAGCCACCCCCTGACCGCCCAGGCCAGCGGGAACGAGTACCAGCCGTTCACCCCGCCGATCCCCTCGACGACCCGCCACAGGGCCTCGGGCGAGGCGTCCACGTCGAGCTCGCGCACGTCCGTGTACAGACTGCCGCCCGCCCAGTCCGGGTCGGTGGGCAGCGGATCGCTGGGAATGCCCGGCGTCGAGGCCGAGGACCACCGGGTGGTCACGTTCGCCTCGCGGACCCGGTTCAGAGCCAGGGAGAGGGCCGTGTCGAAGGAGAACGGCTGCCCGGGGCCGTCCGGGACGTACCGGGCGATGTCGTGTTCGTCGCACACCACCTCGTACCGCAGTGACTCGGCGAGCGGGCGGGCGAGGTTGCGGGGTACCGGGGTCACCATCCCGATCCAGATGCTGGACAGGCCCGGGCTGAGCATCGGCACGGGCAGGATGACCCGGCGCAGGCCTGCCACCCGTGCGTACTGCTCCATCATGTGACGGTACGTGAGGATGTCGGGTCCTCCGACGTCGAAGGCGCGGTTCACGTCGGGGGGCATGTGGGCGCTGCCCACGAGGTAGCGCAGGACGTCGCGCACCCCGATCGGCTGGATCCGGGTCGACACCCAGCTGGGCGTGACCATGACCGGCAGCCGCTCGGTGAGGTAGCGGAGCATCTCGAACGACGCCGAACCCGAACCGATGATGACCGCGGCGCGCAGCACGGTCGTGGGCACCCCCGACTCCAGCAGGATGTGCCCGACCTCGGCGCGCGAGCGCAGATGCGGTGACAACTCACGGGCGGGGACGTCGTCCGGGGTGAGCCCGCCCAGGTAGATGATGCGCCGGACACCCGCGGCGCGTGCCTGTTCGCCGAAGATCCGGGCCGCCTCGCGGTCGGTCTTCTCGAAGCCCGGGCCGCCGGCCAGCGCGTGCACCAGGTAGTAGGCGACGTCGATGTCCCGCATGGCGTCGGCGACGGAGTCCGCGTCGGTCACGTCCCCCTTGACCACCTCGGCCTGGCCGGCCCAGGGGTAGTCACGGAGCTTCTCCGGGCTGCGCGCCAGGCAGCGCACCCGGTGACCGGCTTCCAGGAGCTCGGGCACGAGCCGGCCCCCGATGTATCCCGACGCGCCTGTCACCAGGCACCGCAGCGCGTCGCCGCTGTCGTCCTTGCTCTCCATGACCCCTCGCTCCGGCTCGTTTCTCCTGCGTCCACCGTGTCCCCGTACGGGAGATTCCGCTTGTCGGAGCCGTTCCAACACGCCGAAGCCCACCCTAGGGGTGGTGGGGCGGACACCAGTGCGGGTGGACTTGGGCGCAGTCGGGCACGGACCACGGAGCCGGGGCCGGCCGTACCTGTCAGCCGGGGCCGGGCTTCTCGGTCGCCGTACCGCGGATGACCCGCGGGCCGTCCGCGTCGCCGGCCCGGGAGTCATCCGGTGCGGCGGGGGAGGAGCCGTCCGACTTCAGGGCCCGTGCCTCGCTCTTGAGGATCCGAGCCGACTTGCCCAGGGAGCGGGCGAGGTCGGGCAGCTTCCTGGCACCGAAGATCAGGACGACGAGGACGAGGAAGATCGCGATCTCGCTTATTCCGAACATGGCGGCTCTCTGCTTCCTGATCGATGGGGGGCGCGCTCCGGGCCGCTCCGGAGGCGGACCGGGACAGCCCGGAGCGCGCCAAATCTACAGCACTGTAGAGGGCTGCGGCAGTGCCCGCCGTGTCCGGCGGCTCAGCCTTCCTCGCCGCCCTCTTCCCCCTCGTCGCTCTCCTCGCCCTCGAAGAAGTCGCCCACCTCGTCGACGACTTCGGCGGCCACGAGTCCGCCCACGACGCCGACGGCGACGCCGGCCGCACCGGCGGCGACCACGGTGCCCATCCCCGGGCCCGACCGGTGGTGCTCCTGTCCGCCGGTGTGCCCGTGTGCGTACCCGTACGCGGCATGGGCGTCGTGCGGTGTGCGGGCATCGGCCAGCGCCCGGATCCGGCCGTCCATCTCGGTGACCCAGTCGCGGCCCCCCGCCTCGTGGTGGCCGACGGTGAACCGGCTGAGGCTGTCGCCGCCCTCCGAGAGGTGTCCGCCCCGACTGTCCGCCTCCAGTACGACCTCGATTCCGTCGGATCCGGCCAGGAAGGTCACCTCGATCTCGCCGATCCGGTCGGCGTACCGCGCCGAGGGCGAGAGCTCGATCTCCTGGTAGAAGGGCAGTTGCTGCCCGGTGCCGTGGATGTGTCCGAGCTCCAGGTCGGCGGACCTGAAGCCGAAGCCCAACTGCCCGAGTGCTTCGAGCACCGCTTCCTGGGCGGGCAGCGGCCTCACCGCGAGCCGGTCCAGGTCCCCCTTGTCCCTGGCGCCCGCCACGGAGAGCTCCGTGCGTACACCGAGGACGATTCCGAGGTCCTGGCCGTGCAGCTCGGTCACGGGGGTCTCCCAGGGGAGTGCCACGCTGAACGGGATGCCGAGTTCCTCGTCCTGGTGGAGGACGAAGCCGTCGGCGACGGTGAAGCGGGCGAAGACGACGCCGCCTTCGGACTCGCCCTCCTCGTGTTCCGCCTCGACGCGGGCGACGAGCTCCAGTGTGATGTGCTCGATCCTGGAATCGGCGGACCCGCCCCGCAGCCGGACCTCGCCGTCCAGGCTGCCGCCCGGTGCGGCGGCCCCCTGGGGCAGGGTCGTGTCCACGGTCGGGCCGCCCACGCCGAGTGAGCCGAGCAGCTTCTTGAACACCATCGTGGCGTTCACTCCTTCTTCCGTACGCGGAGAACGCTTTCAGCCGCGTTTCTACACAACTGTAGAAGCATAGGGGGCGGGTGTGCCCGGAAGGAGCTGTCCGCGTATGCCGCCCCCAGGAAGTCCGGAACTCGTCGTACGCGGCCGACGGGCGGGTGTCCCGTAGTCCCTGGTCCGGCAGGGGTTCGGGGGCGGCCCTTAGTATGGGGCGGTGGACAGTGCAGACGACCCTCGCGACGGCTCGCGCTCGCAGGCGACCGGGGTGTCGGAGCTCCAGGCCCTCGCCGTGGAGCTGCGCCGGATGAACGGCGAGATCAACCGTCTGGCCCACGCCTTCGCGCACGCGCAGGGTCTGCACGCCACCGATGTGCAGGCGCTCGGTGCGATCCTCGACGCCGACGAGCCTCTGACCCCCGGCCGGTTGCGCGAGCACCTCGGGCTGACTTCCGGCGCGGTGACGGCGTGCCTGGACAGGCTGGAGCGCGCCGGTCACATCAGGCGCGCGCGGGAGAGCGCCGATCGCCGTGTCGTGCACCTGTACTACCTGTCCGGGGCCAAGGCGGCCGCGCGGTCGTTCTTCATGCCCCTGGCCGAGGCGGCTGCCGGTGCGCGCTCCGCGTCCGAACCGCAGGAGCTCGAGGCGGCGCTCCGTTTCCTCGGCCGGATGAACGGGGAACTCGCCCGCATGCAGGTTCCCCGGGGCTGAACGGGGTACGCGGTGCGAAAGCGTCGGCCACGGCGTGTAATCTCAATCATTGAGATACATCATGATTAAGAGATCGCGGCCGATCCTGGAGTGCCATGTCCACCGCATCGAGGCCGGTCCGCCGGCTGATTGTTCTCCCCGTGTTGCTCGTCCTCGGCTGGCTGGTCGTCGGGGGCGCGTTCGGCTCGTACGCCGGAAAGCTCGGAGAGGTAGCCACCAACGACCAGGCGGCGTTCCTGCCGCAGAGTGCTGAATCCACCCAGGTCGTCGCCGACCAGAAGGCGTTCAGCAAGCAGGAGACCGTCCCCGCCGTCGTCGTCTGGACGTCCGACAAGGACGGCGGGCGGCTCGGAGCGGAGGAGCGGGAAGCGGCGACCGCCGCCCTCGCCTCCGTGGAGGGCGGCCCCGGGGTCGTCGGCAAGGTGACACCCGCTTTGCCGTCCAAGGACGGCAAAGCGCTGGAAGGCGTCGTCCAGCTGAGGCCGGACCTCGGCGACGAACTGCCGGACGCGCTCGCCGCCATCCGGGACGCCGCCGACCGGGTCCCCGGGACAGTGGCCCAACTGGCGGGCCCCGCGGCCTCCCAGGCCGACCTGTCGGACGCCTTCGCGGGCATCGACGGGCTGTTGCTCGGCGTCGCCCTGGTGACCGTGCTGGTCATCCTGCTCCTGGTCTACCGGAGCGTGCTGCTGCCCCTGATCATCATCATCGGCGCGGTCTTCTCGCTCGGCGTGGCCTGCGCGATCGTCTACGTACTCGCGGATCACGACGTGGTCCGGGTCGACGGGCAGGTCCAGGGCATCCTGTCGATCCTGGTCATCGGCGCCGCCACCGACTACGCGCTGCTGCTCACCGCGCGGTTCCGTGAGGAGTTGGGACGCCGGCCCGACCGGTGGACCGCGATGCGCGCCGCACTCCGTGAGTCTGCCGGGCCGATCACGGCCAGCGCGGCGACCGTGGCCCTCGGCCTGCTCGCCCTCCTGCTCAGCGACCTCACCAACAACCGTGCGCTCGGACCCGTGGGCGCCATCGGCATCGTGTGTTCCGTCCTGAGTGCGCTCACCTTCCTGCCCGCCGTCCTGGTCCTGCTCGGCCGGGCCGCGTACTGGCCGTCCGGGCCGAAGAAGGGGGAGTCCGAGGCCGACTCCGGTTCGAAGGGAATCTGGTCGAGGATCGCGGCACTGGTCGACCGCTCTCCCCGCAAGGTGTGGGCGATCACCCTGGTGGGCCTGCTCGCCTGTGCGGCGTTCATGCCGACACTGAACTCCAAGGGCGTGCCCCTGGAGGAGATCTTCGTCAACGACGCGCCCTCCGTCTCTGCGCAGGAGACCCTGAGCCGGCACTTCCCCGGCGGCTCGGGCAACCCCGCCGTCGTCATCGCCGACTCGGACCGGTCGCGGCAGGTGCTCGACGCCGCCCGTGAGGTCCCCGGTGTCGCGGGCGTCGCGGCCGTGACGGCCTCCGGGCGTCCGGGCAGTGGCGAACCGCTCGTCGTGGACGGCCGCGTGCGCATCGACGCGACCCTGGCTGACGCCGCGGACAGCGACGCCGCCAAGGAGACGGTCACGCGGCTCCGCGAAGCGGTCCACGCGGTGCCCGGAGCCGAGGCGCTGGTCGGCGGTTACACGGCGCAGCAGTACGACACCCAGAAGACCGCCGAACACGACCGGAACATCATCGTGCCGGTCGTGCTGGTCATCATCCTCGTCATCCTGATCGGACTGCTGCGGTCCCTGCTGATGCCGCTGCTGCTGGTCGCGACCGTCGCGCTCAACTTCCTGGCCACCCTGGGCATCTCGTCACTGGTGTTCCGGCACGTCTTCGGATTCAGCGGTACCGATTCCTCCGTACCGCTCTACGGATTCGTGTTCCTGGTCGCGCTCGGCGTCGACTACAACATCTTCCTGATGTCCAGGGTCCGCGAGGAGTCCCTGATCCACGGCACCCGGCAGGGCGTGCTGAGGGGCCTCACGACCACGGGCGGGGTCATCACCTCGGCCGGTGTCGTCCTGGCGGCGACCTTCGCGGCCCTGGGCGTCATCCCGCTCGCGTTCCTGGTCCAGATCGCCTTCATCGTGGCCTTCGGAGTCCTGCTCGACACCCTGGTCGTGCGCTCACTCCTGGTGCCGGCCCTGGTCAGGGACATCGGACGTACGGCCTGGTGGCCCGGCGCGCTGAGCCGGGAAGAAGGGGACAAGCACAACCACAAGGACAAGGAGTCGTCGGGCGGGGTGGAAGCCCTGTCTTAGCCGGGGCCCTGGTCCTGTGCCGGCCAGGTCCGAAGCGCTGTCGGCGTCCCGTCCCCGGTGGGGGCGGGACGCCGACGTGCGCCGCCCGGTGTCGGGCGGCGGCGGCAACACCCGCTGCCGACGGCCGTGGTGACGGTCCGAGGGATGTCCCGTGATCCGGGAAGGCCCTCAGTCGCGCCCGACGGCGGTGCAGACGCAGACCTTGTTGCCCTCGGGGTCGGCGAGCACCGTGAACGCCGGAGCCTGTGAGCCGTCGACGAGTGTGCCCCCTGCGGCGACGGCCGACGCGATTCGTCCGTCGGCCACCTCGGGAGCCAGCCACAGGTCCATGTGCCAGCGCTGGCGCGGAGTTTCGTGCGCGTCGGTCGGCTGGAACCAGACGCTCGGGACACGGTCCGACGGGTCGAAGACCGTGTCGTGGGCCACGTGGTCCGCGTTCCCGGTGAGCAGCGCCGCCCAGAACGGCCCGACCACCGCCTGGTCGGTGGTGTCGAGGGCGAGTTCCAACTGCGTCACCTCGCCTGGCAGGGCTGTCAGTTCGAAGGAGCGGGCGATCCCGCTGATGACGGCGGCGACCTCGAGATCCTTGTCGGTCACCCACCGGCCGCCCGAGCCGTCCACGCTGAACAGCGACACGTCCACGAGCCCTCCCCCCAGTCTGATCTCCGGCACGGCGTGGCCGGCGGCGGCCGCCGCCTGGGCGACCGCCGCCACGAACGCCGCACCCGCCACGTCGTCGTCCGCGCGGTAGCGGGCGGCGAGAGGCTGGGTGAGCTTGCGCCAGTCGCTGAGGTCGCGGGCTGTCCTCGCGAGGATCTCGGGTGTGCTGACAGGGTCCATGTCCTCGATGCTCCCAGGCGCGGCTGCCCCCTTCCAGCGGAGCCCGCGGACCACGTGTTGTGTCCCGTCGGGACAGATGTCCCAGTGGGACATTTTAAGGTGTAGAGTGCAACTATGAACGCGACAGGGAACGGACCGGACCGGCGCGGCCGCAAGGCGCGCAGGACCCGGGACGCGCTTGCCCGGTGCGCCCTCGATCTGGTCATCGAGCGCGGCCTGCGGAGCGTGACGGTCGAGGAGATCGCGGAAGCGGCCGACGTCGACCGGCGCACCTTCAGCCGGTACTTCCCGAGCAAGGAGGCCGCAGTCCTCGACGCGGTGCGGGGTGACGGCGACCGCATCAACCGGGCGCTCCGCGCGCGTCCGCCGGCCGAGCCACCGCTCACCGCCTATCGCCGGGCCGTCCTCGACTGGCTCGACGAACCCGAGGGCGACCCCTGGTACCTGCGGCCCCGCATCTTCGACCTGCTGGTCATGGCCGAGGAGGAACCGACCCTCTACGCCGCCTACCACCACATCCGGGTGGACGCCCAGGAGGAGTCGGTCACGGTTCTCGCGGAACGGCTCGACGTCGACCCGCGGCAGGACCTCCGTCCCGCCGTGGCCGTCGCCGCGGGGGCCGGAGCGCTCCTCGCGGCTCAGGCGGCATGGGTCCGGGGCGGCCGGCCGGCCGCCCTTCCCGAATTCGTCCATGCCTTCGACGCCCTCTCCGCGAACCTGCTGGAACCCCGGCAGCACGGGTCGGCGCCCCACAGCACCACGCAAGGAAGCGCATCATGAACACCAGTCTCCCCACCGCCTACGAGGCGGAGTTCAGCGGCAGGACCGCCCTCGTCACCGGCGGCGCCTCAGGCATCGGCCTCGCCCTCTCCCGGCGGCTCGCCGCGGGCGGTGCGACCGTCGTGGTCGCCGACCACGACGAGCGCAGCGCGCACAAGGCCGCCGACGAACTCCGGGCCACCGGTGCCCGCGCGGCCGCCGTCGTCCTCGACGTCACCGACCCCGCCTCCGTCGAGGCCGGTGTGCGGTTCGCCGTGGATTCCTTCGGCGCCCTGCACCTCGCCGTGAACAACGCGGGCATCGGCGGTCCCGCGCAGCCCACCGGCTCCTACGGGATCGAGGACTGGAACAGGGTCGTCGCCACCAACCTCAGCGGCGTCTTCTACTCGATGCGCTACGAGATCCCCGCCATCCTGGCCTCGGGAGGCGGGGCCGTCGTCAACATGTCGTCCATCCTCGGCACCAACGGCTTCGCGAACTCCCCGGCGTACGCGGCCGCCAAGCACGGTGTCGTCGGCCTCACCAAGACCGCGGCGCTCGAGTACGCGGCCCGGAACGTACGCATCAACGCCGTCGGCCCGGGATTCATCGACACGCCCCTGCTGCGCGACACCGACGGGCCGGCCCGCGACCACCTCGTCTCCCTGCACCCGGCCGGGCGCCTCGGCAGTTCGGAGGAGGTCGCCGAGCTCACCGCCTTCCTGCTCTCCGACCGCGCCTCCTTCATCCACGGCAGCTACCACCTCGTGGACGGCGGCTACTCCGCCTCCTGAGCCCCGAGTGGCGCATCGGGATCACGGGGGTCACAAAGGAAACACCGAGAACGAAGGAGAGTCATGAAGGCCGTCCAGTACCGCACCGTCGGCGCCGCCCCCGAGGTCGTCGAGATCCCCGAGCCCGTGGCCGGACCGGGCCAGATCCTGCTGAAGGTCAGCGCCGCGGGTGTCTGCCACTCCGACATCGCCGTGATGAGCTGGCCCGCCGAGGGCTTCCCCTACGAACTGCCACTGACGCTCGGCCACGAGGGCGTCGGAACCGTCGCCGCGCTCGGTGAGGGCGCCGAGGGCGTGGCGGTCGGCGACGCGGTCGCCGTCTACGGCCCATGGGGCTGCGGCACCTGCGTGAACTGCGCGGAGGGCCGGGAGAACTACTGCCTGCGCGCCGCGGACCTCGGCATCAACCCGCCGGGACTCGGCAGCCCGGGGGCCATGGCCGAGTACATGATCGTCGACGACGCCCGTCACCTGACACCGATCGGGGACCTCGACCCGGTCAAGACGGTCTCGCTGACCGACGCGGGTCTCACCCCGTACCACGCCATCAAGCGTTCGCTGCCTAAGCTGCTGCCCGGTGCGACCGCCGTGGTCATCGGTACCGGCGGTCTCGGGCACGTCGCCATCCAACTGCTGCGTGCCATGACCGCGGTGCGTGTCATCGCCCTCGACGTCACCGAGGAGAAGCTGGCACTCGCCCGGAAGGTCGGCGCCCACGAAGCCGTGCTCTCCGACGAGAACGCCGCCGCCAAGGTCCGCGAACTCACCGGCGGCACCGGTGCCAAGGTCGTCCTCGACTTCGTCGGCGCCGAGCCGACCGTGAGGACGGCGGGCGCGGTCGCCTCCGTCGACAGCGACGTCACCATCGTCGGGATCGGCGGCGGTCTGCTGCCGGTCGGATTCGGTGTCCTGCCGTTCGCCACGTCGGTCACCGCGCCGTACTGGGGTTCGCGCGGGGAACTCGCCGAGGTGATCGAACTCGCCCACGCCGGCTCGGTCGACGTACACGTCGAGACGTACTCCATCGACGAGGCCCCGCTCGCCTACGAGCGGCTGCACGCGGGCAAGGTCAACGGACGCGCGGTGATCCTGCCCAACGGCTGACCGCGGGCCGAAAGGCTCGCCGGAGCATCTGCGGACAGGCGCCCCGGCGAGCCTTTCGCATGGTCAGGGAGCGGCCGTCACCGCTTCTTCCGTCCTGGTCAGCCGCACCGGTTCGGTGCCGGACGCGCTGTGCCGCTCGGCCCAGTTCTCCAGCGCCGTACGGCAGGCGTGGTCCAGGTGGTGCAGGCCGGACAGGTCCAGCGCGATCGGGCGGTCGTCGGGCAGGGCCTCCAGGCTGTCGAGTATCTTCGGCAGCCGCAGGAAGGTCGCGTTGCCGGACAGGCGTGCCCGGATGCGGTCGTCGCTGCGGTCGACCACCTCCAGTCTGATGTGCGAGGCGTCCCACGCGGCCTTGGCCACCGAGAGCGCCAGACCGGTCAGGACGCCCTCGAACATGTTCACGGTCACGATCGCCACAGCGGTGACGACCAGGATCAGCGCCTCGCCGCGGTGCTCGCGCCACAGCGTCACGACCGCGCGCAGCGGGATCAGCTTCCAGCCCGCGTGGATCAGGATCCCCGCCAGGGCCGGCAGGGGGATGAGCCCCAGCGCCGACGGAAGCAGAGCCGCGAAGAGGAGCAGCCAGACACCGTGCAGCACCCGCGACGCCTTGGTCCGAGCGCCCGCCTGCACGTTGGCGGAGCTGCGGACGATCACGGCGGTCATCGGCAGGGCGCCCAGCACCCCGCACACGGTGTTTCCGGCTCCCTGCGCCATCAGCTCCTTGTCGTACTGCGTACGAGGCCCGTCGTGCAGCCGGTCCACCGCGGCCGCGCTGAACAGGCTCTCCGCCGAAGCGATCAGGGTGAAGGCCGCCACCGTCCCCAGGAGGCCGAGCCCGGCGAGTGCGCCGAACTCACCCGGCCCGGGCACCTGGACGGCGTCCAGCAGCCCCTGGACCCGGACCGTCGCGACCGGCAGGCCGAACACCAGCGAGACCGCTGTGGCCAGTACGACCGCGGCCAGCGCGCCAGGAACCGCGCGCACCCGCTTCGGCATCCTGTTCCACACCACCACCAGCACGATGGTCCCGGCACCGAGGGCGAGTGAGGTGAGCGCGGCGGCGCTGGACGCGGCCTCGGCGAGCAGCCCGGGAAGGCCGGTGATCTTGCCCGTGCCGGTGAGCGGGGCCTCGATGCCGGCGGCGGCGTAGAGCTGACCGGCGATGAGGACGAGGCCGATGCCCGCCAGCATGCCCTCGACCACCGAGACCGAGATCGCCCGGAACCAGCGGCCCAGCTTCAGTGCGCCCATGGCGAGTTGGAGCAGCCCTGTCGTCAGCACGATGACCCCGAGTGCGGGGAGTCCGAACGTCTGCACGGCTTCGAAGACGAGCACGGTCAGCCCGGCGGCCGGGCCCGACACCTGGAGACTGCTGCCGCGCATGAGGCCGGTGACCAGTCCGCCGACGATGCCGGTGATCAGCCCCAGCTCGGCGGGAACCCCGGATGCGACGGCCACGCCCACGCACAGCGGGAGCGCGACGAGGAAGACGACGAGTGACGCGGCGAAGTCCTGCCGCAGGTAGGGGAATTTCGTTCCACGGTCCACGGCGGCCCTCATCCGGTGCGGAAGGGGGCCGAGCGAACGTCGCCGGGCGGGGGTGCCCAGACGGCGGTGTAGCTGAGGCGCGGGGCCTCTGCCGTGCGGGGATCGACGAGAGTCTGCATACCAGTGGTTCCTCCTGGCGCGCCGGAGCGCGGCGCGTCGGTGTACGTACGAGAACTGGGAATCGGGAGGGCAGGACGACATGGCCCCGCAGCGCCGGGCACATGAGGCCGCGGGCGGGGCAGGTCTTCGAACGCCTCGGGTCAGCTCAGCAGCGGAACACTTGGAGTACGGGGGAGGAGTGCGCGGTCGAGGATCTTGAGGTGCGGTGCGCGTTGCCCATGGCCGCCACGGCGGAGGGGGCGAGCATGCCGACGGCGTCACTCGCCACGGCGGACCGCGAGAGCGCTTCGGGGGTGGAGGCGGCAGTGGACCGATGACGGTCACGGTGGCGCAGGAGGCCGTTCGCCTCGCCCCGGCGATCGGGTGCGCCGCAGGTGCCGTACTCCCGGGGGGACTCCTCCGGAGTCGTACTCGGGAGCCCGTCCGCCGGAATTCCCGAAGTGGACGCGTGGGCATCAAAGAGGTGTGCGGCGGGGAGCGGGAGCTGCGGTACGACAAGGAAGCCCATAAGGAGAACGAGTACGAACCTGACGGCCATTGCCCGCATCTTTCGCCTCCTCCCGCATCCCACTCCCTCCAAGGGACGCTAACAGGCCGAAGGGCTTATGGAGTTAACCTCTTGTGAAGAGTCCGAAATTCGATGTCGGAGCGAGTCGAAACATGCGCCGGGGCGCCGTTGGCCTGGGCAGGTACCACCGGACCCGCCCCTCTCCCGGCGGCGAGGCGTGAGGCTGTCCGCGATGTGCGTGGCTACTGAATCCGGAGGTGTGCAGAATGTGTGATATTCGCACATCGGTTCGGCTGCGCGAGGGTGGTGCGAGGGTAATCGGGTGACGGTGGAATGGGGCGGGGAAACCGGTTTCCATGCGGTCGGAATATCCACCACGGTTATGCGCCCCCGCACCACTGCCGCCGGGGCCGGCACTTCGTGCCCCCGGCGCCGGGGGCAGGTGCTGTGGGAGGGTGGACGCGTGAACTTGGAGGACCTCGTCCGGCTCCGCCGGGCCCGTGACCTTATGGACCGTGCATACGCGGAGCCGCTGGACGTCACCGCGCTCGCGCGCGCGGCCCTCATGTCGCCCGGCCACTTCTCCCGGAGCTTCCGGGCCGCTTACGGGGAGACGCCGTACAGCTACCTGATGACACGCCGGATCGAGCGGGCCAAGGCCTTGCTGCGCCGGGGCGACCTGTCGGTGACGGACGTCTGCATCGCCGTCGGCTGTACGTCGCTGGGGTCGTTCAGCTCCCGGTTCACCGAGCTCGTCGGCGAGAGCCCGAGTGCCTACCGTGCCCGCGACCACGAGCACGGTGCGGCCATCCCCGCCTGCGTCGCCAGGATCCACACACGACCGGTCAGGAACGGAGAAGCCGAACCCGGCCGCCACACGTAGCGTGAAGCGCATGGAAATCAAACTCTCCCAGTGCTTCATCGCCGTCGACGACCATGACAAGGCGCTCGCCTTCTACCGGGACGTCCTGGGCCTGGAGGTGCGCAACGACGTCGGGTTCGAAGGGATGCGCTGGGTGACGGTCGGCCCGCCGTCGCAGCCCGGCGTCGAGATCGTCCTCGAGCCGCCCCTCGCCGACCCGAACGCCTCGCCCGCCGACAGGAAGGTCATGGCGGAACTGCTGGCGAAGGGCCTGCTGCGCGGTGTCATCTTCAGCACCGACGACTGCGACGCCACGTTCGAGCGCATCCGAGCCGCGGGAGCCGACGTGCTGCAGGAACCGATCGACCAGCCGTACGGTGTCCGCGACTGCGCCTTCCGCGACCCCGCCGGCAACATGCTGCGTTTCCACCAGCCCCGGAAGCGGTGACGCCTGGCCCCGTCACGGGGCGGGCCGCGCTACGCTGCCGGGCCCGAACGCTCCTTGGTCCCGGCCGCCCGGCCCGACGCATTCGCCGGGCCTTCGGAGCAGCGGCACGGACGGAACCAGACGTACCGCCCGGTGGCGGCAGCCGTGTCGCGCCGAGCCGGGCAACGCCTTCGGGGGCCGAGGACACGGCCCCGCGCAACAGATGGAGACAGCAGGAGCATGGCCACGAGGACGGGCAAGCAGGTACCCGGGCTGGAAACCGCGGACAGCCACGATCTGATCCGTGTGCACGGAGCGCGCGTGAACAACCTCCAGGACGTCGGTGTCGAGATCCCGAAGCGCCGGCTCACTGTGTTCACCGGGGTCTCCGGCTCCGGTAAGAGCTCCCTGGTGTTCGGCACGATCGCCGCCGAGTCGCAGCGGCTGATCAACGAGACCTACAGTGCCTTCGTGCAGGGCTTCATGCCGACTCTCGGACGCCCCGAGGTCGACGTGCTGGAGGGGCTGACGACCGCGATCACCGTCGACCAGCAGCGGATGGGCGCCGACCCCCGCTCCACGGTCGGCACGGCCACCGACGCCAACGCGATGCTGCGCATCCTCTTCAGCCGCCTCGGCAAGCCGCACATCGGTCCGCCCAGCGCCTACGCCTTCAACGTCCCCTCGGTCAGGGCGAGCGGCGCGATCACCGTCGAACGCGGTGCCAGGAAGGCGGTGAAGGCGACCTTCAACCGCACCGGCGGCATGTGCACGCGATGCGAGGGCCGGGGCACGGTCTCCGACATCGACCTCAGCCAGCTCTACGACGACTCCAAGTCGATCGCCGACGGCGCGTTCACGATCCCCGGCTGGAAGTCGGACAGCTTCTGGACCGTCCGTGTCTACGCCGAGTCGGGTCTCCTCGACCCCGACAAGCCGATCCGGAAGTTCACCAAGAAGGAGATGCGGGACTTCCTCCACCACGAGCCGGTCAAGGTGAAGGTCGAGGGCGTCAACCTCACCTACGAGGGGCTCATCCCCAAGATCCAGAAGTCGTTCCTGTCCAAGGACAAGGAGGCGATGCAGCCGCACATCCGGGCGTTCGTGGAGCGCGCGGTCACCTTCACCACGTGCCCCGAGTGCGACGGAACCCGGCTCAGCGAGGGCGCCCGGTCGTCGAAGATCGAGCGGACCGGCATCGCCGACGCCTGCGCGATGCAGATCAGCGACCTCGCCGAGTGGGTCCGCGGCCTCGAACACCCGTCGGTGGAGCCCCTGCTCACCGCACTGCTGCGGACCCTCGACTCGTTCGTGGAGATCGGCCTCGGCTACCTCTCGCTCGACCGGCCGTCGGGGACCCTGTCGGGTGGCGAGGCGCAGCGCGTCAAGATGATCCGTCATCTCGGCTCCTCGCTCACCGACGTCACCTATGTCTTCGACGAACCCACCATCGGCCTGCATCCGCACGACATCCAGCGGATGAACAACCTCCTGCTGCGACTGAGGGACAAGGGCAACACGGTCCTCGTCGTCGAGCACAAGCCCGAGACGATCGTGATCGCCGACCACGTCGTCGACCTGGGACCCGGCGCCGGTTCCGAGGGCGGCACCATCTGTTTCGAGGGCTCCGTCGAGGAGTTGCGGGCCGGCGGCACCGTCACCGGCCGCCATTTCGATCACCGCGCCGCGCTGAAGGAGACGGTGCGCAAGCCCGTCGGCGCGCTGGAGATCCGCGGGGCCACGGCGCACAACCTCCGGAACGTCGACGTCGACGTGCCGCTCGGGGTGCTCGTCGTCGTCACGGGTGTCGCGGGCTCCGGCAAGAGCTCCCTCGTACACGGATCGATCCCGGCCGGCGAGGAGGTGGTGTCCGTCGACCAGAGCCCGATCCGAGGCTCCAGGCGGAGCAATCCGGCGACGTACACCGGACTGCTCGATCCGATCCGCAAGGCCTTCGCCAAGGCCAACGACGTCAAGCCGGCCCTTTTCAGCGCCAATTCGGAAGGTGTCTGCCCCACGTGCAACGGCGCAGGCGTCGTCTACACCGACCTGGCGATGATGGCCGGTGTCGCCACCGTCTGCGAGGAGTGCGAGGGGAAGCGGTTCCACGCGTCCGTACTCGACCACCACCTCGGCGGACGTGACATCAGCGAGGTGCTCGCGATGTCGGTCGCCGAGGCCGCCGAGTTCTTCGGCGCGGGCGAGGCCCACACGCCGGCCGCGCACCGCGTCCTCGGCCGGCTCGCCGACGTGGGACTGGGCTACATCCGCCTCGGCCAGCCGCTCACCACGCTGTCCGGCGGTGAGCGGCAGCGGCTCAAGCTGGCCACGCACATGGGTGACAAGGGCGGTGTGTACGTCCTCGACGAACCGACCGCCGGTCTCCACCTGGCCGATGTCGAGCAGCTGCTCGGCCTGCTCGACCGGCTCGTCGACTCCGGCAAGTCGGTCGTCGTCGTCGAGCACCACCAGGCGGTGATGGCGCACGCCGACTGGATCATCGACCTCGGTCCCGGGGCCGGCCACGACGGCGGCAGGATCGTCTTCGAGGGCACCCCGGCCGACCTGGTCGCCGACCGGTCGACTCTGACCGGTCAGCATCTCGCGGCCTACGTGGGCGCCTGACGGAGTGCCGGGGCGTGGCCTCACCGATGTGCCGCCCGGCGGGGGAGCCGTTCCCGCCGGGCGGCGGTCCCGACAGCCGTTCGCCGGCAGTTCGGCGGCGCGCAGGATATTGACATGCTCAGAGCTAGTCTCGATGCTGTCACAGCACTCTTCCATCGATGCAAAGGTCGGTCCGGAGGACCGAGGGACGCCCGGACGCCGCTCCTGACCGGCGAACCGGTCTTCTGCCCGGCGTCGAAACGGCGGCGGCCAACCAGGGAACGAGGCCATGAGACTCTCTCGCCTGCTGTCCGCCGTCGCCGCACTGGCGCTGTCCGCGGTCGCCGCCACCGTCATGTCCGTGTCGTCCGCCGAACCCGCCGGAGCGGAGCAGACCGGCCTCAGGGCCGCGGACCCCAGCGTTCTCAGGGTGGGTGGTACCTACGTCTCCGTGCAGTCGACCGGCGGTGGCATCGCCGTACGGCAGGCCGCCTCGACGGGGGCGCTCGCGTCGGCACCCGCCCGGCAGGTCTGGTCGGACACGCGTGGCCTCGGCGAGGTGTGGGCTCCGGAGATCGTGGTGGACGGCGGCCGCTACTACATCTACTTCTCGGCCGGCCGTGGAGCGGCCCACCGGATGTACGTGACCAGTTCCGCCACCCCCGACAGCGGGTACACCACCGAGTCGAAGCTGGCCCTCCCGGACGACAAGTGGGCCATCGACGGCAGCCTGTTCACCTTCGACGGGCAGCGCTGGTTCGTCTGGTCCGGCTGGGCCGGTGACACGAACGTCGAACAGAACCTCTACGTCGCGCGCATGAGCAGTCCGACGACACCGACCGGCGGACGCTCCGTCATCTCGCAACCGCGCGAGAGCTGGGAGCGAGTGGTGGGCAACCCCTTCATCAACGAGGGGCCCGAGCCTGTCAAGGACCCGAACGGGCAGCTGCACATCGTGTACTCCGCCAACGGCAGCTGGAGCGACCAGTACTGCCTGGCCGATCTGCGGCTGCGGGCAGGCGGCGACCCTGCGTACGTCTGGGACTGGTACAAGTCCAACGGATGCCTCTTCGGCTCCAACCGCGCGACCATGATGGCGGGCTGGGACCCCACGCTGTATGTCAACGGCCCGGGCCACCACTCCTTCGTCCTGCTCAACGGCGACATCAACACGAGTCCGCCCGCCGGGCCGAAGTTCCCCTCGATGTTCCACGCGGTTCCGAAGGGGACCCCCTACACCTGGGAGAACCGCTACTGGTACACCGGCACCTTCGCCTGGTGGGGCAACACCACCTACAGCCGGGCCAACGTACCGGGCCCCGGCACGGACACCGGCTGGAGCCTCAAGTTCTTCGAGTAGCCGCTCCCGCGCGTCCGATGCCGCCGGCAGCTTGGCGGCGCGCCCCTCGCGGAGGCCGCGCGGCCGGGGCCGTGGCGCCCTCCCTGGTGGCCCCCTTCGCCCGGGCGGGCGAGAATGGCCGACGGGGCTATGGCGCAGGGAGGCAGCCGTGACGGTGCGACGCGTGGGCCTCGTGGTCCACGGAGGCCGTGAGCATGCCGCGGACGCGGCGCGCGAGGTCCGTGCGTGGTGCGACGAGAACGCGGTGCGGTGCACCGACATCGACGTGTGGGACGACGACGTCCGGCGCGGCGCCCGCGACGAGGTCCGGGCGGCGGGCGATCCCGACCTCATCGTCACGCTCGGTGGCGACGGCACCTTCCTGCGCGGCGCCAGGCTGGCCGCTCGGATCGACGCCCTGATCCTCGGCGTGGACCTGGGACGGGTCGGTTTCCTGACGGAGGTTCCCGCTTCGGCGGTCCGCTCCGCACTGGACGCCGTCCGGGACGGGGACCTCGAACCGGAGAGCCGCATGCTCCTCACCCTGCGCGCCTCCCGGCCTCTGGAGGTACCCCCGGAGATGGAGGCGCTCCTGCGCTACGGCCGCGGGCCGCTCCTGCCGCCCCCACGCGTGCGCACCGACTGCGAGAGCGGCGACGAGTGGGGCGTCGCCCTGAACGTCACCGCGCTCAACGACATCGTGATGGAGAAGCTGTCGAGGGACCGGCAGGTCTCCGTGGGCGTGTACGTCTCCGGCCGGCTCCTCGCCTCGTACTCCGCCGACGCGCTGCTGGTGGCCACCCCGACGGGCTCCACCGCCTACAGTTTCGCCGCAGGCGGTCCCGTCGTCTCGCCCCGTGCCGAAGCCCTCGTCTTCACGGCCGTCGCCCCGCACATGACGTTCGACCGTTCGGTGGTCACGGCACCCGACGAACCCATCGGCCTGCGCATCCTCGAACGCTCGGGGCAGGCCGCGGTCAGCATCGACGGCCGGCTCCGGGGCGTACTCGATCCCGGCGACTGGATCGGCGTGTACGCGTCGCCCCGTCGCCTCCGGGCGGTACGGCTGGGGCCGATGGACTTCTACGGACGTCTGCGCGACCGCATGCGGCTGACCGACGCACCTGCCGCGGCGGCCGACGGCACCCCCGCCCCCCTCTGGCCGGTCACCACCCCACCGCCGGGCGACCTCGCGCACCTGGCGATGCCCGAACTGCCCACCGGGCCGAAGGGCCTCGGCCCCGGTGACGAGGACGAGGACACCGACGCGGGGTCCCACCGTCGCCCCTGAGACGCGTCCGTCGTCGTGCGTGCTACGAGGGCGTACAGGTCTGCGCCGACAACCAGGAGGTGGTGGACCGTTCGGAGTTGGTGATCATCGCCGTACGCCGCCAGGACCGGCATGAAGCACTCGCCGACCTGCGGGTGGACGGCGACAGGACCGTGGTCAACGTGATGGCGGGCGTCGCCGGTGACGACCTCCGCCGGATCCTGGACACCGACGCCCCGGTGGTACGGGCCATTCCCCTGCCCTCCGTACGCGAACGCCGCTCCGTCACCGCGACGTACCCGTCGCACCCGGCGGTGGACGCTCTCTTCGAGTATCTGGGCGGGGTCCTGCCCGTCGCGGACGAGGCGGCCTTCGACGTCCACTCCGCACTCACGGGGACGCTGACCACCCACTACTCGTATCTCGCCACGCTCACGTCGTGGGCCGTCGGCCACGGCGTCGCCCCCGACGACGCCGACCGCTACATCCGCGGGCTCTTCCGAGGTGCCGGCCGTGCCCTGAGCGACGAGACCCGCACGCTTCGGCAACTCGCCGCCGACCACGAGACCCCGAACGGGAACAACGAACGCATCCGAACGACGTGGTTCGACCCGGCCAACTCCGAAGCGCTCGGCAGAGTTCTCGACGGCCTCCTGCTCTCACTGCGGTAGCCCGTGGTCGTGGGCCCGCGGCCGTACGGGGTCGCAACGCTGTGCTCGATCACTCGTGCGGGTCCTGACGCCTTCCACGGGACGGCCGGTGTCGGGGACCCCGGCGGCCAGGCGGCGGGCCGTGTCTCGGTCCAGGAGCGCGCCCGGACCATACGGCTCCCTGTCGATCGCCGCACGGCCCTGTCGGGTCCGCATCGGGCTCGGCACTCTCGCTCGACGCCGTGGCCCCGAAGGAACCGGTGGGATGCGGAGCCTCCGCACCCCACCGGTCTCCGGTCCCTCGCCTCAGGTCCATCAGCCCTGGATCAGGTCCCGGAGCGCCGTGTTCAGCCCGAGGACGTTCACACGGGGCTCGCCCATGAAGCCCAGGAGCCGTCCCGTCGTGTGATCGGCGAGGAGGCCCTCTACGTCCTTGACGGGAAGCCCGTTCTTCTCCGCGACCCGACGGACCTGGAGTTCCGCGTACGCGGGGGAGATGTCCGGGTCCAGGCCGGAGCCGGACGAGGTGACCGCGTCGGCGGGCACATCAGCGGGCTTCACCTTGTAGGAGGCCGTGGAGTTGTCCTTGACCACGGCCGCCCTGGCATCCGTCACCCACTGGATCAGTTCCTCGTTGTCGCCGGAGCGGTTGGTGGCACCGGAGAGGATCAGGGAGTACTGCGTGTTGACACTGTTGCTACCGAGGCCGTTGGAGGGGCGCGGCTGAAACCACTTCAGGTCCGGTCGCGCGACCTCCTCGGCGTCGTCGGGATTCTGCTTCGGCAGGTCGTACGTCTGACCGATGAGGGAGGAGCCGACCACCCTGCCGTCCCCGTCCTTTGTCTCGGAGCCGTTCGCCCGGCCGCTGAACAGGGCCTGCGCGACTCCGGTGACGGCGAGCGGATAGACGACCCCGCACACCAGGGTGAGGACGAGCAGGGCCCTCAGCCCGGCCCCGAACAGGCGCACGGTGTTGCTGACAGAGGTGTTGGTCATGGCGGATCAGCCGATTCCGGGGATGAGGGAGAGAAGCAGGTCGATGATCTTGATGCCGACGAACGGGGCGATCAGGCCGCCGAGTCCGTAGATTCCGAGGTTGCGGCGCAGCATCCGGTCAGCACCGGCGGGCCGGTAGCGCACTCCCTTGAGGGCCAGCGGTACCAGGGCGATGATGATCAGCGCATTGAAGATGACTGCGGACAGGATCGCGGACTCGGGTGAGGCGAGCCCCATGACGTTCAGCTTGTCCAGCGACGGGTACGCCACGGCGAACATGGCGGGGATGATCGCGAAGTACTTCGCGACGTCGTTGGCGATGGAGAACGTCGTGAGGGCGCCGCGGGTGATGAGGAGCTGCTTTCCGATCTCGACGATCTCGATGAGCTTGGTGGGGTCGGAGTCGAGGTCCACCATGTTCCCGGCCTCCTTGGCGGCCGAAGTCCCGGTGTTCATCGCCACGCCCACGTCCGCCTGGGCGAGGGCGGGGGCGTCGTTGGTGCCGTCACCGGTCATGGCGACCAGCTTGCCGCCGGCCTGCTCCCGCTTGATGAGGGCCATCTTGTCCTCGGGGGTGGCCTCGGCCAGGAAGTCGTCGACCCCCGCCTCTTCGGCGATCGCCTTCGCGGTCAGTGGGTTGTCCCCGGTGATCATGACCGTACGGATTCCCATGCGGCGCAGTTCGTCGAACCGCTCCCTCATGCCCTCCTTCACCACGTCCTTGAGGTGGATGACTCCGAGGACCCGAGGACCGTGAGCGTCTTCCAGAGCCACCAGCAGCGGCGTGCCGCCGGCCTGGGAGATCCGGTCCGTGAGCGCTTGTGCGTCCTCGGCGACAACCCCGCCCCGCTCCCTCACCCAGGCGGCCACGGAACCGGTCGCGCCCTTGCGGACCTTGCGCCCGCTCAGGTCGACGCCCGACATACGGGTCTGCGCGGTGAAGGCGACCCACTCGGCACCCGTCAGCTCGCCCCGGTCCCGTTCCCGCAGCCCGTACCTCTCCTTGGCCAGGACGGTGATCGACCGGCCTTCGGGGGTCTCGTCGGCGAGCGAGGACAGCTGCGCGGCATCCGCGAGTTCGCCCTCGGCCACGCCGTCGACCGCCAGGAACTCGGCCGCCTGCCGGTTGCCCAGGGTGATGGTGCCTGTCTTGTCGAGAAGCAGGGTGGACACGTCGCCCGCCGCTTCCACCGCACGCCCTGACATCGCCAGGACGTTGCGCTGGACGAGCCGGTCCATACCGGCGATGCCGATGGCGGAGAGCAGCGCGCCGATGGTGGTGGGGATCAGGCAGACCAGGAGCGCGGCGAGCACGATCATCGAGGTCTGCTCGTCGGCGCCCGCGTAGACGGCGAACGGCTTCAAGGTGACCACGGCCAGCAGGAAGACGACGGTGAGGGACGCCAGAAGGATGTTCAGGGCGATCTCGTTGGGGGTCTTCTGCCGGGCCGCGCCCTCCACCAGGCTGATCATGCGGTCGATGAACGTCTCGCCCGGCTTCGTCGTGATCCTGATGACGACGCGGTCGGACAGCACCTTCGTACCGCCGGTCACCGCACTGCGGTCGCCGCCGGATTCGCGGATGACCGGGGCCGACTCCCCGGTGATCGCGGACTCGTCGACGGAGGCGACACCCTCCACGACATCGCCGTCGCCGGGGACGGTGTCGCCGGCTTCGCAGACCACCAAGTCCCCGATGCGCAGATCCGTCCCCGCGACCCGCTCCTCGTCCTGCCCGATGACACGGCGGGCGATGGTCCCGGTCTTGGCCTTGCGCAAGGTGTCTGCCTGGGCCTTCCCCCGGCCCTCGGCCACCGCTTCCGCGAGGTTCGCGAAGACGGTGGTCAGCCAGAGCCAGCCGGCGATGGCCCAGCCGAACCAGTCGGTCGGGTCCAGCGCCGCGAGCACGGTGGTGACCACCGAGCCGACCAGGACGACGAACATGACGGGCGACTTGATCATCACGCGTGGGTCGAGCTTGCGAACCGCGTCCGGGAAGGACTTCAGCAGCTGCTTCGGGTCGAAGAGGCCGCTGCCGACGCGGTCGGTGACCGCGTGGTCGCCGGAGGGCGGCAGGTCTCCGTGCGGAGCGTGGGTGGGGGTGACGGTGCTCATGAGGCGAGCCCTTCAGCGAGCGGACCCAGCGCGAGGGCGGGGAAGTAGGTCAGACCGGTGATGATCAGGATGGTGCCGACGAGAAGACCCGCGTAGAGGGGTTTGTCGGTGCGCAGTGTGCCCGCGGTCTCGGGCACCGGCTTCTGCTCGGCCAGCGACCCGGCGAGGGCGAGGACGAAGACGATCGGGAGGAAGCGGCCGAGCAGTATCGCGATGCCGATGGTGCTGTTGAACCACTGGGTGTCCGCGTTCAGTCCTGCGAAGGCGGAGCCGTTGTTGTTCGCCCCCGAGGTGTAGGCGTACAGGATCTCGGAGAAGCCGTGCGCCCCGGAGTTCGTCATCGAGTTGCCCGGAGTGGGCAGAGCCATCGCCACGGCGGTGAAACAGAGCACGAGTGCCGGGGTGATGAGGATGTAGCAGGCCGCGAGCTTGATCTGACGGGTGCCGATCTTCTTACCCAGGTACTCCGGGGTCCGCCCGACCATGAGCCCCGCGATGAACACCGCGATGATCGCCATGACCAGCATGCCGTACAGGCCGGATCCGACACCGCCGGGCGCGATCTCTCCCAGCTGCATGCCGAGCATCGTGATGCCGCCGCCGAAGCCGGTGTAGGAGGAGTGGAAGGAATTGACCGCACCGGTCGAGGTCAGTGTGGTGGCAACCGCGAAGATCGAGGAACCGGCGATCCCGAAGCGGGCCTCCTTGCCCTCCATGGCCCCGCCCGCGATCTCGAACGCGGGTCCGTGGTGGGCGAACTCGGTCCACATCATCAGCGCGGTGAAGCCGAGCCAGATGGTGGCCATCGTGCCGAGGATCGCGTACCCCTGCCTGAGCGAGCCGACCATGCGGCCGAAGGTGCGGGTCAGTGCGAACGGGATCAGCAGGATGAGGAAGATCTCGAACAGGTTCGAGAGCGGGTTGGGGTTCTCGAAGGGGTGGGCGGAGTTGGCGTTGAAGTAGCCGCCGCCGTTGGTGCCCAGCTCCTTGATGGCCTCCTGGGACGCGACCGCGCCGCCGTTCCACTCCTGAGTGCCGCCCGTGAACTGGCCGACCTCGTGGATGCCGGAGAAGTTCTGGATGGCACCGCAGGCGACCAGGACGAGCGCACCGATCACGGAGATCGGGACCAGGATGCGGACGGTGCCGCGCACCAGGTCGGCCCAGAAGTTGCCGAGCTCACCGGTACGTGACCGCGCGAAGCCCCGCACGAGCGCCACCGCGACGGCCATGCCGACCGCGGCGGAGAGGAAGTTCTGCACCGCGAGGCCGCCGGTCTGTACGACGTGGCCCATGGCCTGCTCGCCGTAGTACGACTGCCAGTTGGTGTTGGCGACGAACGACGCGGCCGTGTTGAACGCCTGGTCCGGGTCGATGGAGGAGAAGCCGAGCGAGCCGGGCAGCGAGCCCTGTACCCGTTGCATGAGGTACAGGAAGAGAACACTCACCGCGGAGAAGGCGAGCACGCCCCGTAGGTACGCGGGCCACCTCATCTCCGCGGCCGGGTTCGCGCCGATGGCCTTGTATATCCACTTCTCCGGTTTGTAGTGCTTCTCGGAGGAGTAGACCCTGGCCATGTGATCGCCCAGGGGACGGTACGCGAGCGCCAGGGCGGCGATCAGTGCGAGCAGCTGGAGCACACCAGCGGTCTGGGGACTCATAGCGGCGCTCAGAACCTCTCCGGGTAAAGAAGGGCGAGCACGAGGTAGCCCAGCAGGGAGACGGCCACGATGAGGCCGACGATGTTCTCGGCGGTCACAGCTTGGTCACCCCCCGGGCGATGAGTGCCACCAGCGCGAATACCGCGACTGTGGTGACGACGAAGGCCATGTCGGCCATCGTGAGCTCCTGATCGAAGTGGGGAATGGAATCGGCCGTGCGGCCGAGATGAGCAAACCTCGGCTTCATACCGGTGCTGAGCCCCCTTGACGGGGTCCATACGAGGACGGGGGCTCCTTTGACGCCAACCTGATGCGGCCGACCTCCCCGGCTACGGAGCGTTGCCTTCCGTTACGTGGGAGGAACCCCGGACGGTCCTCCGCGGCACACCGGAATCAGTGCGAGGAAACGTGGCCGGCAGATCCCTCGCACTCCACGCCGAACGGACTCGGATCCGACACCGTGCGGCCCCCGCAGCTCAGGGGGCCGCACGGATCCTCGCGATCAGACGCCGATATCGCGGCGTCGGAAGTCCTCAGCGGTCTCCCGGCGCACCAGCAGGCGCGCCGAGCCCTCGTGCACCGCCACGACCGGCGGTCGGCCGACCAGGTTGTAGGCGGACGCCATGGACAGCTGGTAGGCGCCGGACACCGGCACCGCGAGCAGGTCACCGGGGCGGACGTCGCCGGGCAGCAGGGCATCGACTGCGAGGACGTCACCCGCCTCGCAGTGCCGACCCACGACCGTGGCCGCGACCGGCTCGGCAGTCGCGGAGCGGCCGATCAGGCGTGGCGCGTAGCGTGCCCCGTACAGTGCGGGCCTGGGGTTGTCGCTCATACCGCCGTCGACCGCCACGAACAACGTCGACCCGGTGTGCTTGACGGCGAGGACGCGGTACAGCGCCACTCCGGCCGGGGCCACGATGGCCCGCCCGGGTTCGATGACGAGTCCCGGCACGGGCAGCTCCGCTGCCGCGCAGCTCGACGAGAGCTCCCTGGTCAGGCGGCGTGCCAGCGATGTCAGGTCCAGCGCGGCTTCCCCCGGCCGATACGCCACGCCGTGCCCCCCGCCCATGTCGAGTTCCGGGAACGTGACGCCATGGCTCGCCTTGATCCGGGCCATCAGCCCGACCATCCGGCGCACGGCCACCAGGTAGGGCCTGACGTCGGTGATCTGGGAGCCTATGTGGCAGTGCAGGCCGCTCAGTTCGAGCTGCGGCAGGCCGAGCACCCGGGCGATGGCGTGCTGGGCGGATCCGTCGGTGAGGGACAGGCCGAACTTCTGCGCGTCCGTGCCGGTCCGGATCTTTTCGTGCCCGCCCGCTGCGACCCCCGGTACCACCCGCACCATGACCTTCTGGCGACTGCCGGGGCCCACCAGCGCGGCGATTCGAGCGATCTCCGAGTGGCTGTCGACCATGACGCGTCCGACCCCGAGCCGCAGCGCGGTCTCGATCTCGCGGGGGCTCTTCGCGTTTCCGTGGAGCACGATCCGCTCCGCCGGAAATCCGGCCGTGACGGCGAGTTCGAGCTCGCCGGCGGAGCAGACGTCGAGACCGAGGCCCTCCTCGTCGATCCACCGAACCATCGTCCGGGACAGGAACGCCTTGGCCGCGTACATCACTTCGGCGTCGGGGAAGGCGGCCCGGTACGTCCGGCACCGTGCCCGCACCTCGCCCTCGTCCAGCACATAGGCGGGGGTGTCGAACCGGTCGGCCACGTCGGCGAGCGAGACCCCGCCGACACTCAGATTCCCGTCCGGGAGGCGGGCGGCGGAGGCCGGCCAGACGGACAGGTCGTCCAGTCCGGTCGGGAGTTCGGTCAGAACGGGAGCGGACATGGCGGCATCTCCTCGAGAGGCGGGTATCGAAACGTTGGTCACAGCGCGCGGACGGGCTCTTGCGCCGCGCTCACCGACTCCGCGGTGACAGCAGGTGCCGAAAGGGCGGGGTCGAGGACGAGCCGTTCGATGCCGAGAGGAGCGGCGAGGGAGCGAAGCGCCGACTCGGAGAGCCTGATCGAGGCCTGACCGGCGCCGAAGGTCGCGGTCAGCAGGTCCTGGTGGGTGAAGCCGACGGCAGTCCGCTCCCCCAGGGGAGTGCGGAACATCCGCAGCGCGGGCCCCGACGCTCCGGACCGGACGGGCACGTGCAGCAGCCCGTCCGGGGTCCGTTCTTCGGGGTCGGGATCGTCGTACTGGAAGAGGCACATGGGTTTCTCCGAAGGATCTGCGGGAGGCTGTTGCCCGGCTTGTGACGCCCGGTGTGTGACGTCGAAGCTATGCCCGCCTCGCTCCGCGGTCCTCTGCCACCTGACGCAACCTTGACGGCTGCCGTCCGGTCCATACGGATCGCTGACGCCCGGAGCACTCGGACCGCCGTTCAATGGGATTCCGGACGGGACGACCAGGAGGACATGCGGTGCGGCGGAGAATTGTGGTGGGTGTGAGCGGTTCCCTGGGAAGCCTTGCGGCCCTGCACCGGGCCGCTGCCGAGGCCCAGGAGCGCAGCGCGGAGCTGTGCGCGGTCCTGGCCTGGCAGTTGCCGGGAGGAGGGCTGGGCAGCCGCGCCACGTACGGGACCGCTGTGCTGAGGGAGTGCCGGGAAGCTGCGGTGGAAGACCTGTGCACGGCTCTGGACACGGCGTTCGCCGCCGGAAGACCGGGATTCACACTGATCGGGCTCACCGTGCGCGGCGAGCCCGGGGCGGTACTCGTCGACGCCGTTCGGTCCGCCGACGACCTCCTGGTCGTCGGTACGGGCTCACGCGGCAGCCGGCTTCCCAAGCTGCGGGCGTCGGTGGCCCGGCATTGCCTGGCACATGCGACATGCCCCGTGCTCGCGGTTCCCCCTAACCCGCTCGAAGCCGAACTCGCCTTGATACGTCGCAGGACATGGTCCCTGCCGTCCGTCATGCGCGAACCAGGGCGATGAAGGCGTCACGGCGACTCACCTGCGTCGAGAGGGGGCATGGGGCCGTGATCAACGCGAGGCGGGATACGCGGTCGCCCCGATCGAGGCACGTGGCATCGACCGGGGCGTGGCGAAACTGGCAACGGAATGAGGGCGCCTTGCTTTCAGCAACTGGAAGCAATGCGCCCTCGCTCGTTCTTCGGTGCACTCAGTGGGTCACTGAGTGCAAGGATTCGTGATCCCGTTCGTAGTTCGCCAAGGCCAGCCCCAGCGCGAAGAAGGTGGGTGCCCACTCGCCGACGAAGATGCCCCACCTGTCAGCACGTGATACCCCTGCTGGTTCGACCTTCATTGATCCACACCATGAGACGATTGAGAGGCCGATCGATGCGAAAGCGGCGGAGTAGGCGTACTCGGATTTCATGCCCTTTTCGTGCAACAGCTTGACGATCATGGCTCTCCAGGGTGTCGGGTGCAGTCCGTCGTTCCACCGTCGCCCCTGCCGCTCACCGACGCATCTCGAGCTGAGAATTCACCTTCGTCGCCTTCGAATCATGCATAGGTGGGTGGGCGCTGCCTCCGGCTCTGCGAATTCCCTCACGCCTACGGTTGCGCAGGTTTCTCTCTTCCCCTCAACCACAAGTCCTGATGATTCCTCGGCGTCAGATTGCCGGCGTCCTGGGAACCTGGGGGGACTGCCCGGAGGACGCGACTGGGTATAGGGTATGAAAACAGCACTTGACCTGCAGGAACGCAGGCAGGGAGCCTACTTCTGGGAGTCTCGCGATGTTGCGTACGTTGTTCAAGTCCAAGATCCACCGGGCCACGGTCACCCAGGCCGACCTGCACTACGTCGGCTCCGTGACGATCGACGCCGACCTGATGGATGCAGCGGACCTGCTGCCCGGTGAGCTCGTGCACATCGTCGACATCGACAACGGCTCCCGGCTCGAGACGTACGTCATCGAGGGGGAGCGCGGTTCCGGCGTCATCGGTATCAACGGTGCTGCCGCCCACCTCGTCCACCCCGGTGACCTGGTCATCCTCATCAGTTACGCGCAGGTCGACGACGCCGAGGCGCGCGCTCTCGTGCCGAGCGTCGTGCACGTCGACGCCGCGAACCGCATCGTCGCCCTGGGTACCGACGCGTCGGCACCCGTGCCCGGTACGCGCACCGAGCGCAGCCCGCACGCGGTCCCCGCGCCGAGCTGACCCGGCACGGACGGCGGGGGCGCGGCGCTGGCCCGTCGGAGGCGCGCTGCGGCCGAGCGGCAGGTCGGGGCGGCGTTCCGGGGTGTGACCCGCCGCCGTCCGGGTTGCCCACGCGTCCCGTACGTATGGACTCGGCAGGCGCGGGCAGCAGCACCGGGAGACGGTGGAGAGGAGATCCACTCGTCCTGTCCGACTCAATGGGAGGCACGACATGACGCATCCGTATCCCGACCCCGTACCACCCGCGCCGACGCCCTCGCCCGTACCGGGGCCGCCGGCGCCCTCCCCGGCGCCCGTGCCGCCTGGCCCCGTGCCGCCGGGTCCCGCGCCGGATCCGATTCCGCAGCCCCCGAACCCCGGTCCCGACCCGGAGCCCTCGCCCCAGCCGGCGGGTTGAGCCCGGCTGAGGTCTGTCGTTCGGATCAGGCCGGGGCACGCGTGCCCCGGCCTGATCCGAAC
>NZ_JBFALP010000029.1:0-40855 GCF_040660235.1 Streptomyces sp. NPDC049970 | reverse complement strand
CCGCGCCCGCGCCCGCTAAAACGCGGCCGGCCCGCGCCCCCCCCACACGAGAGCGTCCCCCCGCCCGGTGGGCGGGGGGACGCTCTCGTGTGCGCGGTGCGGGTTCCGCGTCAGGCTGCGACGGCGACGCCGGCGGGCTTCGCGTCCTCGGCCTCGACCTGCTCGTCGACCGGGGAGGCCGACGCCGAGTTGTACGCGTCGTGGTCCAGGATCTTCTCCCGGGCCGCGACTATGACCGGGACCAGCGCCTGTCCCGCGACGTTCGTGGCGGTACGCATCATGTCCAGGATCGGGTCGATGGCGAGCAGCAGGCCCACACCCTCCAGCGGGAGGCCGAGCGTCGACAGCGTCAGGGTCAGCATCACCGTGGCGCCGGTGAGGCCGGCGGTGGCCGCCGAGCCGATGACCGAGACGAACGCGATCAGGATGTAGTCGCCGACACCGAGCTGCACGTCGAAGATCTGCGCGATGAAGATCGCGGCCAGCGCCGGGTAGATCGCGGCGCAGCCGTCCATCTTGGTCGTGGCGCCGAAGGGGACGGCGAAGGAGGCGTAGTCCTTCGGGACGCCGAGGCGCTCGGTGACCTTCTGGGTGACCGGCATCGTGCCGACCGAGGAGCGGGAGACGAAGGCGAGCTGGATCGCGGGCCAGGCGCCCTTGAAGAACTGCAGCGGGCTGACCTTGGCGACCGTGGCGAGGAGCAGCGGGTAGACGCCGAACATCACCAGGGCGCAGCCGACGTAGACGTCCGCGGTGAAGGTCGCGTACTTGCCGATCAGGTCCCAGCCGTAGGTGGCGATCGCGTAGCCGATGAGGCCGACGGTGCCGATCGGGGCGAGGCGGATGACCCACCACAGCGCCTTCTGGAGGAGCTCGAGGATCGACTCGCTGAGGGCGAGGATCGGCTTGGCCCGCTCGCCGAGCTTGATGGCCGCGACGCCGGCGACGACCGCCATGAAGACGATCTGCAGGACGTTCAGGTCGGTGAACGGGGAGATCACGTTCTCCGGGATGATGCCCGTCAGGAAGTCGATCCAGGAGCCCTTGGTCTCGGAGAGGCTGCCGTCCTTGGGGGTGAGGCCGGTACCCGACCCCGGGTTGGTGACCAGACCGATCGCGAGGCCGATGGCCACCGCGATCAGCGAGGTGATCATGAACCAGAGCAGCGTCCGGGTGGCCAGCCGGGCGGCGTTGTTGACCTTGCGCAGGTTGGTGATCGACACCAGGATCGCGAAGAAGACGAGCGGTGCGACGGCCAGCTTCAGCAGCTGGACGAAGATGCCGCCGACCTTGTCGAGCGTGGTGACGAGCCAGCCGACGTCCTGGCTGCGGGCGAGCCAGCCGAGCAGGACGCCGAGGACGAGACCGGCGACGATCTGGACCCAGAAGGGGACGCTGGGTATGCGGGATCCGGGACCGGAGGGCCTACCGGCCTCGGTCTCGGCGGGGGACGCGGAATTCGCGGACACGGACACACTCCAGATGTGACGCATCGGGACGTACGAGGGCAGACGTACGGCGTGCGGTCGAACAGGGGGACGGGGGTGCGGCGCCCGCGTCGGGGGCGGCGCCGCTGCATGGTGCCGGTTTCAGACGTTGCGGCAACAGACCGCGGACATACAGCGGCAGAGATCGACATGCAGGCGCACCACGAGCGGGACGCTCAAGGCGTGATGGGTGCGCACGGCTGTAATCATGTCGAATACGTTAACACTGCAACTTTGAGAACCTCAAAGGTCCGCTTCTTGATCATTTCCTCGCCGTCCACCCCGGACACGCCGAAACCCCGGTACGGGAGCGGTTGCTCCGGTCCGGGGCTTCGTCGCGTGCGGTCCTGGGTGTGAGGAACCTTACGCCGCGCCTACCTGGTGACGCTGTCCTCGCGGGTGCGGTTCGCCTCGAGCCTGGCCTTGGTCCGGTCGACCGTCGAGATGAGCTGCTCGGACATCTCGTCGCGCTGTTTGCGCAGCAGCATGAAGCTGAGGGGCGCGGAGAGGAGCAGGCCGAGGAGGAGCACCCAGACGACGTTGGAGCCGCCGACCCCCGAGGGCAGCACACCGAAGTGGACCGCCACGCCGGCGACGAAGAAGCAGCCCACGAAAATCAGCAGGCGCATCGCGGAGTACCGGATCGTTGCGCTGGGCTTGGCAGCGGACACGGCTTGCCTTCTCTCTACGTCCGACGTTCCGCGGTCGCGCGGCTGGCAGTTCTGCCCGACCAGTGAAGCATGCCCCGAATTCGATCAGTTCGCAGGGCTCCCCCCGTGCCCGGCGGCTTCCGGCGCGGACGCCGGGCCCGGCTGCCGGAAGAGCGGGAGCAGCATGATGACGTCGTCGCGGTAGTCGTCCTCGGCGACCCGGATGGCGTCGGGGATCCGGCCCACCTCCTTGTATCCGCAGGAGGCGTAGAAGCGGTCGGCCCCGGTGCCCCCGCGGCAGGTGAGCCGTACGGCGCCGATGCCGTCGATCGCGCGGGCGGCGTCGGCCGCGGCGGCCATCAGCTCCCGCCCGAAGCCCCTGCCCTGGTGCCGGGGGTGCACCATGACCGTGTAGACGCCGATCCAGTGGCGCATCAGCCGGTGGGTGTTGTGGGTGAGGAAGGCGGTGGCGGCGACCGTGCCGTCCTCGCCCCGCCCGACGACCAGGTGGGTGCGGCCTTCGGCCATCCCCGCGAGGTGCTTGACCAGTTCCGGCCTGACCACGTCGGCGGTGACGGGCGGGACGAACCCGACCGCTCCACCGGCGTTGCTGACGTCGACCCAGAGCGCGGTGATGTCGTCCCGCAGGGCCCGGTCGAACGCGGGATCCACTTCAAACGTAAGCGCCATATGCGCAGGTTAGCCATTACGCACAGCGTGCTCCAACCTGCGTCCACCACGCGGGAAAGTCCCGGCCGGGGACGGCGGACCGGGACTTCCGTACGGCGGGACGACCCGCGGACCGCGGGATGCCCGGGAAGCGCCCGCGAGGGGCGCGCGGCGTCAGACGCGCATGGGCTGCGGCGTCTCGCGCCGGTCGGCGTCCGGCCCCGGGTACTCGCGCAGGATCTCGTACCTGGTGTTGCGCTCCACGGGCCGGAAGCCCGCGTCCCTGATCAGGTCGAGCAGGTCCTCACGGCCGAGCTTGTTCGGGGTGCCGTAGTCGTCGGCGTCGTGCGTGATCTTGTACTCGACGACCGAGCCGTCCATGTCGTCCGCGCCGTGCTGGAGGGCGAGCTGCGCGGTCTGCACACCGTGCATCACCCAGAACACCTTGACGTGCGGGACGTTGTCGAAGAGCAGCCGCGAGACCGCGAAGGTCTTCAGCGCCTCCGCGCCGGTCGCCATCGACGTCCGCGCCTGGAGGGTGTTGCGGACCTTGCCGTCCTTCATGTCGACGAAGTCGTGCTGGTAGCGCAGCGGGATGAAGACCTGGAAACCGCCGGTCTCGTCCTGCATCTCGCGCAGTCGCAGCACGTGGTCGACGCGGTGACGGGGCTCCTCGATGTGCCCGTACAGCATCGTCGCCGGGGTCTTGAGCCCCTTCTCGTGCGCGAGGCGGTGGATGCGCGACCAGTCCTCCCAGTGGGTGTTGTGGTCGACGATGTGCTGGCGGACCTCCCAGTCGAAGATCTCCGCGCCGCCGCCGGTCAGGGACTCCAGACCGGCCTCGATCAGCTCGTCGAGGATCTCGGAGGCCGTGAGCCCGGAGATCGTCTCGAAGTGGTGGATCTCCGTCGCCGTGAACGCCTTCAGCGCCACCTCGGGCAGCGCCTCCTTGAGCGCGCTGAGCGAGCGGGGGTAGTAACGCCACGGGAGGGTGGGGTGCAGCCCGTTGACGATGTGCAGCTCGGTGAGGTTCTCGCCCTGCATCGCCTTCGCGAGGCGGACGGCCTCCTCGATGCGCATCGTGTACGCGTCCTTCTCGCCCGGCTTGCGCTGGAACGAGCAGTACGCGCAGGACGCGGTGCACACGTTGGTCATGTTGAGGTGGCGGTTGACGTTGAAGTGGACGACGTCGCCGTTCTTCCGCGTCCGCACCTCATGGGCAAGTCCGCCGAGCCAGGCCAGGTCGTCGGACTCGTAGAGCGCGATCCCGTCCTCGCGGGTCAGCCGCTCGCCGGCCCGGACCTTCTCCTCCAGCTCGCGCTTGAGTCCCGCGTCCACTAGGCCGCCTCCATATGTCTGTACGTATCCGATCCGGCAGCCAACGGTACTCCCCCGCCTTCCGGACGGAGGCACCCCCGCCCCCGCGTCACTCCTCGTCGGGAAGCTCGCCGACCCTGTTCTCCCACTTGGTCGAGAGCACCACGGTCGTGCGGGTCCGGGAGACCCCCCGGGTGCCGCTGAGCCTGCGGATCGTCCTCTCCAGGCCGTCCACGTCACCGACGCGGACCTTGAGCATGAACGAGTCGTCGCCCGCGATGAACCAGCAGTCCTCGATCTCCGCGAGGTCCTTCAGCCGGTGCGCGACGTCCTCGTGGTCGGCGGCGTCGGAGAGCGAGATCCCGATCAGCGCGGTGACGCCCAGTCCGAGCGACGCGGCGTCGACGGTCGCGCGGTATCCGGTGATGACACCGGCGGTTTCCAGCCGGTTGATGCGGTCGGTGACGCTGGGCCCGGAGAGCCCGACGAGCCGTCCCAGCTCGGCGTACGAGGCCCTGCCGTTCTCTCTGAGGGCCTGGATGAGCTGCCTGTCCACCGCGTCCATATGACTGGAACCTTCCATTGTTCAGCAGTGCCGCGAGTTTATGTGTAGAATCTAAGGCACAACAGGGGTTACGGCCTACAAATCTTTTCCGTCACCCAAGAAACGCTTACGAATCTTCAGGAGTGAACTTCACCGTGTACACGATCGAGATGGCCTACGCCCGGATGCGCGAGCTGCAGGACCTGGCCAACCGCTCGCGTGCCCATCAGCCCGCCGCCGCCCACCAGGTCGACCGGACCCGCACCCTCCGTCCGGGCCGGAAGAAGCGCTGACCCCACCGGATCAGCCCCGGGAGCCGCCACCGAGCTCCCCCTCCCACCGGCGGTACAGCTGGTGCGGCACACCCGCCGCGTCCAGCACCCGCCCGGCGACGAAGTCCACCAGGTCCTGGATGTGCGTCGCCCCCGCGTAGAACCCCGGAGAGGCGGGCAGCACCACGGCGCCCGCCTCGTCCAGCGCGACCATCTGCCTCAGCGTCGAGCCGCTCAGCGGGGTCTCCCGCACGGCCACGACCAGCTTCCGCCGCTCCTTGAGCGTCACGCTCGCGGCCCGCTGCAACAGGTCCTTCGAGAGCCCGAGCGCCACCCCGGCCACACAGGCGGTCGACGCCGGGACGATCAGCATCCCCTTCGCCGGGTACGACCCGGACGACGGACCCGCCGCGAGATCGCCGGCCGCCCAGTGGTGTACGGCCCCGACGTCCGGCCGGAAGGTGTCCGGCTTCCCGTCCGCGCCCCGCGCCAGCCAGGTCCGCAGGTCCTCCTGCCGGTGGGCGTCGCGGAAGGCGATCCCCGTCTCGTCCAGGAGCGTCAGTCGCGAGGCACGGCTGACCACCAGGTCGACGCTCTCGCCCGCGTCCAGCAGCCCGCGCAGCACCGAGGCCGCGAACGGCGTGCCCGATGCGCCCGACACCCCGACAATCCAAGGCCTGCGCTGCTGTTGAGTCACTGAAGTCTCGGCTGTCACACCGCCGAGCCTATCCGGCACCGGGTCTCCCGTCCGGGTCAGGTCGGGCCGGTGGCGACACGGCGGACATTCAGGAACCAGGCCGGGGCCTCCGTACGTTGCTACGGAAGAGGCAACAGCCATGGACAGGGGGTGACCATGACGGGCACACGCACGAGCGCCACCGCACGGGCCGTCACGGCCGGCGCGGTGATGCTCGCCTGGGTCGCGCTGCTGTGGGTGCTGGAAGGCGTCGACGTCGCGACGGGCAACTCCCTGGACACCTACGGCGTCAGCCCGCGCGAGCCCGCCGAGCTGGCCGACATCGTGCCGTCCGCGTTCCTGCACAGCGGCTGGGAGCACGTGGCGTCCAACAGCGTGCCGCTGCTGGTCCTGGGCTTCATAGCCGCGCTGGGCGGGACGGCGAGGTTCGCGGCCGTGGTCCTGGTGGTGATCGTGACGAGCGGCCTCGGCGTCTGGCTCACCGCGCCACCGAACACGGTCACGCTGGGGGCGTCGGGCGTGGTCTTCGGCCTGCTCGGGTACCTGCTGGTCCGCGGCTTCGTGGACCGCAGCCCGCTGGACATCGTCGTCGGCGTGGTCGTGGCCGCGGTCTACGGCTCGCTGCTCTGGGGTGTGCTGCCGACCGACTCCGGCATCAGCTGGCAGGGCCATCTCTTCGGACTGGTGGGCGGAGTGGCGGCGGCGTTCCTCTTCCGCCGCCCCCGCCGACCGCAGGAGCCGAGGGGCTACGTCACGGTGTGAGGCCGCGCCTCACACCGTGAGACCGCGCACCAGCAGATCCAGCAGCGCGCAGGCGAACAGCGCGATCCCGATGAAGCCGTTGACCGAGAAGAAGGCCCTGTTCAGCCGGGACAGGTCGTGCGGCCGCACGACCCGGTGCTCGTACACGAAGGCGACGGCCACGATCAGCATGCCGATCCAGTAGAAGAGCTCCGCGTCGGTCGCCAGTCCGAACCACACCAGCAGCCCGGTCGTGACCACGTGGCAGACCCGCGCGCCCCACAGGGCGGCCGGGATCCCGAAGCGGGCGGGGAAGGAGAGCACTCCGTGGGCCCGGTCGGCCCGCACGTCCTGGCAGGCGAAGATCAGGTCGAAGCCGCCGATCCAGATCCCGACGGCCAGTCCCAGGATCACCGCGTCCCACGACCAGCTCCCGGTCACCGCCAGCCAGGCGCCGATCGGCCCGATGGCCTGGGCGAGACCCAGGATCGCGTGCGGGAAGTTCGTGAACCGCTTGCCGTACGGGTAGACCACCATCGGCACGACGGCGACCGGCGCCAGGGCCAGGCAGAGCGGGTTGAGCAGGGCGGCGGCGCCGAGGAAGAGGACGAGGGCCACGATCGCGCCGGTCCACGCGGACCTCACCGTGACGGCGCCGGTCACCAGCTCCCGGCCCTCGGTGCGCGGGTTCCGGGCGTCGATCTCCCGGTCGATGATCCGGTTCGCCGCCATCGCGAACGTACGCAGCCCGACCATGGCGACGGTCACGAGCAGCAGCGTCCCCCAGCGGATGTCGCCGTCCGTCCGGAACATCGCGGTCAGCGCGGCGATGTACGCGAACGGCAGCGCGAAGACGGAGTGCTCGATCATCACCAGCCGCAGGAACGCGCGGGGCCTGCTGCGCGGCTGCGGGACCGCGGCGGCCGATGCTGAAGCGCTCACAGGCCGTACTCCTTCCACCGGCGGTCGACCTTCGCCGCCGTCTGCGGGTCGGACTCGACCATCTCCGGCCAGCCCCCGTCCCGCGTGTACCCCTCCTCGGGCAGCTTGCGCGTCGCGTCGATGCCCGCCTTGCCACCCCAGAACTGCTGGTAGGAGGCGTGGTCGAGGTGGTCGACCGGACCTTCGGTGACCGTCAGGTCCCGGGCGTAGTCGGTGTTCCCGAGCGCCCGCCAGGCGACCTCGTGCAGGTCGTGGACGTCGCAGTCGGAGTCCACGACCACGATCAGCTTGGTCAGCGACATCATGTGCGCCCCCCAGATGGCGCTCATGACCTTCTGGGCGTGCTTGGGGTACTTCTTGTCGATCGAGACGATCGCGCAGTTGTGGAAGCCGCCCGCCTCGGGGAGGTGGTAGTCCACGATGTCCGGGACGATGATCTTGAGGAGTGGCAGGAAGAACCTTTCGGTCGCCCTCCCCAGCGGCCCGTCCTCGGTGGGCGGCCGGCCGACCACGATGGACTGCAGCAACGGCCGCTTCCGCATCGTCACGCAGTCGATCGTCAGCGCGGGGAAGGGTTCCTGCGGGGTGTAGAAGCCGGTGTGGTCGCCGAACGGGCCCTCGGGCAGCATCTCGCCCGGCTCCAGCCAGCCCTCGATGACGACCTCCGCCTGCGCCGGGACCTGGAGGGGCACGGTCTTGCAGTCGACCATCTCGATCCGCTTGCCCTGGACGAAGCCGGCGAAGAGGTACTCGTCGATGTCCCCGGGCAGCGGCGCCGTGGACGCGTAGGTGACGGCGGGCGGCGCGCCGAAGGCGATGGCTACGGGCAGCTTCTCGCCGCGCCGCGCGGCGACCTGGTAGTGGTTGCGGCTGTCCTTGTGGATCTGCCAGTGCATGCCGATGGTGCGCCTGTCGTGGCGCTGCAGCCGGTAGAGCCCGAGGTTGCGGATCCCCGTCTCGGGGTCCTTGGTGTGCGTGAGCCCCAGGTTGAAGAAGGAACCGCCGTCCTCGGGCCAGGTGAAGAGCGCGGGGAGCCGGTCGAGGTCCACGTCGTCGCCGGTGAGGACGACCTCCTGGACGGGTGCGCTGCCGGGCTTCACCTTCTTCGGCGGCAGGTGGGTCACCGCGCCGAGCTTCCCGAAGGCCTCGCGGACGCCGACGAACCCCTGCGGCAGCTCCGGCTTGAGCAGTCCGCCGATCTTGTCGCTGATCTCGGCGTAGGACTTCAGCCCGAGCGCCTTGAGCAGCCGCCGGTCCGTCCCGAAGACGTTCATGGCCAGGGGCATGGACGCCCCCTTGACGTTCTCGAAGAGCAGCGCGGGTCCGCCCGCCTTGTTCACCCGGTCGACGATCTCGCCGACCTCCAGATACGGGTCGACCTCGGCCTTGATGCGCTTGAGATCGCCCTCGCGCTCCAGAGCCCGGAGCAGGGAGCGAAGATCGTCGTAAGCCATGAAACCCAGTATCGGCCACCCGCTACCCTTGGCCCGTCACCGGGGGCGGGACAGCGCCTCCCCATCTCTTCTGGGGGATCCTCCACGATGCTCAGGGCCTTGATCTACATTCTGCCGCTGGCGCTGACGATCTACGCGTTCATCGACTGCCTGAACACCCCGGAGGACGAGGCGAAGCACCTGCCGAAGGTGGCCTGGGTCTTCATCATCCTGCTGTTCTGGATCGTCGGTCCGATCGTCTGGCTGGTCGCGGGGAAGACCCGCGCCACGTCCGCCGGGGGCGGTAGGCCCTCCGAGTGGCACCGCGGCAGTCGCAGCAGGTGGGTGGCGCCCGACGACAACCCGGACTTCCTCAGGTCGCTCAAGGACGAGAACAAGAAGGACGAGAGCGAGAAGGACGAGCCCGCCCTCAAGGACAAGGACGAGTCGGCGCTCAAGGACTGGGAGGCGGACCTGCGCCGCCGCGAGGAGGAGATCAGGCGCCGGGAGAGCGGCACCGGTCCCGAGGACCAGGCCCCGCCGGCCACCTCGTGAGCTCCTGACCGCCGACACGGTCCGGCCGCAGGGGCCGGCGGTCCCGTCCGGCAGGTCATGAGGACAGCAGTCGCCCCAGCCTGTCCAGCAGGGGCAGCAGCGCCGTGCGCTCCTCGGGGGTGAGCGCCTCCAGCGCGCCGTGCACCACACGCATCTCTGCGCGGATCCGGTGCGCCAACTCGGTGCCCTCCGCAGTGCGGGAGGCCACCTTGGAGCGGCGGTCGCCGGGCGCCGGGGTGCGGGTCACCAGGCCGCGGGCCTCCATGCGGCCGATCAGTCCGGTGGCGTTGGAGGCGTCGCACACCAGATGGCTGGCCAGCGCGCTCATCGGCATGGGCTCGTTCAGGGCGACCAGCGCCCGGGCCTGTGACGTGCTCAGACCGTGACGGCCGGCGACGGCGGTGAGGTCGTCGTGGTGGCCGCGGACGACCACCGCCAGGGGTTCCAGCAGTTCGTCCGGGGTAGGGACGGCGCGGGGTGCCGGTTCCGTCGTCATGGTCGGCCATCCTTCGATCGGTACGTGTGGTCCGGGGCCCGGATCCCGTTCCGCCACGCCCCGCATTCATTTGACATGCTCAACTTTAGCCGGTTACATGGAGCGTATTGCTTGAGCATATCAAGCTTCATGTTTCACGCGTCTCGCGTCTCGTAGGGAGCACCCCCCATGCCCTCCGTACTCTTCGTCCTCACTGGTGCCGACCACTGGACCCTCAACGACGGCACCACCCACCCCACCGGCTTCTGGGCCGAGGAACTCGCCGCCCCGCACCGCGTCTTCACGCAGGCGGGCTTCGACATCACCGTCGCCACCCCCGGCGGGGTCACCCCCACCGTCGACAGCGCCAGCCTCGCCGCCGACGCCAACGGCGGGCAGGAGCACGCCGACGCCGTCGCCTCCTACCTCGCCTCGATCGACGAGACCCTGCGCATCCCCGCCCGGCTGGAGGACGTCGTCCCCACGTCGTACGACATCGTCTTCTACCCCGGCGGCCACGGCCCCATGGAGGACCTGGCCGTCGACGAGGTGTCCGGCCGGCTGCTCACCGCGGCCCTGGACTCGGGCGCCCAGGTCGCCGTGCTGTGCCACGCCCCCGCCGCCCTGCTGCCCGCCCGTCGGGAGGACGGCGGCTGGCCGTTCGCCGGCTACCGCATGACCGGGTTCAGCAACGCCGAGGAGACCCAGGCGGGCTTCGCCGCCAAGGCGCCCTGGCTGCTGGAGACCCGGCTGGTCGAGCTCGGCGCCGAGTACAGCGCGGCGGACCCGTGGGCGGTGCACACGGTCCACGACCGCAACCTGCACACCGGCCAGAACCCCGCCTCGTCCGAGCAGCTCGCCCGCGAGATCCTGGAGGCCCTGTGACCGCCGCCACGCCGGAGGCCCCGGCCGACGTCGTCGCCAGGCTCCGCGCCACCTTCCGCACCGGCCGCACCAGGGACCTCGCCTGGCGCACCGGGCAACTGACACGGCTGCGCGCCCTGCTCACCGAGCGCGGCGACGAACTGGCCGACGCGCTCCGGGCCGACCTCGGCAAGAGCCGCAAGGAGGCCTACCGGACCGAGATCGACTTCACGGTCCGAGAGATCGACCACACCCTGGAACGGCTGGCGGGCTGGCTGGAGCCCGAGCCCGCCCCCGTACCGGCGGTCCTCGCGGGGGCCACCGCCCACACCGTGCAGGACCCGCTCGGGGTCGTCCTCGTCATCGCGCCGTGGAACTACCCGGTACAGCTGCTCCTCGCGCCCGTCGTGGGTGCGCTGGCCGCGGGCAACACGGTCGTCGCGAAGCCCAGCGAGCTGGCGCCGGCGACGTCCGCCGCCGTGGCCCGGCTGCTGCCGGAGTACCTCGACACGGACGCCGTCGCCGTCGTCGAGGGCGCGGTCCCGGAGACCACCGCACTGCTCGCCGAGCGCTTCGACCACATCTTCTACACCGGCAACGGCACGGTCGGCCGGATCGTGATGGCCGCCGCGGCGAAGCACCTCACCCCGGTGACGCTCGAACTGGGCGGCAAGTCGCCCGCGTTCGTCGACCGTGACACCGACCTGAAGACCGTGGCCTCACGGCTTGCTTCGGGCAAGTTCCTCAACGCGGGCCAGACGTGTGTCGCCCCCGACTACGTCCTGACCGACCCGGAGACCGCCCCCGCCCTGGCGGACGCCCTCGCGGCGGCGGTCGAGGGGCTGTTCGGGAAGGACGCCTCCACCAGCCCGGAGTACGGCCGGATCGTCAACGAGCGGCACTTCGACCGGCTGGTGGGCCTGCTGGACTCCGGGCGCACCGTGACGGGCGGCGCCCACGACCGGGACGAGAAGTACATCGCGCCGACCGTGCTGGCCGACGTCGCCCCGGACTCCCCCGTGATGCGCGAGGAGATCTTCGGCCCGGTGCTTCCGATCATCACCGTGGACGGGCTCGACGAGGCCATCGCCTTCGTCAACGACCGCGACAAGCCCCTGGCGCTCTACGCGTTCACCCAGGACGCGTCCGTACGGGAGCGGCTGCTGTCCGAGACCTCGTCCGGCGGCGTGGGCATGGGCCTGCCGCTGGCCCATCTGACCGTGTCCGACCTGCCCTTCGGCGGGGTCGGCGAGAGCGGCATGGGCAACTACCACGGCCGCTACTCCCTGGAGACGTTCAGCCACCGCAAGGCGGTCCTGGACACTCCGCTCGGCTGAGACCCACGCGTACGGCGAAGGGCGCGACCGCGGAACCGCGGTCGCGCCCTTCGCCGTGTACCGCCCGTGCCGTCAGACTCCCGCGTAGGAGTGCTTGCCGGTGACGAAGATGTTCACGCCGTAGTAGTTGAAGAGCCAGCAACCGAACGCGATCAGCGCCAGGTAGGCCGCCTTCCGCCCCTTCCAGCCGGCGGTCGCGCGGGCGTGCAGGTAACAGGCGTACGCGACCCAGGTGATGAAGGACCAGACCTCCTTGGGGTCCCAGCCCCAGTAGCGGCCCCAGGCGTCGCCCGCCCAGATCGCGCCCGCGATGATCGTGAACGTCCACAGCGGGAAGACGGCTGCGTTGATGCGGTACGCGAACGTGTCCAGGGTCTTCGCCGCAGGGAGCCGGTCGAGCACGGACGAGGCGAACCGGCCGGGCGTCCCGCCGTTCGCGATCTTGTTCTCGTAGCTGTCGCGGAACAGGTAGAGCAGCGTCCCGACCGCACCGAGGTAGAAGACGGCACCGCAGATGATGGCGGTGGAGACGTGGATCCACAGCCAGTACGAGTGCAGAGCCGGCACGAGCTGGTCACTGTCGGTGTAGAGCGTCGTCGTCGCGATGCCGAGGTCCAGCAGGACCGTGGTCACCAGCAGCAGGCCGATCCAGCGGACGTTCTTCCGCAGCGCCAGCAGGGTGAGGTACGCGCCGACGGCCACCGTGGAGAAGGTGATCGAGAACTCGTACATGTTGCCCCAGGGGGCGCGCTGCACCGACATGGCGCGGGCGACGACCCCTCCGGCCTGCACGGCGAAGGCGACGACGGTCAGCGAGACCGCGATCCGCCCCCACAGGTCGCCCTTGAAGGTGCCGCCCGCGGCGCCGGGCCCGTCCGGTACGTCCCGGGACCCGGCGGCCGAACGGGTCACGACCTTGGGGCGGTCCAGCACCGCGGTGTTGCCGCCCTGCTGCGCGACCCGCACCTTCACGGCCGAATCGGCGGTCGCCGGCCCGCTCAGCGCGGCGGCGGTGCGGCCCACCTTGCTGCGGCTGCCGAACACCCACTCCGCGATGTGCGCGAAGAAGGCCAGGGTGTAGACGGCCATCGACGAATAGATCAGCACATTGCTGGTGTGCGCCAGATTCTCGTTGGTTGCGGCGGCGAGATTCACTTCTCAGCCCCTTCGGGGGTTTCTGCGGCAGATGGTCCGGAAGGTCGTCCGGGATCGGGGTCGGGGTCGGGCGCGGTGGGCGCCACGGTGTGGAGCGCGACCGCGAGGTCGGCCAGCTCCTCGGGAAGCTTCGCGGACTCGCTGCGGCCCAGGCCCGCCATCTCGACGACGGTGACGCCGTCGGCCCCGCGCACGGCGCGCACCCACACCCGGCGGCGCTGGATGAAGAGCGATCCCGCGAGACCGAGGACGGCCCCGACCGCGCCGGTCAGCGCCCAGCCGCTGGCGGGCTGGCGCGAGATCTGGAAGCTGGCCCATTCGTCGACGCCCTCGAAGGTGATCGAGCCCGCGCCGTCGGGCAGCTTCATGGTCTCGCCGGGACGAAGCCGCTTCTTGAGCTTGTCCCCGTTGCTGTCCTTGAACTCCTTCATCTTGGACGTGTCGAGCTGGTAGACGTTCTGCAGCAGGCCGGAGTCGACACCGAGGCTGCCGTAGAAGCCGTTGAGCGCGAGGACCGGGTAGTCGGCACCGGGGTACTGCGAGAACATCGTGCCCTTGCCGTCACCGGCGAACGTCGGGACGAAGAAGGCCTGGAAACCGAGCTGCTCCTTCTTGCCGCCGGCGTCCCGGTAGCCGTCCATCACCTTGATCGCACCGGTCGAGGTGACGTTGTTGTCGATGGGCAGCAGGGGCACCGGGCTGCGGTAGACCTCCTTGCCCCTGCCGTCCTTGACGGAGATCACCGGGGCGTAGCCGTGCGCGTTGAGGTAGACCTTCGTACCGTCGACGACGAGCGGCTTGTTGACCTCGATGACCTTCTTCCTCGGGGCGCCGTCCGCGCCCTCGGAGTAGGTCACCCGGGCTTCGTAGGTCCTGGGCGTACCGCGCTGCGGACCGCTGCGCTCGTACGTGCCGACGAAGTCGTCCAGGTCGAAGCTGAAGGGTGCCAGGTCGTCGTTGTCGAAGAGCGAGCCCGACTTGAAGTCGTCGTACTGCGTGATCGTGTTGGCGAAGCCGTCGCCCTCGACGACCAGCTTGCCGCCCTCGGACTTGAAGAGCTGCCCGCCGGCGAACGCGACCAGCATGACGATCAGCGCGATGTGGAAGAGCAGGTTGCCGGTCTCCCGGAGGTACCCCTTCTCCGCCGCCACCGCGTCGCCCACGGTGTGCGAGCGGAAGCGCCGCTTGCGCAGGATCCCGAGCGCGGCCTCGCGGACGTGCTCGGGGTCCGCGTCCGTGCGCCAGGTCGTGTAGGCGGGCAGCCTGGTCAGCTTCCTGGGGGCGCCCGGCGGGCGGCCGCGCAGCTGGCCGACGAACTGGCCGGTGCGCGGGACGATGCAGCCGATCAGCGAGACGAACAGCAGGATGTAGATCGCGGAGAACCACACGGAGCTGTAGACGTCGAAGAACTGCAGCTTCTCGTAGACCGGGCTGACCGTGGTGTGGGCCTCCTTGAAGGTCTGCACCTTCATTTCGTCCACGCTGTTCTGCGGGATCAGCGACCCGGGTACGGCCCCGAGCGACAGCAGGAAGAGCAGGATCAGGGCGACCCGCATCGAGGTGAGCTGCCGCCAGAACCAGCGGGCCCAGCCGATGACGCCCATCGAGGGCAGGGAGGCCGCGGACTCCTCGCGCGGGGCGGTGGAGAGCTGCGCTCCCGCCTCGCCGAGGTCGCGCTCGTCCGTGGTGTGCGTGTTGCTCATGGACTCAGATCCCCACAGTGAAGCCGTTGGACCAGACCTGCATCTCCTGGATGAGCACGTCCCACGCGCCCGTCAGCAGGAGCAGTCCGGTCGCGATCATCATGCCGCCGCCGATGCGCATGACCCATGCGTAGTGGCGCTTGACCCAGCCGAACGCGCCGAGTGCCCGGCGGAAGGCGACCGCCGCCAGGACGAAGGGGACACCGAGTCCGAGACAGTACGCCAGGGACAGGATCGCCCCGCGGCCCGCGGTCGCCTGTGTGAACGCGAGCGTGTTGACGGAGGCGAGCGTCGGGCCGAGGCAGGGCGTCCAGCCGATCCCGAAGAGCGCACCGAGCAGCGGTGCCCCCACGAGCCCGGTCACCGGTCGCCTGTGGATGCGGAACTCACGCTGCGTCATCCAGGGCATGAGCCCCATGAAGAAGATCCCCATGAGGATCATCAGGATGCCGAGGACCTTGGAGAGCGTCCCGCTGTACTCCTGGAGCGTCTGGCCGAAGAAGCCGAAGAGGGCGCCGCCGGACACGAACACGACGGTGAAGCCGAGGACGAAGAGCGAGGCGCCGGCGACGGTCCTGCTCCGCCGGCTCTCGGCCAGATCACTGCCGCTGACCCCGGTGACGTAACTGAGGTAGCCGGGCACGAGGGGCAGGACGCAGGGTGAGAAGAACGAGACGAGGCCGCCGAGCAGGGCGATGGGCAACGCCACCACGAGGGCCCCGGTGAGGACCGTCTCGTTTCCGCCGGTGGCCGCGGCAAGCCCGAGCACCGGGGTCACTTCTCCGCGACCAGCGGGTCGATCATCTCGCGCAGCTTCGTGGCGTCGAGCGCGGCGAGCGAACGGGCGGCGAGCTTCCCCTGCCGGTCGATGACCACGGTCGACGGGATGGCCTGCGGGTTGAGCGTGCCCTTCGGGAAGCGCAGGAGCAGCTTCCCGCTCGGGTCGTAGAGGCTCGGGTAGGTGACCCCGAAGTCCTCTTCGAAGCTGACCGCGAGGGACTTCTGGGGGTCCCGGGTGTTGACGCCGACGAACTGGACGCCCTGGTTCCCGGTCTCCTTCGCCACCTTCACGAAGTGCTTGGCCTCGGCCCGGCAGGGGCTGCACCACGATCCCCAGAAGTTCAGGACGACGACCTTGCCCCTGTAGTCGGCGACGTCGAGGGACTTGCCGTCCAGGGTCGCCCCTTCGAGCGCGGGCGCGGCCGTGCGCTCGCCCTTGGCGACGGTGGAGATTCCGCCACTGCCGGTGACGAAGTTCGTGTTGCCGCCGCCGCCCGCCTTGGTGCCGTCACCACTGCACGCGGACAGTGTCAGCGCGCCTGCCACAGCGGTGGCGGCGAGCAGGGTGAAGCGGCGTCGGGACGCGCGGCCAGAGGTCATGTGAAAAGTTTCGCATGGCAGTTCCGGGGATCTTGCGCACCCCCCTCGGTGCCCGTAAAGCCCCTTGTCAAGCCTGTTTAAAGAAGGTGTTCCAGCCTCCGTCGGGCGCCTTGCCGACCTGGAGCGTACGCAGCTTCGCGAGCACCGCGGGGTCCTGTACGTCGAGCCAGTCGGCGAACTGCCGGAAGGAGACGAGGCGCACATCCGGCTTGTCCGCGATGTGTTTGAGCGCCGCCTCGACGGCGTCCATATAGATGCCGCCGTTCCACTCCTCGAAGTGGTTGCCGATGTAGAAGGGCGCGCGATTCGTCTCGTAGGCGCGGTCGAATCCGGCGATGTACGCCTCGGTGGCCTGGGTCCGCCAGCCCGGATAGCGCGAGGGCATGCCGTTGGTCGAATTCTTCGACTGGTTGGCGAGGATGTTGTAGTCCATGGAGAGGACCTCGAAGCTGTGGCCCGGGAACGGAATTCCCTGGAGCGGTAGGTCCCACACGCCCTGGCGCTTCTCGGGCCACATCTGGCTGCCGCCGGGCGAGCTCGCGTCGTAGCGCCAGCCCAGCTGCTTCGCGGTCGGGAGCAGGTTGTCCTGGCCCAGCAGACAGGGCGTGCGGCCCCCGACCAGTTCCTTGCGGTAGTCGAAGGGCAGTGGGTCGAGGTCCTGCCAGCCGGTGTTCGTCCGCCATTCGGTGACGAAGGAGACGGCCTGGTCGATCTCACTGCGCCATTGCTCGGGGGACCAGTCGCCGACGGATCCGGAACCGCCGCAGAAGTGCCCGTTGAAATGGGTGCCGATCTCGTGCCCGTCGAGCCAGGCCTGGCGGACGTACTTCAGCGTCTGCCTGACGTGGTCGTCGGTGAGATAGCCGATGTCGGAGGCGCCCCTGGGGTTGTTGGGCGGGCGGTAGAGGGACTTCTTCGACTCGGGCAGCACATAGAGCCCGGAGAGGAAGAAGGTCATCGCCGCGTCGTGCTGCTCGGCGAGTTCGAGGAAGCGCGGGAAGAGCCCGTTGCCGACCTCGCCCGCCCCGTCCCAGGAAAAGATCACGAACTGCGGCGGCGTCTGACCCGGCTCCAGAGGGACCGGCGCGGCGGGCTGATTCGGCTGCTTTCCGGTGTCCGCCGTGGAACCGTCACCGATCAGCCTGACGTGTTTCTCGGGGGAGCCTCCGCCATTCCCGTGCGTCCCCTTGGCACCTTTGCCGCCCTTCTCCGGTCCGGTCGGGCCGCTGTCCGACGACCCGAGGGAGCCGCAGCCGGTCATCGAGAGTGCGGCTGCGGCTCCGAGTCCGGCCCCGAGAAGGCCCCTTCGGTTGATTTCACGCATAGCGTCCCCATCTGCGGTCGTATTACCTCAAGGCCATACAAACTGGCGATGGCTTAGATGAGGAAACCAACACGACGGTTCCGCCGATAATCACAAAAGTTATTACGTGAAGAGACCCTTACGGATGCTGCACACGATGGCCGGAACAGGGCCGCGCGACAGGCTCGGCGCGCGGCTACGGAACCGCCTCAGGCCCCGAACGCCTTGGACTGCCCCTTGGCCGGCTTCGCACCCGCGAGCAGATGCGAAGGGACCAGGTCCCGGGCCGGCTCGGTGTACCCGACGGAGACGATCTTGTCGCCCTGGTACGTGAAACTCGTCAGCGACGCCAGGGTGCACTCCCGCTTGCGCGGGTCGTGCCACAGCCTGCGCCGCTCCACGAAGCTCCGCACGATCCAGATCGGCAGCTGGTGGCTGACGCAGACGGCCTCGTGCCCGCGCGCGGCGTCGCGCGCCGCGTCCAGGGCGCCCATCATCCGCACGACCTGCTCGACGTACGGCTCGCCCCAGGAGGGCTTGAAAGGGTTGGTCAGGTGCTTCCAGTTGTCGGGCTTGCGCAGCGCACCGTCGCCGACCCCGAAGGTCTTGCCCTCGAAGACGTTGGCGGCCTCGATGAGCCGCCCGTCGGTGGCGAGATCCACACTGTGCGACTTGGCGATCGGCGTGGCCGTCTCCTGGGCGCGCTCCAGCGGGGAGGCCACGACATAGGTGACGTCCCGCTTCTCCAGGTGCTCCGCGACCCGGTCGGCCATCCGCCGGCCCAGGTCGGACAGGCTGTAGCCGGGGCGGCGCCCGTAGAGCACGCCCTCCGGGTTGTGCACCTCACCGTGGCGCATCAGGTGGACGACAGTGATGTCCTTGTCCGTGTACTCGCTCATGCCGTGGCCTCCGAGGCTGCGCGGGCGGCGGCGGGCAGGGCTGCGGCGATCCGCTCCACGGCCCGCGCGTCGTGTGCGGTCGAGACGAACCAGGACTCGAACGCGGACGGCGGCAGGTACACACCCTGCTCCAGCATCGAGTGGAAGAACGCCGTGAAGCGGAAGGCCTCCTGCTTCTTCGCGCCCTCGTAGTCGCGGACGGGCTCGTCGGTGAAGAAGACGGAGAACATGTTGCTCGCCGCCGACACCGTGTGCGCGACACCCTCCTTGGTGAACGCCTCGCCGACCAGGGAGCGCAGCTCGGCGGAGACGGCGTCGACCTTCGCGTACGCCGCGTCGTCGAGCAGCCGGAGCTGGGCGAGACCCGCCGCCGTGGCGATCGGGTTCCCGGAGAGGGTGCCCGCCTGGTAGACGGGGCCGGCGGGCGCCAGGTGCGCCATCACGTCGGCACGGCCGCCGAACGCCGCGGCGGGGAAGCCGCCGCCCATGACCTTGCCGAAGGTCATCAGGTCGGGCCGCACCCCGTCGACGCCGTACCAGCCGGCCTTCGAGGTACGGAACCCCGTCATCACCTCGTCGGAGACGAACAGCGCGCCGTCGGCCGCGCAGATCTCCTTCAGCCCGGCGTTGAAGCCGTCCAGCGGCGGCACGACGCCCATGTTGCCCGGCGACGCCTCGGTGATCACACAGGCGATCTCGCCCGGCTGCGCGGCGAACGCCGCGCGCACGGCGTCCAGGTCGTTGTACGGCAGCACGATCGTGTCGCCCGCCTGCGCCCCCGTCACCCCGGGCGTGTCAGGGAGGCCGAAGGTGGCGACACCCGAGCCGGCGGCGGCCAGCAGCGCGTCGACATGGCCGTGGTAGCACCCGGCGAACTTCACGACCTTGGCGCGCCCGGTGAATCCGCGGGCGAGCCGGATCGCGGACATGGTCGCCTCGGTGCCGGACGACACGAGCCGCACCTGCTCGACGGGCTCGACACGGGCCACGATCTCCTCGGCGAGCGCGACCTCGCCCTCGCCGGGCGTACCGAACGAGGTACCCCGGGCCACCGCCTCCTGGACGGCGGCGATGACCTGGGGGTGCGCGTGGCCGAGGATCATCGGCCCCCACGAGCACACGAGGTCGACGTACTCGCGGCCGTCGGCGTCGGTGAGGTACGGACCCGTACCGGACACCATGAACCGGGGCGTACCGCCCACGGCGCGGAAGGCGCGCACGGGAGAGTTCACGCCGCCGGGTGTCACGAGGGACGCGCGGTCGAAAAGCGTCTGCGAAACTGGGGCTTCGTATGAATACGCCACTTTGGTCCTGATCTGCGATTCGAGGGTTCGGGGACCGGCCGGATCTTCCCGGCCGCCGGTGAGCGGGGAGCACGCTCTCCCCGTATGAGGCTCGTACAACGAAAGGGCGTCAGTCTCCTCGCGTCTGCGAAACTGGTGCGTCATGGGGGAAGCTCACACATGCATGGTGTCAGAGGCGTGCACGGTCTTGCGGACAGGTGTTTCACCGCACGCCCGTGGGGGAGGTCACTGACGATGATCGGGTTGCGCGGCGGGGCTGTGTCTCCTAAGAAGTAGTCGGGTGGATGAGATATGCATCGCGGTGGCGGAGTGGGCGAAGGGACCGACGACCATGGGCCCGAGCCTGCCCGGCGAGGGCGGCACCGGCGCGAGGCCGAGCGCCGACGGGACGCCCAGGCGGGTGGCCCCGATGGTCCGGGGAGCAGGAGTGGTGGACGGGTGGGGGTGACCTACAAGTACTTCGGCGCCCCGGACGGGGCCACCGCAGCACGTGTGCCCATCTCCATGCGCCCCGAGGAACTGGGCGGCGACGAACTGGGCATGGGCGGCATGTTCAGCAAGATCAAGCCGGAGACCGTGGCGGCCATGGTCCTCACCGGCATACAGGGCATACCCCTGAACAAGGTCCCCCCGCTGGAACTGGTCGTGCTCCATCCCGACTACGCGGTGGTCAAGCTCCCGATGACGGTGGTCGACCCGCTGCGTGACGTCGGCGAGGAGTCCGTCGGCGCGGCGGCCTTCATCTGGTCCACCGTCCCGGACCGCGGCGGACCGCGCGACGCGTTCAACGTCTACCAACTGCTCCACGAGTGGCAGGACTTCTCGCACCGGCTGCACGACGCGGGTCACCAGGCGTACTGCCTGGTGTGGCCCTGACCGGGACCACACCGCCCCGGTGAGCCGACCGCCGGATCCGCGCACGCCCCCGTGCAGCCGTCGGGCGCCCGGGGCCCCGACCGCCGACGGCCCGTGGTGACCGAAAGCCCCCGGGGTCAGTGGTAGCTGAAGTCACCCACGGTCCAGGCGTCCACGTCCTCGATCGCGACGCGGTACATCCCGCCCGTCTCAGGGATACCCACCGTGCCCTGAAGGATGCGGGCGACGTGGAAGTGCAGATGGGTCGGCGGCCCTTCCCGGCCCGCTCGGTCGGTGAAGACTCCGGAGAACTCGCCCAGGCGGGCCGAGTCCGTCAGGACCTCGGAGACACGCCGGCTCCACACCGCTTCGGGAGCAAGCCGGCCGGTGATGACGGCTCCGCCGGTCACCACCGTCAGGGACATCTGGTTGCTGCGCCCGGACTCCACCATTGCGGCGATCTCGACGAGCAGCTCGTCAGGCTTCGACATGGGAGCGGATTCTATGCACCTGCCTCACGGCGCGCCCGCCCGGGACGCCCTTGCCCGGGCCGGCGTCTTCCGGTCGGCCCCACGGACCCGGCGCGGCGCGGTCCGGGCGGGAGACCGTCGTGGAGGGGGGCCGGGGCCGTCGCCCGGCGATGTAGGAGGATGTGGCCATGACGGGAGATGATCTGCGGGTGGTCGTCGAGACCGCACCCGACGGGGCCGTACTGGTCCGGGTCCGGGGCAGTCTGGACGAGTGGTCGGGTTCCAGGGAGTTGGCAGCCGCGCTGGCCGGTGCGGCCGGGGCAGGCGGGCGCCGCACGGTGGTGGACCTCTCCGGGGTCGGGTTCGCCGACTCGGCGGGGCTGCACGCCCTGCTGGGGGGCCTGAGGCAGCACGGCGAGGCCGGCATACCCCTGGTACTGGCCGGACCGATGACAGCCGCCGTCCGACGGCTCTTCGAGGTGACGGGCACGCTCGACGCGTTCCGGGTCGCGGACTGCGTGGACTCGGCATTCACGTGCTGACCGCCCGCGCCCTCCGCGGGTCGGGCGCGAGCGGATGGTGTGACCTCGGGTCCTCCGGGCAGGCGGAGAGTGCATGAACGGGGAACAGGAAAGGCCAGCGAACGGCATGAACCCGGAAAGCGGACCGGGAGACGCCGTCAGTAGCGCTGGACCACGGGAACCCGCCACGCCGGGCGACGACCCCTTGGTGCCCCGGAACGCGGCGTCCGCGCGCGCGACCGTGACACACCTCCTGGCGTCCCGGATCCACGGACCGGCCGGGCAGGGCCTGGCGGAGGTCGTCATCGCCGACGCCCTCCTGGTGACCTCCGAACTGGTGACCAACGCCTTCCGGCACGGCGGTGGGCTCACCGGCTTCACGGCCGAACTCACCGACGAGGGACTTCTGCTCGCCGTGGCGGACGCCAGCCCCGACGCGCCCGTCACCTCCCCCCACCCGCCGCGCACGGCCCATGTCGGAGGCTACGGCTGGCCGTTGGTGTGCCGTCTCGCCAAGCGGGTCTCCATCACGTTCCACCCGGGCGGCAAGCGGATCATCGCCCTGGTGGCGCTCCCCTGACGGAGCCGCGCGAAGCGGCCCCACCGGCCTCCCGCCCGTACCGGACCGCGGGCACCGGAAACCCCCTGCCCTGTCGGTCCCGCCCGTCCCTCTCGGCATACTCGGCGGCATGTCCAGCGCACCCCCGCCGCTTCCTCCCCGCCCCGGCTCCGTACCCCCACGGGCACCGGTGGCAGCCGAGTTCGAGAGCGACGGCTGCTGGGTCATCCAGGCGCGCGGAGACCTGGACAGCGACACCGTCGACCCGCTGTTCATCGCCATGTGGGAAGCAGCCGCCGGCTACGACGTCGTCGTACTGGACGCCGGGGCCGTCACCTTCGCTGACTCCTCGTTCCTGAGCCTGCTCATCCAGGTGCACCAGCAGACGCGGCTGCGCATCGCCGCTCCGGGAACCGCCCTGCGGCGCCTGCTCGGCACGGCGGGCGTCGACCGTCTCCTGGCGCACTACAGCACCCTGGAAGAGGCCCTGGCCGCTCCCCGCTGAAGCGTCAGCCCGAGGGCGTACGGGGAGTACGGGACGGGCCCGTGAACATCGCGGGACCGGTGGGGCGCGCGCCCTCGTCCGCCTGCGCCTGTTCGGGTTGTTCGTCCGCCGCGGTCGTCTCGAAGAGGTGCCGGGTGCCCGTGACGGCGAGGATCCGCTCGAGGAACGGCGGCGGGGAGTCCAGATGGAGCCGTACGCCGCGCGCGGTGGTGCTCCGGTGTATCTGGAGCAGGGTCGAGACCCCCATGGAATCGCAGAGCCGCAGCTCGGCGCAGTCCAGGTGCAGGACGTCCGGGCTCTGCTCGTCGAGACAGGCCTGCGCACGGGCGGCGAGCTCACCACTGGTGTCGTAGTCCAGGTCACCGCCTATGCGCAGGCGCACGGTGCGTGGCCCGGCCTCGACGGCCACCGTGAGAAGCGGGTTCGGCAGGACTGTCATGCGGTGGCTCCGGAGATGTGACCGGCAGACGCCGGGGTGGCGTCCAGCACGAGACGGGCGTGGTCGAGCAGCCGGACGCAGCGGGGGAAGTCCTGGAGTTCGGCCGCGAGAACGTCCAAGGCGGGGCTGAGCGACCTGGCCGGGACGTCACGGGCGCTGAGGATGCCCGCAGTCCACTCCAGGAACGTCGTGAACAGCTCGTCGTCGTCGGTGTAGAGGCCGACCGCGAGGTGGTCCACGATGTGGGCGATGTCCTCGGCCGTGTGCTCCCTCTGCTGGGCCGTGTAGGCGCCCATCGCCGGGAAGCGCTTCTCCAGCTGGGTCAGGACCTCACGGACCAGCTGCCCCTGGCTGCGGGCGACGTAGGTGTACTCCTGGTCGGCCAGGTGGGGCAGGTCGTCCACCTGGGTGCGGCCGACCGCCAGGTCCGGGGTGGGGATCCCGTCCGCGAGGAGTCCTGCGGCCGTGCGCGCGTCCGGGGCCCAGGCGTTGGCGCCCAGCAGTCGCGCGTAGCGCCCGTCGGGCCCGAAGGCCGCGCCGCCGGCCAGGACCGGCACACCGATGGCCTGGCAGGCGGTGATCGCCGCGTGCGCGGTGGGCAGCCGGGTGGGCAGGGACGAGGAGAGCGCCACGATCTCCGCGCCGCTGCTGTGCAGATGCGCGATGAGGTGCGGGGTGGGGACCTGGGCACCCAGGAAGTCGACCCGCCAGCCGCGCAGCGAGAGGACCTCCGCGAGCAGCCGGGCAGGCAGCACGTGCCATTCCTTGTCGACGCAGGCCACCGTGACCTTGCCCAGCCGTGGCTTCACCCGGGTCGACGGATGGTGGGCGAGGGCCGCGACGACCCGTTCGGCTATCGCGCTGGCGGCGTGCTCCTCCGCGACGGTGAGGCGGTTCGCCGCCCACTCGGCACCCACCTTCCTCTGGACCGGCGCGATGACGTCCAGGAGCGCGGACTCGGCGTCCATCCCGCCGTCCATGGCCTCGAAGACGATTCCGGCGGCGGCGTGTTCGTCCCGGTCCGTCACCGCGTCCCACAGCTGCTCCCGCAGCATCCGGAGGCCGTGGGTACCGGTGGTGATGACAGGTGCGCTCATGCCGTGTACCTGCCCCGCGTGTGCCCGTTCACCGCGCTCAGGTGTGTGGTGCGAGGAGCGGTGATGGCCACCAGGGCCATGTCGTCGTGCCTGCCGTCGCGCAGCCACTGGGACGCGAGCATCTGGATCCGCTCCACCACGGCCGCGCCGGGCAGGCCCGCGCACCCGGACAGGGCCCGCATGAGACGTTCCTCACCGAAGAGCTCGTCACCCATCGGACCGCCGCGGGCCTCGGTGACCCCGTCGGTGTAGAGCAGGCAGGTCTCGCCCGGCTGCAGACTGACCTCGACCGTGCTGGCCTCGACGTGCGGCAGGGCCCCGACCAGGGTCCCGTGCGTGGCGATCTCCTCGATCGCGCCGTTGTTGCGCACCACCAGCGGGGCCGGGTGGCCCGCCGAGGTGAGACGCAGCCGCACGTGGTTGTCCGTACGCAGGACCGAGGCGAGGACCAGGGTGGCGAAGCGGGTGTGATGCGAGTTCAGCAGGGCTCCGTTCAGGAGCTGCAGCATCTTCCCGTGGTCCTCCGCCATCGGCGTCAGGGCCTGCACCGTGTTGCGGATCTTGCCGGTGAGCACGGCCGCGTCCAGGCCCTTGCCGCAGACATCGCCGAGGACGACCAGCGACGGGTCCGAGTCCGTGCTGCCGGGGTGGACGTCGTAGAAGTCACCGCCCACCCGCTCCCGCACCCCGGCCGGCTGGTAGCCGCCCGCGAACTCGACGCCGTTCACCCGCTGGAGCTCGGGGGGCAGCAGGTCCCGCATCAGGGTCCGGGTGATGTCGGTCTGTTCCGCGTACAGGCGTGCGGCCGAGAGCGCGGCTCCGGCACGGGCGGCGAACTGCCGGGCGAAGAGCTCCTCGCTCTCGCTGAACTCGGCCCGCCCGTTGACGCGCAGCAGGATCAGCGCACCGGCGGGCACCCCGTGACCGGGCAGCGGGGTGACGGCGACCGACCCGATCGGACCGGTGAAGCCTTCGGGAAGCATCCACGCGGGCAGGGCCGCAGGGTCGATCCACCGGGAGGGCACGGGCGGGAAGCCCTGGAGCGCCTCGCTCAGTCCCGGCACCACGGAGGGGTCGTCCGCCACCAGGGCGCGGGTGGCGTCCTGGCCGGCCACGGCGTGCGCCACGGGCATCGTGCGTCCGGAGGACGGTGTGACGACGACCGCCGCGTCGGCCAGGTAATGGGCCGCGAGACGCGCGGTCGCCAGCATGCACCGCTCGCTGTTCAGAGAGGCCATCAGCACGTTGGAGGCCTCGGCGAGGAACGTGGCCCGCTCGCGCTCCGTGGAGAGCGCCGCCTCGGCCAGCCGCTGGACGGTGTCGTCGACCAGCCACCACGCGACCTGGCCGTCCCCGCCCAGCGAGGGGTGGGCCTCGAAGCTGTGGTCCCCGATGTGACCCCGGACACAGGCGGGTACCACCGCGTCTCCGCCGCGGTTCGCCACCGAGCCGGCTGCCACCAGATCCGAGTGCGCCTCCGCGAGCCAGGAGGGTGCGGCGTCCGCCATGACGGCTCCCGGCACCGCACCGTTCATCAGGGACGCGGCGACCGCGTTCACTTCGACGACGGTGCCGGCCCGGTCGGCGACGATCACGGGATAGGGGGCAGTGCCCCATACACCGCTCGCGGGCTGCTCGTAAGACTGCTCGTAAGCGATCGTGGCGGAACTTTCCTTCGGAGGAGCCATGAGGGGGGACCCGCCGAGGGCGAGCCGCACCACCTTCCAACTGGACGAAAATTACTTTCCCTTCGGCAACCATCGCCCAGAGGGGCGCCGAATAGCAACCCGCCATCAGGTCCCGGCTCCCCCGAAGGTCCTGACCGGCACCTGCCGACGGTCGGTTTCGAAACCTTCACGGCGCGCGCACGAGTCCCGCCCGGACGCCGGGCGCCAGGAGCCGGCGGCCGGCTCAGGCGGCCGACGACGGGCGGCCGTGCCAGTCCAGGCACACCACCAACGAGTCGTCCGCGGCGGGCCCCGGGCCGCGATGCCCCAGCAGCCTCTCCAGCAGTGCGCGCGGCACCTGCGCCGCGGGCAGCAGGCGGGTCTCGTGGATCGCCCTCACGAGGGCGTGCAGGCTGTACTTCTCCCCCGAAGGCGACAGGGCGTCATAGACGCCGTCACTCACGAAGAACAGCCGGTCCCCGGGCTCGACGGTGAGACGCTGCGGTGTGTAGACCGTGTCCTCGAACATCCCCAGCGGCATCTGGGCCTCCAGCCCGACCGGCTCTACGACCCCCCTGCGCAGCCGCCAGATACGCGGCGACCCCGCGTCGATGATCTCCACCTCACCGGTGGGCAGGTGGAACCGGAGCAGCAGCGTGGCCAGGAAGCTGCCCCCCTGGTACTGGCCGTAGAGCGCCTGGTCGGCCAGGTACGCCTGGTCGGTGAGGCTCAGCCCGGCACGGCGCGCGTTGCGCAGGGCGTTGACCGCGAGATTGGTGAGCAGCGCGGCCTCGATGCCCTCGCCCATCCCGTTGTTGACCGTCAGGACGAGATCGTCCGCGGACGCCGACCAGTCGAAGTTGTCACCGTGGATGGCGTAGGCGGGCTCCAGTTGGGCTCCGATGCTGTACTCGGGACGGGCGCACGACCGGCCGGGCAGCAGCTGCCACTGCATCTCGGCCGCGAGGGTCAGCCGCTCGGCCCGCCGGGCCTGGAGGAAGACGTCGGTGTCCCGCTCCGCGACGACGATCTCGTGCGCCAGCGCGTCCGCGCACGACCGGAGGTCGTCCACCACGGTCGCGTCCGGGCCGCTGCCGTCGTCGGACAGTGTGACGCTCAGCACGCCCGTCCGGTCGCCACGGACGCTGACCGGCAGGTACACGGTCGCGGTGGACGTGCCGGGGTCGCGCACGGTGTGCGGCTCCTGTGCACCGAAGGCCCGGCCCGGGTCGCTGTCGTGGACCGGCACCGACCGGCGGGTGTGAGGCAGGACACCGACGGGCTGGAGCTGCGTCATCGCGTAGTCGGCGACCAGCAGTTCCACCTGCGAGGCACCGTAGAGGCTCCTGATCAGGGCCTGGAACTCACCGAGAACCTGGTGCGGGGCCGCCTCGCGGAGTACCCGCTCGACGCCGTTGGGTCTGTCCACCTTGTACCCGGCCCTGCTTTCTTTGACGTATTTTCATAAGGCGACTGTTCACATCGACCAGCCGGAACGGGCATATGCCCCACTCGGGAGTGTCACATGCGCGATGAGCCAGTCCCGCTCGACCGGTACGCCCCCGACGAGGCGCCCGAGGTCAGAGAGGTCCTCGAACTCCTGGAGATCGCCTGGGAGCGCGGACGCAACACCCTCGCGACCGCGCCCGTCTCCGCGGCGCAGATACGCGTGATGTACATCATCGAACGCGACCCCGGGATCAATCTACGGACACTCGGCCGGCACCTGGACGCGGCGGCCCCCTCCGTCAGCCGCCTGTGCGACCGCCTGCAGGCGGCGGGATTCGTCCGCAGGACCCCTCGCCCCGACGACCGCCGCGAGATGCTGCTGGAACTCACGGAGGCCGGCGCGGCGCACCTGCGAGACGTACGGCGACAGCGCGAGCGGGCGCTGCACCAGGCGATGAAGCGCATGACCCCCGCCGCGCGCGAGGCGCTGGCGACCGGGCTCGCGGCCTTCTGCGAGGCGGCCGCGGACCCCTTCCTTCCGGCGGCGGAGTCTCCGCGGCGGCAGACCGTCTGAGACGGCCACGCGGCCGGGCAGCCCTCGGGGCTCAGCCGTCTCCCGCGAGTTCGCGACGACCTGGCGGCCGTCCGGGTCGGCGGCCGCGGTGACGTCCGCCACGCGGGCCACCCGGCCGGCGAGGACGACCATGGCGGTGACCGAACCGACGACGACGCCCACGGCGAGGTTCTCGGTGGGGACGACGCAGGCCACCGAGGTCCTCGCGAAGCCGCGGGTCCAGCCGGCGCGGGCCGAGGAGTTCGCCCTCACCCTGAGCAACCGCCTGGACCCGAACGGCCCCAATGAAGGCCGATACGCCGGACTGATCGCCTTTTCGCGGGATATGTAGATCATTCTTCGGCCATTCATTGGCCGAAGAATGATCTACAGCCACGCCGCCGGGTCTGCCGATGCAAGGAGCACACGCCCCGGAGGAGGCCTGCCGTGGAGGACATCCTGTTGACCCTGGCCGTCCCGGCCGTGGTCATCGCCAGCGGTATCTACACACTCTGCGCCTGCCGCCGACAGCGCCGGAACCCGCCCTCCCCGTACACCCGGCAGGCCGCCCGGACCGCGGCGCTCGACGCGACGGTACGGGCCGAGACAGTCGTCTCCGGCGCGTACGCCGACCTCGGCAGGCTGTACACCGACCCGGCCACCGCGCACCCGGCCCGGAGCGCCCCCGTCGTCACCGGCCGGAGACGCGACCCTTCGCGTCCGGCCCCCGCTCCAAGGCCGTAGCCCAGCCGACCGCGGCGCGACGGCCCACCCAGGCGCCTACGACACCTTCGCCCGGTGCACCGCCTGCGAGCACGCCCACCGGCGCGGCGCCCACCGCTCCCGCCCTGAAGGCGTCGCGGCCGACGCGGTACGCGAGCCCGGCGGCGCGGACAGCCGGACACCGGCCACCCGAGGAACCGCTCAGAAGACGTAGGCGTCGCCGGTCGAGGGGGCCAGCACCTCATGGGTGTTGTTGCGCGGGTTCCGGTCGCTCGCACCGCCGTTCCACACGGTGTCCACGCGCACCACCACCTCGGCCGGCCGCCCCGCGAGACCCAGCACCACCGTGGTGCGCCGCGCGTCGCCGGCCGCGCTCAGCACCCCCGTCCCGCACAGCACGGTCCGGGCACCGGCGCGCAGACAGCCGCGGGGCAGGCGCTGCCCCGCGGCGAGCGGGACGGAGAAGCGCAGCCTTACGGTCGCCTCGACCAGCGGCGACGGCCCCCGGTTGCCGGCCCGCAGCATGACCCCGAGCCTCCGGCCGTCGAGCGAGACATGGCCGTGGAGGGACACGTCCGCCTCCGGCGCGACCCTCCGGGGCACGGGCTCGGCCACGGCGGACAGCCCCGGACCAGGCACCACGACCGCCACCACCGCCGCCACCACCGACCCCGCCAGCCCTGCTCCACGCATCACTCGCATGAGCCGAAGATACCTATATATCCCAATAATCCTTATTTGCAGACCGGTTCACCGCTCGCGCTCCACCCGCACGGCCCACCACCCACCTCACCCCCGGCCGCCGCACCCCGCATGACACGCTTGTCCCATGCTCCTCGCCCGTTCCATCGCCCTCTTCGTCGTGGCCGCGGTCTTCGAGATCGGGGGCGCCTGGCTCGTCTGGCAGGGCGTGCGCGAGCACCGCGGCTGGATCTGGATCGGCGCGGGCGTGATCGCCCTCGGCGCGTACGGCTTCGTGGCGACCCTCCAGCCGGACGGCGACTTCGGGCGCATCCTCGCCGCGTACGGAGGAGTGTTCGTCGCGGGATCGATCGCCTGGGGCATGGTCGCCGACGGCTACCGCCCGGACCGCTGGGACGTCACCGGCGCACTCGTCTGCCTGGCCGGCATGGCGCTGATCATGTACGCCCCGCGAAACCACTGAACCCGGTCAGGGGCCGCCCGCCTATCCTTGCCCCGTACCGATCAGCTGTCCGAGGAGTCCGCATGGCCGCCACCCCCATCGCCGTCATCACCGGTGCGAGCAGCGGCATCGGCGCCGCGACCGCCAGGCAGCTGGCCGGCGCCGGCTACCGCGTGGTGCTCACCGCCCGCCGCAAGGACCGCATCGAGGCACTCGCCGCCGAGCTCACCGAAGCGGGCCACCAGGCGACCGCCTACTCCCTCGACGTCACCGACCGCGCCGCCGTGGACGAGTTCGCCACGGCCTTCCGCTCGCTGGCCGTCCTGGTCAACAACGCGGGCGGCGCGCTCGGCGCCGACCCCGTGGCCACCGGGGACCCGGCCGACTGGCGCCAGATGTACGAGACGAACGTCATCGGCACGCTCAACGTCACGCAGGCGCTGCTCCCCGCGCTCACCGCGAGCGGCGACGGCACCGTGGTCATCCTCTCCTCGACGGCCGGCCTCTCCACGTACGAGGGCGGGGGCGGTTACGTCGCCGCCAAGCACGGCGAGCACGTCCTGGCCGAGACCCTCCGCCTGGAGATCGTCGGCACCCCGGTCCGCGTGATCGAGGTCGCACCCGGCATGGTCAAGACGGAGGAGTTCGCGACCACCCGCTTCCGCGGCGACACCGAGAAGGCCGCCAAGGTCTACGCGGGCGTCGACGCCCCGCTCTCCGCCGACGACGTGGCCGACACGATCACCTGGGCCGTCACCCGCCCCAGCCACGTCAACATCGACCTCCTGGTGGTCCGCCCCCGAGCCCAGGCCTCGAACTCCAAGGTCCACCGCACGCCCTGACGGCCGGAACCACGACGGCGACCGACGAGCGACGGCCGGGGCCGGTCACCGCGGGCGCCGAAGAGCCCCGGACCACCCGCACCGCGGGATTCCGGGGCTCACGCCGTCGCCGGTGGGGGCCTCAGCCCTTCACACACACGACCTGCTTCAGCTTCGCGACGACCTCGACCAGGTCGCGCTGCTGCTCCATGACCTGTTCGATCGGCTTGTACGCGGACGGGATCTCGTCCACCACCCCGGAGTCCTTGCGGCACTCCACGCCCCGCGTCTGGTCCTCCAGGTCCTTCGTCGAGAACTTCCTCTTCGCGGCGGTCCGGCTCATCCTCCGACCGGCGCCGTGCGAGGCGGAGTTGAACGAGTGCGCGTTCCCGAGGCCCTTCACGATGTACGAACCCGTCCCCATGGACCCCGGAATGATCCCGAACTCCCCGGAGCCCGCGCGAATCGCGCCCTTCCTGGTGACCAGCAGGTCCATTCCCTCGTACCGCTCCTCCGCCACGTAGTTGTGGTGGCAGGAGATCACCGGCTCGAAGGTCACCCGGGCCTTCTTGAATTCCTTCCGGACCACGTCCTGGAGGAGCCCCATCATGATCGAGCGGTTGTACTTCGCGTACTCCTGCGCCCAGAACAGGTCGTTGCGGTAGGCCGCCATCTGCGGGGTGTCCGCGATGAAGACCGCGAGGTCACGGTCGACGAGCCCCTGGTTGTGCGGAAGCTTCCGGGCCTGCCCGATGTGGAAGTCGGCGAGCTCCTTGCCGATGTTCCGGGAGCCGGAGTGCAGCATCAGCCACACCGCTCCCTCTTCGTCGAGACAGATCTCGACAAAATGATTTCCACTTCCGAGCGTTCCCATCTGCTTTGTTGCCCGCTCCTGACGGAATTTGACCGCTTCGGCGATCCCGTCGAACCGCGACCAGAAGTCGTCCCAGCCGCTCGTCGGGAAGCCGTGCAGCCTTCCCGGGTCGACGACGTCGTCGTGCATCCCCCGGCCCACCGGGATCGCCTGCTCGGTCTTCGACCGGAGCCGCGAGAGATCACCCGGGAGGTCGTTGGCCGTGAGCGACGTCTTCACCGCCGACATCCCGCAGCCGATGTCCAGGCCCACCGCGGCGGGACAGACCGCCCCGTGCATCGCGATCACCGAGCCGACGGTCGCGCCCTTGCCGAAGTGGACGTCCGGCATGACGGCCAGACCCTTGATCCAGGGCAGCGTGGACACGTTCCGCAGCTGCTGCATCGCGCCGTCCTCGACCGACGCCGGATCCGCCCACATACGGATGGGAACCTTCGCACCCGGTACCTCTACATACGACATAACCCCTCGATTCCCCCGAAAAATCTGAAAGCGCAAAACCGGTGCCGAGGTCGGCATAACGGTCGGCCGACCGGCATTCACAGCGGCGCGTGCGATACACATTGTGTCCATCGGCCGCCATCGAGCGGCAACCCGTTTTCGTACCGAAGGGAGCCTGGGACCGTGCGACACATGGCGTACGTACCCGGCGTCGCGCTCCTCGCAGCGCTCGTCGCCGGCTGCAGCGCCGGCTCCGGCGCCGACGACCCCGCCGCCGACAGCAAGCCCGGCAGCCCGACGGTCTCGGCCGCGCCCCCGGGCAAGTACCGGACGCTGCCGGAATCCTGCCGCGCCGTACCGCGCTCCACGCTCAAGGACCTGCTGCCGGTCGGCGCCGGCCTGTCCGAGGACCAGCAGGAGAAGGTGTACGAGGGCGCGGCCGCCGTCACCTACGACACCGACCGCAAGGTCGGCTGCCGCTGGAAGTCCGACGCCCAGGACGCGTCCCGGAACCTGTCCATCGACTTCGAGCGCGTCGTCTCGTACGACCCCGCGGTCAGCGACGACGACCGCGCCCGCGAGGTGTACGCGAAGAAGGAGGACGCCGCCGCGCTTCCGGCCCCGGGCGGCGTGACACCGAGTGCGCCGGCCTCCGGAACGACCGGCGGCACGCCCTCCGGCTCCCCGAGCGGGAAGCCTTCGGCCCCGGCCTCCACGGACGCCGCCCCCTCCGGGGGCACGGGCGCAGGGGACGAGGACCTCCGGCCGCGGCTGCTCGGCGAACTCGGCGACGCCGCGTTCCTGGACGACGAGCTCACCCGGGCCGGTTCCACCGCGCAGCACCGCACCGTGAGCGTGGTGTTCCGCACATCGAACGTCATCGTGACCGTCCAGTACACCGAGCAGCCGGCCCTCGTCACCGAGGTCCCCGACAGCCGGGAACTGCAGGAGAAGGCCCAGGCCCTGGCCCGGAATCTGTCCGAGACCCTGAGCGAATGACCGTATGCCGACGGCACCCGGGCGTGGCTCCTCGCACACCCCGGGTCCCTCGGCCGAAGGCGGCATCCGGTCGCGGTCCGTCGTACCGTGGCCCCCGACCGACGTACGGCCGATCGCGGTGCGTACCGACCGCACGACCGAGACACCCCGTACCGCCCGACCGCCCGCACGACCGAGACCGCCGTGCCGTCCGAGTGAAGGAACCATGCACCGATCAGCCCCGCGACTGTCCCGCATACTCGCCTGCGCCGCCGTTCCGGTGATGCTCGTCGTCGCCGGCTGCTCGTCGGACTCCGGCGACTCGAAGGAGTCGGCCGCGTCCGCCTCCTCCGACTCCCCCGGCGCGAAGAAGTCCGAGCCGGCCGTCGAGCCCGCGAAGTTCTCCGAACTGCCCGACGCCTGCGGGTCGATCAGCAAGAAGACGATCGAGGACCTGGTCCCGAAGTCCAAGAACAAGGGCGGCACCCCGGGCAAGTCCAGCGACACCCGGACCCGCGGCAGCTGCGCCTGGAACGGTCTGGACGACAACGGCGTCAAGGGCTCGCAGTACCGCTGGCTCGACGTCGGCTTCACCCGTTTCGAGTCGGACCGGTCCCTCGGCAGCGGCGCGAAGCGTGCGACGGACGAGTTCACCAAGCAGGTCGCCAAGGCGCAGGCCACCGAGGGCGCCAAGAAGGTCTCGGCCAAGCCCGCCGCGGGCATCGGCGAGCAGGCGACCGCAGTCGTGTACAGCCTCACCAAGACCGGTGAGGAGTTCGAGTACGCGACGGTCGTGGCCCGCACCGGGAACGTCGTCGTCGGCGTCACCTACAACGGTGCCGGTTACGCGGGGGCGAAGACGCCGGCCACCGCCGACATCCTCAAGGGCGCGCAGACGGCCGCCAAGGAGGCGGTCGCCGAGGTAGGCGCCGACCAGGGCACCGCGAAGTCGTCGGCCTCGCCGTCCGCCTCGGCCAAGTCGTCCGCGCCCGCCAAGTCCTCCGCCAAGTCGTCCTCGGACGTGAAGTCGTCGGCGTCGAGGAAGCCGTCCGCGAAGGCCACCCGCAAGTCGTGACCTGACGGCGGGCGGAGGCGTCGACTCCCCGGCCCAGAAGCGGTTCCACGGAGCCCGGTACCCCCGCGGGTACCGGGCTCCGGCCCCTCCCCGCGCAACACGCCCGGTCGGCATGTGCCAGGCTGTGCCCGCGCCGGACGCCGAAGTGGAGCCGGTTCATCCAAGTCGGGAGGGGATCGCAGCGTGGCCGCCATGCAGCTGACACGCACGCACCGCGTACTCATCGGGGTCGTCGTCGCCGGTGCCGTGCTCATCGCCGCGATCGGTTTCGCGGGCTCGTACGCGGCCGTACGCGAACTCGCGGAGGAGAAAGGTTTCGGCCGGTTCTCGCTGGTCTTCCCGATCGGCATCGACGCGGGCATCTGCGTACTGCTCGCGCTCGACCTCCTGCTGACGTGGATGCGCATCCCGTTCCCGCTGCTGCGCCAGACCGCCTGGCTGCTCACCGCGGCGACGATCGCCTTCAACGGCGCCGCCGCCTGGCCCGACCCGCTGGGCACCGGCATGCACGCGGTGATCCCGATCCTGTTCGTCGTCTCCGTCGAGGCCGCGCGCCACGCCGTGGGCCGGATCGCGGACATCACCGCGGACAAGCACATGGAGGGCGTCCGGCTCACCCGCTGGCTGCTCTCCCCCGTCCCCACCTTCAAACTGTGGCGCCGCATGAAGCTGTGGGAGCTCCGCAGCTACGAGCAGGTCATCAGGCTCGAACAGGACCGGCTGATCTACCAGGCCCGCCTCCAGGCCCGCTTCGGCCGCAACTGGCGCCGCAAGGCACCCGTCGAGTCGATGATGCCGCTGCGCCTGGCGAAGTACGGCGTCCCGCTCGCCGACACCGCCCCGGCGGGCCTCGCCGCGGCCGGCATCGAGCCGGCCCTCCTGCCGCCCGCCCCGGTGGCCCCGGAGACCGAGCAGCACCCGCAGCTCGCCCACGCCGTCCGGGAGCCGGACCCCCGGGAGCGGATACCCGGGGAGCGGGAGTTCCACGAGCAGGGCCCCCAGGAACAGGCGGCGCCCCGGCGGCAGGACGGGCGGCAGGAGCAGCGCGACCAGCAGCAGTACGCGGGCGAGGGCGGCGGTTCGCACGAGAGCCCCTGGTTCGCGGCGCCCCAGGTGCCGGAGGACGCGTACGAGAGCGCGTACAACCCGACGTACGTCGAGGGCCTGGAGCCCACCCCGGTGATGATCCCCTCGGGCCCCGGCGGCCGGACGCGCCCGCTGGGCAACGTCGGCACGGTCGGCGCCTTCCCGCACCCGCGCGCCGCCGAACCCGAGCCCGGGCAGCAGCAGGAGCCGGAGCCGGAACAGGGGCGCGAGCAGGAGGCCACCGCCCAGCAGGAGGCCGAATGGGCCGAGGCGGAGATCGAGTTCGGCGAGATCGCGTACGACGTGTTCGCCGCGTACACGCACCAGCACCAGGACTATCCGAGCGCCGAGGTGCTCGACATCCACCTGTCGGACGGCCACAACGTCCGCCACCCGCGCAGCGCCGCTCTCCTGCGCAGGCTGCTGCCAGGTTTCAGGCAGCGCTTCAACATGGACGAGGCCGCCAACCACATCGCCTGACCCGTCCGGGCCCGCCCGCCTCGACACGGCTCGGCCGCCATCGCGGACGGGCCGCGTTTCGCCATGCCTCCTTGCTAAGCGGAACAGCGTTCCGTATCGTGAAGCTGAACGCTGTTCCGTTTACGTAGGTCCGGTGCGCCCCGACGGGCCCCGGGCCACAGCACGAGGAGCATCATGAAGTACCGCACTCTCGGCCGGACCGGTATCAAGGTCAGCCCCTACTGCCTCGGCGCGATGATGTTCGGCGCCATGGGCAACCCCGATCACGACGAGTCCGTCCGGATCATCCACAAGGCGCTGGACGCGGGCATCAACTTCGTCGACACCGCCGACGCCTACTCGCGCGGCGAGTCCGAGGAGATCGTCGGAAAGGCGCTCAAGGGCCGCCGCGACAAGGTCGTGCTGGCCACCAAGGTCCACCTCCCGATGGGCGACGACCCCAACCAGCAGGGGAACTCACGCCGCTGGGTGATCCGCGCGCTGGAGGACTCCCTGCGCCGCCTCGGGACCGACCACGTCGACCTGTTCCAGATCCACCGGCCCGCGCCGGACACCGACATCGAGGAGACGCTCTCGGCCCTCACCGACCTGGTGCGCACGGGCAAGGTCCGCACCATCGGCGCCTCCACCTTCCCGGCCTCGGACATCGTCGAGGCACAGTGGGTCGCCGAGCGCCGGGGACTGGAGCGCTTCCGCACCGAGCAGCCGCCCTACTCCGTCCTCAACCGGGGCGTCGAACGCGAGGTGCTGCCCGTCTGCGAGCGCTACGGCATGGGCGCCATGGTGTGGAGCCCCCTCGCGGGCGGCCTGCTCACCGGCCGTTACCGCAAGGGGCGTACGGCCGACACCCACCGGGCGACGTACGGCTTCAAGCACCTGCGCGACGAGCGCCGGCTCGACGCCGTCGAACAGCTCGTCGCGCTCGCCGAGGACGCCGGGATGCCGCTGACCCACCTGGCGACCGCCTTCGCCATCGCCCACCCCGGCGTGACGTCCGCGATCATCGGCCCGCGCACCATGCCGCACCTCGACGACCTCCTCGCGGGTACGGGGACCACCCTCTCCGACGAGATCATGGACCGGATCGACACGATCGTCCCCCCGGGCACCGACGTCGGGACGCTCGACATGGCCTACGACCCCCCGGCCGTCGGGGTGGCCCGGCTCCGCCGCCGCCCGGCCGACGAACGCTCCGCCGCCTGAACTCCCCCGGCGGCGGCTGCTGCCAAACGCGTGAGGACGGGGCCGGCCATGAGCGGCCGGCCCCGTCCTCACGCGATCCGTCGACCGCGACTACGCGCCGAGCAGCTTCCGCACCCGGTCCGCACCGACCGCGAGCAGCAGCGTGGGCAGGCGGGGCCCGGTGTCCCGGCTCACCAGCAGCCGGTACAGCAGGGCGAAGAACGACCGCTGGGCCACCTTCAGTTCAGGCGTCGGCCCGGCGTCCGGCTCCAGTCCCTCCAGCACCTTCGGCACGCCGTAGACGAGCGTGGTCAGCCCGTCCAGCGACCAGTGCGAGTCGAGCCCTTCGAGCAGCAGTCGCAGGGACTCGCGCCCCTGCTCGTCCAGGGAGCCGATGAGCTCCTTGTCCGGCTCGGTCCGGACGACGGTGCGGGCCTCGGCCGGGACCTGGGTGGTGATCCAGTTCTCGGCGCGGTCGAGCCGCGGACGCGCCTCGTCGAGCGTGGTCAGCGGGTTCGCCGGGTCGAGCTCGCTGAGGATCCGCAGTGTCTGGTCCTCAGCCCCGGCGGTGATGTCGGCGACCGAGGCCAGCGTGCGGTAGGGCAGCGGGCGCGGCGTGCTGGGCAGCTCACCGGCGGCCGTACCGACCGCCCGGGCGTAGGCGGCGGCGTCGGCGGGCAGCACCGAACCCTCGGCGACCTTGCGGGCCAGCGAGTCCCACTCGTCGTAGAGCCGCTGGATCTCCTGGTCGAAGGCGATCTTGAAGGACTGGTTCGGCCTGCGGCGCGCGTACAGCCAGCGCAGCAGCGGCGCCTCCATGATCTTCAGCGCGTCGGCCGGGGTCGGCACGCCGCCCTTGCTGGAGGACATCTTCGCCATGCCGGAGATCCCGACGAACGCGTACATCGGTCCGATCGGCTGGACGCCGTCGAAGATCTCGCGCACGATCTGGCCGCCGACGACGAACGAGGAGCCGGGCGAGGAGTGGTCCACACCGCTGGGCTCGAAGACCACGCCCTCGTAGGCCCAGCGCATCGGCCAGTCGACCTTCCAGACCAGCTTGCCGCGGTTGAACTCGTTGAGCCGGACCGTCTCGGCGAAGCCGCACTCCGAGCAGGTGTAGTTCAGCTCGGTGGAGTCGTCGTCGTAGGAGGTGACGACGGTGAGGTCCTTCTCGCAGTTGCCGCAGTAGGGCTTGTACGGGAAGTAGCCGGCGGAGCCGGAGCCGCCGTCGTCCTCGTCCGCCGCGCCGGAGCCCTCGGCGGCCTCCAGCTCGGCCTCGTCGACCTTCTTCTGCTGCGGCTTCCTGCCCTTCGCGCCCGCCGCGCCGTCCTTCTTGGTGCGGTATCGGTCGAGCACGGCGTCGATGTCGGCGCGGTGCCTCATCGCGTGCAGGACCTGCTCGCGGTACGTGCCCGCCAGGTACTGCTCGGTCTGGCTGATGCCGTCGTACTCGACGCCGAGCTCGTCCAGCGCCCCGGTCATCGCGGCCTTGAAGTGCTCGGCCCAGTTCGGATACGCCGACCCGGCCGGGGCCGGCACCGAGGTCAGCGGCTTGCCGATGTGCGCCTGCCAGGAGGCGTCGACACCCTCCACGCCGTTCGGCACCTTGCGGTAACGGTCGTAGTCGTCCCAGGAGATCAGGTGGCGCACGGTGTACCCGCGGCGGCGGATCTCGTCGGCGACCAGGTGCGGGGTCATCACCTCGCGGAGGTTGCCCAGGTGGATCGGGCCCGACGGGGAGAGGCCGGACGCGACGACGACCGGTTTGCCAGGCGCACGTCGCTCCGATTCGGCGATGACATCGTCCGCGAAGCGGGAGACCCAGTCGGTCTCGGTGCTGCTCTGACTGGAAGCCACGGTCGGCACGTCCTTCTCTCGTGTAGGACTCATAGGGGCGCCACCCATTCTCCCAGGTACCGCCCGCAGCGCGAAAACGGCTTTGCGCCCCGTGGGATACTGGGGCGATCCTCTGTCCTCTACCGAAACGGCAGCCGGCTCATGGCCTCGGTCCCCTCCCTCGCTTCCACGCTCCAGCAGCAGCTGGCGGACGCCCTGACGGCAGCTCTGCCGGATGCCGGCACCGCGGACCCGCTGCTGCGCCGAAGCGACCGGGCCGACTTCCAGGCCAACGGCATCCTCGCGCTCGCCAAGAAGCTCAAGGGCAACCCGCGCGAGCTGGCCGCCCAGGTCACCGCCGCCCTCCCGGCCGATGGACCGATCAAGGACGTCGAGGTCTCCGGCCCCGGCTTCCTCAACATCACGCTCACCGACCGGGCGATCGTCGAGACGCTCGCGGCGCGTGCCGTCGACGGCGACCGGCTCGGCGTCCCGCTGAAGTCCCACGCGGGCACGACCGTGATCGACTACGCCCAGCCGAACGTGGCCAAGGAGATGCACGTCGGCCACCTCCGCTCGGCGGTCATCGGCGACGCCATGGTCCAGATCCTCGAGTTCACCGGCGAGAACGTCGTCCGGCGCCACCACATCGGCGACTGGGGCACGCAGTTCGGCATGCTCATCCAGTACCTCCTCGAGCACCCGGACGAGCTGAAGCACGAAGGCGACAAGGCCGACGGCGAGGCGGCCATGTCGTCGCTGAACCGCGTCTACAAGGCCTCCCGGGTCCTGTTCGACTCCGACGAGGAGTTCAAGGCGCGCTCCCGCGACCGGGTGGTGGCCCTCCAGGCCGGTGACCCGGAGACGCTCGCGCACTGGCAGCGCTTCGTCGACGAGTCGAAGATCTACTTCTACTCCGTCTTCGACAAGCTCGACATGGACATCGCCGACCCCGACATCGTCGGTGAGTCCGGCTACAACGACATGCTCGAGGAGACCTGCCGGATCCTGGAGGAGACGGGCGTCGCCGTCCGCTCCGAGGGCGCGCTGTGCGTGTTCTTCGACGACGTGAAGGGCCCGGACGGCAACCCGGTCCCGCTGATCGTCAAGAAGACCAACGGCGGTTACGGCTACGCGGCCACGGACCTCTCGGCGATCCGGGACCGCGTCCAGAACCTCAAGGCCGACAACCTGGTCTACGTCGTGGACGCACGGCAGTCGCTGCACTTCAAGATGGTCTTCGAGACGGCCCGCCGCGCCGGCTGGCTGAACGACGGCGTCAAGGCGCACCAGCTGGCCTTCGGCACGGTCCTCGGCAAGGACGGCAAGCCGTTCAAGACCCGCGAGGGCACCACCGTCCGGCTGGAGGACCTCCTCGACGAGGCGGTCGAGCGGGCGACGGCCGTGGTCCGGGAGAAGGCCGAGAAGGTCGGCCTGTCCGAGGACGAGATCGTCGAGAACGGCCGGTACGTCGGTGTCGGCGCCGTGAAGTACGCCGACCTGTCGACCTCCGCGGTGCGGGACTACAAGTTCGACCTGGACCAGATGGTCTCGCTGAACGGCGACACCTCCGTCTACCTCCAGTACGCCTACGCCCGGATCCGCTCCATCCTGCGCAAGGCGGGCGACGCGAAGCCGGCCGCGCACCCGGAGCTGGGACTGGCCCCGGCGGAGCGCGCGCTGGGCCTGCACCTTGACCAGTTCGGCGCGGTCCTGGAGGAGGTGGCCGAGGGGTACGAGCCGCACAAGCTGGCCGCCTACCTCTACCAACTGGCCTCGCACCTCACCACGTTCTACGACCAGTGCCAGGTGCTCAGCCCGGACAACGCGCCGGAGGTCGTCGAGAACCGGCTGTTCCTCGTCGAGCTCACCGCCCGCACCCTGCACCAGGGCATGAAGCTGCTCGGCATCCGGACGCCCGAACGGCTCTGAGCGCTCAGGGACCCGGTACGGCCACGAAGGCCCCGCACACCTCACGGTGTGCGGGGCCTTCGGCGTACCCGTGCCCGGCCGCGCGGCCGGGCACGGTCACCTCACAGCCAGCGGCGGATCGGCAGGACGGCCGCCTCGCGCATCCGCTGCGCCGTTGAGCGGCGCCGCCACCGGGCGCCGTCGATCAGCACGCTGTTGGCCCGGTCCTCGTCGAAGTGCCCGTCCAGGGTCGCGGTGAAGGCCGGATCCAGCACGGCGAGCATCACTTCCTCGTCGTGGTCGAGGGAGCGGCGGTTGAAGTTCGTCGAGCCGATCAGCGAGGCGACACCGTCCACCGTCAGAGCCTTGGTGTGCATCATCGTCGGCTGGTACTGGTAGATCTTCACGCCGCAGGCGGTGAGGGCCTCGTAGTGGTGCTGTCCGGCCAGCTGGCACACC
>NZ_JBFALP010000028.1:0-47893 GCF_040660235.1 Streptomyces sp. NPDC049970 | reverse complement strand
GATCGAGCACGGGGCGGCGCCCGGTACGCGGGGAGCCGCCCCGCCGCCGTCGTACCCGGGGGCATCCCGCTGCCGGCCGGGACCGTCCCGCCCGGTGTGCGCACCGCGCCCCGGCGGCGGCCGCGGGTGTCCGGGCGGCGTGGACGGGGCAGTGATGCGTTCACTCCCCCGGGCAAGGGGGTGCGGGCGCCCCCGCGACACGCCGTAAGGTTGGTGGGTCAGGCGAGGGCACGTCGGAAGGAGGCACTGGGTGATCGAGCTCGAGGGGGTTCCCGAGCTGATCGACCCGGTCATGGTGGCCGCGTTCGAGGGCTGGAACGATGCCGGCGACGCCGCCTCCACCGCGGTCGCGCACCTGGAGCGGGAATGGAAGGGCGAGGTGTTCGCGGCGCTGGACGCCGAGGACTACTACGACTTCCAGGTCAACCGCCCCACGGTGTTCATGGACGGCGGTGTGCGCAAGATCACGTGGCCGACGACACGGCTGTCGGTGGTGCGGGTCGGCGGCGACAAGCCGCGGGACCTGGTGCTGGTTCGCGGCATCGAACCGTCGATGCGCTGGCGCTCGTTCTGCAACGAGCTGCTGGGCTTCGCGCACGAGCTGGGCGTGGAGCTGGTGGTCATCCTGGGCGCGCTGCTCGGGGACACCCCGCACACCCGGCCCGTGCCGATCAGCGGGACCACGTCCAACGCGGATCTGGCCCGGCGGATGGATCTGGAGGAGACCAAGTACGAGGGGCCGACGGGCATCGTCGGGGTGCTGCAGGAGGCCTGCACGCACGCCGGTGTCCCGGCGGTGTCCCTGTGGGCGGCCGTCCCGCACTACGTGTCGCAGCCGCCCAACCCGAAAGCCACCCTGGCCCTGCTCAACCGTCTCGAGGACCTGCTGGACCTGCGCATCCCGCTCGGCGAGCTGCCGGAGGACGCACGCGCCTGGCAGCTGGGCGTGGACCAGCTGGCCGCGGAGGACAGCGAGGTCGCCGAGTACGTGCAGACCCTGGAGCAGGCGCGGGACACCGCGGAGCTGCCGGAGGCCTCGGGCGAGGCGATCGCCCGCGAGTTCGAGCGGTATCTGCGGCGCCGTGACAGCGCCGGTCCGGCGGCCTCCGGCGGGCATGCCACGGCGGACGGCGGCGAGAGCGGCTCGTTCCTGCGGGACACCCCGGGTGAGCGCACCCGGCCGCCCCGAGCACCGAAGCCGGAGACGACGGACACCGGCCGCACCGCCGACGCGGGCGGCGGGGACTCTCCCGGCACCTCGGACACCCCGGACACCCCGGACGACTCCTCCGGCGCCTCGGAGGACTGAGCGGGCCCGTACGACGCCGAAGGGGCGGTGCGCTCGGCGCACCGCCCCTTCGTCCTGCGTCCGTCAGGCGTCCCGGACGGTCACAGCGCCACGCCGAGCAGCGCGTCCACGGCGCGGGAGACCAGGCCGGGGGCGCCGGTGTCCGTGCCGCCCTGCTCCTCCTGGAGCGCCACCCACCGGTCCACCGCGGCGAGCGCCGTCGGGGTGTCGAGGTCGTCGGCGAGGGCCTCGCGGATCTGTTCGATCAGGGCGTCCGCGGCGGGCCCGTCGGGCCGGGAGACGGCTGCCCGCCACCGCGCGAGCCGCTCGACGGCCTCGGGCAGGACCTGGTCGGTCCACTCCCAGTCGGACCGGTAGTGGTGCGCGAGCAGGGCGAGCCTGATCGCGGCGGGGTCCACGTCGGCCCGGCGCAGCGCCGACACGAAGACGAGGTTGCCCTTGGACTTGGACATCTTCTCGCCGTCGAGGCCGACCATGCCGGCGTGCACGTAGGCACGGGCGAACGGGTGCTCGCCCGTCAGCACCTGGGCGTGCGAAGCGCCCATCTCGTGGTGCGGGAAGGCCAGGTCGGAACCGCCGCCCTGGACGTCGAAGGTCATGCCGAGGTGGTCCAGCGCGATGGCGACGCACTCGATGTGCCAGCCCGGACGGCCGCGGCCGAGGGTGCCGCCGTCCCAGCTCGGCTCGCCCTCGCGGGCCGCCATCCAGAGCATCGGGTCGAGCGGGTTCTTCTTGCCGGGACGCTCCGGGTCGCCTCCGCGCTCGGCGGAGAGCAGCCGCATGGCCTCGGCGTCGAGGCCGGAGACCTCGCCGAAGTGGGGGTCGCAGTCGACGGAGAAGTACACGTCACCGTCGAGTTCGTAGGCGGCACCGGCGTCGCGGAGCCGTTCGACGAGCGGGACGATGCCGGGTATCGCCTCCACCGCACCGATGTAGTGCTTCGGGGGAAGCATGCGCAGAGCGGTCATGTCCTCCCGGAAGAGAGCCGTCTCGCGCTCCGCGAGCTCGGTCCAGTCCTCGCCGTCGCGGACGGCCCGCTCCAGCAGCGGGTCATCCACGTCGGTCACGTTCTGGACGTAGTGGACCTGCCGCTTGGTGTCGAGCCACACGCGCTGGACGAGGTCGAACGCGTTGTAGGTCGCCGCATGACCCATGTGGGTCGCGTCGTACGGCGTGATGCCGCAGACATAGATGCGGGCGACGGGACCGGGGTCAAGGGTGATCCGTCCGCCGGTCGCGGTGTCGTGGATCCGAAGGTCGCGGCCCTTGCCAGGCAGGGCGGGGACCTCAGAAGCGGGCCAGGCATGCATGTCATGAGCGTAACCGGACGATGCTTCCGGATACGAACCGGATGGCGGATCGTGGCCGAAGAGGCGGTCTTGCGCGAAGGGCCCCGGCCGTACTGCGGCCCTTCGCGGACCGCCGCGTCCGCCGGACGGGGCGTGGGCCGCCGTCCGGCCGTGCGGGCCCCGGAGGCCCGCCGCCGTCAGACCGGGGGCCAGGGGATCGCGGGCCAGTCGCCGCTCGGCCGCGGGTGGCGACCGGAGCTGCGCAGCCCCTCGACCCGGGCTCGCAGGGCATCGAGTTCCACGGCCGTGATCAGTTCCGCCAACCGGGTGGCGAGCGGCGTGCCGGGTTCCAGCTCCGCGGAGAGCCGGCCGAGCACCTCGACGGCGTCCTCGGTCAGCGGTTCGCCCGCCCAACCCCACAGCAGCGTCCGAAGCTTGTCGTCCGCGTTGAAGGTGACCCCGTGGTCGATGCCGTACAGCCGGCCGCCCGGCGCGGGCAGCAGGTGCCCGCCCTTGCGGTCACCGTTGTTGATCACCGCGTCCAGGACGGCGAGCCTCCGGAGCCGTGGATCGTCCGCGTGGACCAGCAGCGCGGTCCGGCCCTCCCCCACCTCGGCGAAGCCCACCGCCTTCCAGCCGTCGCCGGGCTCCTCCGCCTCGACCAGGGCGAGCAGCGGCGGCAGTCCGTACGCGGCGCCGTCGCCGCCGGCGGTCTCCTCCGCCTCGATCCACAGCTGGCACATCCCCTCGCCGTAGGGGCCCTCACGCAGCACCGTGGGGGGCACGAGTCCCCATCCGGTGGCCTCGGAGACCTCGTACGCCGCGACCTCCCGCTGGGCGAGCGTCCCGTCGGGGAAGTCCCACAGCGGCTGTTCGCCGGCGACCGGCTTGTAGACGCAGGTGCGCTCCTCGCCCTCGTGCGCCACCGCGCAGTGGAGAACCGCGTTCGACGCGCCCCTGACCTGTCCGAGGACCGTGATCTCCCCCTCGGCGAGCAGGGTGCGCAGCCCGGCCTCCGTCAGGCCCCGCGACGGTATCCGTTCTGGCGCGGGCATACGTGTCCTTCCGGGTCCAGTGGCAGGCTGCACAGCGGGCAGGGCGGGCGGCCCGCGTTCACGACGTCCAGGGCGCGTTTGGCGAAGGCGCGCGCCTGCGCGCCGCTCAGCCGGACGCGCAGCATGGGCGGGCCGTTCTCCTCGTCCTGCAGGAGCCTTTCCTCCGCCTCGGCGAGGTCGTCGTCGGAGTCGGCGTCCAACTCGACGAGGGCCTGCGCCTCGACGATCATGCGCTGTTCGTCGCCGTCCCAGGCGAGGGCCATCGTGCCGACCCTGAACTCCTCCTCGACGGGGGCGTCCAGCGGTGCGGTGTCGGCGACGTCCGTGGGTGCGACGGCCGGCACGGGTGAGCTGCCGCCGGTCCGCCGGACGACCTCGTCGAGGAGTTCGTCGATCCGTTCGGCCAACGCGGCAACCTGGGTCTTCTCCAGGGCCACGCTCGTGACCCGCCCCGTCGAGGATGCCTGCAGGAAAAACGTACGGCGGCCAGGCAGCCCGACCGTACCGGCCACGAAACGGTCCGGGGGGTCGTAGAGGAACACCTGACGGGACACGTCCTGTCTCCCTTGAAGTGGTGACGAATGGGGGTGGGCCCTGAGCGGCCCCGCGGGATGCCCCGCGTGGCCGCTACGGCGCGTCCACCCTACTGCGCGGAGCGATCACGGCGCCCCAGCGCCGCCCCCTACGGCCGCATCGGTGGTCGTCTCCCCCGCCGCGTCGGCCCCGACGGCCTGTTCCCGGGGGGCGAGGGAGGCGAAGTCGCCGGTGTCGCCGAGCCGGAGGAGGAAGGGGCGCAGCCGCGTGTAGCGGATCGCGGTGACCGAGCACGGGTCGGCGTGGATGCGCTGGAAGAGGTCCAGGTGCATGCCGAGCGCGTCGGCGACGATCGCCTTGATGATGTCCCCGTGCGAGCACATCACGTAGGTGGCGTCCTCGCCGTGCTCCGCCTCGATACGGGTGTTCCAGTCCCGCACCGCCTCGACGGCGCGTGCCTGCATGGCCCGCATGGACTCGCCGCCGGGGAACGCCGCGGCCGACGGGTGCTGCTGCACGACCTTCATCAACGGTTCGTCGGAGAGCTCGGCGAGTTTGCGCCCCGACCACTCACCGTAGTCGCACTCGCTGATCCGGTCCTCGGTCTGCGGCACGAGGCCGGGGCGGCTGTCGAGCAGCGGCTGGAGGGTCTCGCGGCAGCGCTGCAGGGGACTGCTGACGGCCGCCGCCAGGGCGATGGCCGACAGCCTGCCGGGAAGTGCGGCGGCCTGGGCGGCGCCGCGTTCGTCGAGGGAGACCCCCGGGGTCCGCCCGGCGAGGACTCCGGCGGTGTTGGCGGTGGAGCGTCCATGGCGTACGAGGATGAGCGTGGGCATGCCTGCCAGCGTAAAGGTGCGTGGAAGAGCGCGGGCGGGGAAGAATGCCGCGCGTGATCGTCGACTGCGGAATTTACCGGGACGGGCGCAGGACCGATGGTCCCGCCGACTTCTCCGATGCCCTGGACGAGGCGCGGGCCACCGGGGACGCGTTCGTCTGGATCGGGCTGCACGAGCCGACGGAGGCCGAGTTCGAGCATGTCACCAGCGAGTTCGGCCTGCATCCACTGGCGGTCGAGGACGCCCTGCGCGCCCATCAGCGGCCCAAGCTGGAGATCTACGACGACTCCCTGTTCGTGGTCATCAAGCCGGTGGTCTACGAGCACGAGAGCGACACGGTCAGCGCCGGGGAGCTGATGCTCTTCATAGGCGACTCGTTCGTGGTCACTGTGCGGCACGGGGAGGGCGCGCCCCTGGCGGCCGTGCGGAGCCGGTTGGAGGCCGAGCCGGAGGTCCTCAGGCACGGTCCGACGTCGGTGCTGTACGCGGTCAGCGACGCGGTCGTGGACCACTACATCGAGGTCGCGGCCGAGCTCCAGATGGACCTGGAGGGGCTGGAGGCCCAGGTGTTCGCGCCGACCGGCTCCCGGGACACCACGAACACCGCCGCGGCCATCTACACCTTCAAGCGGCAGGTGCTGGAGTTCCGCAGGGCCACCAACCCGCTGAGCGCGCCGATGGCGCGGCTGTCGAGCGCGGGTGTGCCGTTCGTGGACACCGGCTCCCAGCCGTTCTTCCGGGACGTGAACGACCACCTGACCCGCGCCGTCGAGCATGTGGAGGGCCTGGACCGGCTGCTCTCGGACATTCTCTCGGCGCACCTGGCCCAGGTGGGGGTACGGCAGAACGACGACATGAGGAAGATCTCGGCGTGGGCCGCGATGGCCGCGGTGCCGACCATGGTGGCGGGCATCTACGGAATGAACTTCGAGCACATGCCGGAGCTCGACCAGGTGTGGACGTACCCGGCGGTGATCGCGTTGATGGGCGTGGCCGTCTTCGGCCTGTACCGCCTGTTCAAGCGCCGCGGCTGGATGTAGACCGTCCGGACCGGCCGAGGGCCTCAGGCGAACTCGGTCTCCGGGGCCGCGGGGGTGCCGAGCGCGTCGCGCAGCGCGGGCTGGCGGAGGCTCACCATCCGCCGCCACCCCACCAGCCACTCGTAGGCGTACATCGCGTGGATGCCGGCCGCCAGCACCGCTCCCCTGACGCGTGACCAGCGCAGCACCTCGCCCATGTGGGCCATGACGGCGAGGCTGACGTCCCGGTAGACCCTGATCTCGGCCCGTGCGCACTCGCGCAGGACCGACTGGATGGTCCGGCCGTGTCCGGCCCGGGCGAAGCGCAGGAGTTCCTCGTGGCAGTACGCGAGGTGGTTGTCCTCGTCCCGCGAGATCATCCTGACGGCGCGGCCGAGCACGGGGTGGTCGGAGAAGTGCCGGAGCAGCAGCCGCATCTGCTCGGACGCCCGCTGCTCGGTGACCCTGCTGTGGGCCAGGTAGACAATGATGTCCCGCTCGGTGAGCGGCTCCTCGCCGCTGAGCCGGTCGTGGGCGAGGCCGATGCCGTGGCGCTCCAGCAGGAGGGTGTAGTCGGTCTCGTACGGCACCGGCACGGGCCGCAGTCCGCGCTGCTTCAGCAGGGCGTTGAAGATGCGGCCGTGCTTGTCCTCGTCGGCGCCGTGCCGGGCGACCTTGGGAGCCAGCTCACGCAGTCCGGTGGGCACCAGGGCGGCGATGCGCCCGTTCTCCCAGCCGCCCTGCGACTCACCGCCGGCAGCGATCGAGCAGAACAGCCGGAACGACTCGTCGTCGTCGAGGATCTCCTGGAACAGACTCTTTGCCGAGAGCATCACTGCCACCCTTCGTACCGGTGTCCTCAGAGGAACAGTCAAAGTCGGTACGGGCCGGCAGGCAACACGAGCAGGACCCGGGCGGGGCCGAACGGGGCCGCCCGGACCGGCCGGGCGGCCCCTGGGGAGTCCCCGGGCGTGACCGGGGGCGGGTGCGGCGCGTTGTGCCCTGTGCCGGCCGTGGCGGGGAGGCCCCCCGAGCCCCCACCACGGCCGTAGTGCCCGCTCTCCGGCCCTGCGCCGGCTAGGCGGCGACGCCGGAGAGCTCCAGGGCGTCGGTGCCCGCCCGCAGGGCCGCGAGGCGCTCGTCGCGCGTGAAGCCGGCCGGGGCCAGCGTCAGCGTGGTGACACCCGCCTCCGCGTACGCCCGCATCCGGTCGGCGATCCGCTCCACCGAGCCGAGCAGCGTGGTCTGGTCGATCAGCCGGTGCGGGACGGCCGCCGCCGCGCCGGCCTTGTCCCCGGCCAGGTACTTGTCCTGGATCTCGGCCGCTTCCTTCTCGTACCCCATGCGCTGGGCGAGCTGGTTGTAGAAGTTCTGCTTGCGGCTGCCCATGCCGCCGACGTAGAGAGCCGTGTAGGGGCGGAACATGTCGGCGAGGCCGTTGACGTCGTCGCCGACCGCAAGCGGCAGGGTCGGGCAGACGTCGAAGCCGTCCATCGTCTTTCCGGCCTTCTCCCGTCCGGCCCGCAGGTGCTTCAGCGCGGTCTCCTCGATGTGCTCGGCGGACGGGAAGATCAGGAGGGCGCCGTCGGCGATCTCGCCGGTCTGCTCCAGGTTCTTCGGGCCGATCGCGGCGATGTACAGCGGGATGCGCTCGCGCTCGGGGTGGACGGTCAGCTTGATGGGCTTGCCGGGGCCGTCCGGCAGGGGCAGCGTCCAGTGCTCGCCCTCGTAGGTCAGCCGCTCGCGGGACATGGCCTTGCGCACGATCTCGACGTACTCGCGGGTGCGGGCCAGCGGCTTGTCGAACTTGACGCCGTACCAGCCCTCCGAGACCTGCGGGCCCGACACACCGAGCCCCAGCCGGAAGCGGCCCCCGGAGAGGGAGTCGAGCGTGGCCGCGGTCATGGCCGTCATCGCGGGCTGGCGGGCCGGGATCTGCATGATGGCGGAGCCGACGTCGATGGACTCGGTCCGGGCGGCGACCCAGGCCAGCACGGTCGGCACATCGGAACCGTAGGCCTCGGCGGCCCAGCAGACGTCGTAGCCGAGCCGGTCGGCCTCCTGGGCGACGGCGAGGTTGTCGTCGTCCATACCCGCCCCCCAGTAACCGAGATTGATGCCGAGCCGCATAGCCACGCTCCCTCTACTGATCAGTAACGTTCCTGTGTCCGGGACTCTAGCGCGCAGGGCCCTGATGCGGCAGGGGCGCCGGCCGGACGTCCGGTTGTCCACAGGCTTCCACCCGGTGGGGCCTTGGCCAGTAATCTCAGCGCCCATGGAGCAGAGGCATCTCGGCCGAACCGGCCTTCGTGTGTCCCGTATGGGGCTGGGCACCCTCACCTGGGGCCGGGACACCGACGAGCACGACGCCGCCGACCAGCTCAAGGCCTTCTGGGACGCGGGCGGCACCCTCGTCGACACCGCCGACGTGTACGGCGGCGGTGAGGCCGAGTACGTCCTGGGGCGGTTCCTGGACAGCCTGGTGCCGCGGCAGGACCTGGTCGTCGCGACCAAGGCGGGCAGCGTGCCCGATCCTTACCGCCGCTCCGACGGCTCGCGCGGGCATCTGCTCGCCGCGCTGGACGCGTCCCTGCGGCGGCTCGGGACGGACTACGTCGATCTGTGGCAGATCCACGCCTTCGATCCCTCGACCCCGCTGGAGGAGACCCTCCAGGCCATGGACCTCGCGGTGTCGTCGGGGCGCGTGCGGTACGCGGGGGTGTCCAACTTCAGCGGCTGGCAACTGGCCAAGGCAGCGACCTGGCAGCTCGCCGCGCCCGGCCTGCGCACCCGGCTGGCGTGCACCCAGATGGAGTACTCGCTGCTGCAGCGCGGGGTCGAACGGGAGGTGCTGCCGGCGGCGCTGGACCTCGGGGTGGGACTGCTGCCGTCGTCGCCCCTGGGCCGCGGGGTGCTGACCGGCAAGTACCGCACCGGTACGCCGTCCGACTCACGCGGCGCGTCGGAGCTGCTGGCTCCCTTCGTCGAGCCGTACCTCGACGAGGCCGCGGGCCGGATCGTGGACGCGGTGGCCACCGCCGCCGACGGCCTCGCCACGACGCCGCTCAAGGTCGCACTCGCCTGGGTGCGGGACCGGCCCGGGGTGGTGGCCCCGGTCGTCGGCGCGCGCAACGCGCGGCAGCTGACGGAGGCGTTGTCGGTGGAGGCGCTTAGTCTTCCTGACGAGATCTGCCAGGCGCTCGACGACGTGTCGGCGCCCGTGCACCGCTATCCCGACCAGGACTGGAGCACGCTGTGACTGCGCTTCCCCGGGGAGAATCCCCGGACCCCGCGGCCGAGAACGACGAGGACCGCGAGGTCGTGGGCGAAGAGGCCGCCGCCGTGCCCGGCACACCCGAGGGGGACGCCGCCGGGACCGCGGATGGTCCGGAGACCCCGCAGGAGGCCGGCGCCGCACAGGTCGTGGAGGGCGCCGGGGCCACGGAGGCCGGGACCGGCTCCGGGGCCGCGCAGGACACCGAACAGGCGCCGAAGACCCCCGAACTGTCGGAGGCCGAGGCGGAGCTGGCCGCACAGCGCGAGCTCCGGCAGCGGATCGAGCAGCGCAAGGCCGAGAAGGAAGGCACTGTCACAGCGGGGGCGAAACTGAGCGGGCCCGCCGCCGATCTGCTCGCGGCCGTGCGCGCCGTGGAGAGCGGCGAGAAGCCGGGCACCGCGTTCTTCGACTCGCCGGCCTCGGCGCCCGCGCCCCGCCGGGCGGCCCCGGCGGCCGCCTCCGCGCCCACTCGCCCGTCCCCGGCGCCCGAGCGGCCCACGGCGCGCGGCACGTCCCCCGAGGCCGCCGCCTCGGTAGCGGCGGTGCTCGCCGAGGGCGGGGCCCCCGAGGCCCTGGCCCGCCCCGCGGCCGCGACGCTCGGGGAGCAGGCCGCCGGCCTCCTGCGGGAGGATCCGTGGCAGCTGCTGTCCGTGCCGGCTGTACGCCCCGAGCAGGCGGACGGCTTCGCGCGGGCGCTGCTGGGCGCGGAGTGCGGCCCCGACGACCAGCGGCGCACGGCGGCACTCGTCGGCTGGCTGCTGGAGCGGGCGGCCCTGCGAGGTCATACCGCGCTGGACGCGTCCGAGGTGCGTGAGGCGCTGTCCGGGTTCGCGGTGGCCGACGCCGACGCGGCCGTCCAGCACGCCGTGGCGGAGGGCGTCGTGCTGGTCTTCCAGGACGGTGTCGAGGGCTCCGAGGGGGAGGACACGGCCGCGCCGCCGGAGGACGCGTCGGAGACCGCGGAGGACGCCTCCGGAGGGGACCAGGAGCCGGTGCGCGTCCTGCTCGGGCTCGACAGGTACGCCCTGGCCGAGGAGAGCCTCGCAGACGGTCTGGCCCGGCTGGTCAACTCCTGCGAGAAGGGTGCCGACTGGGCGGAGGCCGCTGCCGGTGCCGCGTCCCCGTCGGCCGCCGAGCTGATCCGGACCGCCGCGACCGCCGGCCTGGTCGCGCACAGCGGGGGCGAGAGCGCCAGGGCCGAGCCCGCGGCCCTCGTCGCCGCGGCGCTCGGGCTCGGCCTGCGTGCCGTCGGAACCACCCATACCGTCGACGGGCTGAGCAGGCTGGCGGCCGCCGTCGGCGACGACAGGGCCGCCGTCACGCTCTCCGGTCTGCTGTCCGGCGGGAGCGGCCCCGGGCGGGACGCGGACGGCGCGCTCGCCGTCGACCTGCTGGTCGTCCTGGACGCACCGCAGCTCGACGTGGAGACGGCCGCGATGCTGGTGGAGTCCCTCGCCGACGGGACCAGGCTCGTACTGAGCGGAGATCCGGGGGTACTCGGATCCGCCGGAGCCGGCCGGGTGTTCGCGGACGTGATCGCGGCGCGCGCCTGTCCGCACGTGGTCTCGCGTACGCCCGATCCGGGACCGATCGGCGAGCTGGTCTCGGGCATCGGCATCGGTGAACTCGCCCAGGTCGAGGCGCCGGGCAGGGAAGTGGTGATCGTGCCCGTCCGCGACTCGGGCGAGGCGGTCCACCGCACGGTGCAGCTGGTCGCGGACTCGGTCCCGCGCGCCATCGGCGTACCCTCCTCCGACACGCAGGTGATCACTGTCGGGCACGGCGGCTCGGCGGGTACGACGGCACTGAACGCGGCGCTGAAGCAGCGGCTGAATCCGGGTCCGGGCCGCTTCGGGGGCTTCGACCCCGGCGACCGTGTGGTCCACGTGCCGGCGCCCGGCAGGGCCGTGCCCGGCTCGGTCGTGTCGGCCGACGCCGAGGGCCTGCACCTGGACTGCTCCGGCACACCGGTGGTCGTACCGCAGGACCTGGTGGAGACCTCGGTGCGCCACGGCTGGGCGCTCAGCGCGCACCAGGCGGCGGGGACGCGGTGGCCCGCCGCCGTCGTCGTGCTGCCGGGTGACGCCGCGGGCGGGCTCAGCAGGCCGTGGGTGTACACCGCGTTCAGCCGGGGTGAACGGCACCTGTCCGTGGTCCACGGCGTGGACCAGGCGCTGCCGCGGGCGGTGGCCGGGATTCCCGCCCAGGAACGGACGACCCGGCTGCGTCCCCTGCTGGAGGCGCTGCCCACCCCGGACGCCTGAGGCGTCCCGTCAGGCGTCGCGCGCGGATCGTGCACCACCGCACGCCGGTGCGGTGCCAGGGGCGGGGCCCTGCGGATCCGAGCCGGACGCGCAGGACCGGACATGCCGGGTCGGCCGGGGTTGCCCCACGAGCGATCGTTCAGGGCATCGGCCGGTGTCGCCGGTGCAGCCGGAACCAGGCCCCGGTCACGCCGACGGCTCCGGTGCGCCGCGCACCGGAGCCGTCGTGCCGTGCGGTCAGGCGCGTTCCCGGACGACGCCGCCCGGCTCGACGTCCGGTTCGTCGTCGTCGAAGACGGAGCTGGCGTCGAACCGGCACACCACCAGTGCGGGATCGGCGTCCTCGAACGGCGCACCGAGCCACTCCCCCGGTTCCGGGAGCTCCTCCACCGCCGTGACCCAGAGGGTGGAGTCCCCCTCCTCCAGGCCGAACTCCGTGTGCCGGGAAGCGATCTCGTCCGCCTCGTACTCGCCGAAGAGCACGCCCAGCGCGGCGTGCACGCCCCCCGCGACGACCGGCGCACCGTCGCCTTCGTGCCCCTCCGGGTCGAGGTCGGCGAGCCTCTGTGCCTGGGCGAGCAGCCGCGCGGGCTGCGCCACCGCGTAGTCCCGCCTGATCAGCACGCTGAGGGCGTGCGGCTCCTCGGGGCCCTCGTACGGCGGGAGGGAGTCCTCCGCGCCGGGGATCTCGAAGGGGGTGACCTCGTCGTAGCGGTCGTACAGCAGTTCGTCGTACACCTCGGCCGCGGCGGCCAGGGCGTTGAAGGCGTCGAAGACGGCGGGGTCGTCGTCCCCGGTACGGCGTTCGACGGCCTGGAGGTGGCGGTCGAGCGCGGTTTTGACTGCATCGGCGGCGGCGCGTACCTCGGCAGCGGTGGGCTGCGCAGCATCAGACATGGGGCAGACGCTATCCGTACCGGGGGTCTGCCCGCACAATAGATGCGATGCCGGAATACGAATTTGTCGACGTGTACGTGCCGCGCGGGGTCTCCCGTAACGAAGCGGCCCGCCTGCTGACCGACCACGCCGAGTACGGGCACTGGGAGTTGGACCGGTTGACGCTGCGGCGTGACGGGAGCCGCCGGGTGCGGCTGCGCCGCAGGATCATCCGCCAGCTCCGGCCCACCTGGTGACATCGAGCGGGTTCCGCCTGTGCGGAACCCGCTCGTCGCACCGGTTGTCGCGCCGGTGTTACGCGGCGCTGCGCGACCGCCGGTACATGACCGTGCCCGCACCCGCGAGCAGCATGCCCGCGCCGGCCGGGATCAGCATGCCGAGGCCGCCGGCACCGGTGTGAGCGAGCTGCTCACCCGCCACGAGCTGGGGCTCGGGAGCACGGGGGCTGTCCGGGGTGACCGGCTTCCCGGGGGTCTCGGGGGTCTGCGGAACGACGGGGGGCGGGACTGCCTCGGTGTCGTTCTCGCAGTGGTTCCCGAAGACCGGGTTCAGCAGCCCGCCGACGGTGACGCTGTTGCCGCAGAGGTTCACGGGGATCTCGACCGGCGCCTGCACCTGGTTGCCGGAGAGGATCCCCGGCGAGCCGCTGGTCACGGCCTGGGCGGAGGTGCCGCCGGCACGGTGCCTTCCCGTGCCTTCGCCGCCGTGCCGGGTGTCCTGGTGCCCGGACGCCCGGTCACCGGAACCGTGACCGGACGCGGGACCTCCGTCGTCGGTGCGCGAGTGCCCGGAATTCGAGGATCCGTTTCCGGATCCGTTCCCGCAGTCGTTTCCGCTCGTGGGATTGAGCAGACCGCCGACGTCCGCGGAGTTTCCGCACACGTTGACGGGGACGTCGATCGGGACCTGGATCGAGTTCCCGGAGAGCACTCCGGGTGAGTGGGAGGCGGCGCCGGCCGCGCCGGCGTCGGCGTGCGCGTAGCCGCCACCGAGAGCGAGCACTCCGCCCGCCGCCGCCATGGTGATCAGGCCTTTGCGTGTGACCTGTCGCATAGGTTGCTTTCCTGCCTTCTGCCTAACGAAATGCCCCGACACAACCGTGCGGGGCCGAATGTCCAGCGGCCCCGGAGTGCATGGCGCGCACTCCGGGGCCGACCGGACTCAAACCCTCACGGGTTGACGCGCATCGTCACGCGTTGACGCAGGTGTTGCCGAAGGCGGGGTTCAGCAGCCCGATCACGGAGACCGTGTTGCCGCACACGTTCACCGGAACGTGAACCGGAACCTGGACGACGTTGCCCGAGAGCACGCCGGGGCTGCCGATGGCGGCACCCTGGGCACCGGCGTCGGCGGAAGCCATACCCGCACCAGCGAGCACGAGACCACCGGTAGCAGCCGCGATTGCGACGACCTTCTTGATCATTATTCCTCCTGTGTTGACAAGTGCGGTCCCAGCCGCGGACCGCATCACTTGTAACGAGGAGGGGGTGAAGGGGCTACGAGTGCGCGGCCCCTTTCACCCTTTCCGGTGAGATACGTACAGGCTGGCGAATTGGGCGGACGCGAGCGTCAGGAGTGGTCGATGAAGCGGTCCAGCACCCGCGCGCCGAAGGTAAGGCCCTCCACCGGAACCCGCTCGTCCACGCCGTGGAACATCCCGGCGAAGTCCAGCTCCGGCGGCAGCTTCAGCGGGGCGAACCCGAAGCAGCGGATGCCCAGGTCGTCGAAGGACTTCGCGTCCGTGCCGCCGGAGAGCATGTAGGGAACGGCACGCGCGATCGGGTCCTCGGCCTTGAGCGCGATCTGCATGGCGTCCACGAGGGACCCGTCGAAGCTGGTCTCCAGCGCCTTGTCGCCGTGCACGTCCTCGCGCTTCACACGCGGACCGAGGATCCGGTCGAGATCGGTCAGGAACTCGTCCTCGAAGCCCGGCAGGAAGCGTCCGTCGACATGGGCGGTGGCCTGTCCCGGGATGACGTTCACCTTGTAGCCGGCGCCGAGCATGGTGGGGGCGGCGGAGTTCCGCAGGGTCGCGCCGATCATCTTGGCGATGCCGCCCAGCTTGGCGAGCGTCGCCTCCATGTCCTCCGGGTCGAGCGGGGTGCCCAGCGCGTCGGACAGTTCGTCGAGGAAGGACCGTACGGTCTTGGTCACCCTGACCGGCCACTTGTGGCGGCCGAGCCGGCCGACGGCCTCGCAGAGTTCGGTGATGGCGTTGTCGTCGTTGGTCATCGAACCGTGGCCGGCGGTGCCGTCCACGGTGAGCCGCATCCAGTGCATGCCCTTCTCGGCCGTCTCCACCAGGTAGAGACGCAGGTTCTCGTTGACGGTGAAGGAGAAGCCGCCGACCTCGCCGATCGCCTCGGTGACGCCGTCGAAGAGATCGCGGTGGTTGTCGACGAGGTGGCGCGCACCGTACGTACCGCCGGCCTCCTCGTCGGCGAGGAAGGCGAGCACGATGTCGCGCGGGGGCTTGCGGCCGCTGCGCATCCGGTCGCGTACGACCGCGAGGGTCATGGCGTCCATGTCCTTCATGTCGACCGCGCCGCGGCCCCACACGCAGCCGTCCGCGATCTCCCCGGAGAACGGGTCGTGCGTCCAGTCGGCGGCGTTGGCCGGCACGACGTCGGTGTGCCCGTGGATCAGCAGCGCGGGCCGGGAGGGGTCCTCGCCCTCGATCCGGGCGACGGTGGAGGCCCGGCCCTTGTGGGACTCGAAGATCTCGGGCTCCAGCCCGACCTCCGCGAGCTTCTCCGCGATGTACTCGGCGGCGGCCCGCTCACCGGGGCCGGAGTGGTCCCCGTAGTTGCTGGTGTCGATGCGGATCAGGTCACGACAGAGGTCCACGACCTCGTTCTCGGCGGTCTCGCCGATGCCGGCCCGGGCCGTGTTGGTCTCGCTCACGCTGGTTCCTTCCACTGTCGCGGTGGTACTCCCTCCCATCCTCCCGCGCCCGCCACGCACACCCAAGGCCGCCCGCTCCTCGTCATGCGCCTTTCACAAGCCCCCGGGCGTGATCGAGCACCCCCGAATGTTTGCTATGGTTTTCCACGTCGGAACGGGCAGGCCCGGGACGGCACACCCGGTCCGGGTGGCGGAATGGCAGACGCGCTAGCTTGAGGTGCTAGTGCCCTTTATCGGGCGTGGGGGTTCAAGTCCCCCCTCGGACACAAGTGGAAAACCCCCAGGTCGCCCTGGGGGTTTTCGCGTTTCCCGTACCGGACCCCGCGGCTGGGGTCACGGCCGGGCTCCGCCCGTCCGTTCCGGGAACCCTGCGGCGACAAGGAACTGTGCGATGCGAGGACGGGCGAGGCCCCCTGCCGCTCCGCTCCCCCAGCGCGCGGGCGTCGACGCGGTGCGGGTGCGGCTCCCCGCCGACCCGGGCGGGGCCTGGCCCACGCTCGGGGACCATCTGCTGGACCGGTTCGCGGGAGCGGTCGGCGCCGGGCGGGTCCGGGCGATGCTGGCCGACGGGTGCTTCGTCGGGGCGGACGGCGTCCCGGCCGGGGCGGGCGAGCCGTACACGGCCGGGCGGTACCTCTGGTTCCACCGGGACTTCGCCCCCGAGGTGCGCGTGCCTTTCCCGGTGGGTGTCGTCCACCGCGACGAACGCTTGGTGATCGCGGACAAACCGCACTTCCTCAGCACCACTCCGCGCGGCCGGCACGTCACCCAGACCCTGGTCGCGCGGCTGCGCGACGAGCTCGGGCTGCCGGAGCTACAGCCCGCGCACCGGCTCGACCGGCTGACGGCGGGCCTGGTGCTCTGCGTCGTACGGGCCGGCGACAGAGGCGCGTACCAGACGCTGTTCCGGGACCGCCTGGTGCGCAAGGAGTACGAGGCGGTGGCGGCGTACGACCCCGGGCTCACGCTCCCGCGCACGGTGCGCAGCCGCATCGTGAAGGAGCGCGGTGTGATCGCGGCACGTGAGGAGCCGGGTACGGCCAACAGCGAGAGCCGCGTCGGACTGCTGGAGCACCGCGACGGACTCGGCCGGTACCGGCTGCTGCCCGCGACCGGCCGCACCCATCAGCTGCGGGTCCACATGAACTCGCTGGGGCTGCCCCTGGTGAACGATCCGGTCTATCCGGTGGTGGAACCCGACCCGGGGCCGGGGGACTTCGGGCGTCCGCTGCAACTGCTCGCGCGGGTGCTGGAGTTCACCGACCCGGTCACGGGCGAGCCGCACCGCTTCGAGAGCGGTCTGCGGCTCGCCGCGTGGCCGGGCGTGGACTGAGGCGGCCCGTCAGTGCCCCCGGGCGATCCACTCGTCCAGCCGCGGCGCCTCCGCGCCGATGGTGGTCGAGTCGCCGTGCCCGGTGCGGACCTCGGTCTCCGGCGGAAGGGCGAACAGCCGGTCCCTGATCGAGTCGATGATCGTCGGGAAGTGGGAGAAGGACCGTCCGGTGGCTCCGGGCCCGCCCTGGAAGAGCGTGTCACCGGTGAAGACGGTGTCCAGCCCGGGGGCGTGGAGGCACACGGCGCCGGGCGCGTGTCCCGGGGTGTGCAGGACCGTCAGCCGGGTTCCGGCGACCTCCAGTACCTGGCCGTCGGCCAGTTCGGCGTCCGGTGCACGGTCCGGGTGGGTCTGCTGCCACAGCGGCAGGTCGTCGGGGTGCAACAGGATCGGCGCCCCGGTCGCGTCGGCCAGGGCGGGGGCCGCGTCGATGTGGTCGTTGTGCGCGTGGGTGCAGATGATGGCGCGCAGCGTTCGGCCGCCGAGTGCGGCCTCGATGGCGGCTGCGTCGTGGGCGGCGTCGATGACGACGGCCTCGGTGTCGTCACCGACGATCCAGACGTTGTTGTCGACGTCCCACTCGCCGCCGTCCAGGGCGAAGGTGCCGGAGGTGACCAGGTGGTCGATGCGGGCGGCCATCAGAGGACCACCACCGAGCGCAGGACGTCGCCGTCGTGCATCCGGCCGAAGGCCTGCTCGATGTCCCCGAGTCCGATGGTCTCGGTGACGAAGGCGCCGAGGTCGAGGCGGCCCTGCTGGTGGAGGTCGATGAGCATGGGGAAGTCGCGGGAGGGCAGGCAGTCGCCGTACCAGGAGGACTTGAGCGAGCCTCCGCGGCCGAACACGTCGAGGAGCGGGAGTTCGAGCCGCATCTCGGGCGTGGGTACGCCGACGAGGACGACCGTGCCGGCGAGGTCGCGGGCGTAGAAGGCCTGCCTGTACGTCTCCGGGTGGCCGACCGCCTCGATGACGACGTCCGCGCCGTTGCCGTCGGTGAGCGCGCGGATCGCCTCGACGGGGTCACCGGAGCGGGAGTTGACGGTGTGGGTCGCGCCCATCTTCTTCGCCGTCTCCAGCTTGCGGTCGTCGATGTCGACCGCGATGATCTTCGCCGCTCCGGCGAGCCTGGCGCCCGCGACGGCCGCGTCCCCGACTCCGCCGCAGCCGATGACGGCGACGGAGTCACCGCGTCCGACCTGGCCGGTGTTGATCGCGGCACCGATTCCCGCCATCACTCCGCAGCCGAGGAGACCGGCGACGGCCGGGGAGACCTCGGGGTCGACCTTGGTGCACTGGCCGGAGGCGACGAGGGTCTTCTCGGCGAAGGCGCCGATGCCGAGTGCCGGGGACAGCTCGGTACCGTCCAGCAGGGTCATCTTCTGCTTGGCGTTGTGGGTGTCGAAGCAGTACCACGGGCGTCCACGCAGACAGGCGCGGCACTGGCCGCACACGGCACGCCAGTTGAGGACGACGAAGTCGCCGGGTGCGACGTCGGTGACGCCGTCGCCGACGGACTCGACGACCCCGGCGGCCTCGTGGCCGAGGAGGAACGGGAAGTCGTCGTTGATGCCGCCCTGCTTGTAGTGCAGGTCGGTGTGGCAGACGCCGCACGCCTGGATCTTGACCACGGCCTCACCGGGGCCCGGGTCCGGCACGAGGATCGTCTCGACGCGCACGGGCTCGTTCTTCCCCGGTGCGATGACCCCTTGTACCTGCTGCGCCATGCCGTGGTCTCCCATCCCGAACTGCCCCGTACCTCGAAAGATCGAACCCGACCACCGTACCCGGACGCGGGCCCGCTCAAGGGGCGAGTACGTCCAGTTCGCGCAGCGCGCCGACCGCGATCTCCTTGGTCAGCCGCTCGGCGGCCGCGGCGTCGCCCTCGCGTACGGCCTCGGCGACCCGCACATGGAGCGTGACGGCGGCGGGATCGGGGTCCTCGAACATCACCTGGTGGTGCGTGCGCCCCGCGAGGACCTCGGCGACGACGTCGCCGAGCCGCGCGAACATCTCGTTGCCGGAGGCGTCGAGCACGATGCGGTGGAAGGCGACGTCGTGCCGGAGGTAGCCCTCCAGCTGCCGGCCGCGCGAGGTGGCGACCATGCCGAGCGCGCACTCCGTGAGGGCCGCGCACTGCTCGGCCGTGGCGTTGCGGGCCGCGAGGCCCGCGGCCACGGGCTCGACCGCGGACCGCAGCACGGTGAGGGACCGCAGCTGCCGGGGCCGGTCGGCGCCGGCCAGCCGCCAGCGGATGACCTGGGGGTCGTAGACGTTCCACTCCTCGGTGGGCCGCACCGTCACTCCGACCCGGCGCCGGGACTCGACCAGGTGCATGGACTCCAGGACCCGGACGACCTCGCGCACCACGGTGCGTGAGACGTCGAAGCGCTGGGCGAGTTCGTCGGTGCGCAGGACCCTGCCGGGCGGGCAGTCCCCCGCCGCGATCTCCAGGCCGAGGGCGTCCAGCACATGTGTATGCAGCCCCTGGCTCTGTGTGGTCATGCCCATCAGCCTACGGCGCCTCCCACACTCCCGAAAAGTACGACGTTTATGTCACAGCCCCTTGAATAAGTCGTATGTAATGCGTTTCAGTAGCGCGACGAACCGATGTCGACGAAGACAGCGAGGCACCAATGAGCACCCCCCACGTCGTCGTGGTGATGGGCGTGGCAGGGACCGGCAAGACCACGATCGGCCCCCTGCTCGCAGCCCGACTCGGCGTTCCCTACGCCGAGGGCGACGACTTCCACCCGCCCGCCAACATCGCCAAGATGTCCGCCGGCACCCCGCTCGACGACGACGACCGCCGACCGTGGCTGGACGCCATCGGGCAGTGGGCGCACGGCCGGGCGGGGCTCGGCGGAGTCGTCAGCAGTTCGGCGCTCAAGCGCGTCTACCGCGACCGGCTGCGGGCGGGGGCGCCTGGCGCCGTCTTCCTGCATCTGACCGGCGACCGGGCGCTCGTCGAACGCCGCATGGCGGACCGCAAGGGCCACTTCATGCCGACCGCGCTGCTCGACTCCCAGTTCGCCACCCTCCAGCCGCTGCAGGAGGACGAGGCCGGGGTGTCGGTCGACGTGTCCGGCACGCCCGAGGAAATCACCGAACGGGCCGTCGCCGCGCTGCGCCGGCTCGAGAGCTGAGGATCATCACCGTGACAGGTCTCAGTGTCGAGATGCTGGCAGCGGATGCCGTCGAACCGATCACTTCGGCCGGCAACGCTCAGTTGGGCATCGCCGTACTGGCGGGCATAGCCGTCATCGTTCTGCTCATCACCCGGTTCAGGATGCACGCATTCCTGGCGCTGACCATCGGTTCGCTGGCGCTGGGCGCCTTCGCCGGTGCGCCGCTGGACAAGACGATCACCAGTTTCACGACGGGTCTCGGCTCGACCGTCGCCAGCGTCGGCGTGCTGATCGCGCTCGGCGCGATCCTGGGCAAGCTGCTCGCCGACTCGGGCGGCGCCGACCAGATCGTCGACACGATCCTCGCGAAGGCGAGCCGACGGGCCATGCCCTGGGCGATGGTGCTGATCGCGTCGATCATCGGCCTGCCGCTCTTCTTCGAGGTCGGCATCGTGCTGCTGATCCCGGTGGTGCTGCTGGTCGCCAAGCGCGGCAACTTCTCCCTGATGCGGATCGGCATCCCGGCGCTCGCCGGCCTCTCGGTCATGCACGGGCTGATCCCCCCGCACCCCGGCCCGCTGGTAGCGATCGACGCCCTCGACGCCGACCTCGGCGTCACACTGGCCCTCGGTGTGCTCGTCGCCGTACCGACCGTGGTCATCGCGGGCCCGGTCTTCTCCCGGTACGCCGCCCGCTGGGTGGACATCAAGGCGCCGGAGAACATGATCCCCCAGCGCCCCTCCGAGGAGCTGGACCGCCGTCCGGGCTTCGGTGCCACGCTGTTCACCGTGCTGCTGCCCGTGGTGCTGATGCTGGGCAAGGCCCTCGTCGACATCGTCGTGGACGACCCGGAGCACCACGTCCAGCGGATAGCCGACGTGGTCGGATCGCCGCTGATCGCACTCCTCGCGGCCGTGGTCGTCGGCATGTTCACACTGGGCCGGGCCGCGGGCTTCACCAGGGCGCGGCTCGCCACGACCGTCGAGAAGTCCCTCGCCCCGATCGCGGGCGTACTGATGATCGTCGGCGCGGGCGGCGGATTCAAGACGACGCTGATCGACGCCGGCGTCGGCCGGATGATCCTGGAGTTCTCCGAGAACTGGTCCATACCCGCCCTGCTGCTCGGCTGGCTGATCGCCGTGGCGATCCGTCTGGCGACGGGTTCGGCCACCGTGGCCACCATCTCGGCAGCCGGTCTGGTCGCCCCGCTGGCGGCCGACATGTCGACCCCGCACGCGGCGCTGCTCGTCCTCGCGGTCGGTGCGGGCTCGCTCTTCTTCAGCCACGTCAACGACGCGGGATTCTGGCTGGTGAAGGAGTACTTCGGGATGAGCGTCGGCCAGACCGTCAAGACCTGGTCGGTGATGGAGACGATCATCTCCGTCGTCTCGCTGGTCTTCATCCTGCTGCTGTCGCTGGTGCTCTAGCGGCCCCGGCGGTCCGTCGTCTCAGCGGTCCGTCGTCTCAGCGGTCCGTTCGTCCGGCTGCCGCCACAGCGGGTGCTCGGAACGGGCCCACGGGCGCTCGACCGACCCGGTGCGCATGCCACGGCGCGCCTCCGGGTCGGCGAGCGCCTTCGCGATGTGCGCGGCCACCACGATGCCGACCGCGAGGGCCAGCCAGTCGTGGACGAACGTCGCGCCCGTGCGCCACACCAGCGGCGCGAGGCCGGTGAACCACATCAGCAGTCCGGTGCCGAGCATCACGAGCACGGCGCCCGCGATCCAGGAGGCGTAGAGCTTCTGGCCCGCGTTGAACTTCCCGGCCGGCCGCGATCCGGGGGTGTGGTCGCGGCGCAGCGCGGCCCGCAGCCACAGCCGGTCGTGCGGTGCGAACCGGTTGAGCCGGGAGAGGTCGGCGCGCAGCGCCCGGGAGAGGAGCCCCGCGAGCAGCGGTACGGGGACGAGCAGCCCGGACCACTCGTGCAGGGTGACCACGAGGCGTCGGCGGCCGACGAGTTCCGCGAGCTGCGGGACGTACAGGCAGGCGGCCGTGGCGACGCACAGCAGCACCAGCCAGGCGGTGGTGCGGTGCACCCAGCGCTCGGCGGTGGTGAACCGTCGCATCCTCGGGGCGGGTTCAGACGGTGGGGGCGTCGTCGCGGCCGTTGGACCGGCCGACCCAGGCGTCGACGTCATAGCCGAGCTCCTCCCAGTAGCCGGGGCGCACGGAATCGGTGACGGTGATCCCGGACAGCCATTTCGCGGACTTGTAGAAGTACATGGGGGCGACGTACAGGCGCACGGGCCCGCCGTGCGCGTGGGCCAGTGGCTCGTCCCGCATGCGCGTCGCCACGAGCACGTCGGCGCGGCGGGCCTGCTCCAGGGTGAGGCTCTCGCTGTACGCGCCGTCGAAGCAGGTGAAGCGGACGGCCTTGGCACCGGGCCGTACACCGGCTGCGTCCAGCAGTGCCGAGAGCCCGACCCCCTCGAACGGGGTCTTGGGCACCCTCCACCCGGTGACGCACTGGACGTCGCGGACGACGCGGGTCTGCGGCAGCGCTGCGAGGGAGTCGAGCGTGTACGTGGCCGGGCGGTCGACCAGGCCGTCCACCGTGAGGCGGTAGTCGGCGGCGGTCCTCCTGGGTACGGAGGTGGCCACCGAGTAGTAGCGGAAGCCGCCGCCGTTGGGGAGCAGTCCGGTCAGTCCGGTGGGGTCCTTGTCGGCGACGGCGCCCAGGCCGTTCTCCAGTGCGCGCTGGAGTGCGGGGGCGGCGACGACCCCGGCGGCGCCGAGGCCCAGCATGGCCAGGACCAGACGGCGGCCGACGGGGGTGCCGCCGGTCTCCGGGGACGGGCCGCCGGGGTCGGGAGGGGACCCGGTGTTGTCGGGAGGGGGACTGTTCACCCGCCCATTCGAACACCCGCGGCCCTCGGTCACCAAGGGCCACGGGCACACGTCATGCTTCGGTAAGGAAGTCCGGTCGGGGAGGTGCGGGTCAGCGCGGACCGTCGGGCCCGCCCTCCGCGGCCTTCTCCAGCTGGAAGGCCTCGTTGCCGAGACCGATCCTCGCGTGGACGTCGGGCCGGGTGCGGCGCAGCACGGCACCCAGGGCGAGGCCGCAGGCCAGAGCCAGGAGGATGACGCCGGGCAGCACCCAGTTCAGCGTGGAGCCGGGCCCTGAGCCGACGAGCACGTCGAAGTCCCTGACCGTGAAGACCGCGATGGCGAGCAGCGCGACACCCGCGAGTGCCGAGGCGACGAGCCGGGGGGCCTGCGCCCGGCCGGCTCCGCGGCGTACGAAGAACGCGATGACGGCGAAGGAGGCCGCGGCCATCAGCACGATGACGCCGAGCGCGCCGACGTTGCCCATCCAGGTGAAGAGGTGCAGGACGGGCGCGGTGGGGTCGCCGACCGGGTTGTCGTCGGTGAGGGCGAAGGCCAGCACGACGACGACGGAGAGCGCGGACTGGAGCACGGACCCGGTGGCGGGAGCGCCGCTCGCCTTGTTGGTGCGGCCGAATCCGGCGGGCAGCAGCCCTTCGCGGCCCATGGCGAACGCGTAGCGGGCGACGACGTTGTGGAAGCTGAGCAGCGCGGCGAACATGCCGGTGACGAACAGGACGTGCAGGACGTCGGTGAAGGTGGCGCCGAGGCGCTCCTCGGTGAGGCCGAAGAGCATGCCGGGGCCCTCCTTGAGGGAGGTGTCCGCGATCGAGGACGGACCGGCTGCGACGGTCAGGGCCCAGGAGCTGACGGCGAGGAAGAGCGCGGCGTAGCCGACGGCGAGGAACATCACGCGCGAGACGACGATCTGCGGGCGGCTGGTCTCCTCGGCGTACACCGGGGCCTGCTCGAAGCCGACGAATGCGGCGATGCAGAAGCAGAGCGCGGTGCCCAGGCCGGCTCCGGTGAGCGTCTCCGGGTTGAACGCGTGCAGGGACAGGCCCTCGGGTCCGGGCTTGCCGACGGCGGCGATGTCGAAGATCACCACGAGGGCGCACTCGACGACGAGGAGTACGCCGAGCACCTTGGCGTTGAGGTCGATCTTCAGCCAGCCGAGTACGCCGACGACGGCCACGGAGACGAGGGCCGGGATCCACCAGTGGAGGTCGGTGCCGAGGTAGGTGGCGAAGAGGCCGGAGACCTCGAAGCCGAGGATTCCGTAGATGCCGACCTGCATGGCGCTGTAGGCGACCAGCGCGACGAGCGAGGCGCCCGCTCCGGCGGTCGGGCCGAGGCCGCGCGCGATGTACGCGTAGAAGGCGCCGGCGTTGTGGACGTGCCGGCTCATCTCCGCGTAGCCGACACCGAACAGCATCAGGACGATGCCGAGGATGACGTAGAGCAGGGGCTGTCCGACGACGCCCATCACGCCGAAGACGGTGGGCATCACGCCCGCGACCACCATCAGCGGGGCGCTGGCTGCGAGGACCGACAGGAGCAGGCCGGGGGTGCCGAGGCGGTCGGCGCGCAGGGCGCGCTCCTCGCCCTTGTAGGTGTTGATCCCTCCGGTGTCGTCGGCACTCCGGGTGGCGGTCTCGCTCGTGTCTGGTCTGCCCGTCGACATCGCGGGGGTGGTCCCTTCGTTGAGAGCTGCCTGCATCACGGGGAGCCGAGCGCGTAGGTGCGCGCGGCGAGGAACTCGGGGTACGCGTCTCGGCCGGAGTACGACCAGGGGGCCTCGGTCGCGTGGCTGCCGATGCGGTGGAAGAGGGCCGCCGCCTCGGCGGGGCGGCCCTCGCAGATCTTCGCGTGGGCGAGGAAGTTGAGGTCGGCGCGGTGGCGGGGGTGGTCCTCCCGTTCCCATTCGAGCCACCAGTCGAAGGCGGCCTTCATCACCTGCCGGGCCCGGCGTCCGGTCCAGTGGCCGGATCCGGCGGGATCGTCCGGCAGGGCCCCGGCGGCGACGAGGACGCGGTAGCGCTCGGCGTGGGCGACGACGGGAAGGACCGCCAGCGGCGAGTCCGCGGGGGCCTGTTCGGCGGCCCAGGCGGCGAAGTCGTACACCTCGTGGAGCGGGTCGCTCTCGGGGCGGGCCTCGGCGATACCGGCCGTCATGAGGTGGTGGGCCTGGTGGTGCTCCGGGTGGCGGGCCCGGATCTCCTCGAAGTGCCGGGCGGCTCCCTCCTGGGTTCCGTGGGTGCGTTCCAGCGCCATCATTCCGAGCCAGGGCGTGGGGTCGGCCGGATCCAGTGCCGCCGCGGCGAGGCATGCCTCGCGGGCCCTGTCGCGCTCGCCGGTACCGGCTTCGGGGCGCTGGGCGCGGGCGACGGCGGCGCAGGCGAGGAGCGTGGTGGCGTCGGGGCTGCCCGGTTCGGCGAGCAGCCAGTCGCGGGCCCAGCCGGTGGCGGACGGGACGGCGGCGAGGGCGAGGACGCGGTGGCCCCTGCGGTCCCAGTCGGTGCCGGTGGCGACGAGCAGGGCACGGGCGCGGGGCCAGCGGCCCTGGGTGAACTGGCCTCGTACGCTGACGAGTTCGGTGTCGTCGAGGGCCGGGTCGAAGATTCGGTCGAAGCGCCCGCCCCTGCGACGGGAGCGGCCCAGGGGCGGCGGAGGCGGAGACATCCGCAGGCTTCCTTTTCCACTTCGACATGACACCAGCACATATCGATGCTGTGTGCGAGCAAACGATCGCGCACAGCAAAGCGTTAGGCAACGCTGCGAGTCAAGGGCGGACGTCTCCCAACTTGGTTTAATTCGCACACAGTTGACCTCTGCGGGACGTGCTCCGACCCGTTCGCGCAGTTCGCGGCCCGGTCACGGGAGTGGCGGGTGGGGGTGAGGTGACGCGTGCCACACTGCCGCCATGGAGAGCCGCGAACCCCTCAAACCCCTCCTCCTCGCCTTCCCCGGCCCGCTGCGCGACCGGTTGGTCGCGGCGGTGCTCTCGGGCGAGAAGGTCTCCACGTCCGGCCTGCTCGTGGAGTACGAGGTGGAGCGCGAGGAACTGCCGCCCGTGGGTGAACGGTCCGCGCTCATCGATTCCGGGGGCCGGGAGGTGGCGGTGGTCGAGCTGACGGAGGTACGGGTGCTGCCACTGGGATCGGTGGACCTGCGGCACGCACTCGACGAGGGCGAGGGGTACGCCTCGGTCGCCGAGTGGCGGGCGGGACACGAGGAGTTCTGGCACGGCGAGGAGATGCGGGAGGCGCTGGGGGACCCGCTGTTCACCGTGGACGACGGGACGATGATCGTGGCCGAGCGGTTCCGGGTGGTGGAACGGCTGGCGTGACGGACGGTCCGCGACCGCGCGCCGCGCCGGTCCGGGTCCGGGAGCGCGCGTCACGCCGGTCGGTCACACCACGCCGTGTCCGGTCCTCCCACCGGGCCGTACGGAACCGCCGCGCCCGCACGCCGCGCCCGCCCGCCGGTGCCGTCAGCCGGTGCCGTCAGCCGACGGCCTTCGCGGCCGCCCGGCCCGCCGCCCGGCCGGAGAAGATGCAGCCGCCCAGGAACGTCCCCTCCAGCGACCGGTAGCCGTGGACGCCACCGCCGCCGAAGCCGGCCGCCTCCCCCGCCGCGTACACCCCGGGCAGCGGGGCGCCGCCCTCGGCCAGGACCCGGGAGGACAGGTCGGTCTCCAGGCCTCCGAGCGACTTGCGGGTCAGGATGTTGAGCCGCACGGCGATCAGCGGGCCCGCGGCCGGGTCGAGGATGCGGTGCGGTTTCGCCGTACGGATCAGCTTGTCCCCCAGGTAGGAGCGGGCGCCGTTGATCGCCGTGATCTGGAGGTCCTTGGTGAACGGGTTCGCGATCTCGCGGTCCCGGGCGGTGATCTCGCGCCGCAGGTCGTCCTCGTCGATGAGCGCCTCACCGGTGAGGGCGTTCATGCCCCGCACGAGCGCGCCGAGGTCCTTCTCGACGACGAAGTCCACACCCTTGTCCATGAACGCCCTGACGGGCCCGGGGACGTCGGCGCGCGCCCTGCCGATCACGTCGCGCACCGACTTGCCCGTCAGGTCCGGGTTCTGCTCGGAGCCGGAGAGCGCGAACTCCTTGCCGATGATCCTCCGGTCGAGGACGAACCAGGTGTGGTCGTGCCCCGACCTCATGATGTGTTCCAGGGTGCCCAGCGTGTCGAAGCCCGGGAAGAGCGGCACCGGCAGCCGCTTGCCGCGGGCGTCGAACCAGAGGGAGGACGGGCCGGGAAGGATGCGGATGCCGTGCTTCGCCCAGATCGGGTTCCAGTTCTCGATGCCCTCGGTGTAGTGCCACATCCGGTCGCGGTTGATGTGGCGGGCACCCGCCTCCTCGGTGATGCCGAGCATCAGTCCGTCGACGTGGGCGGGAACGCCGGAGAGCATCTTCGCCGGCGGGGTGCCGAGCCGCTCGGGCCACTGGGCGCGCACGAGGTCGTGGTTGCCGCCGATCCCCCCGGAGGTGACGATCACGGCCTGGGCCCTCAGCTCGAAGGCGCCCGTGACCTCGCGGGTGCTCGCGGTGCCCCGCTCGGCGCCGCTCTCGCGCAGGATCTCGCCGGTGACCGTGTCGACCGCTCCGCCCGAGCGGGCGAGACCGGTCACCCGGTGGCGGAATCGCGGACGGACGAGGCCCCTCGCGATGCCCTCGCGGACCCGCCGCTCGAAGGGGGCGACCACTCCGGGCCCGGTGCCCCAGGTGATGTGGAAGCGGGGCACGGAGTTGCCGTGGCCGTTGGCGTCGTAGCCGCCGCGTTCCGCCCAGCCGACGACGGGGAAGAGCCGCAGTCCCTGCGCGTGCAGCCAGGACCGCTTCTCCCCGGCCGCGAAGTCGACGTACGCCTCGGCCCACTGCCTCGGCCAGTGGTCCTCCTCGCGGTCGAAGCCGGCCGTGCCGTACCAGTCCTGGAGGGCGAGTTCGTGGCTGTCCTTGATCCGCATCCGGCGCTGCTCGGGCGAGTCGACGAGGAAGAGCCCGCCGAAGGACCAGTGCGCCTGGCCGCCGATGGACTGCTCGGGCTCCTGGTCGAGGAGGATGACCGTCCGGCCCGCGTCCACCAGCTCGGCGGTGGCCACGAGCCCCGCGAGTCCTGCGCCGATCACGATCACATCAGCGTCGTACGCCATGGGTTCCATCCTTCGAAGCGGTGCGGGGCGGCCGGGGGTGCGGCGGGCGGGTGCGGCGAAGTTACTTGTGGGTCAGATCTTCGGTACCGGCCGCGCCCACGTCAACCGTCCGGTCGGCGGCGCCCTCACCGATCCCGTACGGCGCGCGGGCTATCGTCGGAGCGTGTCGGTGCTGGTACTCCTGCTCTCCGTGGGCGCCGCCTGCTGTCTGGGCTTCGGCTTCGTCCTCCAGCAGGACGCCGCCCGCCGTGCGCCCATGAGCGATTTCCTCTCACCCCGGCTGCTGCTCGACCTGATGCGGGTCCCGAGCTGGCTCGCCGGGATCGGCCTGATGGTGTGCGGCATGGTGCTGGGCGCCCTGGCGCTCGGCCAGGGCGAGGTCTCGGTCGTGGAGCCGCTGCTCGCGACCAACCTGCTCTTCGCGCTGGGGCTGTCGCGCCATCGCACCGGCCAGCCGCTGGGCCGTCAGGGCTGGGGAGGGCTCTGCCTGCTGGCCGGCGGCGTCACCGCCTTCCTCCTGGCCGGTGAGCCGCGCGGCGGGGAGGCGGTGGCCTCGCAGCTGCGCCACTGGCTGGTGATCGGGATCGTCGCGGGGCTGGCCCTGTTCCTGACCGCCTGCGCCAGGCATCCGCGCACCCGGGGCACCCCGGTCCTGCTGGGGCTGGCCGCGGGGCTGCTCTACGGGTTGCAGGACGGGCTGACCAGGGTCAGCGGGGTGCGGCTGACCACGGAGGGCTGGGCGGCGCTGATGACGTCCTGGCAGCCGTACGCCGTCGTCGTCCTCGGCGTGGCCGGGCTGCTCCTGGTCCAGAGCGCGTTCGAGGCGGGCCCGCTGAGGATGTCCCTGCCGGCGCTGACCGCCGCGCAGCCGCTGGCCGGGATCGTCTGCGGGATCGGCTTCCTCGGGGACCAGGTGCGCACCGACACGGGCGCACTGGCCTGGGAGGCCGCGGGGCTGACGGCGATCGTGGCCGGGATCGTGCTGCTGGGGCTGCATCCGGCGATGCCGGAGGGGAAGGAGCGGCGCGGTTCCACGGCCGCCGACCGGTTGATGTTGGATGGACGTCATGAACCCGGCTGACGAGATCCTGGACGTTGTCGACGAGAACGACGAGGTCGTGGGGCAGGCGCCACGCGGCGAGGCGACCGCGCGCGGGCTGCGGCACCGCTGCGTCTTCGTCGAGGCCAGGGACGGGGCGGGCCGGCTGTTCGTGCACCGCCGGACGGACACGAAGCTGGTCTTCCCCTCGCACCACGACATGTTCGTCGGCGGGGTGGTGGGCGCCGGGGAGTCGTACGACGAGGCGGCGCTGCGGGAGGCGGAGGAGGAGTTGGGGGTGTCCGGCCTCCCCCGCCCCACCCCGCTCTTCAAGTACCTCTACGAGAGCCCCGGGCACAGCTGGTGGTCGTACGTGTACGAGGTGCGCTGCGAGCTGCCCGTACGGCCCCAGGTGGAGGAGGTCGCCTGGCACACCTTCCTGACCGACGAGGAGCTGGCGGAACAGCTGGCCGACCGGACGTGGGTGCCGGACGGCCTGGAGACGTACCACCGGCTGCGACGGTTCCGAGCGGGCGGCACGGCGTGAGCGGGTTCGTGCGCGGGCTGCGGCTGTGGTTCGCCCCGGAGCGGATCCGGGACGAGGGGGAGACGCCGGACTACCGCTTCTCCCTGGCCAACGAGCGCACCTTCCTGGCCTGGATCCGGACGGCGCTCGCGCTGATCGGCGGGGGTTTCGCCGTCGACCAGTTCCTGCCCGGCCTGGCCTGGGGCATCCGCGCCGGCCTGGCCCTCGGGCTGCTGGCCGCCGGGGTGCTCTGCGCCCTGCGGGCCGTCAGCCACTGGATGCGGTGCGAGCGTGCGATGCGGCGGGGCGAGGACCTGCCCACGTCGCGCTTCCCGGCGCTGCTGAGCCTGGTCGTCGCGGTGGTGGCGGTCGCGATGGTGGTGGTGGTCCTGTTCGGCTGGGAGAGCCGGTGACCGCAGGGAAGCGCGATCCGGGTCTCCAGCCGGAACGGACACGGCTGGCCTGGCGGCGCACCACACTGGCGAGCACGGTGGTGGGCCTGCTCGCGGTCCGGCAGGCCCTGCACGACGGTACGACCCCGGCGGGGGTGCTCGCGGTGGCCCTGAGCCTGCTGGCCTGGCTGGGGTTCCTCGCGGTGGCGCACCGCAGGGTGACGGGCATGAGCAGCGCGCGGCCCGTCCCGCTGTCGCCGCGCCACGCGCTGACCGCGGTGGGGTGCACGCTCGCCCTCGCGGTGTTCGCCGCCGCCGTGCTCTTCTGACCGGGCGCTGGCTTCACTCCGCCCAGTCGACGGTGACGACGATCTTCCCCCGGGTGCGCCCCTGCTCGTTGAGCCGGTAGGCGTCCGCGGCCTGTTCCAGCGGGAAGACCCGGTCGACGTGCACGGAGACGATGCTCTGCTCGGCCAGCTCCGCGAGACGGGCGAGGTCGGCGGCGTCGGGGCGTACGAAGGCGTATCGCCCGCCGTAGGAGAACACCTCGGCGTCGGCGATGGACGCCAGCCGCCCGCCGCTCGCCAGGGTCTCGGCGGAGACCCGGAGCGCCTCCCCGCCCACGGTGTCGAACGCGGCGTCGAAGCCTTCGGGCACCAGGTCCCGCAGCCGGCCGGCGAGTCCTTCGCCGTACTCCACGGGTTCGCCGCCCAGCCGGCGCACGTAGTCGTGGTTGTGCGGCCCGGCGGTCCCGACGACCCGGCAGCCCGCGTGGCGGGCGAGCTGGACGGCGAGCGAGCCGACGCCTCCGGCCGCCGCGTGGACGAGGACGGTCTCGCCCTCCTGGACCTTCAGCGTGCGGTGCAGCACCTGGTAGGCGGTGAGGCCGCAGAGCGGCAGACCGGCCGCCTCCTCGAAGCTGAGGCTCAGGGGCTTGCGCGCGAGGGTACGCACGGGTGCGGCGACGTACTCGGCGAACGTCCCGCGCGAGAGGAAGTCCTCGCGCACGTAGCCGATCACCTCGTCCCCCACCTCGAACTCGTCCACGGCGGCGCCGGGCTGGACCACGACCCCGGAGACGTCCCAGCCGGGGATGACGGGGAAGACGGCTTCCAGCCCCGCCTGGAGATAGCCTTCACGGGCCTTCCAGTCGACCGGGTTCACGGCGGCCGCCCGCACCTTCACCAGGACCGAGTCGGGTCCGACCTTGGGATCGGGCCGCTCGCCGTACTCGAGGACGTCGGCCGTGCCGTACCTGCTGTAGCTGATCGCCTTCATCCTCCGACGATCAGCTGGCGGAGGTGTCCTCGCAACTCAGCCCGGGGAGCCGGAGATCACTTCGCCGATTCCGGGCGGACACTGGACGACATACCGACTGGTCGGCATCATGGTGCCGAACGTTCAACCGCCCCGGAGGTGCGCCCCATGAGCCCAGTCCACCCGCCAGGTCTCGACCTCGACCTGCTGCGCGGCCATCTCGACCGTGAGCGGCCGGGGCTGGTCGGCGGTCCGCTCGAAGCACGGGTGATCGAGGGCGGACGCTCGAACCTCACCTACGTCGTCACCGACGGCACCGGACAGTGGGTCGTGCGCAGACCTCCGCTGGGCCATGTGCTGGCCACCGCGCACGACATGAAGCGCGAGCACCGGGTGATCAGCGCGCTGCACTCCACGGCGGTCCCGGTACCGGAGACCCTCCTGCTCTGCGAGGACGAGTCGGTCGTCGGCTCGCCGTTCTACGTCATGGAGTACGTCGAGGGCACCCCGTACCGCACGGCCGAGCAGCTCGCCCCACTCGGCGCCGAGCGCACCCGCGCGGTCGTCCTGGGACTCGTGGACACGCTGGTGGACCTGCACGCAGTGGATCCCGCGAGCGTCGGCCTCGGTGACTTCGGCCGCCCGGACGGCTTCCTGGACCGTCAGCTGCGGCGCTGGGGCAAGCAGCTGGACGCGTCCCGCAACCGCGACCTCGCGGGCATCGACGAACTGCACGCCTCGCTCGGGCGGGAGCTCCCCGCCTCCCCCGCGCCCACCGTCGTCCACGGCGACTACCGCCTGGACAACGTCCTGATCGGCACCGACGACCGGATCAAGGCGGTGCTGGACTGGGAGATGTCCACGCTCGGCGACCCGTTGACCGACCTCGGCCTGCTGGTCATGTACAGCTCCGACCTGGATCTGCCCGAGTCACCGGTCTCCACGACCAGCGGCGCGGCGGGCCACCCGAGTCCCGCCGAGCTGATCCGGCGCTACGCCGAGCGCTCCGGGCGCGACACCTCCGCCATCTCCTGGTACACGGCCTTCGCGTGGTTCAAGCTCGCCGTGATCCTGGAGGGCATCCACTACCGCTACACCCTGGGCCAGACCGTCGGCGCCGGCTTCGACCGCATCGGCGACCTGGTCCCCGTCTTCATCGCGCACGGCCTCACCACCCTCAAGGAAGGCTGATCACCCCGTGGACTTCGCATTCGACGCCCGTACCGAAGAGCTGCGCACCAGGCTGCTCGCGTTCATGGACGAGCACGTCCACCCCGCCGAGGAGGTCGCCGAGGAACAGCGCGCCCAGCTGGCCTCGCCCTGGGACACCCCGCGGGTCGTCGAGGACCTGAAGGCCGAGGCGCGCAGGCAGGGTCTGTGGAACCTCTTCCTCCCCGACGCGGAGTACGGCGCGGGGCTGACGAACCTTCAGTACGCCCCGCTGGCCGAGATCACCGGCCGGAGCCCCCACCTGGCACCGACCGCCCTGAACTGCGCGGCCCCGGACACCGGGAACATGGAGGTGCTCTCCCAGTTCGGCTCCCCGGAGCAGAGGAAGCAGTGGCTGGAGCCGCTGCTCGCGGGCGAGATCCGCTCGGCGTTCGCGATGACGGAGCCCGACGTGGCCTCGTCGGACGCGACGAACATCGAGACCCGCATCACGCGCGACGGCGACTCCTATGTGATCAACGGCCGCAAGTGGTACATCTCCGGGGCGATGAACCCGGACTGTGCCGTCTTCATCGTCATGGGCAAGACGGACCCGGACGGCGAGGACATCCGGCGCCAGCAGTCCATGATCCTCGTCCCGCGTGACACCCCCGGCCTGGAGGTGCGGCGCGCGATGCGGGTGTACGGCTACGAGGACCACTCGCACGGCGGCCACGCCGAGGTGGTCTTCACCGACGTACGCGTGCCGGCCGCGAACCTGGTCGGCGAGGAGGGCGGCGGTTTCGCCATCGCCCAGGCACGGCTGGGCCCCGGACGTATCCACCACTGCATGCGGCTGATCGGCATGGCCGAGCGTGCGATCGAGCTGATGTGCAGGCGGGCCGTGGACCGTACGGCCTTCGGCAAGCCGCTCGCCCAGCAGGGCGTCGTGCAGAACTGGATCGCGGATGCCCGGGTGACCGTGGAGCAGCTGCGGCTGCTGGTCCTGAAGACGGCGTGGCTGATGGACACGGTGGGCAACCGCGGGGCGCACACCGAGATCCAGTCGATCAAGATCGCCACGCCGCGCGCGGTGGTCGGCATCCTCGACCAGGCGGTGCAGCTCTACGGCGCCGGGGGCGTCAGCCAGGACTTCCCGCTGGCCGAACTCTGGGCGTCGGCCCGGACGCTGCGGCTCGCGGACGGTCCGGACGAGGTGCACCAGCGGTCGCTGGCACGGCGCGAGATCAAGAAGTACCTCTGAGCCCGGTGCGGGGAGGCGGCCCGGTGCGGGGAGGCACCCGTGTGGCGCCTCCCCGGCGGGTCAGAAGGTGAGCTGCCAGCTGTCGATGTAGCCGGTGTCCTGCGCGGCGACGTCCCGCACCTGGAGCTTCCAGGTGCCGTTGGCGGTCTCGCTCGACGCGTTGACCGTGTAGGTCGCGATCACGTTGTCGGCGGAGTCGCTGCTGCTGGAGTTCTTCAGACGGTAGGCCGTGCCGTCGGGCGCGAGCAGGTCGACGACGAGGTCGCCCCGGTAGGTGTGCTTGATGTCGACCCCCACCTTGAGCGTGGACGGGGCGTTGCCCGTACGGCCGGTGACCGGCACCGAGGAGGTCACCGCCGCCCCGTTGTCGGGTACGGAGACGTCGGTGGCGTTGCTGAAGACCGTGCCGGTCGGCGGGGTGACCGTACCGGCGGACAGGGTCCACACGGCGTGGGCGACCGCGTCGCTGTTGCGGTCGAGGGCCGTGTCGTTGATGTTCGCCGTCGTGTCGCACGACGAGTGGTAGCAGCGGTCGAAGGCCTGTCCGGCCGTGCCGCCCCACTTCTGGGCCTGGGCGCTCGTCTTCGTGTAGTCCGCCCCGGAGAACAGACCGCCCACCGGTATGCCCGCGCTCTTGAACGGGGCGTGGTCGGAGCGGCCGTCGCCCTCGGTCTCTATCTCGGTGGGTATCGACAGACCGGCGTAGTAGTCCTTGAAGGTCTGCTCGATGACCGGGTCGTCGTCGTAGACGAAGTAGCCCGGGTTGGGCGAGCCGATCATGTCGAAGTTGAGGTAGCCGGCGAGCTTGGCGCGCTCGGTGGAGGCCAGGTTGTTGACGTAGTACTTCGATCCGACGAGGCCGAGCTCCTCGGCGCCCCACCAGGCGAACCGCAGGTGCTTGTCGGGCGCGAGCTGCGCCCGGGAGACGGCGAGGGCGGTCTCCAGCACGGCTGCCGACCCGGAGCCGTTGTCGTTGATCCCGGCCCCGGAGGTCACCGAGTCGAGGTGCGAGCCGGCCATCAGGACCTTGTTCGGGTCACCGCCCGGCCAGTCGGCGATCAGGTTGTAGCCGGTGGCACCGCCGGAGGTGAACTGCTGGAGCGCCGTGGTGTATCCGGCCGCGTCCAGCTTGGCCTTCACGTAGTCGACGGACGCCTTGTAACCGGTGCGCCCGTGGGCCCGGTTGCCGCCGTTGGCGGTGGCGATGGACTGGAACTGGGTGAGGTGCGCCTTGACGTTGGCGAGCGGGATGTCCGGGGCTGCGGCGACGGCGGCCGGGACGGGCTCGGCCTGGACCGCGGGGGCCGCGGCGGCCAGCAGGGCCGCGGCGGCGAGCACGGCCACGGGCAGGGATCTGTGACGGACGGGTCTCATGTGTGGCTCCGGATTCCGTTGGGGACTGACGGAACGTGCGGGGGTCCCCGGCCGCGTACGGCAGGGGCCTGGAGCTGGTGGTGCGAAGTGCGCCCCCGATGCTCAATCAATGTCCGCGTACCGTCAAGGGTGGAATCCGGACAGAGCCGTCCGCTCAGCGGACACCAGGCGAGGCGGGCCACCACGGGGCCGTGGACTACAGGGCCGCTCGTCCCCCAGGGGGCGCCGCCGGAGGGATCAGCCGGGCATCGGCACGGGTACGGCCACCCGGGGGCACCGCGGAGCAGCGGATGAACCGTCAGTTCGATGTCCGGTAGACCGCCGACCGCTCACAGGGTCGGCGGCCTGCACCGGAGGCGCGGCCGGCCGGACGTCGTCCGGTCAGGGGCGCAGCGCCCTCAGCAGCAGGTCGGCCAGGTGGTCGGCGACCTCCTGCTGGCTGAGCGGGCCGTCCGGCCGGTACCACGTGGACAGGTGGTGGACCGAGCCGAAGTGGTAGTCGACGACCAGGTCGGCCGGGGTCGCGGTGGAGAACACCCCGGCCCGCTGGCCCTCCTCGACCAGGGCGCGGAAGCGCTCGTGGTACCGGCGGCGCTCGATCCGCACCTGCTTGTTCTTCTCCGGGCTCAGATGGTGCATGGAACGGAAGAAGATCGAGGCGTCGTCGAGGTTGTCGATGGTCGTGACGACCACGTCGGCCGCCGCGTCACGCAGCCGCTCCTCGATGGGCGCCTCGGCATCGGCATAGGCGTCGAGCCGCTCCTGCTGGAGTCGCAGAACCCGGGCGTAGACCTCCTGGAGGAGGTCCTCCTTGGAGCCGAAGTAGTGGTAGAGCGCGCCCTTGGTGACACCCGCGGCCTCGACGATCTCCTGTACCGAGGTGCGGTCGTAGCCGCGCTCCGCGAAGAGCCGGGTGGCGGCGGCCAGCAGCCTCTGGGGGACGGGCACGCCGTTCCCGTCCGTCGCCTTGGCCATTGCCGCCACCTGCCCTCTCGTACCGCGCGTGAACTGCTCTACCGGGGGGAACGCAGTTCCCGCCTGAGGATCTTCCCACTCGCCGTCTTGGGAAGTTCCGTCAGGATCTCCACTTGGCGCGGGTACTTGTAGGCGGCCAGCCGCTCCTTGCAGTACGCGCCGAGTTCGGCGGCGTCCGCCTCGGCACCGGGACGCAGGCTGACGTAGGCGCGGACCGTCTCCCCCCGGTAGGCGTCCGGGACGCCGACGACGGCGGCCTCGCGTACCGCCGGGTGGGTGTAGAGGACGTCCTCGACCTCGCGTGGCCAGACCTTGAAGCCGGAGGCGTTGATCATGTCCTTCTTGCGGTCGACGACGTACAGCCAGCCCGCGGCGTCCATGAAGCCGATGTCGCCGGTGCGCAGTTCCCCGTCCGGGAAGGCGGCCCCGGTGGCCTCGGGCAGGTTCCAGTAGCCGGAGACGACCTGCGGACCGCGTACGGCGATCTCGCCCTGCTCGCCGAACGGGACGTCGTCGCCCTTCTCGTCGATGATCCGGACCAGTGTGTCGGGCCCCGGGACGCCGACCGAGAGGGTCCCGGACGACGGGTCGACGGGCGCCTCGTGCTCCGGGGGCACGGAGGCGCAGGGCGCGGTGCACTCGGTCAGCCCGTACCCGTTGCGGATGTACGGGCCGAAGTCCTCCCGGAACTTCTCGACCAGCGCGGGCGGCAGCGGCGCACCGCCGGAGGAGATCACCTCGAAGGAGGCGAAGTGCTCCCGGGTGGCGCCGGGGTGGGCGGCCAGCGCCATGAAGGCGGTCGAGGGGCCCACGGTGTAGGCGGGCCGGTGCTCGGCGAATGCCTCCAGGACGACGCTCACCTCGAAGCGGTAGGTGAGCACCAGGGTTCCCGCGTTGGCCAGGCAGGCGGCGAGCTGGCACACCATGCCGGTGATGTGGAAGAGCGGTGCGAGAGCGAAGTAGGCGGAGCCCTCGGCGATGGGGTGGCCGGCCCGCTGCCGCTCGGCGTTGACCATGATGTTGCCCTGGGAGTTCATGGCGCCCTTGGGGGTGCCGCTCGTCCCGGAGGTGTAGCTGATCAGGGCGGTGTCCGCGGCGCTGAGTTCCCGGCCGCCGGGGGCCGGGAGACCCAGGCGGGCGACGGTGACCAGGTCGTGGGCCGGGTCGTCGGCGCCGGGTGCGGGGAGCCGCTCGAATCCGAGGACACGCGGGTCGTCGGCCGACTGGAGGTCGAGCTCGCAGGCGGTGAGGGCGATCCGCACGCTCGGGGCCGCCTCGGCGGTGGCCCGCAGATACGAGTCCCAGGCCCGGTCGGAACAGATCAGCGCGCTGACCTCGGCGTCCTTGAGCACGTGTCCGACCTCGCCGGACTTGTACATCGGGTTGAGCGGTACGACCGTCGCTCCGGCCTTCCAGGCGCCGAGCAGCGCGAGCACGAAGTGCGGGGTGTTCTGCAGCATGATCGCCACGCGGTCCCCGCGCTCCAGTCCCTCGGCGGCGAGGTGCCCGGCCACCGAGTCCGAGAGCGCGTCGGTCTCCCGGTAGCTGAGGCGCCCGTCGAAGTAGGCGAGCGCGGTGTGGTCCGGGGCCCGCCCGACGGCCGCGCGGAAGGCGTGCACCACCGTCTCGGCTGGGTGGACCGGAGCGAGCTGGGCCGCACTGAGCAGCGCCGTCCAGGGCTTCGCCGCGTAGATCGACTCGGTCATGCTCGGGCCTCCTCCCACTTCTGCTGCAGGTGGTTCATGCTGCCGATCCAGTGGTCGGGGTCCTTCGCACGGGCCCGGTAGTAGCCGGCGACCTCGGGGTGCGGCAGGACCAGGAAGCGGTCCTGCTCCATGGCGTCGAACAGTGCGTCGGCCACGGCTTCCGGCTCGATCGCGGTGGGGGCGAGCACCAGGTCGCCCGCCGACCCGGCGGCCGTGAGCATGTCCGTGCGCACGCCCTGGGGGCAGATCGTGTGGACCTTGACGCCGCGGTGCCGGTAGGTCAGCGAGAGCCACTCGGCGAAGGCGACGGCACCGTGCTTGGTGACGCTGTAGGGCGCCGCACCGATCATCGTCAGCAGTCCCGCGGCCGAAGCGGTGGAGACGAAACGGCCGCTGCCGCGCTCCAGCCAGTCCGGCAGCAGGGCCTTGGCCGCGCGGACGTGCGCCATGACGTTGACGTCCCAGGCCCTGGCCCACACGTCCTCGTCGGCGAAGGCGTCCCCGCCCGACGCGAGTCCGGCGTTGGCGCAGTAGACGTCCACCGTGCCGCCGAGTGCCTCGCGCGCCGCGTCCACGACGGTGGAGGCGTCGCCCGCCACGACGGTGCCGCCGATCTCCTCGGCGAGGGCCTCGACCCGGGCCGCGTCGAGGTCGTTGACGACGACCCGCGCGCCCTCCGCGGCGAATCTGCGTGCCAGGGCGGCTCCGATGCCGCCTCCGGCTCCGGTCACCACTACACCAGCGCCCTGCACCGTACTCATCGGTTCCCGCCTCTCCGTACGCCGTCCTACCCCGGCAGACTAACCAGTCGGTATGTGATCCGGGAAGGGGCCCGGGGCAGGGAAGCGGCCTGACGCGGGACAGGCAATCTTCCGGGTCATGGGCGTTCCGTGCGGACCGCACCCGCGCTAGCGTGCGTGACCATGACAGTCGTCGCGATCATGGAGGTAGTGGAATGACCCTGTCCAGACGTGGTGTGCTGGCCGCAGGCGGCGCGATCGGAGCCCTCGCGGCCACCGCGGCCGGGCCGGGGACGGCAGCGGCGGCCGGCCGGGGGCACGGGGCCGGGCACGGCGGTGTCCGCACCGGCTTCGACCGGCTGGCCGCCGACGGCTACCGGATGCTGGCCGGGCAGAAGGTCGGCATCGTCACCAACCCGACCGGGATCACCCCGGACGTCCGGCACATCGTCGACGTGATGCATCCCGACGACCGGGTGGACCTGACCGCCGTCTTCGGACCCGAGCACGGCTTCCGGGGGACGGCGCAGGCGGGCGGTTCGGAGGGGCGCTACGACGACCCCGCGACCGGACTCCCGGTCTACGACACGTATCTGAAGAGCGGGCAGCCCCTCGCCGACATCTTCACGGCGTCCGGCGTCGACACGGTGGTCTTCGACATCCAGGACGCGGGGGCCCGCTTCTACACGTACATCTGGACGCTGTACGACTGCATGGAGGCGGCGGCGCTCGCCGGCAAGCGCTTCGTCGTGCTGGACCGGCCGAATCCGGTCACCGGCCGCGCCGCCCTGGGACCCGTGCTTGATCCGGCCTTCGCCTCGTTCGTCGGACGCCGGGAGATCTCCCAGGCGCACGGCATGACGGTCGCGGAGCTGGCGCTGCTCTTCGAGGCGGAGTTCCTGGCGGACCGTCCCCTGCGGCTGGACGTCGTGAAGATGTCCGGCTGGCGGCGCGGGGACTTCTTCGACGCGACGGGTCTTCCGTGGGTCCCGCCGAGTCCCAACATGCCGACACCGGAGACGGCGCTGGTCTACTCGGGAACGTGTCTGTTCGAGGGCACGAACCTCTCCGAGGGGCGGGGGACGACACGGCCGTTCGAGCTGCTGGGCGCGGAGGGCGTCGACCACCGGTGGGCGGCGGCAGCGAACGCGCTGGAGCTGCCCGGGGTGGCGTTCCGCGAGGCCTACTTCTCGCCGACGTTCTCCAAGTTCCAGGGGAAGACGGTGGGCGGCGTCCAGCTGCACGTACAGGACCGGGATGCCTTCGACCCGGTACGCACCGGCATCGCGCTGCTGGTGACCGCCAAGAAGACGTGGAGCGGGTTCGCCTGGCGGGCGGACAACGCGATCGACAGGCTCTCCGGCAACACCCGGGTCCGCACCATGATCGACGCGGGGGCGGACACCGACGAGGTCGTCGGCGCGTGGAGCGCGGACCTCGCGGCGTTCCGCAGGACACGGAAGGAGTACCTGCTCTACCGGTAGCTGCCGGGCCCGTCCGGCCGCCGGTCCCCGACCGCGCCGGGCGGGTTCGCGGGTGGACGGGTACCGCTCGCCGGACGGGCACGGGCCCCGTCCGGCGAGCGGGGGCGGACGTCAGCGGTGGGAGGGGAACTCCACGACCTGCTGGTACGTCGGCCGGTTCTGCCAGTGGATCGCCTTCTGCGAGATCCCGCCCAGCGGGCGGTGGACGATCGAGTCGGTGCACCACTGCTCGCCGGCCTTGCAGCTGTCGTCACCCGGGTAGACCGTCGCGGCGGGCACGGCGGCCGCCGCCTTGAGGGTGCTGAGCAGCGCGGAGCGGCAGGTGCTCAGGTCGCCGCCGCCGCAGTACGTCTTCGCCAGCGGCCCCTTGACGGGCTGTCCGAGGACCTGGCGCAGGTCCTTGTCCGCGAAGCCCCACCAGCCGTACTGGAACGCGGAGCCGCTGTGCGCCCCGCTCGGCCCGTGGCTCGCGGCCGGGGACTCGTCCGTGGCCAGGTTCGCGGTGAGCGCCGTGTAGAGGCCGTCGCCGAGGCCGGGACGGAACTCCGCCTCGATCAGCTTCGGCCACCACGCGTCCATGATCCGCACCGCGTCCGCGTGCGTGTACGTGTGCGATCCCGGAGCGGTCTCCTTGCGCTGCGCCCCGGCGGACCGCCAGGACTCCAGCTGCTGGATCGCCGCACCGGCCTCCGGGTCGGTGACCGGCTGGGAGCGCAGCACCTTGAGGAGCTCGGGCAGCAGCTGCTCACCGCGCAGGTCGGTGAGCGCGGCGTCGGCCATGGCGCGGGTGAGGGAGGCGCGGGTCACTCCGCCCTCCTCGACCAGTGCGGACACCCGGTCGTCGAGCAGGTCGCCGCGGTGCACGGCACCGAAGCCGAAGGCCGCGGTGGAGTAGTCCTTGGCCTGGCGGTTGTTCCAGGAGATGTAGTAGTCCTGGCCGCTGGACCGGGGGTGTTCGGCGAACGGGGTGTAGTCGGTGGTGTTGGCGGCGGGGTCGTAGCCGCGCCATTCGTACGCCTGCTCCGCCCTGACCGGCAGCGCGGCGTCCACGCCGGCCGCACGCACGGGGTTCATGCCGCTGTTGTAGTAGGCCGCGGTGCGTGAGTCGGCGTAGAACCAGTTGAAGGCGTAGTCGATGTGGCTCGCCGCCTGCTGGAAGGAGGCCGCGTCCGTCACGTACGCGGGGTCGTTCAGCAGTTGGAAGCCGATGATCGAGTCGGCCTCGTGCCGGTAGGTGGTGCGAAGCGAGGTGAAGGCGACCGGCTTGCCGTCCACCGTGCCGCGGTGGGTGACGATGCCGTAGTCGGTGCGCCACACCTGCATCCGGTAGGAGCCCTTGGCGGTGGAGTCGGCGACGGTCGGCTTCCAGGAGTTGGTGCGCTCCAGCTTCTCCATGGCGGTGCAGGTGCCCCGGAAGCGGTAGTGCGTGGAGTCCTTGGTGGGCGTGGAGCCGCCGGGTTCGCAGAGTTCGACGGCGTAGGTGTCGGTGATGTCCTGGGCGGCGGAGGTGGCGCTCCAGGCGTAGTCCTGGCCTCGGCCCATCTGGATGTACATGCCGACACCGGCGAAGGAGACGCCCCGGGCGCTGATGCCCGGGCCCTGGAGCTCCTGGAGCATCATCAGCTGCGGGGCGAAGTAGCCGGTCTGGGGACCCATGACGGCGATCGGGTTGCCGCTCGCGGTGTGTTTGCCGGACACCAGGAGGGCGTTGGACATGCCCCGCTTCTGGGCACCGTCCCCGGAGCCGGGCAGCGACCCCTCGGGGATCACGCCGTCGTCGAACACGCCCTGCACGGGTTCGAGGCCGGCCGGGGCCTTCACCGGGGCCTTCCTGTCCGTGCCCGCCGAGCCGGTGCGGTCGTATATCAGGGGTTCGGCCGTGACGGAGCCCGCGTCGGGGAGGGCGGTGCCCTTGGCCTTGTCGGGCTTGCCCGCGTAGGGGAACGAGGTGCCGTCGTGGACGGTGAGGACGGCCTCGGGGTCGTTGCGCTGGCGGAAGGACTCCCAGACGCGGGTGCCCTCCTCGACGCCGTACTTCTGCTGGGCGGCGAGCAGCGAGAGCGCGGCCTGGACCTCGCCGCCCCCTCCCCCGCCGAACTGGCCGCCGACGACGGAGGCGATCGAGATCAGGTCGGTCAGCTTGAACGGCTGGATCTCGCCGATGTTCGTGATCGAGTCGATCTTCCCGGTGAGGACGTACTCGCCCGGGAAGTAGCGGCCCTTCTTCGACTTCACCCGGTAGGCGTTGATGCCGTCGATGTAGGCCTGCGCGTCGGACATCGCCTGCTCACCCTGGGCGCCCTCGGTGGTCCTGATCCGCTCGACCTGGGCCTCGAGGTCCGCCTCGGTGTACGGGGCCTGCGGCCAGAACTGCTGCTCAAGTCCCTGGTTGGCCAGTGCTCCGCCGGCGAACGAGGTGAGCTCGCCGCGGCCGATGTGCCGGAAGAGGTCCATCAGCCACAGCCGGTCCTGTCCGGCCGCGAATCCGGCGCCGAACTCGGTGCCGTACCGGGTGGTGCCCTTGATGTGGGGCACGCCGCTCTTCTTGTCCCGGGTGATGGTGACGTCCTCGCGCGGCGAGGTGACGGATTCCACCTGGTCCGCGGCGACGCCGAAGGAGGCGTCGTTGAAGAAGTCGGTCAGCTTCTGGTCGGTGAGGCCCGTGTGGCCCGCGACCAGGCCGTTGTAGCGGTCGAGCTGGTCGTCGCTGTGCGCGGGATGGGTGCCGAACGCCTTGTTGCCGAGGATCTCGACGAGTGTGGCGTTGCCGTTCTCGCCGGGCGGCAGGATGTCCGCGCACTGGTTTCCGCAGTGGTCGGTGACAGCGAGGGGCTTCGGTTCCGCCGCTCCGGCGACGGGGGCCGAGGCGAGCAGGGACGTGCCGAGAGCGAGAACGGCCGCGACAGCGGCGGCTCCGAGCGTGCGGGTGCGTGGGGGCATGCGTGCTCCTCCGGGTGGCCGATTGCGCCGGAGGTTACTGGCGGTACGACCCCGTCGGTAAGATGAACATCAGTCACTTTTTCCGAATCGCCACACACCGGCACGCGAGCCCACGTGGAATGTCTCAATCAATGGACGCTTTTCACCTTTCGATGGAGCCGAACGGGGCAGGCGTACGTCCATCCCTTGACGTCGAAATCACGAGCGGCGGAGGTGGCAGTGGCCATGGCCGGTTTCCGGAGTCTTGCGAGACAGGTGCGCGATCCGCGTGGCGATCTGGCTTTGCGGCGGTACTCGCTGCGCAAATGCCTGGAGAGGTTCGCCCCGTACGGTCATCGGGCGACCTGGGATCACCTGTGCGCCCGGCACGGGATCGAACCCGAGGACAGGGCCCCCGACCCGGGCCGCCTGATCCGCGCACTGGACGAGCTGGAGGAGGCGCGCGCCGTCTGGCTCGCGTACGAGACGGGCTTCGCCGAGCGGCGGCGCCGGGAGAAGCAGGACGGACTGCGCCGGCCCGGCAGCTTCGACGACTGGCACCGCAGGACCTGGGGCGGCTACGGGATCGCGCACTGCGACGACCCCGAGGTGCACCCGAGCGCACCGCTGGCCGAGGTCCTGGGACGACTGATCTCGGCGCTGGGCACCGCGCCGGGCGCCGCGTGCCCGGTCTGCACCGGGACCCGGATCGCCTGGCGGCAGGACTTGGACCGCGAGCCCGGGGCGGGCCCGATGTGCACGCGGTGCGGGATCGTGGTCCCCAGGCCCGTCCTCACGGCGGGTGCGCTGGCCAGGGCCAGGGGTACCCGGCCGAGCGGGAGGAACCTGGCGGCGACGGCGGCCTGAGGGACGCGGGCGGGATACGGGAGGACCGGCGGGAGCGGGGACGCGTTCAGGGACGGTCGGCCGCGCTCCGCTCGGACATCAGGCGCGACCCGGTCAGCCGGCCGCCGAAGACGTCGTCGGGATTGGACAGCACGCAGGTCTCCAGCGAGAGGCACCCGCAGCCGATGCAGTCGGTGAGGTGGTCACGCAACCGCCCCAGCTGCTCGATGCGCTCGTCCAGCTCCGAGCGCCACGCGCGGGAGAGCCGGGCCCAGTCCTCGCGGTTCGGCGTGCGCTCCTCCGGCAGCTCGGACAGCGCGTCCCTGACGGTGGCGAGCGGAATGCCCACCCGCTGGGCCGCGCGGACGAACGCCACCCGGCGCAGCGCGTCCCTGGTGTAGCGCCGCTGGTTGCCGCTGGTGCGACTGCTGCTGATCAGGCCCTTGGACTCGTAGAAGTGAAGGGCGGACACCGCGGCTCCGCTGCGGGCGGAGAGCTGCCCGACGGTGAGTTCTTGGCACGTCTGCGGGATCTGTGGCACTCCCCCAACGCTACGGGAAGGCGCTGGCCTCCCACCCCTCACCCGGAGAACCGGCCGGTCCGTCGTTGACAGGGAAGCGCGGCCCAACCATGCTGAGCAAGCGCTTAGACATTGCCCGGAGATGGCGACAGACAGCCGGAAGGCAGGGACCAGGAACATGGCAGAGCCGAAGATCTTCACGTCCGCTCAGGAGCTGCGGGACGGGGTGGGCGAGGAGCTCGGTCACAGCGATTGGCTGGAGATCGAACAGAAGAGGATCGACCTGTTCGCCGAAGCCACGGGCGACCACCAGTGGATCCACGTGGACCCGGAGCGCGCCGCGGCCGGCCCCTTCGGCACGACGATCGCGCACGGCTACCTGACGCTGTCGCTGCTGCCGGTTCTCGTGCCGCAGATCCTGCGGGTCGACGGCGCGAAGATGGGCATCAACTACGGAACCAACAAGGTCCGGTTCCCCTCGACCGTCCCGGTCGGCTCGCGGCTGCGCGCGACGGCCGTGCTCAAGAACGTCGAGGAGGCGGGCGGCGGTGTGCAGGTGACCGCGCTCGTCACCGTCGAGCGCGAGGGCGGCGACAAGCCGGCCTGCGTCGCGGAGTCCGTCTCGCGCTACTACTTCTGAGCCGCACCTCCGTGCGGCTCGGCAACGTCCGCGAGCCGCACCGCTCCTGAGCCGCACGGAGGCGCCGGGCCCGTGGCAGGAGCCGGCGCCACTCCCGGCCGGCTCCTCCGGGGGGCGTCCGGCCCCGGCGTCACTTCTTGGCGCCCACCATCCGCAGGACCAGGTCCGAGTAGAGCGTGCCGACCTCTTCGGGCGTCCGGCTGCCCTGCGCGTTGAACCAGCGCGCCACGTCGATGCAGAGCGAGAGCACGGCGAGCGTGGTGCCCGGGACGTCGGGGACGTCGAACTCGCCCGCCCGGACGCCCTCACCGATGATGCGGCGCACCACCGCGTCCGTCCTCCTGCGCAGGGCGACGATCTCGGTCCGGTGCTCCTCGCCGAGTGCCTCCAGCTCGTACTGCACGACCCGCGCCGTGGTGTGCCGCTCGGCGTGCCAGCTGACGAAGGACCGCACGGCGTCGGCGAGCCGCTCGGAGGCCGTGCCGCCGCTCTCGGCCGCCGTCTCCAGGAGGTGCAGGGCCCGGTCGTGACCGATCCGGCTGATCCGGTGGAGCAGCTCTTCCTTCGTCTTGTAGTGGATGTAGAGCGCGGCCGGGCTCATCCCGGCCCGGCCCGCGATGTCCCGGGTGGTGGTCGCGTGGTAGCCGCGCTCGGCGAATGCCTCGACGGCCGCGACGAGCAGTCGCCTCGCCGCTTCGGGCGTGACCTCGCTCCACGGCGTGTTCTCGCCGTCGGTCTCCTCCGCCGTGCTCATCGCCACGTGCCCCTTTCCGCTGGCAGGACGAACACCATACCCCGAAGCTGAGCAAGCGCTTAGAGCGTCGGGCGGACGGAGATCGTCAGAGCTTCTGGAAGGGGTCGTGCTCGGCGAGGATCTTCTCCAACCTGGCCTGGTCGACCCGGCTGACGATCTGGCCCGCCTCCTGGCGGTCCCTGATGACCTTGGCGAGCGTGAAGCACGAGGTGATCAGGTAGAGGACGCCGATGGCGAGGAAGGCCCGCACCCAGGCGTCGGCTTCGAGGAAGAAGATCCCCATGGCCACCGCCCCCGCCGCCACACCGAAGGAGAGGACGGCCTGGCCGTAGAAGGCGGCGGTGCTCTGCTGTTTGACCGAAGTTGTCTCACTCATGTGGCACAGCATCCGCCGACGGGTACGGCGCCGGTATCCGTCGGCGTACTCAGTGGGTACTCAGGCGCCGGCCGCGCCCGCTCAGAAGGCGGAGACACCGGTCAGGGCCCGGCCGATGATCAGCTTCTGGATCTGGCTGGTGCCCTCGTACAGGGTCATCACCCGGGCGTCCCTGACGAGCTTGCCGACGGGGTACTCGTCGATGTAGCCGTAGCCGCCGAATACCTGCAGGGCGTTGTTCGCGGCGCGGACGGCGGCCTCGGAGGCGAAGAGCTTCGCCGTGGACGCCGCGGTGGCGAAGTCCTGGCCCCGGTCGACGAGGTCGGCCACCCGCCAGGTCAGCATGCGGGCGGCGTCGACGTCCACGGAGATGTCGCTGATGAGCTCCTGGACGAGCTGGTAGCTCGCGATGGACTTGCCGAACTGCTCACGCTCGCCCGCGTAGCGCACGGCCGCGTCCAGCGCGGCCTGGGCGATGCCGACACAGCCGGCCGCGACCGACATCCGCCCCTTGGCCAGCGCGGACATGGCGACGGAGAAGCCCTTGCCCTCGGGACCCAGCATGGCCGAGGCGGGAACGCGCACGCCCTCCAGCGTCAGCTCGGCGGTGGCCTGGCCGCGCAGACCCAGCTTGCCGTGCACGGTTCGCCTGGTGAGGCCCGGGGCGTCGGTCGGCACCAGGAAGGCGGAGACGCCGCGGTGCCCGGGGATGTCGCCGGTGCGGGCGAACAGCAGGACGACGTCGGCCCAGGTGCCGTTGGTGATGAACATCTTGGCCCCGTCGATGACGTAGTCCCCCCCACCCTCGGCTCCGCTCGACCGGGAGGTGCCCCCTCCGTCGCGCACGGCCCTGGTCGTGAGGTTGCCCGCGTCCGAGCCCGTGCCGGGCTCGGTGAGGCCGAAGCAGCCGATGGTCTCGCCCGCGGTGAGCCCCGGCAGCCACTGCCGCTTCTGCTCCTCGCTCCCCCAGGACGCGATCGTCTTGGCCACCAGGCCGAGCGAGACGGACACGATGCCGCGCACCGAGGAGTCGCCGCGCCCGAGCTCCTCGGTGACCAGGCAGTACGAGAGGTGGTCGCCGCCCGAGCCGCCGTACTCCTCGGGAATCGTCAGCCCCAGGAAGCCGAGGGCGCCCAGCTTCTTCACGATCGACTTGTCGACACTTTCGGCGCGGTCCCACTCGACGACGTGCGGGGTGATCTCCCGTGCGACGAAGTCCTCGGCAAGCTGCCGAACGGCTTCCTGCTCCTCGCTCAGCTCCAGGTTCATCCTGCGACACCCCACTTTTAATTAGCACTGCTAGTTTTCTGCTTGCAGGCCCTACTATGTGCCGCATGGCCCGACCGCGCAAGCCCCTCCTCAGCAGAGACCGCATCGTCGGGGCGGCGAGCGCGCTCGTGGACGCCGAGGGACTGGAAGCGGTCTCGACCAGGCGTCTCGCCGCGGAGCTCGGGGTCAGCGGGCCGTCGCTCTACAACCACTTCCGGAACAAGGACGAGATCCTGGACGCGGTCGCCGACGCCGTCTCGGCGCAGGTCGATCTGTCGATGTTCGAGGACGCGGACCCCCGCGACTGGCCCGCCGCCCTGCACGACTGGGCCGTCTCCTACCGTGCGGCGCTCGCCGAGCACCCGCACATCGTCCCGGTGCTCGCCCAGGGGCCGGGCCGCCGCCCGGCGGGCCTGCGGGTCGCCGACGCGGTCTTCGGCGCCATGGTCCGGGCCGGGTGGCCGCCCGCCCAGGCCACCTACATCGGCGCACTGATGCGCTACTTCATCACCGGCTCGGCCCTCGGCTCCTTCGCCCGTGGATTCGTCGACGACGAGACCGCGTACGACCCGGCCGACTACCCCCACCTCGGCCAGGCCCACCTGCTGGCCGACCGCCGCCAGCAGGTCGACGAGGGCGCGTTCGAGACCGGGCTGCGGGCCCTGCTCGACGGCCTCGAGCTGCAGTTCCAGCAGGTGGCCGACGGCCGGGCCGTGCGGCCGTAGCCGAACGGTCCGCCCGGAGCAGGTGTGTGCACCGTGTACGCCGCGCGCCCCGGTCCCCCGCGCGGGGGACCGGGGCGCGCGGCGTACACGGTGCACACACCTGCTCCG
>NZ_JBFALP010000027.1:0-52462 GCF_040660235.1 Streptomyces sp. NPDC049970 | reverse complement strand
CGCCGATGGTACTGCAGGGGGGACCCTGTGGGAGAGTAGGACGCCGCCGAACAATTATTCCGGGAAAGCCCCGTGCCCTTGTGGCACGGGGCTTTCCTGCGTTCCGGACCCATTTCTCGGAGTCCGCACCCACCCCAGCCCTACCCCCAGAGCTACGTACGAGCCGGACGCGTAGCTGCCGGCCCCTGGAAGGCCCGGAGGCCGCCGACCGGACCCCAGGCTCTCCTGACAGGCGGTGGATGCCTCGTCGGGATGGCTTTCAGCACCCCTCGGTACGGGGTATGCTTTATCTCGTTGCCGCAGGGCAACAGGCCCCAATAGCTCAGTCGGTAGAGCGTCTCCATGGTAAGGAGAAGGTCTGCGGTTCGATTCCGCATTGGGGCTCGGACACAGGAAAGGCCCCCGCCATCGGCGGGGGCCTTTCCTGCATCTGGAGGGGTCGCACCGGCCCCTCCAGAACGAAGCGCCTCAGAAGTTCTGCGGCTCCGGGACGCGCATGGCCAGGATCGCCATGTCGTCCGAGGCCGGCTCCGCGGCGAAGCGTTCGACCGCCCGCAGGATGCGGCCCGCCACCGCTCCGGCCGTCAGGCCCGTACACATGGCGAGGACCTCGGCCAGGCCGTCGTCGCCGAGCATGCGGGTTCCCTCCCGGCGTTCGGTGACACCGTCCGTCACGCACAGGAGCACGTCACCCGGTTCGAGGGTGACCTCCTGCTCGTACAGCTCGAGGTCCTCGATGACGCCCAGCAGCGGCTGCGGTTCCGCGGCGGACTCCACCGAGCCGTCCTGGCGCAGCCGAAGAGGCAGGGGATGGCCGGCGCAGACCACCTTCAGCAGCGCGCTGCCGTCCTCCTGGGGCCACAACTCCCCGTAGAGCAGGGTGAGGAAGCGGCTGCGCGCGCCCTCGTCCAGGATGGCGGCGTTGAGCCGTTCGAGCACGGCCGGACCGCCGAAGCCCTCGCGGGCCAGCAGGCGCAGGGCGTGCCGGGCGAGCCCCGTGACCGCCGCCGCCTCCGGGCCCGTACCGCAGACGTCGCCGATGGCGAAGCCGTAGGCGCCGTCGCGGATGGGGAACACGTCGTAGAAGTCGCCGCCCACCTCGTTGCCCTCGCCGGCCGCGCGGTAGATGACCTCGATCTCGACGTTCGGCACATCGGGCAGGCCGGGCGGCAGGAGGCTGCGCTGGAGGGACTGGCTGATGGCCATGCGCTCCGAGTACAGCCTGGAGTTGTCCAGAGCCAGAGCGGCCCTCCTGGACAGGTCCTCGGCCAGTTCCAGGATCTCCTGACGGAAATGCTCGTCGGAGGGCTTGCCGAGCGTGAGCATTCCGATCACTCGGTTGCGCGCCACCAACGGCAGGACCACGGTCTCGCCTCCCACCGCGGCGGCGGTGGCCAGCACGGTGCGGGTCGCCGCTCCCATGCTCAGCGGGGCGTCCCTGCCCAGGGTGCGCTTGGAGGTCCGCAGAGCGGCCTGGTGGCCGGCCTCCGTGGGAGCCGGCCAGATACGGGCGCCCGGGGCCGGAACCGGGTCCGGCGGGTCGATGGAGGACAACAGCGCTTTCAAGCCGTCGATGAGCTCCTCGTCCTCGTGCAGGACGTACGAGAGGAAGGGCTCCGACGACTGGTCCGCGATCGTGTACACGGCGCACCAGGTGGCCAGGGTGGGGACCGTCATCTGCGCCATCAGCGCGAGCGTCTGGTCCCTGTCCAGGGTGCCGGCCAGGAGGTCGGACGCCTCGACGAGGAACGACAGCGAACCGCGGCGCAGGCGTTCGAGCTCGCCGAGCCGCGCGGACTCGACGGCCAGCGCGATGCGGTCGGCGGCGAACTGCAGCCTCAGGGCCTCCTCGTTGGAGTACCGCCCGGCCGCTTCCGCGGCGACCCCCAGAGAGCCCGTGAGGCGGCCCTCGACCTTGAGCGGCACGGTGACGACCGAGCGCATCCCGGTGTCCCCGAGGAGCGGCACGGCGCCCGGTACGACGGTGAGGTCCTCGTGGACGGCCGGCATGCGCGCGGAGCCGTAGCGTCCGGTGCCCGCCTCGACGGGGACCCGGGCGAAGCGCTGGCGGGCCGAGGGCAGGCCGGTCGTCGCCCGGACCTCCAGCTCCGTCTCGTCGTCGGTGGCGAGCAGCAGGAAGGCGGCGTCGGCGTCCAGCATGTCGCGGGCCCGCTCGACGGTGCGCTGCAGCAGTCCGTCGAGGTCGTCCGGTGCGGGGGAGCCGATGAAGATCTCGAAGGGGTCCGTGCTCCGGTTCTCCGCCGAGGAGTCGGAGACGGGGGCGCGCACCGGGGTCTGGAGCACTGCGCGTTCGTAGTCGCGCACGAGGAGGCAGACGGTGGACGGCTCGCCCTCGGCGTCGCGCACCCTGAGGTGCGAGGCGTACACCGGGATGACACGGCCGTCGGCGCCGCGGAGGCCGTAGCTGCCCTCCCAGCGCGAGAGGCACAGCGCGTCGGCGATGCCGGTGTTCGTGCCCGGGGTGTGCGGCCATGCCACGAAGTCGGTGAACTGCTTGCCGTCGACCTGCTCCGCGGCGTGACCGAAGAGGAAGGTGGCGTCCTCGTTCCACGAGGCGACAGCGCCCGAACCGTCGATCTGCACGACGGCCACCCGGACCCGCTGGTCCGCGACGGGCAGGAGCGCGGTCGGCAGGACCGGGCTCGCCGAGCGGATGCCCACGGGGCGTTCGGGAAGATCGAGCTGGAACCAGACGTGCTTGTGCGTCGGTGTGTACTCGACACCCCAGCGGGAGGCCAGAGCGGCGCAGAGCAGCAGGCCGCGACCACCTTCCCGGTCGGGGCTGCCGAAGTCCGGTCCGGAGCTCTGGAGCGGTACCTCGCGCTCCGGGTAGTGGTCGGAGACCTCCACGCGTACGCCGTCCTCCGTGCGCAGGCAGAGCACGTCGGCGGCCGTCCCCGCGTGGACGACGGCATTGGTCACGAGTTCACTCGTGAGCACGACGGCGTCGTCGACGACGTCCGTGTATCCCCACCCCTGGAGGGTGTCGCGTACGAAGGCGCGGGCCGTCGCGACCGATCGTCCGACCGGATCGAAGGTGGCAGCCGCCCGCGCGGTGATCACAGCACTCCCCATATGGTGTCTCGTCGCTTCCCCGAGTCCTGTGCCCGTTTCTCGCCGCTTCGATTCGCCTGCCAGGCTAGACGCTCGCCCGGCGTCCCGTGTACACGAGGGCGGACTTGGGGGCGCGGGACGCTCGGTGGTTGTGCGCCGGGCCTACAACTATGGCCCTCCCGGTGAGGGAAATGGGATGAGCGTGGGACCTTCCTCATGGTGCGGTTCCGGCCTGGTACGTTTCAACGATTTGACGGCCGCATGGTCACCCGTCGACGGTGTTCGTGGCGGTGAGTCGAAGTGGAACTGGGCAAGCTTCCAAGAATGGCCCGAGCGATACGGTCAACCCCTGCGGGAGGGACACGGTGGAGTCTGGCGTGGCGGCGCGGGGTTCAGGAACGCGCACAAAAGGCGGGCAGCCCGTGAAAAAGCAGCGCAATGGGACCATCGACGTGGACGCGGCAGCTCTGAACAGACTGCTCGCGGGCCTCGTGGCGATGCGTGACGGCAACTTCCGCAGGCGGCTCACCGTCTCCGGCGACGGCGTGCTCACGGAGATCGCGGCGGTCTTCAACGAGGTGGCCGACCGCAATCTGCACCTGACGGGCGAGCTCGCCCGTGTGCGGCGCGTGGTCGGGCGCGAGGGCAAGCTCACAGAGCGGCTCGAGACCGGCGCCTGCGAGGGCTCCTGGGCGGCGGCCATCGACGCGTCCAACGAGCTCGTGGACGATCTGGCGCGACCCGTGTCCGAGGTCGGACGGGTGCTCTCCGCGGTCGCCGACGGTGATCTCGAGCAGCGGATGGAGCTGCGTACCCACGCGGCCGACGAGACGGTACGCCCGCTGCGCGGCGAGTTCCTGAAGGTCGCCCGCACGGTCAACAACCTGGTCGACCAGCTGTCCGCGTTCACCGAGCAGGTGACGCGGGTGGCGGTCGAGGTGGGTACCGAGGGCAAGCTCGGCGGGCAGGCGCAGGTGCGCGGGATGTCCGGGTCGTGGAAGGACCTCACCGACTCGGTGAACACCATGGCGTACCGGCTGACGGCGCAGGTGCGCGACATCGCCCTGGTGACGACGGCCGTGGCCAAGGGCGATCTCTCCCGCAAGGTCACCGTCCACGTGGCCGGCGAGATGCTCCAGCTCAAGAACACCGTCAACACGATGGTCGACCAGCTGTCGTCGTTCTCCTCCGAGGTGACCCGGGTCGCCCGTGAGGTGGGCACCGAGGGCGAGCTCGGCGGGCAGGCGACCGTGCCCGGGGTGGCCGGGGTCTGGAAGGACCTCACCGACTCCGTCAACACGATGGCCGGAAACCTCACCTCCCAGGTGCGCGGCATCGCGGAGGTGACGACGGCCGTCGCCAACGGCGATCTGTCGCAGAAGGTCACCGTGAGCGCCCGGGGCGAGGTCGCCCAGCTCGCCGAGACGATCAACCAGATGACCGAGACGCTGCGGACCTTCGCCGACGAGGTGACGCGCGTGGCGAGCGAGGTCGGTGGCGAGGGTCTGCTGGGCGGTCAGGCCCAGGTGCCGGGTGCGGCGGGGACGTGGAAGGACCTCACCGACTCGGTGAACACGGTCTTCCGGAACCTGACGACGCAGGTGCGCGACATCGCGCAGGTGACCACCGCCGTTGCCAGCGGTGACATGACGCAGAAGGTCACGGTCGACGTGGCCGGGGAGATGCTGGAGCTGAAGAACACCGTCAACACGATGGTGGACCAGCTCCAGGCCTTCGGTTCGGAGGTCACCCGGGTGGCCCGGGAGGTCGGTGTCGAGGGCCGCCTCGGCGGCCAGGCCGAGGTGCCCGGGGCAGCCGGGACGTGGAAGGACCTCACCGACTCGGTGAACACCGCCTTCCGCAACCTCACCGGCCAGGTGCGCGACATCGCGCAGGTGACCACGGCCGTCGCCAACGGGGACCTCTCGCAGAAGGTCACGGTCGACGTGGCCGGGGAGATGCTGGAGCTGAAGAACACCGTCAACACGATGGTGGCGCAGCTGTCCAACTTCGCCGACCAGGTGACCCGGATGGCGCGCGACGTGGGCACGGAGGGCCGGCTCGGCGGGCAGGCGCGTGTCGACGGTGTCTCCGGTACGTGGAAGGAGCTCACCGACTCCGTCAACTTCATGGCCGGGAACCTCACCTCCCAGGTGCGTCAGATCGCCCAGGTGACGACGGCCGTGGCGCGCGGTGACCTGTCGCAGAAGATCGACGTGGACGCCCGGGGCGAGATCCTGGAGCTGAAGAACACCATCAACACGATGGTCGACCAGCTCTCGGCGTTCGCGGACCAGGTGACCCGGGTCGCCCGTGAGGTGGGCACGGACGGCCGTCTCGGCGGCCAGGCGCAGGTACCCGGGGTGGCCGGCGTATGGCGTGACCTGACGGACTCGGTGAACGGCATGGCCGGCAACCTCACCGCCCAGGTCCGCAACATCGCTCAGGTCGCCACGGCCGTGGCGCGGGGTGACCTGTCGCAGAAGATCGACGTGGACGCCCGGGGCGAGATCCTGGAGCTGAAGAACACCCTCAACACGATGGTCGACCAGCTCTCGAACTTCGCGGAGCAGGTGACCCGCGTGGCCCGTGAGGTGGGTACGGAGGGCATCCTCGGCGGCCAGGCGGAGGTGCAGGGGGTCTCCGGTACGTGGAAGGACCTCACCCATTCCGTCAACGGCATGGCGAACAACCTGACCCTCCAGGTCCGCAACATCGCCGAGGTGACCACCGCTGTCGCCAAGGGCGATCTCTCCAAGAAGATCACCGTCGACGCCAAGGGCGAGATCCTCGAACTGGTGACGACGGTCAACACGATGGTCGACCAGCTGCTCAACTTCGCGGACGAGGTGACGAGGGTCGCCCGTGAGGTGGGCACCGAGGGCATCCTGGGCGGCCAGGCCCGGGTGCGGGGTGCGACGGGCATCTGGAAGGACCTCAGCGACAACGTCAACCTGATGGCCAACAACCTCACCAGCCAGGTGCGGAACATCTCCCGTGTCTCGTCGGCCGTCGCCAACGGCGACCTGACGAAGAAGGTGACCGTCGAGGCGCGCGGCGAGGTCGCGGAACTCGCCGACACCGTGAACACGATGGTGACTACCCTGTCCTCGTTCGCCGACGAGGTCACCAGGGTGGCGCGCGAGGTGGGTACCGAGGGCGAGCTGGGCGGCCAGGCGCGCGTCCCGGGCGTCTCGGGCACCTGGAAGGACCTCACCGAGTCGGTGAACTCGATGGCCTCCAACCTGACCGGGCAGGTGCGCCAGATCGCGACGGTCACCACGGCCATCGCGAAGGGCGATCTGACGAAGAAGATCGACATCGACGCCCGCGGCGAGATCCAGGAGCTGAAGAACACCATCAACACGATGGTCGACCAGCTCTCCTCCTTCGCCGACCAGGTGACCCGCGTGGCGCGCGAGGTGGGTACCGAGGGGCAGCTGGGCGGCCAGGCCCGGGTCCGGGACGTCGACGGCACATGGCGCGACCTCACCGAGTCGGTGAACGAGATGGCCGGGAACCTGACCCGTCAGGTGCGTGCCATCGCGGCCGTCGCCACCGCGGTGACCCGCGGCGATCTGAACCTCAAGATCGACGTCGACGCCGCCGGCGAGATCCAGGTGCTGCAGGACAACATCAACACGATGATCGCCAACCTGCGTGACACGACGCTGGCCAACAAGGAGCAGGACTGGCTCAAGGGCAACCTCGCCCGCATCTCCGGTCTGATGCAGGGCCGCCGCGACCTGGACGACGTCGCCTCGCTGATCATGAGCGAGCTGACCCCGGTGGTCTCCGCCCAGCACGGCGCGTTCTTCCTCGCCATGACCACCGGTGACGCGGTGGGCTCCGACAGCGCGAAGGACAGTTCGTACGAGCTGCGGATGCGCGGCAGCTACGGGTACTCGGCGGGCTCGATGCCGACCTCGTTCCGGCCCGGGGAGACCCTCATCGGCACGGCGGCCGAGGAGAAGCGGACGATCCAGGTGGACAACGTGCCGCCGGGGTACCTGAAGATCTCCTCCGGCCTCGGCGAGGCGCCCCCCGCGCACGTGATCGTGCTCCCGGTGCTCTTCGAGGGGCAGGTGCTCGGCGTCATCGAACTGGCCTCCTTCCAGCCGTTCACCCACATCCAGCGTGACTTCCTCAACCAGCTGGCCGAGATGATCGCCACCAGCGTCAACACCATCAGCGTCAACACGAAGACCGAGAAGCTCCTCGAACAGTCCCAGGAGCTCACCGAGCAGCTGCGGGACCGTTCCCAGGAGCTGGAGAACCGGCAGAAGGCACTCCAGGCGTCCAACGCCGAACTGGAGGAGAAGGCCGAACTGCTGGCACAGCAGAACCGCGACATCGAGGTGAAGAACACCGAGATCGAGGAGGCGCGGCAGGTCCTCGAGGAGCGCGCCGAGCAGCTCGCCGTGTCGATGCGCTACAAGTCCGAGTTCCTCGCGAACATGTCGCACGAGCTGCGCACGCCGCTCAACTCGCTCCTCATCCTGGCCAAGCTCCTCGCGGACAACGCGGAGGGCAATCTCTCCCCGAAGCAGGTGGAGTTCGCCGAGACGATCCACGGGGCGGGTTCCGACCTGCTCCAGCTGATCAACGACATCCTCGACCTCTCCAAGGTCGAGGCGGGCAAGATGGACGTGAGTCCGACCCGGATCGCGCTGGTGCAGCTGGTCGACTACGTCGAGGCGACGTTCCGGCCGCTCACCGCGGAGAAGGGACTCGACTTCTCCGTACGGGTGTCGCCCGAGCTGCCCGCCACGCTGCACACGGACGAGCAGCGGCTGCTCCAGGTCCTGCGCAACCTCCTCTCCAACGCGGTGAAGTTCACCGACGGCGGGGCCGTGGAGCTGGTGATCAGGCCTGCGGGCGCGGACGTGCCGGACGCCATCCGCGAGCACCTGCTGGAGGCCGGCTCGCTGCGTGACGCCGACGGTGACCTGATCGCGTTCTCGGTCACCGACACCGGAATCGGTATCGCCTCCAGCAAGATGCTGGTGATCTTCGAGGCGTTCAAGCAGGCGGACGGCACGACGAGCCGCAAGTACGGGGGCACGGGGCTCGGCCTCTCCATCAGCCGGGAGATCGCGCGGCTGCTGGGCGGTGAGATCCACGCGGCGAGCGAGCCGGGGCGCGGCTCGACGTTCACGCTCTACCTGCCGCTGCACCCCAGCGAGTTGCCTCCGCAGGGCTTTGCGCAGCCGGGACCCGGCCCCATCGAGATTCACGGGGGTTCCTCCGAGGGCGCCCTGCGCCTGGAGGCCGCGCGGCCCGCCGAGCAGCCCCTCGGCGACCCGGCGAACTCCGCCGGTGTGTTCCGCCGCCGGCGCAAGGCCCTGGGCGAAGCCGCTCAGCGCCCGGCTCTCGCGAACGGCAGGGCCGACGAGGACGCCACCACTCCGGAGGAGTGGGTGCAGAGCGCGCAGGAGAACCAGGAGCCCCGCAGGACGTTCCGGTTCCAGGGGGAGAAGGTGCTGATCGTCGACGACGACATCCGCAACGTCTTCGCCCTCACCAGCGTGCTGGAGCAGCACGGTCTGTCGGTGCTGTACGCCGAGAACGGGCGCGAGGGGATCGAAGTCCTGGAGCAGCACGACGATGTGACGATCGTTCTTATGGACATCATGATGCCCGAGATGGACGGCTACGCCACGACCACGGCGATCCGCAGGATGCCGCAGTTCGCCGGCCTGCCCATCGTTGCGCTGACCGCCAAGGCCATGAAGGGCGACCGGGAGAAGGCGATCGACTGCGGGGCCTCCGACTACGTGACCAAGCCGGTGGACTCGGATCACCTGCTGTCGGTGATGGAGAAGTGGATGCGGGGAGAGTGACCGCAGGGCCGTCGGCCCCCGGCGTCCGCCGACCGGCTGTGCCCGCAGGGGTGTAGCGATCGGATTCCGGGGAACCTTCTGGTCCTCGACCGCGTTTTCGCTGTGTGCACAGTGACATCGCGGTGACAGGGTGTGGTGACGGGCGGGGTGCAGCTACCATGACCGGCACAAGGACGGACGGCGTAAGGGAGTCGTCCCCTGGGGCGGCACCCGGTGCGATGCCGGGGCGAGGAGGGCGGGCCATGATGCAGAAGGCCAAGATCCTCCTGGTCGATGACCGGCCGGAGAATCTGCTGGCGCTGGAGGCCATCCTCTCCGCGCTCGATCAGACACTGGTGAGGGCATCGTCAGGGGAGGAAGCGCTCAAGGCGCTGCTCACGGACGATTTCGCGGTCATTCTGCTGGATGTGCAGATGCCCGGCATGGACGGATTCGAGACCGCCGCGCACATCAAGCGGCGGGAGCGGACCCGGGACATCCCGATCATTTTCCTGACGGCCATCAACCACGGTCCGCACCACACCTTCCGGGGTTACGCGGCGGGTGCGGTGGACTACATCTCGAAGCCCTTCGACCCTTGGGTGCTCCGCGCCAAGGTCTCGGTCTTCGTCGAGCTGTACATGAAGAACTGCCAGTTGCGTGAGCAGGCGGCGCTGCTGCGGCTCCAGCTCGAAGGCGGCGCGCACCACGGCGCCGACGAGAAGGAACCGACCGGTCTGCTCGCCGAGCTCTCGGCGCGGCTCGCTGCGGTCGAGGAGCAGGCTGAGGCGCTCTCCAAGCAGTTGGACGACGAATCGGCGGACGCCGCCGCCGTGGCCACGGCGGCACATCTGGAGCGCAAGCTCACCGGACTGCGCCGCGCGCTCGACGCACTGGAACCCGGCACGGGTGGCTCCACCGCCGCACTGCCCACCCAGACCTGACCTACGGTGGCTTGAGGGCGCGTCAGTTGGGCGCCTTCGTGAGGCGACACGGACGGGTGAAGCCGTAGGCACACGTGTCCACCGGCGTCGACACCGGTAACCTCAGTCACATGGCCTCACGTACGTCCGGCAAGGGTTCCCTGGGTACGGCGGGCACCGCGAAGCGCTCCGGCCGTACCCAGGGACCGGCGAAGAAAGCCGCGCCCGCCAAGAAGGCGGTGGCGAAGAAGAGCGTGCCCGCGAAGAAGTCTCCCGCCAGGAAGGCGGCGGCCAGGAAGCCCCCCGCCAAACCCGCGCCGTCCCCCACGGGGGGCCTGTACCGGCTGGTTCGCGGGCTCTGGCTCGGCACGGCGCACGGCGTCGGCGCGATCTTCCGCTCCATAGGGCGCGGCGCGAAGGGACTTGACCCCGCACACCGCAAGGACGGGCTGGCCCTCCTGCTCCTCGGAATCGCGCTGGTCGTGGCCGCGGGCACCTGGTCGCACCTTCAGGGGCCCGTCGGCGATCTCGTCGAGATGCTGGTCACGGGGGCGTTCGGCCGGCTCGACCTGCTGGTGCCGATACTGCTGGGCGCCGTCGCCGTACGGCTGATCCTGTATCCCGAGAAGCCCGAGGCCAACGGCCGCATCGTCATCGGGCTCTCCGCCCTCGTCGTCGGGGTGCTCGGTCAGGTCCACATCGCCTGCGGATCGCCCGGTCGCGAGGACGGTACGGGCGCCATGCAGGACGCGGGCGGGCTGATCGGCTGGGCCGCTTCGAAGCCGCTGGTCTTCACGATGGGTGAGGTCCTCGCGGTCCCGCTGCTCCTCCTCCTGACCGTGTTCGGCCTCCTGGTCGTCACCGCGACCCCGGTCAACGCCATCCCCCGGCGGCTGAGGCAGCTCGGTGTCCGACTCGGCGTCCTCGACCCGGTGTACGCCCCCGGCGAGGAGGACGGCGACGACGAGCGGTACGACGAGCAGTGGCGCGACGCGCTGCCCGAGCGCACGCGCAGGGCCCCCGCCCGTCGTCCGGACACCGGCGACGACTACGACCCGGACCACGCCGAGGGTGAGGCGATCGCGAAGCGGCGCAGGCCGCGCAGGCCTTCCGCCCAGCCCGCCATGAACCGCACCCTGGACGCCGTCGACGTGGCGGCCGCTGCCGCTGCCGCCCTGGACGGAGCGGTGCTCAACGGGATGCCCCCCTCACCGGTCGTCGCCGATCTGACGCAGGGCGTCTCCACCGACCGGGACCGCGAAACCGACCGTGACCGCGAACGGACCGGTACCCCGGTTCCCGGAGCCCGGTCCGCCAGGCCCGTGCCCTCCGACTCGGGGGGTGCCCGGGAGACGCGCTCGTCCACCGGGGGAGTGCCCGACCTGACCAAGCCCGCCCCCGAGCGTTCCGGGGCGCTGCCCGCGCGCGCCGAGCAGCTCCAGCTGGCGGGCGACATCACCTACGCACTGCCCTCGCTGGACCTGCTGGAGCGGGGTGGTCCCGGCAAGACGCGCAGCGCCGCCAACGACGTGGTGGTCGCCTCACTGACCAACGTCTTCATGGAGTTCAAGGTCGACGCGGCCGTCACCGGCTTCACCCGCGGCCCGACGGTCACCCGCTACGAGGTGGAACTCGGTCCCGCCGTCAAGGTCGAGCGGATCACCGCCCTCACCAAGAACATCGCCTACGCCGTCGCCAGCCCGGACGTCCGGATCATCTCGCCGATCCCCGGCAAGTCCGCCGTCGGTATCGAGATCCCCAACTCGGACCGGGAGATGGTCAACCTCGGAGACGTCCTGCGCCTCGCGGACGCGGCCGAGGACGACCACCCGATGCTGGTGGCGCTCGGCAAGAACGTCGAGGGCGGCTACGAGATGGCGAACCTGGCGAAGATGCCGCACGTCCTGGTGGCCGGTGCGACCGGTTCCGGTAAGTCCTCCTGCATCAACTGCCTGATCACCTCGGTCATGCTGCGGGCCACACCGGAGGACGTCCGGATGGTGCTCGTCGACCCCAAGCGGGTCGAGCTCACCGCGTACGAGGGCATTCCGCACCTGATCACGCCCATCATCACCAACCCGAAGAAGGCCGCCGAGGCGCTCCAGTGGGTCGTGCGGGAGATGGACCTCCGTTACGACGACCTCGCCGCGTACGGCTACCGGCACATCGACGACTTCAACCACGCCGTGCGCACGGGCAAGGCCAAGGCGCCCGAGGGCAGCGAGCGCGAGCTCTCGCCCTATCCGTACCTGCTGGTCATCGTCGACGAGCTGGCGGACCTGATGATGGTCGCGCCGCGTGACGTCGAGGACTCCATCGTCCGCATCACCCAGTTGGCGCGCGCCGCCGGTATCCATCTGGTGCTCGCGACACAGCGCCCCTCGGTCGACGTCGTCACGGGTCTGATCAAGGCGAACGTGCCCTCGCGGCTGGCCTTCGCCACCTCGTCGCTCGCCGACAGCCGGGTCATCCTCGACCAACCGGGTGCCGAGAAGCTCATCGGCAAGGGCGACGGGCTGTTCCTCCCCATGGGTGCGAACAAGCCGACCCGTATGCAGGGCGCCTTCGTCACCGAGGACGAGGTCGCGGCAGTCGTCAAGCACTGCAAGGATCAGATGGCACCGGTCTTCCGCGAAGACGTCACGGTCGGCCAGAAGCAGAAGAAGGAGATCGACGAGGACATCGGCGACGACCTCGATCTGCTCTGCCAGGCGGCCGAGCTGGTCGTCTCCACCCAGTTCGGCTCCACATCGATGCTTCAGCGCAAGCTCAGGGTCGGCTTCGCGAAAGCCGGCCGGCTCATGGACCTGATGGAGTCACGCAACATCGTGGGTCCGAGCGAGGGTTCCAAAGCGCGCGACGTGCTGGTGAAACCGGACGAGATCGACGGGGTACTGGCCGTCATTCGTGGGGAAACCGCTTCGTAAGAGTTTTGCGGGCAACCGTTTCGCCCGGCCGTACGTCAAGTTGAAGGGAGGAGCAGAGGGATGATCCGTTCTGTGCTCCGCCCCCTGCTCTGCCCAAGGGGCTGCCCGGCGAACCCGATGGCGTACAAAGTCGTCCCTCCCGGTTGCCCCACCCTTTCGTACCACCCCTAGACTGGTCATCCAGCAGGTGGCTCACGCTCGAAAGGCGCCCCCGTGTCCATCGGCAACTCCCCCGAAGACGACCGGCCTTCGATCGGTCGCGCGCTTCAGCAGGCTCGTATCGCCGCAGGTCTGACGGTCGAGGAAGTCAGTAGCTCCACCCGGGTGCGCATCCCCATCGTGCACGCGATCGAGGAGGACGACTTCTCCCGCTGCGGCGGCGACGTCTACGCACGCGGTCACATCCGTATGCTGGCCCGTGCCGTCGCGCTCGACCCCGACTCCATGATCGAACAGTTCGACGCCGAACACGGTGGCCGCCCCGCGCCCACCCCCGCGGCGCCGCTGTTCGAGGCCGAGCGGATCCGCTCCGAACCCCGTCGGCCCAACTGGACGGCGGCCATGGTGGCCGCGATCGTCGCAGTGGTCGGCTTCGTCGGCTTCACGCTCTTCAACGGCGAGGACGAGGGTTCGGGCTCGGCACAGGTCGCAGAAGGCTCCACTCCAAACAAGACCACCCCCAAGCCCACCCCGTCCAAGCCCTCCGACCCCAAGCCGGCTCCCTCCGAAAGCGCCATCGCCGCCGCTCCGCGCGACAAGGTGACGGTCAGGCTGAGCGCCACCGAGGGAAAGAGCTGGATCTCCGCAAAGGACCACAACGGACGACTGCTCTTCGACGGACTGCTGCTCCAGGGCGACTCCAAGACCTTCCAGGACAAGGAGCGGGTCGACCTCGTCCTCGGCGACGCGGGTGCGATCGAGCTCTTCGTCAACGGCAAGAAGGTCGACGACCAGTTCGAGCAGGGCCAGGTGGAACGGCTTTCGTACACCAAGGGTGACCCCGAGGTCGGCTGACCTCCCCGCCCCGCGTCCTCTCGACGGTGGGTGCCCGGCAGTCCTGCCGGGCACCCACCGTCGTCGTTCGCCCCCTGGTACCTCTCGGTTCATGGCCCCTTCCGGTCACTCCGCGTAGCCGGCAACCCTGCACGGCAGGGCGAGTGCGGGGACGAAGTAGTCTTGAGTCCATGCCCGAACGCCGTACCGTCGCCCTTGTCACTCTCGGATGCGCCCGTAACGAGGTGGACTCGGAGGAACTCGCAGGCCGCTTGGCAGCGGACGGCTGGGAGCTCGTCGAGAACGCCACGGACGCGGACGTCGCCGTCGTCAACACCTGTGGGTTCGTCGAAGCCGCCAAGAAGGACTCCGTCGACGCCCTGCTCGAAGCCAATGATCTGAAGGATCACGGCAGAACCCAGGCCGTCGTGGCCGTCGGCTGCATGGCCGAGCGCTACGGCAAGGATCTCGCCGAGGCGCTGCCGGAAGCGGACGGGGTCCTCGGCTTCGACGACTACGCCGACATCTCCGACCGCCTCCAGACCATCCTCAACGGCGGGATCCACGCGTCCCACACCCCGCGGGACCGGCGCAAGCTCCTGCCGATCAGCCCGGCCGAGCGCCAGGACGCCGGTGTCGCGCTGCCCGGTCACGCCCAGGAGATCGCGCCGGCCCCCGCCGACCTGCCGGAAGGTGTCGCCCCGGTCTCCGGACCGCGGGCCCCGCTGCGGCGCAGGCTGGGGACCAGCCCCGTCGCCTCCGTGAAGCTCGCATCGGGCTGCGACCGGCGGTGCTCCTTCTGCGCCATCCCCTCCTTCCGCGGCTCGTTCATCTCCCGTCGTCCCTCGGACGTCCTCGGGGAGACCCGCTGGCTCGCGGAGCAGGGTGTCAAGGAGGTCATGCTCGTCTCCGAGAACAACACCTCGTACGGCAAGGACCTCGGCGACATCCGGCTTCTGGAGACCCTGCTGCCCGAGCTCGCCGACGTCGAGGGGATCGAGCGGATCCGCGTCAGCTACCTGCAGCCCGCCGAGATGCGGCCGGGGCTCATCGACGTCCTGACCTCGACGCCCAAGGTCGCGCCCTACTTCGACCTCTCCTTCCAGCACTCCGCCCCGGGGGTGCTGCGCGCGATGCGGCGGTTCGGCGACACGGACCGCTTCCTCGGCCTCCTGGACACCATCCGGAGCAAGGCGCCCCAGGCGGGTGCCCGGTCCAACTTCATCGTGGGCTTCCCCGGTGAGACCGAGGCCGATCTCGCCGAGCTGGAACGCTTCCTCACCGGCGCCCGCCTGGACGCCATCGGCGTGTTCGGATACTCCGACGAGGAGGGCACCGAGGCGGTCGGCTACGACAACAAGCTGGACGCGGACACCATCGCTGAGCGCCTCGCGCACATCTCGCAGCTGGCCGAGGAGCTGACCTCGCAGCGTGCCGAGGAGCGGATCGGCGAGACCCTCCAGGTGCTCGTCGAGTCCGTGGAGTCCGACGAGGACGGACCGGTCGCGGTGGGCCGCGCGGCCCACCAGGCACCTGAAACGGACGGCCAGGTCGTCTTCACCGCACGCGAAGGGCTCGTGCCGGGCCGTATGGTCGAAGCGAAGGCAGTGGGCACCGAGGGAGTGGACCTCGTGGCCGAACACCACGAGCTTGTGGAGGCAGCCAGATGACGGGAGCCCCGGCATCCGCGGCAGGCGGCTCCGGCGCGACGCCGGTGCACCGCGGCGGCAAGCTGGGCGCGGCGGCCGTCAACCAGGCCGGCCTGTGGAACATCGCGAACATCCTCACCATGGTGCGGCTGGTGCTGGTGCCGGGGTTCGTCTTGCTGCTCCTGCACGACGGGGGCTACGACCCGGTCTGGCGTTCGTACGCCTGGGCCGCCTTCGCCGTCGCGATGATCACCGACGTCTTCGACGGGCACCTGGCCAGGACGTACAACCTGGTGACCGACTTCGGCAAGATCGCAGATCCGATCGCGGACAAGGCGATCATGGGCGCGGCGCTGATCACCCTGTCCTCGCTGGGGGACCTGCCCTGGTGGATCACCGGCGTCATCCTCGCCCGTGAGCTGGGCATCACGCTCATGCGCTTCTGGGTCATCCGGCACTCGGTGATCCCTGCCAGCCGCGGCGGGAAGGTCAAGACGCTGGCCCAGGGCATCGCCGTGGGCATGTACATCCTGGCGCTGACGGGCCCCCTGGCGACGCTGCGCTTCTGGGTGATGATGGCGGCCGTCGCACTGACGGTGCTCACCGGCCTCGACTACGTCCGCCAGGCCGTGGCACTGCGCAGGCAGGGGCTCGCCGCCGAGCGGGTGGCCACCCTGGAAGCGGTCGCGGCGGCGGCGGACGAACTCGACAGAGGGCGGCGCACCGCGGGCGGGAGTGCGGGCGGGGCGGACGCCTTCGTCGAGCCGGCTGCCGATCCCGAGGGGGAGGCGGTCGGTGAACCCGCTGTGGGCGGCCGTGGCGCCACGGAGGCGGAACGGTGACGTCCGGCGCGTCCCGGGTGCTGCGGCGCCTTCAGGAGCGGGGTGAGACGCTCGGCGTCGCCGAGTCCCTCACCGGGGGTCTGGTCGCCGCGGAGCTCACCTCCGTGCCCGGCGCCTCGCAGTCGTTCCGCGGGTCCGTCACGGCGTACGCCACCTCCCTCAAGCGGGACGTGCTCGGTGTGGACGGGGCGCTCCTCGCCGAGCGGGGCGCGGTGGACCCGGATGTCGCAGAGGCCATGGCGGCGGGCGCGCGCCGGGTCCTGGGTGCGGACTGGGGGATCTCCACGACAGGCGTCGCGGGCCCCGAACCGCAGGACGGCAAGGCGGTCGGAGTGGTGTTTCTGGCCGTTTCCGGGCCGTTCGGCGCCCGGAGAACGGCCGAACTGAGGTTGAACGGCGGGCGGGCGGAAATCCGTGAGGAGAGTGTGCGGAGCCTGCTCGAGCTGCTCTCCGGCGAACTCGGCGAAAATGCGGGGGCACAGGATACGGAACAGATCGGGGGGAATTGATGTTTGCAGCCCTTAGTGAACACGACATCGCTCCCCGCACGGCCGCAGCGCGAGGCGGTACGGTGGGGCGTGAAGGATGCGGCTACGCGGTCCGAGGAGGGAGCCACCGATGATTCTGCTCCGTCGCCTGCTTGGTGACGTGCTGCGTCGGCAGCGCCAGCGCCAAGGCCGTACTCTGCGCGAAGTCTCCTCGTCCGCCCGAGTCTCGCTCGGCTATCTCTCCGAGGTGGAGCGGGGGCAGAAGGAGGCATCCTCCGAACTGCTCTCCGCCATTTGCGACGCGCTGGACGTACGGATGTCCGAGCTCATGCGAGAAGTGAGCGATGAACTGTCGTTGGCCGAGCTGGCCGAGTCGGCAGCGGCCAGTGATGCGATGGCTGTGCCGGTGCGCCCGATGCTCAACTCCGTCTCCGTCGCGTCGGTCGCCGGCGTACCGCAGGGACGGGTGACGATCAAGGCACCGGCGGAAGCGGTGGATGTCGTCGCCGCCTGACCTGCCTGGTTCATGTGTACGAAGGCCCCGGCCGACCCTTTGCGGGTCGGCCGGGGCCTTTCGTGTATCGGTGTGTACGGGGCTTTTCGCGGGGCAGGCGACGTTTGAGGCCGGAAAGCGGCTTTCAGGAACGGCTGCCCGAATGACCGTTAAGTCCCAAATGTGGCATCGTGGACTTTCGGTACGTCGAACAGCTATCTGAACGGAGAAGTGCATGTCTGTCGTGAAGAGCGCCCTGTCCGAAGACGACCGCAAGGTCGTGGGAGACGCACTGCAAGGCGCGCTGGTCGACCTCGTCGACCTCTCCCTGGTGGCCAAGCAGGTCCACTGGAATGTGGTCGGCCCGCGCTTCCGCTCCGTGCACCTCCAGCTCGACGAGGTCGTGGACACGGCCCGACAGCACTCGGACACGGTCGCGGAGAGGGCTTCCGCGGTTGGCGTCAACCCGGACGGACGTTCGCGGACCCTCGCGAAGACCACAGCGATCGACGCCGTCCCCGACGGCTGGATCAAGGACGGGGACGCGGTACGCGTGCTCGTCGACGCCCTCCGGGTGGTCATCGATCGCATGCGGGAGCGGATCGAGGCGACCGACGAACCGGACCCCATCAGCCAGGACATCCTGATCACGCTCACCGCGGATCTCGAGAAGCACGCCTGGATGTTCCAGGCGGAGAGTGCCTGAGCCCGGAATCGAGGAAAGGACCGCCGTGACGGACAAGAAGGCTGTGGACAAGCTCAAGGGCAAGGCCAAGGAGACGGCCGGGAAGCTCACCGGAGACCGCCGCAAAGAGGCCGAAGGCAAGTCGGACCAGGCCAAGGCGAAGGCGGAGGGCGCCCTGGGTGAGGCCGGAGACCGCGCCAAGGGCGTGAAGGACTCGCTGACCGACGACAAGTAGGAAAGCCCGACCGGCCCGACCGGTGCCCCCGTGGATCCTGGCATCCCCGGGGGCACCGGTGTGTCCGGCGATCCCGCAGGAGGCAGTCCGAGCTGCCCGGGGGGAGGACCCGGCGGGATGCAGTCGGCGTGGCCTCGGGGGAAACTGCGGGGGAGGGGCCGTCGTCCACCTCTTCCGGGGAGGTCCGGGAGGTTCGGGCAGGTCGGGAGCGCGCGGAGCCGTTCCGGTTCGCGCCCGGCACGCCGGTGGTGCGCCGATGCGCCCTCCCGGAAGCACATCGTCCCGTACTAGCGTCGGCCGGAGGAGGCAGCCATGGTGCGGCGATGGGTGCCGGCGCTCGTCCTCGGCGGAGTGTGGTGGTGGGCGGTGCTCAGACTCCTCCTGGAACCGGACCACGCGGGACTCGTCGAGGGTGCGGTCGCGGCCGGCGGATGGGGGCTCAGCCTCCTGCCCGTGCACGTGACCGCCGCGATACGGCCGGAGAAGGCGACCGAAGAGCCACGAACCGGTATATCCGACCCGCCTCCGAGCCCTGACCCTCCCGGCGCCACGGCGGACAGCCCTCAGGCGGTGGGCCCGGACTGGCAGCGCGGGCACCAGTAGACCGGGCGCAGGTCCCGCTCCGCCTTCCGGACGGGGGTACGACAGCGCAGACACGGACGGCCGGCCCGGCCGTAGACGAAGAGACGCTCGCGCGCAGTGCCGCGCGGCAGTGCTGCGACGCCCCCCGTCGTGGTCCGCGTGGGACGTTCGCGGTTGGCCTCCAGGAGCTGTTTGGCGGTGCCGACCAGCCTGGTCGCCAGGGGCAGGGGGATCTCGCCGACGGGGAGCCACGGCGTCACACGGGCCAGGAAGCAGAGTTCGCACATGTAGACGTTGCCGACCCCGGCGAGATTGCGCTGGTCCAGTAGCGCCTCACCCACGGGACGGGCGGGGTCGGTGAGCAGATTGCGCAGCGCCGCACCCGGATCCCAGTCAGGACCCAGCAGATCGGGCCCCAGGTGCCCGACGGCCTGATCCTCGTCCCGGGTCCTCAGCAGTTCCAGCACGGGCAGCCGGTATCCGACCGCGGTGTGCCCAGCCGTCGCCAGTACGGCGCGGATCTGGTGGGCCGGGCCGCCCCGCCAGCGCTCACCGGGGTCGTAGACGCGCCAGGCACCGTCCATGCGCAGATGGCTGTGGAGGGTGAAGCCGTCCTCGAAGCGCGTGAGCAGGTGCTTGCCGCGTGAGACGACGCCCAGAACCGCGCGGCCCGTCAGGTCGGACGTGGCGAACCGTGGGACCCGCAGATCGAAACGGGTCAGCACCTGGCCCGCCAGCGCGGTGTCGAGGCGGCGGGCGGTCTGCAGGACGGTGTCACCTTCGGGCATGACTCCATGATGCGGGGGAGGGCACGGCCCCCGCCGACCGCGGCCGTGTCAGGCGCGCAGCCGCAGCCCTCGCGGGGTGGCCAGGAAGCCGGCGGCCTCCAGGGTGCGGCCCAGGGGCGATGTGAGGGAGGAGGCGCCGTTGGTGCGCTCCACCGTCACCGTGCCCAGCTTCCCCGCGCGGGCAGCAGACGCGAGTGCCTCCGCCGCCGCGAGCAGTGCAGGGTCGTCGGGATCGACGGGCCAGGCGAGGAGGGACTTGCCGCCACGCTCCATGTAGAGCGTCAGCTCGCCGTCGACGAGTACGACCAGCGCCCCGGCCTTGCGGCCCGGCTTGTGGCCGGCGCCGTCCGGCGACTCGGGCCAGGGCAGTGCGGCGCCGTACGCGTTGGACGGGTCGGCCGCCGCGAGGACCAGCGCGCGGCGGGCCGAGCCCGGGTCCGCACGGTCGCGCGCCGTCGACGCCGCCCTGAGCCGGTCCACGGCGCCGTCCATCGCGAACTGTGCCGCTCCCAGGCCCTCGACGACGTATCCGCGGCGTGCCTGCCCGCTGTCCTCGAACGCGGCGAGGATGCGGTAGACCGCCGAGAACCCGCCCTCGACGCCCTCCGCCTGCACGGCACCCCGGGTCACCACGCCGTGACGGTCCAGGAGCGTCCGGGCCAGCGCGTGCGCGCGGTGGGTGGGCTCGGGCTCGGCCGGTGGCAGCAGTGACCAGCGCCCCGACACGGTCGGTGGCCCGGTGCGTGACGCGGGACGGGCCGCCGCGGTCAGCGACCCGTAGCGCCCCCGCGGCACACTGCGTTTCGCACGGTGTGCGGTGGAACCCGCCGTACGACCGGAGCCGAGGAGCGAGCGCAGGGGCGCGAGGGTGTCGTTGGTGAGGCGTCCGGTCCAGACGAGGTCCCAGAGGGCGTCTGCCAGTTCGGGATCGGTGCAGTCGGGGTGGGTGGTGGCGCGGACCTGATCGGCGATCTGCCGGAAGAAGAGTCCGTATCCGCCGGACAGGACGGTGAGCACCGACTCGTGCAGCGCGGTCTGCTCCAACGGGTGCGGCGGCGGCAGGAGCAGGGGTGCGCTGTCGGCGAGGTAGAGCGAGAGCCAGCCGTCCTTGCCGGGGAGGGCGCCGGCGCCCGCCCAGACGACCTCGCCGGTCGTGGTGAGCTCGTCGAGCATGGCTGGGCCATACCCCGCGACGCGGCTCGGCAGGATCAGCTTCTCCAGGGCGGACGCCGGGACCGGAGCCCCCTGCAACTGTTCGATGGCACGGGCCAGTCCGTCGATCCCGCGCAGGCTGTTGTCGCCGATGTGCTGCCACTGCGGCAGGAAGCCCGCCAGGGCGGCGGGCGGCACCGGCTCCAGCTCCTGACGGAGCGCGGCGAGCGAACGGCGTCGCAGTCGCCGCAGGACCGTGGCGTCGCACCACTCCTGACCGATACCCGCCGGGTGGAACTCGCCCTGGACGACGCGGCCGGACGCGGCGAGCCGCTGCAGGGCGCCGTCCGTGACGGCGGTGCCGAGGCCGAAGCGCTGGGCCGCCTGTGCGGCGGTGAACGGGCCGTGCGTACGGGCGTAACGGGCGAGGAGGTCGCCGAGCGGGTCCTTCACCGGCTCGGTGAACGCCTCGGGTACGCCGACGGGCAGAGCGGTGCCCAGCGCGTCACGCAGCCGCCCCGCGTCCTCGACGGCCGCCCAGTGGGGGGATCCGCCGATGCGTACCCGGATGGCCCGCCGGGCTGTCTCCAGCTCCGGAGCCCACGCGGACTCCGCGCCGCGCTCGACGAGGTCGGCGTCCGTCAGCGGACCCAGGACGCGCAGCAGATCGGCGACGCCCTCCGCGTCCTTGATCTTCCTGTCGTCCGTCAGCCACTGCAGCTCCCGCTCCAGCTCGCCGAGGACATCGGCGTCGAGCAGTTCGCGAAGTTCGGCCTGGCCGAGCAGTTCGGCCAGGAGGTGGGAGTCGAGGGACAGGGCCGCTGCCCGCCGTTCGGCGAGGGGCGAGTCGCCCTCGTACAGGAACTGCGCGACGTAGCCGAAGAGGAGCGAGCGGGCGAACGGGGACGGCTCGGGCGTAGTCACCTCGACCAGACGGATACGCCTGGCCTCCAGGTCGCCCATCAACTCGGTGAGTCCGGGTACGTCGAAGACGTCCTGGAGGCACTCACGGACCGCCTCCAGGACGATCGGGAACGAGCCGAACTCCGATGCCACCTGCAGTAGTTGCGACGCGCGCTGGCGCTGCTGCCAGAGCGGGGTGCGCTTTCCGGGGCTCCGTCTGGGAAGCAGCAGGGCGCGCGCCGCGCACTCGCGGAACCGGGAGGCGAACAGGGCCGACCCGCCCACCTGGTCCGTCACGACCTGGCTGATCTCCCCCTTGTCGAAGACGACGTCGGTGGCGGCCACGGGGGGCTGCTCGCTGTCGAACCCGGTGGCGGGAAAGGCCGTTGCCGCCGCCTCGCCGCCGGCCGCGTCCGTCTGGGCGGGGTCGAAGTCGAGCAGGTCCAGGCCCATCAGATCGGCGTCGGGCAGCCGCAGCACGATGCCGTCGTCCGCGTGCATGACCTGCGCGTCCATGCCGTAGCGCTCGCCGAGCCGGGCCGACAGGGCGAGTGCCCAGGGGGCGTGGACCTGGGCACCGAACGGAGAGTGCACCACGATCCGCCAGTCGCCCAGCTCGTCCCGGAACCTCTCGACGAGGACGGTCCGGTCGTCGGGCACATGGCCGCAGGCCCTGCGCTGCTCGTCCAGGTACGACAGGACGTTGTCCGCCGCCCAGACGTCGAGGCCCGCGGCGAGCAGCCGGAGCCTGGCGTCCTCGGCGGACAGCCCGCCGATCTCGCGGAGGAACGCGCCCACCGCACGGCCCAGTTCGAGTGGCCGGCCCAGTTGGTCGCCCTTCCAGAAGGGCAGCCGTCCCGGAACGCCGGGAGCCGGCGAGACCAGGACCCGGTCCCTGGTGATGTCCTCGATGCGCCATGACGTGGTGCCCAGGGTGAACACGTCGCCCACCCGGGACTCGTAGACCATCTCCTCGTCGAGCTCGCCGACGCGTCCGCCGCCCTTCTTCGGATCGGCGCCGGCCAGGAAGACCCCGAAGAGTCCGCGGTCGGGAATGGTGCCGCCGGAGGTGACCGCGAGCCGCTGGGCGCCCGGGCGCCCGGTGACCGTCCCCGCGACGCGGTCCCACACCACCCGCGGGCGCAGCTCCGCGAAGGCGTCGGATGGGTAGCGTCCGGCGAGCATGTCGAGCACGGCGGTGAACGCGGACTCCGGGAGGGACGCGAACGGGGCGGCCCGGCGGGCGAGGGCGAGCAGGTCGTCTGCCTGCCAGCTGTCGAGCGCGACCATGGCGACGATCTGCTGGGCGAGCACGTCCAGCGGGTTGGTCGGGACGCGGAGTGCCTCGATGGCGCCCGTGCGCATCCGCTCGGTGACCACGGCGGCCTGCACCAGGTCGCCGCGGTACTTGGGGAAGACCACACCGGTGGACACGGCGCCGACCTGGTGTCCGGCTCGGCCCACCCGCTGCAGGCCAGAGGCGACGGACGGCGGCGACTCGACCTGGATCACCAGGTCGACCGCGCCCATGTCGATGCCCAGCTCGAGGCTCGACGTGGCGACCACCGCCGGCAGCCTGCCCGCCTTGAGGTCCTCCTCGACCTGGGAACGCTGTTCCTTCGACACCGACCCGTGGTGTGCGCGGGCGAGGACGGCGGGTGCCCCCTTGGCGGCCCCGGACTGAGCCATGATCTCGGCGGGGGAGTGGGCTTCGGGCAGCGGCACGGGACCCTCCGACCCCGCCTCCAGCGGCCCGGCGCCCTCCGCCCGCTCCTCGAAGGCGGTGCCGGTGGCCCGCTCGTAGGCGATCTCGTTCAGCCGGTTGCACAGGCGCTCGGCCAGCCGCCGGGAGTTGGCGAAGACGATCGTGGACCGGTGCGACTGGACGAGGTCGGCGATCCGCTCCTCGACGTGCGGCCAGATGGACGGCTTCTCCGCCTGACCGCCCTCGTCGCCCGTGGCGGGGGAGCCGCTCAGCTCGCCGAGATCCTCGACCGGGACCACGACGGACAGGTCGAACTCCTTCGCCGACGGCGGCTGGACGATCTCCACCTTCCGCTGCGGTGACAGGAACCGGGCCACCTCGTCGACCGGGCGGACCGTCGCCGACAGGCCGATCCGGCGCGCGGGCCGCGGCAGCAGCTCGTCCAGACGCTCCAGGGACACGGCCAGGTGCGCACCGCGCTTGGTGCCCGCGACGGCGTGCACCTCGTCCACGATCACCGTCTCGATGCCCGCCAGTGCCTCCCGCGCCGAGGACGTGAGCATCAGGAACAGCGATTCGGGTGTGGTGATCAGGATGTCCGGAGGTTTCGTGGCCATCGAGCGGCGCTCGGCCGGAGGGGTGTCGCCTGAGCGGATCCCCACCCGAACCTCTGGTTCGGGCAGGCCCAGACGCACCGACTCCTGGCGGATACCGGTCAGCGGCGAACGCAGATTTCGCTCCACGTCGACGGCGAGTGCCTTCATCGGGGACACGTACAGCACCCGGCACCGCTTCTTCGCCTCGGCCGGCGGCGGGACGGCCGCCAGCTGGTCCAGGGAGGCGAGGAAGGCGGCGAGCGTCTTGCCTGAGCCGGTCGGGGCGACCACCAGCACGTCCGAACCCTCACCGATGGCCCGCCACGCGCCCTCCTGGGCCGCGGTGGGCGCGTCGAAGGCACCCGCGAACCAGCCGCGGGTCGCGGGCGAGAACGAATCGAGTGCTGAACCGGCCATGCCCCCCATCGTGCACCCCGCCACCGACAACGGCCGCTGAACATGCCCGCCGCCCGGAGCCGGCCGGGGCCCGCCCGCCCCCGAGCCGGGTCGCCTGCCCGTGGGCGGGCGCCGGTCCGAGCGCCTGCCGGCGCCGGCGCGCAGAAACGTACAAGACCCGCACGGATCCCTCCCCGTAACGTTCCGCGGGTGGCAGAACAGACAGCACCCCCGCAGAACACCGGCGCCGACGGCCCACCGGGCGCCCGTGAGGACAAGCCGGACGCAGCGGTCGTCCGGGACGCCCTCGGTGTGGGCATAGCCGTGGGCCTCTCCGGATTCGCCTTCGGCGTGACCTCGGCAGGCTCGGGGCTGACCCTCCTGCAGACGTGTGCGCTCAGCCTTCTCGTCTTCACCGGCGCCTCGCAGTTCGCCCTCGTCGGCGCACTCGCGGCGGGTGGCAACCCCTACACCGCGGCTGCCGGAGCGTTCTTCCTGGGCGTCCGCAACGCCTTCTACGGGTTGCGCCTCTCCCAGCTGCTCGCCGTTCCCCGGATGCTGCGACCGTTCGCCGCCCAGTGGGTCATCGACGAGACGACGGCCGTCACCCTGGGGCAGCCCACCCGGCGTGCCGCACGCATCGGGTTCACCGTCACCGGGCTCACGCTCTACGCCCTGTGGAACCTCACCACGCTCGTCGGCGCGCTCGGCGCCGAGGCACTGGGCGACACCGACGTCTGGGGACTGGACGCGGCGAGCCCCGCCGTGTTCCTGGCCCTGCTCGCGCCGATGCTCAGGAGCACCACGGAGCGCGTCACGGCAGCTCTCGCGGTCCTGCTGGCCCTGGGCCTCCTTCCGGTGCTGCCCGCCGGTGTGCCGGTGCTGCTGGCCGCGCTGGCCGCACCCGTCGTCCTCTTCCTGAAGGGCCGCGGCCGGAGCTCCGCGGACGCCTCCGCCACCGCCGGCACGACGCCCGGGGAGGGCCGGTGAACGTCTGGATCGCCATCGGGCTCACCGCGGCCGGCTGCTACCTCGCGAAGCTCCTGGGGCTGCTGGTCCCCGCCGGAGTGCTGGAACGTCCCTTGGTCCAGAAGCTCGCAGCGCTCCTGCCGGCGGCGCTGCTCGCGGCTCTCACCGCCCAGCAGACCTTCGGCGACGGACAGCAGCTGGTCCTGGACGCCAGGGCCGCGGGGCTCGGAGCCGCCGCGCTCGCGCTCGTCCTGCGCGCTCCCTTCCTGGTCGTGGTCGGCGCGGCCGTCGCCGTCACCGCGCTGGGGCGCGCCCTGTTCTGAGACGCGGGCGGATCAGCGGAGGCCGCGACCGTACGCGTCGAGCGTCTGCAGGGCCCTGAGCGTCACCAGGGGGCGGCCTTCGAGGGCCGTCCCCGGTGCCCACCGGCGCCAGTTGACCGGCCAGCCGCCGTCCTCCCGCTGCTCGGCCGCCAGATGGTCCAGCGAGCTCTCCAGCTCGCCGTCACCGAACCAGCGCCGGGCCAGCGACCCGGGTGTGCGGGCGTAGTCGTAAGGGAAGTGGTGCTCCCCCGGGGCGTAGCCGGGGGAGACCGGGTACTCCGCGCGCCGCCCCGGATCCAGCACCACCAGCCTCTGTTCACGCACCAGCCTGCCCAGCCGTTCGGCGGCGGACTCCGCACGCGCCCGGTCCGGCACACCGTCCAGGAAGGCGACGGCGGCCTCGATCTCGTACGGATGCGACTGCTCCAGCGCCTCCACGGCGGCCCAGCAGAAGTCGGTGGCCCGGAACAGCCAGGCGTGCCAGACCTGATTTCGGTGCAGCAGCCCGACGACCGGACCCGTCGCGAGCAGTTCGGGGGGCGGGTCGTCGACGACCGGGATGAAGGGGGCGGCCGGGTAGCCCCGCTGCGAGGGGCGGAGCGCGGGAAGGGCGCCCTCCCTGGTCGACACATCCGTCAGATAGCGGCAGATCCGCTCAGCGCGCAGGCCACCGCAGCGGCCGATCGAGTCGAGCACGCTCAGTGCGTGGGCCGTGTGCAGCGGCTGGCTCACCGGCCCGCGGAGATCGGGTTCGAGCGCGTGGGCGTAGCCGCCGTCCTCGTTCCCGTAGGCGGCGAGCGCGGTCTCGACGGCGTCCGCGCTCCCGTCCAGGAAGAGGTGCGCGAACCGCCGCTGTTCGAGGACGCGTGCGGTGAGCCAGACGAACTGCTCGGCGCGGGCGAGGGGGCTTGCTCCGGTTCCAGCCATGGACCGACCGTAGGGGCGAGCGGCTGCCGGCAGGGCCCGCGCGGCCCGTCTGCACTCTCAGGAGCGGGATACTTGTGGCATGCGGTTGACGATTTTCTGGGAACGGATGGCGGACCACTTCGGCGCGGCGTACGCCGACTCCTTCGCGCGCGACCATGTCATGGCCGAGCTCGGCGGCCGCACGGTGCACGAGGCGCTGGCCGCGGGCTGGGAGACCAAGGACGTCTGGCGGGGAGTCTGCTCCGCGGTCGGTATCCCGCCGGACAAGCGTTGAATCCGTCCGCCGACCGGGGTGGGCGCGTCACCCGCTCCGTCGGCGGTGGGCCGCGCGGCCCACTGCCATCGGAGTGAGCGAGACTTGTGCCGTGGCACCGACAGACGAGACCGCCCAGACCCGACCGCCCGCCGTCCCGCCCGTCCCGCCGGCCGCACCACCGAATCCGCCGCCCGGCACCGGTCCCGCCCGTATGCCAGGCTGGCTGCCGCGTGCCATGGTCATGGCGCTCGCGCTCTACGGGTGCTTCCGACTGGGCAGCTGGGCCTTCGACCAGCTCATCGGGCTGCTCACCAACATCCTCATCGCCTTCTTCCTGGCGCTGGCCATCGAGCCCGCCGTCAGCCGCATGGCCGGACGTGGGATGCGCCGCGGGCTCGCCACCTTCCTGGTCTTCCTCGGTGTGCTGATCGCCGGGGTCGGCTTCGTCCTACTGCTCGGCTCCATGCTCGCCGGCCAGATCGTCGACATGGTCGAGGAGTTCCCCAAGTACCTGGACTCCGTGATCGCCTGGGTCAACCAGACCTTCCACACGGAGCTGTCCCGGGTCGAGGTGCAGGACAGCCTGCTGCACTCCGACTGGCTCCAGAAGTACGTGCAGAACAGCGCCACCGGAGTGCTCGACGTCTCCACGACCGTGCTCGGCGGGCTGTTCCGGCTGCTGATGATCTTCCTGTTCTCGTTCTACTTCGCCGCCGACGGCCCCCGTCTGAGGCGCGCGCTGTGCTCCGTGCTCCCGCCCTCGCGGCAGACCGAGGTCCTGCGCGCCTGGGAGATCGCGGTCGACAAGACCGGTGGCTACATCTACTCGCGCGGACTGATGGCGCTCATCTCCGGTGCGGCGCACTACGTCCTGCTGGTGATCCTCGGCGTCCCGTACGCGCCCGCCCTCGCGGTCTGGGTGGGCCTGGTCTCCCAGTTCATCCCGACGATCGGTACCTATCTCGCCGGGGCGCTGCCCATGCTGATCGCCTTCACCGTGGACCCCTGGTACGCGTTGTGGGTCCTCGGATTCGTCCTGGTCTACCAGCAGTTCGAGAACTACGTCCTCCAGCCGAAGCTCACCTCCAAGACGGTCGACATCCATCCCGCGGTGGCTTTCGGCTCGGTGGTCGCCGGCACGGCGCTGATGGGCGCGGTCGGGGCGCTGATCGCCATTCCGGCCGTCGCGACGCTCCAGGCGTTCCTCGCCGCCTACGTGAAGCGCTACGACGTGACCGACGACCCCAGGGTGCACGGTAGCCACCGTGCGAGCCGTGGCGAGCCGTTGCTGTCCAGGATCCGCCGGGCGGCGCGGGGCGGCGCTGCGGGATCCCGCTGAGGGCTGCCCCCGTGATCACCGGTGCGCCTCGGACGCGGTTCGCCGCGGTAGGCGAGGTGCCGTGCCGTCGAGATCTGTGAAGCCAGGTATCCGCGGATCCATGTATCCGGGTGGGCCCTTCGGTGGCATGGTGCACGCCCCTGTTCATTGACTTGCTCGTCGTCGACTGCTATAAGCCGCTACGCTCGGCGGTGGTGGCCCGGCGTGGTGCGCTTGACACTAAAATCGAACATCCATTCTCATGGGATTCCGGCCGGGTTTTCCCGGGCCCGACCGTGGAGTTGTCCACAGGCCGGGAGGACGTCGAGGCCCATTGTCAGTGGCAGGGGTTAGCGTCTGTGACGTGAAGCGATCGACTCAAGCAAATCGGGTGGAACCCATGGCAGGAACCGACCGCGAGAAGGCGCTGGACGCCGCACTCGCACAGATTGAACGGCAATTCGGCAAGGGCGCGGTGATGCGCCTCGGCGAGCGGCCGAACGAGCCGATCGAGGTGATCCCCACCGGGTCCACCGCGCTCGACGTGGCACTCGGCGTAGGCGGTCTGCCGCGTGGCCGTGTGGTGGAGGTGTACGGACCGGAGTCCTCCGGCAAGACGACGCTGACGCTGCACGCCGTGGCGAACGCGCAGAAGCTCGGCGGCTCGGTGGCGTTCATCGACGCCGAGCACGCTCTCGACCCGGAGTACGCGAAGAAGCTCGGCGTCGACATCGACAACCTCATCCTCTCGCAGCCGGACAACGGCGAGCAGGCGCTGGAGATCGTGGACATGCTGGTCCGCTCCGGTGCGCTGGACCTGATCGTCATCGACTCCGTCGCGGCCCTGGTGCCCCGTGCGGAGATCGAGGGCGAGATGGGCGACTCGCACGTGGGTCTGCAGGCCCGGCTGATGAGCCAGGCACTCCGGAAGATCACCAGCGCGCTCAACCAGTCCAAGACCACCGCGATCTTCATCAACCAGCTCCGCGAGAAGATCGGAGTGATGTTCGGCTCCCCGGAGACCACGACCGGTGGCCGCGCGCTGAAGTTCTACGCCTCGGTGCGGCTGGACATCCGCCGGATCGAGACCCTCAAGGACGGCACCGACGCCGTGGGTAACCGCACCCGCGTCAAGGTCGTCAAGAACAAGGTCGCGCCGCCGTTCAAGCAGGCCGAGTTCGACATCCTCTACGGCCAGGGCATCAGCCGCGAGGGCGGCCTGATCGACATGGGCGTGGACCACGGCTTCGTCCGCAAGGCCGGCGCCTGGTACACGTACGAGGGCGACCAGCTCGGTCAGGGCAAGGAGAACGCCCGTAACTTCCTCAAGGACAACCCCGATCTCGCCAACGAGATCGAGAGGAAGATCCTGGAGAAGCTCGGCATCGGTGTCCGTCCCGAGGAGACGTCGGCGGAGCCCGCAGCCGATGCCGCAGCCACCACGGGCGCTCCGGCGGACGCGGCGGCCAAGTCTGTACCGGCTCCCGCGACCAAGGCCAAGCCCGCCAAGGCCGTGGCGGCCAAGAGCTAGGCCGTGACACGTCGCACGGAGTGGCCGGGCGCAGGCGACGAAACCGCTCCCGGTCCTGAAACCGCCCCCGGTCCCGAGTACGCCGCAGAGGCGCCAGGGAGTTCTGGGAGTTCCGCGGAGCCCGGTCGGGGGGCCGGGTTCGGCGAGGGGACGGGACGTCGCTCGCGCTCACGCTCGAGAAGCAGCGGTTCCCCCTCCTCGTCGAGGGCCGGGAAGGGGGAGCCGCTGGACCCGGTCGAACAGGCGCGCAACATCTGTCTGAGGCTGCTGACCGGGACCCCGCGCACCCGTAAGCAACTCGCGGACGCGCTGCGCAAGAAGGAGATTCCCGACGAGGCGGCGGACGAGGTGCTGTCGCGGTTCGAGGACGTGGGCCTGATCAACGACGCGGCGTTCGCCGACGCGTGGGTCGAGTCCCGGCACCACGGCAGGGGGCTGGCACGTCGAGCCCTCGTGCGTGAGCTGCGCACGAAGGGTGTGGACCCCACCGTGATCGACGAGGCGGTCGGGCAGCTCGACTCCGATCAGGAGGAGGAGACCGCCCGGGAGCTCGTCGCGCGGAAGCTCCGCTCCACCCGGGGGCTGGAACGCGACAAGCGGCTGCGCAGGCTCGCGGGGATGCTCGCGCGCAAGGGTTACGGCGAGGGAATGGCCCTGCGCGTGGTGCGCCAGGCGATCGAGGCCGAGGGGGAGGACACGGAAGGGCTTGACGAGCCGTTCTGACCGGCGGCTGGCGACGGGGCCGCAGTACGCGGGACGGCGAGGGGTCGGGGGAGCTCGCGAACGGGACGGCGAGGGGCCGGGGGAGCTCGCGAACGGGACGGTCGGGAGCGCGAGGCTACGGGGGCCGCACACTCCACCCGGTCCGGGGTGAGGCTGCTACGGAGAGGGCGGAGGGGCTACCCACGAGGTCGAGGTGGGTGAGATCGTGCGCGCACTGTCCGACGGACGGGTCCGCGGCGAGGGCGGAGGGGGCTGTCGCCGCGGGCCCGTCCGGTGAGTGCGCTCACTGTCTCTCACCGGTCGCGTCGGGTCACTGTCCTGCGACTGATGCCCGGTGGATCGTGGCGTCGATGAGCGCCAGCGCGTCCTCGGCCGTGCGGCCGGGATGCCGGTTCCAGGGGCCGATCAGCTCGGTCCAGCCCTGTGAGCGCAGTTCGGTGATCATCCAGGCGCCGGCGCGGTCCACGGTGTGCAGGGAGCCGTAACCCAGCCGGTGCGCAGTCAGCATCGCCCCGCAGAGGCAGCGCGAGCCGCGGGCGTTGCGCAGGCGGTAGGGGGTGTTCTGCCAGCCCCACTCCGTCAGGATCTGCCGCGCGTAGGCGAGGTGGACCGAGGGCCGCACATCGGGCTGCCCGACGCGGCGCCAGGCGTGCAGGAAGTCGGGCAGTACGGCGCCGAGGCGCCCGGGGAGCGGGCGTTCGCGTGCCGGGGACGGGCGCGTGGGCCGTGTCCGCAGGGACTCTTCCACGAGCCGGTCGACGGGCAGGGAGAGCAGGTCCCGCCAGTCGGCGGCGCGTGCGGGCCGCACATCGCCGCCCGCTACGGCGGTCTCCTGGCGCAGCACCTCGGGTGCCGGAGGCCCGGGTGCCGGGTGGCGGGGCTCGCGCCCCGGCCACTCGGTCTCGGGCGTCGGGCACACCACATCCGGCGTCGGGTACTCGGGCGTGGGGGCGGTGGCCTCCCACCCGGTGACGATGCTCTGCCAGGCGTCGGTGGCATGGAGCCGGGAGGCTTGTGCGTCGAGCTGGTCCGGGGTGAGCTGAGAGGTTTCCATCGGCGCGACATCTCCGTACATTCCGGTCCTCAGTGATGAGGTGAATGTCCGTCGCGCGCGGTGATAGCTCCACCGGAGAGCAGCGTTCGGGTGTGTCGAGTGGGCGTTCGGGCCTGCCGGCAGTCGAGCGGCCGTTCGAGGCGCCACCCGGCCACCGGCACGCGTGGCCGACGAGATCGTGTCAGTGCGTGACCGGGAGACCTGCCGCGCGCCATGCCTGGAAGCCGCCGGTCAGGTCGGTGGCCCGGTGCAGACCCAACTGACGCAGGGAGGCGACCGCGAGGCTTGAGGCGTAGCCCTCGTTGCAGATCACCACGATGTGCAGGTCGTGGCTCACGGCCTCCGGGGCGCGGTGGCTGCCCAGGGGGTCGAGCCGCCATTCCAGCTCGTTGCGTTCGACGACCAGTGCGCCGGGGATCAGGCCGTCCCTCTCGCGCAGAGCCGCGTACCGGATGTCGACCAGCAGCGCGCCCTCCGATGCGGCGACCGCGGCCTCTTCGGGACCGATTCGGGCGTAGTCCGCCCGTATCCGGTCGAGCAGTTGGTCGATGCCGATCTGCTCCGACCGTCCCGGCCGGGCCTGGTCGTCGGCGCTCACTGCCAGTCCTCCGGGTGTTCGGTCTGCTCCAGGCGCAGCACCGATCCCGCGCGGCTGTAGCGGCGGATCCGCGGCAGCGGCGGGTAGTACGCGTGGACCGACACCGCGTGCTCGTGCTCCGACTCGTTCAGTACCTCGTGCACGTGATGCCGGCCGAAGGCCCTGCCCTGGCCGGTCGCGAGCTGCCGGGTACGGTCGACGTCCTCGCTCAGTTCGAGGGTCTTCCAGCCGTCCGTGGGCAGCCGGGCGGCCAGCGAATGCTCGCGGAGTCCGCCCGCCGCTACGGTAAAGGCTCCCTGTGACTCGGCGTGGTCGTGCCAGCCGGTGCCGGTTCCGGGAGGCCAGGCGATCAGCCAGGCCTCACTGCCGCCGGGTCCCTCCAGCCGGAGCCAGGTGCGGCCCTCGGGATCGAGCGGGAGCGAGGTGACGAGCGCCGTTTCCTCGGCGGTCCTGCGGACGAAGTCGAGCAGTTCCGCGGCGGTCGGGGCCTGCGAGTGGACGACAGCAGGGTGGGCGACAGCCGGGTGGGCGCCGTCCGAGAGGGCCGGATCGGAGGGTGCGGCGGTCGGATCCGTGCCGACGGCATGCGTGGATGCGGGGAGGGGGGCCGAGGGCGTGGACGCGGGGGAGCCCACGGCCACGGTGGATGCAGAGGAGCCCACGGCCACGGAAGATGCGGGTGCGGGGGATTCAGACACAGGGGACCGTCCTGAGGAGTTCGCGTGGAGGCACGCAGGCGCGCGGAGGACAGCGCGGTGGTGCCGGGGGATGCGATTCAGCAGGACGGACGACACACGCAGCCCGCATAGCGGACGAGGTCCATATGGACCCTCCGCCACAGGCGCACATCGGTGTCGGTCATGATCTGGAGTACACCATGTCGGCCTGCGACGGTCAATTGACGTCCGCAGTGCGGTCGGAGCTCGCCGTGGCGCGCGCTCCCGTGCCGTGCGCGGTGCCCGTGCCGCCCCCGCGCGCCGCGTCGGCCGCCGCGAAGAGTTCGGCCGGTCGTACCCCGCTGAAGCCGGCCACGAGATGCCCGTCCGGCCTGACCAGGAGCACCGTGTGGGCCGTGGCTCCCGGGTAGCTCTCGGCGACCAGCAGCTCGGCCCTCGCCGGGAGGGCGTTCACCGCGTCGACGAGCCGGGGCATCACCCCCGCGGTCAGCCAGTGCCGCCGGTCCCACACGCCGGTCCCCGGTGCGACCAGGACCACCAGGAGGTGCCCCTGGCCGAGCCGGTCGCGCAGCCGCACCGTCTTCCCGTCGGGCGCCGTCACCCGTACGTCGGTGACCGGCGCACCGGGAGCCGTACCCACCGAAGCGTGCGCCTCGCTGGGGTGAGGCGCGAGAGGGGAGTGCGTGTACGACGGGGGCGCGCCCAGGGGCCCGCACCCCAGATGACCGTCGGCCAGCAGTGTGTCGTGCCCGCGTGCGCCGCCCGGCACGAGCGTGCGGAGACCCGCGCCGCCCCGCAGTATCGGCAGCGACTGGTCAGCGGCGCGGAGCCGGGCGGCGACCGCTGCCCGGCGCTCGGCCTGATAGCTGTCGAGCAGCAGCTCGGAGGCGCCCTGGTGCCAGGCCTGCGCCAGTTTCCAGGCCAGGTTCTCGGCGTCCCGCAGGCCCTCGTCGAGCCCCTGGGTACCGAGCGCCCCCAGCAGATGTGCCGCGTCCCCCGCGAGGAAGGCGCGCCGGACCCGCCACCGCCTGGCCAGCCGGTGGTGCAGCGTGTACACGCCGGTGTCCAGGAGCTCGTAGGCCGGTGTCTCACCGCACCAGCCCGCCAGGGTGTCGCGGATGCGGGTGATCAGGGCGTCAGGGGTGACGAGTTCGCCGCGCGGCGGGAGGAGCCAGTCCAGCCGCCACACGCTGTCGGGCAGCGGCCGCGCGGTGACCTCCGCACCACCGGAACGCCAGGGCGGGGACCGGTGCAGTACGGCCTCGCCCGGCCAGGGAAGTTCCGAGCGGAGCGCCGCGACCGCGTGCCGTTCCACCGCCGTACGGCCCGGGAACCTGATGTCGAGGAGCTTGCGGACGGTGGACCGCGCGCCGTCGCAGCCCACCAGGTAGCTCCCGCGCCACCAGGTCGAACCGGGCCCGCGGGTGTGGACCGTGACGCCGTGCGCGTCCTGCTCCAGGGTGTCGATCCGGCTGAACGGCACCATCTCGACCAGCTCGTGCGCGGCGACCGAGGCCCGCAGCCCCGCGGTGAGCGCGTGCTGGGGAAGGTGCACGGGCGACGGCAGCGGGACGGTGCCCTCCTCCTCGCCCAGCGGCACGGCCCGTACCAGCTGTTTGCGCCGCACCGAGCGCCAGCCCGCCCAGCGCAGCCCCTCGTCCTTGAGCGCGGAGCAGCCGAGCCGCTCCATCAGGTCCGCGGTGTCCTCGCGCAGCACCACGGTGCGCGCGGGGCGGGGCTCGTCGCCGCCCTTCCCCTCGTCCAGCAGGACGGAGGGGACGCCCTGGGCCGCGAGAGCGAGGGACAGCGCCAGTCCGACCGGTCCGGCACCGACGACGATCACCGGGTCCACGGGGTGATTCCTCCGGCGCCAGTCATCGAGGTCGGGGGGAGGAAGGAGAGGGCGGCGGCGGGGGGCGTTCGGGGCGGGATCACAGAACGTATGCAACCCACTGGCGGTGCGTGCGTCAAGTGACCGGGGAACGTGGCGGGGGGCGCGGCGTAACGCGCCGACGCCCCCCGTGGATCAGTTATCGACGGACCGTCAGGCCCCGCGCCCGTCCTCGAGGACGAGCGGTGCTTCGCCGATGGCCTTGATGCCCCCGTCGGGGCCGGCGCCGATCACCGTGCCCGTGCTCTTCTTCCCGCGCCGCAGCCTGCCCTCGAGCCAGCTGGCGAACGAGGTGAGCGCGAAGTTCAGCGCGACGAAGATCAGCGCGATGATCGTGAAGCACGCGATCGTGTTCGCCCCGTAGTTCGCGCTCATCGGGCGGACCGACGCGAGCAGCTCGGGGTAGGTGAGCACCGCGCCACCGAGTGCGGTGTCCTTCACGATGACGACGATCTGACTGACGATCGCGGGCAGCATCGCGGTGACCGACTGCGGCAGCAGCACGAACCGCATCGTCTGGCCCTTGCGCATTCCGATCGCCTTCGCGGCGTCGGTCTGCCCCTGCGGGAGCGAGAGGATCCCGGCCCGCACGATCTCGGCGAGTACCGAGGCGTTGTACAGCACCAGACCCGTGACGACGGCGTACAGCGGACGTACGTCGCTCGCGATCGTCGTGAACTCCGAGAACGCGGCGTTCGCCGTGATCATCAGGATCAGTACCGGGATGGCGCGGAAGAACTCCACGACGACGCCGGACGGCATCCGCATCCAACGGTGGTCGGAGAGCCGGCCGATGCCGAACAGCGCTCCGAGGGGCAGTGCGATCAGCAGGGCGAAGAACGCGGCCTTGAGCGTGTTCTGGAGCCCGGGCCAGATGTACGTCTCCCACGGCAGGACGCTCGTGAAGAACGGCTCCCACTTGACCCAGTCGAGCTGGTGCTTCTCGTCGAGGCTGGTGTAGACCCACCAGACCACAGCCACGAGAGCCAGGGTGAAGACGACCGTGTAGAGGATGTTGCGCCGCTTGGCGCGGGGTCCCTGCGCGTCGAAGAGGACTGAGGTCGTCATCGCTTCACCGCCACCTTCCTGCTCACCCAGCCGAGGAGGAGACCGGTCGGGAGGGTGAGGCAGATGAATCCGAACGCGAAGATGGCGGAGATCAGCATCAGTTGCGCCTCTGCTTCGATCATGTCCTTCATCAGGTACGCGGCTTCGACCACACCGATCGCCGCGGCGACTGTGGTGTTCTTGGTCAGCGCGATCAGCACGTTGGCCAGCGGGTTCACGACCGAACGGAACGCCTGGGGGAGGATGATCAGCCGCAGGACCTGGGTGAAGCTCAGCCCGAGGGCCCGTGCCGCTTCGGCCTGGCCCGCCGGCACGGTGTTGATGCCGGACCGCAGCGCCTCGCACACGAAGGCGGCGGTGTAGAGGACCAGCGCGAGCACCGAGAGCCGGAAGTTGACGACGTCGAAGTCGTCTCCGCCCCCGAGGGTCACCTGCAGCGTCTGGAAGAGGCCCAGCGACGCGAAGACGATGGTGACGGTCAGCGGGATATTGCGGACGATGTTCACATAGGCGGTACTGAAACCGCGCATCAGGGGGACCGGGCCGACCCGCATACCGGCCAGCAGCGTTCCCCATATGAGGGAACCGAGGGCGGAGTAGACGGTGAGTTTCACCGTCACCCAGAAGGCCCCCAGTAGGTCGTAACCTTCAAGAAAGTCGAACACGATCTCCCGTGCTTCCACGTGTGGGGAGGGCTCGGTGCGCCGCCTCGGCGGCGGCGCACCTCGTCAGCCCGGCTTCGGACCGGTCGGCGACGGAGGTCCTACTTGACGACGTTGCCGATCTTCGGGGCTTCGTCGTTCTTGTAGTTGGCGGGACCGAAGTTGGTCTCGACCGCCTTGTCCCAGGCACCGTCCGAGACCATCTTGGTCAGCGCGGCGTCGATCTTCTTCTTGAGGGCGGCGTCGCCCTTCTTCAGGCCGATGCCGTAGTTCTCGTTGGTCATCTTCAGGCCGGCCAGCTTGAACTTGCCCTTGTGGGCCTCCTGCGCCGCGTATCCGGCGAGGATCGAGTCGTCCGTCGTGAGGGCGTCGATGGCATTGTTCTCCAGGCCGGTGAGGCACTCGGAGTAGCCGCCGTAGTTCTGCAGCTTGGCCTTCGGGGCCAGCTTGTCCTTGATGTTCTTCGCCGAGGTCGAACCGGTGACGGAACAGAGCTTCTTGTTGTTGAGGTCCTCGGGCGACTTGATGGAGTCGTCGTCGGCACGCACCAGGACGTCCTGGTGGGCGAGGAGGTACGGGCCCGCGAAGTCGACCTTCTGCAGACGCTCGTCGTTGATGGAGTACGTCGCGGCGATGAACTTCACGTCGCCGCGCTCGATCGCGGTCTCGCGGTCGGCGCTCTTCGTCTCGACGAAGTCGATGTCCTTGGCGTCGTAACCGAGTTCCTTGGCGACGTACGTGGCGACGTCGACGTCGAAGCCGGTGAACTTGCCCTCGGGCGTCTTCAGGCCGAGACCGGGCTGGTCGATCTTGATACCGATCGTGATCTTCCCGCCGGAGCCCGCGGCGTCGTCCTTGTCGCCCGAGCCGCAGGCGGTGGCGGTGAGGCCGAGGGCGAGCACGGCGGCCGAGGCGGCGGTGACCTTGCGAAGCTGCATGATGGAATTCCCTGTGTTGACGCGATGTGGGTGATCAGCTGGTGCGGGTCCAGCCGTGCTTGACCGGCCGTGCGGGATCAGTGGTGAAGGATCTTCGACAGGAAGTCCTTGGCCCGGTCACTGTGCGGGTTGTTGAAGAACTGGTCCGGCGTGGCCTCTTCGACGATCTTTCCGTCGGCCATGAAGACGACCCGGTTGGCCGCCGAGCGGGCGAAGCCCATCTCGTGGGTGACGACGACCATCGTCATACCCTCCCTGGCCAGCTGCTGCATGACCTCGAGTACCTCGTTGATCATCTCCGGGTCGAGAGCCGACGTGGGCTCGTCGAAGAGCATGACCTTGGGGCCCATGGCCAGTGCGCGTGCGATAGCGACGCGCTGCTGCTGACCGCCGGAGAGCTGTGCCGGGTACTTGTCGGCCTGTACACCGACCCCCACCCGGTCGAGCAGGCTCCGGGCCTTCTCCTCGGCGGCCTTCTTGTCCGTCCCGCGAACCTTGACCTGGCCCAGCATCACGTTCTCGAGCACCGTCTTGTGCGCGAAGAGATTGAACGACTGGAAGACCATGCCGACATCGGCACGCAGCCTGGCCAGCTCCTTGCCCTCCTGGGGCAGTGGCTTGCCGTCGATCGAGATCGCGCCCGAGTCGATCGTCTCCAAGCGGTTGATCGTGCGGCACAGCGTGGACTTCCCGGACCCTGAGGGTCCGATGACTACGACGACCTCGCCGCTGGCGATGGTCAGATCGATGTCCTGGAGCACATGCAGCGCGCCGAAGTGCTTGTTGACGTTGCTCAGTACGACAAGGTCGTCGCCCGCAGGCGCGGCATCCTCGGCGGCCTTGGTCACTGAAACTCCGCTCATCGGCTTCTTGCTCCGTCCTCCTCGGTTAGGGAAGGACCCTAGTGACGTGGTGCGATCATCGTCATTACATCTGAGCGAGAATTGAGGATAACGATCCGGCCTCACCGCGACACACACGGCGTGAACAGGACGACACGGCGCGCTCACCGGCGTACCGGGTGGGTAACGGAAACCCGGTGGTAAAGGGGAGGGCCTTGACTGGCGCACCTGTCATCGGCGTGGATGCCCTGATGCGGAACGGCGTGAATCGTCGCCGTACGCGAAGGTTCACCCGGCGGAACACCATCGGACGATCACGGATAGGTTCGGCCGTCCCACGAGACGCGAACGGAGAGGAGGGCTCTTGAGGCTGCTGCTCGTCGAGGACGACGACCACGTCGCGGCGGCCCTGTCCGCCGTTCTCGCGCGGCACGGCTTCCAGGTCGTGCACGCCCGCAGCGGCGAGGAGGCCCTGCAGGCGCTGCTGCCCGCAGAGAAGGAGCCCTTCGGTGTCGTGCTCCTCGACCTCGGGCTGCCCGACCAGGACGGCTACGAGGTGTGCGGGAAGATCCGCAAGCGCTCCGCGATCCCGGTGATCATGGTGACCGCGCGGTCCGACGTCCGCTCACGGATCCACGGCCTCAACCTCGGGGCCGACGACTACGTCGTGAAGCCGTACGACACCGGTGAGCTCCTCGCCCGGATCCACGCCGTGGCCCGGCGCAGGACGGCCGGGGAGGACACCGGACCCACCCCGCTCGCGGCGCTGCTGCTCGGCCCGGTCCGCATCGAGCTCCCCACCCGCAGGGTCAGCGTCGACGACCAGGAGGTCCAGCTCACCCGCAAGGAGTTCGACCTGCTCGCGCTGCTCGCGCAGCGGCCCGGCGTCGTCTTCCGCCGGGAGCAGATCATCAGCGAGGTGTGGCGGACCAGCTGGGAGGGGACGGGGCGCACGCTGGAGGTGCACGTCGCCTCACTCCGTTCCAAGCTGCGGCTGCCCGCCCTGATCGAGACGGTGCGGGGCGTCGGCTACCGGCTCGTCCCGCCGTCGGGCTGAGGACGTAACGCCCGGTGCGCACCCGCCTCCTTCCCCTGCTCATCGTCCTCATGGCCGCCGTGCTGCTGGCCCTGGGCGTCCCGCTCGCCGTGCGGGTGGCCGCGGCCGAACAGCAGCGGGTCGTCATCGACCGTATCGACGACACCGCCCGCTTCGCCGCACTCGCCCAGTTCGTCAGCGAACCCGTCGAGGGCTCGGACGAACGGCGGCGGATCCTGCAGACCGAACTCAAGGCCTACGACTCGGTGTACGGGATCAGGGCCGGTGTCTTCTACCGCGACGACAGGGCTCTGGCCAAGGCCCCGGCCGGCTGGAACGTGCCGGACGAGGGCGAGGGGCGTGACGCGTTCCGGGAGGCCCTGCTCGGCCGGCGGTCCCACGACCCGGCCCAGGTCTGGCCCTGGCAGCAGGGCAGGCTGGCCGTCGCCTCGCCGGTGGTGCGGGACGGCGACGTGGTCGCCGTCGTCGTGACCGATTCCCCCACCGGGGAGATGCGCTCCAGGACCCTGCGCGGCTGGCTGCTCATCGTCCTGGGCGAGGCCTTGGCCATGCTGGTCGCACTGGGGGCGGCCTTCCGCCTCACCGGCTGGGTGCTTCTTCCGGTACGGACCCTGGACGCGGCCACCCACGACATCGCCAGCGGCCGGATGCGCTCCCGGGTCGTGGAGTCCGGGGGGCCGCCGGAACTCAGGCGGCTGGCACGTTCGTTCAACGAGATGGCGGACAACGTCGAGGACGTGCTCGAGCAGCAGCGAGCCTTCGTAGCCGACGCGTCCCACCAGCTGCGCAACCCGCTGGCCGCGCTGCTGCTGCGGATCGAGCTCCTCGCGCTCGAACTCCCCGAGGGCAACGAGGAGATCGCCTCGGTGCGCACGGAGGGCAAGCGGCTGGCGCACGTCCTGGACGACCTGCTCGACCTGGCGCTGGCCGAGCACGCCGAGGCGGACATCCGGCTCACGGACATCGGCGCGCTCACCGGCGAACGTGTCGCGGCCTGGCGCCCGCTCGCGGAGGAGAGGGGCGTGACGCTGACCCTGGACGGCGCGGTCGCCGTGACCGGGTGGGCCGACCCGATCGCGCTCTCCAGCGCGCTCGACGCGGTCATCGACAACGCGCTGAAGTTCACCCCCGAGGGCGAGGAGGTTCGGGTCACGCCGGGGTCCGACGGGACCGGCACGACGGTCGTCGTCGCCGACCGGGGGCCAGGACTCACCGCGCAGGAGCTGGAGCGCGTCGGCGACCGCTTCTGGCGCAGCGGACGGCACCAGAACATCAAGGGGTCGGGCCTCGGACTCTCCATCTCGCGCGCGCTGCTCGCCGCGGGCGGCGGAACGATCCGCTACGGCACGCACCAGCCGCACGGACTGCTGGTCACGGTCACCGTGCCGCGCAACCCTCCGCACGCGTGAGCCGCGGCGGCCCGCGTGACGGTGTGATCCGTCCGCGCGGACGCGCTCAGGGCTTGGCCGAGCGGTAGTAGCGCCTGGCCCCTTCGTGCAGCGGCAGCGGATCGGTGTAGATCGCCGTACGCAGGTCCACCAGCTGCGCCGCGTGCACCTCCCGCCCGATCCGGTCCCGGCTGTCGATCACGGTGCGGGTGAACGCCTCCGTCATCAGCGGATCGGTGCGGTCCGTGGTGATCAGCAGATTGGCGACCGCCACCGTCGGCACGGCCTGCCCCTGCTGCGCGTGGTCGTAGGCGTCGGCCGGCATCACGGCGGACCTGTAGTGGCGGGTGGACCCGCCGGCCGCCTGGAGCTCGCTGATCAGGGGTGTCTCCAACGGCACCAGCCTGACGTCGTACCTCTCCGAGAGTTCCTCCACCGCACCGGTCGGCAGTCCGCCGGACCAGAAGAAGGCGTCGAGTCCTCCGTCGACCAGCCGCTGCGGCATCGTGTCGATGCCGGCCTGCACCGGAGTGATGTCCTCCGCCGGGTCGACGCCCGCCGCCGTCATCAGCCGGTCCGCGACGAGGAGCACACCCGAGCCCTTCTGGCCCACGCCGACCCGCTTGCCCCTCAGGTCGGAGACCTTCCGGATGTCCGAGACCCTGGGCACGACCAGCTGGACGTAGTCGTCGTACAGCCGTACACAGCCGCGCAGCCGCTCGCCGCCGGGCCGTCCGCTCTGCAGATACGTGGCGACCGCGTCGGCGGTGGCGATGGTGAAGTCGGCCTCACCTGTGGCGACCCGTTCGATGTTCTGCTGCGAGCCCTCGCTGTTCTGCAGCCGTATCGACACCTTGGGCATGTCCTTGGCCAGCGCACCCTCGAGCCGCTGCCCGTAGCGCTGGTAGACCCCGCTGCGTACGCCGGTGGAGAAGGTGAGCGAGCCGCTCGGCTCCTCGCCACCCAGCGGAAGCACCCACCACAGCAGCAGTCCGAGCACGACCGCGGCGGCGGCGCCCCCCTGGAGGGAGCGGCGCCGGCCGAGCCGGGTCAGTGCGTGCAGCATGGCGCGATCCTGCCAGGCGGTGCCCCGTCCTGGCCAGGCCGGACCCCGGCCCGGGCTCCGGCGGCGGGAGAGGCGCGGCCAGCACCTACCCTTGTTCCATGACCAGCGGCAACCGGAGCGAAGCAGTGGACGTCCAGAAGAGCTACGAGGTACGCACTTACGGGTGCCAGATGAACGTCCACGACTCCGAGCGCTTGTCGGGGCTTCTGGAGGGTGCCGGATACGTGCGCGCCCCCGAGGGCTCGGACGGCGACGCCGACGTCGTCGTCTTCAACACCTGCGCCGTGCGTGAGAACGCCGACAACAAGCTCTACGGCAACCTCGGCCGCCTCGCCCCGATGAAGACGAAGCGTCCAGGGATGCAGATCGCCGTCGGAGGCTGTCTGGCGCAGAAGGACCGCGACACCATCGTGCGGCGGGCCCCCTGGGTCGACGTCGTCTTCGGTACGCACAACATCGGCAAGCTGCCGGTGCTCCTGGAGCGCGCCCGGGTCCAGGAGGAGGCGCAGGTCGAGATCGCCGAGTCCCTGGAGGCGTTCCCCTCGACGCTGCCGACCCGCCGTGAGTCCGCCTACGCGGCGTGGGTGTCGATCTCCGTCGGCTGCAACAACACCTGCACCTTCTGCATCGTCCCGGCGTTGCGCGGCAAGGAGAAGGACCGCCGCACCGGCGACATCCTGGCCGAGATCGAGGCCCTCGTCGCCGAGGGCGTCAGCGAGATCACCCTGCTCGGCCAGAACGTCAACGCCTACGGCTCCGACATCGGCGACCGCGAGGCCTTCTCCAAACTGCTGAGGGCGTGCGGCGCGATCGAGGGCCTGGAGCGCGTCCGCTTCACCTCGCCCCACCCGCGTGACTTCACCGACGACGTGATCGCGGCGATGGCCGAGACCCCGAACGTGATGCCCCAGCTGCACATGCCGATGCAGTCCGGCTCGGACACGATCCTCAAGGCCATGCGCCGCTCGTACCGCCAGGAGCGCTTCCTCGGGATCATCGACAAGGTGCGTGCCGCGATGCCGGACGCCGCCATCTCCACCGACATCATCGTCGGCTTCCCGGGCGAGACCGAGGAGGACTTCGAGCAGACCATGCACGCCGTGCGCGAGGCCCGCTTCGCGAACGCCTTCACCTTCCAGTACTCCAAGCGACCCGGGACCCCCGCCGCCGACATGGACGACCAGATCCCCAAGGAGGTCGTCCAGGAGCGCTACATGCGCCTGTCCGCCCTCCAGGAGGAGATCTCCTGGGAGGAGAACAAGAAGCAGGTCGGCCGCACCCTGGACGTCATGGTCGCGGAAGGGGAGGGCCGCAAGGACGGGGCCACGCACCGGCTCTCCGGGCGCGCACCCGACAACCGCCTGGTCCACTTCACCAAGCCGGCCCAGGACGTGCGCCCCGGCGACGTGGTGACCGTGGAGATCACCTACGCCGCGCCGCACCACCTGCTCGCCGAGGGCGCACCGCTGGGCGTCCGGCACACCCGGTCGGGGGACGCCTGGGAGAAGCGCACGGCCGCTCCGGCCGCACAGCCCGCCGGGGTGATGCTGGGCCTGCCCGGCGTCGGCGCCCCCGCCCCGCTGCCCGCTGCCCCGGGCTGCGGACTCGGCTGAGTACGCTGACCGGCATGCTTGTCGCCGCAGCCGTCTGCCCCTGTCCGCCGCTGCTGGTTCCCGAGGTGGCCGCGGGAGCCGGGCCCGAACTCGACGCCGCCAGGGACGCGTGCACCCAGGCCCTGGGAGTGCTCGCCGCCGCGAAGCCCGATCTGCTCGTCGTGGCCGGGCCCGCCGGACCCGACGACCGCGGCACCTTTCCCACCGGTTCGACCGGCTCCTTCGCGGGGTTCGGCGTGGACCTCGCGGTGCGGCTGGGCGAGGCGCCTGCCGCGGCCACCGACCCGGGGCGCCGGCTCCCGGCGTCCCTCGCGGTCGGAGCCTGGCTGCTGGAGCACGCCCGGTGGGCGGGTGCGCCGGTCGAAGGACTCGGGGTCGAGGAGTCGCTGCCCGCCGACCGCTGCCTGCGTGCCGGAGCGGAGCTGGCGGACCGGGCCGAGCGGGTGGCCCTGCTGGTCCTGGGTGACGGCAGCGCCTGCCGCACGGTCAAGGCCCCCGGCTATCTGGACGAGCGGGCAGCGGACTTCGACGCGGTCGCCGCCGCGGCGCTGGGCTCCGTGGACCTGGCCGCGCTGAGCGTGCTGGACGAGTCGCTCGCGGCTGAGCTGAAGGCGTCGGGGCGGGCCCCGTGGCAGGTACTCGCGGGCGCGGCCGGCGGCGCGGCGCTGAACGGCCGTCTGCTGTACGAGGACGCGCCGTACGGCGTGGGTTACGTCGTGGCCGCCTGGTCGTGACCGGGGACGCGGCGGACCGGGGGCCGCGGAGCGACGCCGCTCCACGGCCCCGGTCCGCCGGCGCCGGGTCAGGCGGCGGGCGGCGCGGGCGGCGGCGTACCGCCCCCGTCCTTCTGTCCCAGGCGGTCGACCGCGTCCTTGGCCTTCTGCGTGCCGGAGACGATCTTGTCGCTGTACTTGCCCTTGGTCTTCTGGTCGACCGTGCGGGCCGCCTTGTCGAGGCCTTGGTCGATCTTGTCCCCGTGCTGCTGCGCGAGGTCGCCGACCTTCTCCTTGGCCGGGGCCAGCTTGGACTTGAGATTGTCCAGGAAACCCATGGGTCACCTTCCGTGCCGGGGAACTGTGGTGACATTTTACCCGTCCGTGGCCAAAGTCGCGTGACTCGCCGTATTCGTACGGACCTGTCCGTCCGAGGGGATCAGCGGGCCTCCCGGGGCGTTCGGGACGTCCTTTGAAGTTTGGGACACTGTCGCGGTGACAAGACCAGCTCCCACCCCCCGTGTCATCACCGTCGTCGGCCCCACCGCGGCCGGGAAGTCCGATCTGGGTGTCTTCCTGGCCCAGCAGCTCGGTGGCGAGGTGGTCAACGCCGACTCCATGCAGCTCTACCGCGGCATGGACATCGGCACCGCGAAGCTGACCCGGCCCGAGCGGGGCGGTGTCCCGCACCACCTGCTGGACATCTGGGACGTCACCGAGGCCGCGAGTGTGGCCGAATACCAGCGGAGGGCGCGGACCGAGATCGACCGGCTGCTCGCCGAGGGGCGCCCCCCGGTCCTGGTGGGCGGTTCCGGTCTCTACGTGAAGGGCGCCATCGACGCCCTGGAGTTCCCGGGCACCGATCCCGAGGTGCGTGCCCGGCTGGAGGAGGAGCTCGCGGAGCGCGGCTCCGGCTCCCTGCACCTCCGGCTGGCGGCGGCCGACCCCGAGGCCGCCCGCGCCATCCTGTCCAGCAACGGACGCAGAATCGTCCGTGCCCTGGAGGTCATCGAGATCACGGGCAAGCCCTTCACCGCCAACCTCCCGGGCGACGAGGCGGTCTACGACGCGATCCAGATCGGTGTGGACGTGGAGCGCCCCGAACTCGACGAGCGGATCGCCACCAGGGTCGACCGGATGTGGGAGGCCGGGCTCGTGGACGAGGTGCGGGCGCTGGAGGCCCTCGGGCTGCGCGAGGGGCGTACGGCCTCCCGCGCGCTCGGCTACCAGCAGGTGCTCGCGGCGCTCGCGGGGGAGTGCGACGAGGAAGAGGCGCGTACCGAGACCGTGCGCGCCACCAAACGCTTCGCGCGCCGTCAGGACTCGTGGTTCCGGCGCGACCCGCGCGTCAAGTGGCTGAATGGCGCCGAGGAACACCGCGGAGAACTCCCGCACCGGGCGCTGGCGTTGGTCGAACGAGCGGTCACAGCCTGATCACGTGATGGCATCGGGACGCTCCGCCCGTCATTTCGGCGGCCGGGGGCGTGCCATCATCGAGCATCGATCGACCAGTGGAGTCCGAGTTGGGAGGGCGTGTGGCGATGGAAGCCGGCCCTCGCGACACAGACCGAGACGCACCGGATACGCAGGACCGGGCCGGACGCCTCAGCCCTGACGGGCCCGACGAGCACGACGGGGTCCCCGAGGTCGAGGTCGAGCTCCGCCCCGCCCGCCGGATGCGGATCTGGCAGCTCGCCCCGATCGTGGCCCTGGCAGCGGTCGGTTCCCTGATGTTCGCCTTCCCGCTCGCGTTCGAGTTCGGTGGCGGCGGTGCCGTGGTGGCCATGCTCGGACTGCTGATCAGCTGCTGCGCGGCGGGCTGGGGCATGATGGCGGCGCGCCGCGTGGGCCACATCTGGCCAGGCCTGCCCTCCCGGGGATCGGACGAACGCCCCGACTGGCGGGTCATCGCCCTGTACGTCGCCGTCTGCGCGGTGCTGGTCGCGCTGGCCGTCTGGCGCGTGGCCCGCCTCCGCTGAGGTCGGCCGGGCCACCCGCCGCGCGTGCGCCCCGGCCGGTACGCCCGCGTAGGGCCGCCTCGTACAGTTGGTCCGTGAGCACTTCGCAGATCGCCTTCCTCAAGGGCCACGGCACCGAGAACGACTTCGTGATCGTTCCCGACCCCGACAACACCCTGGACCTGCCTGTTTCCGCCGTCGCCCGGCTGTGCGACCGCCGGGCGGGCATCGGCGGGGACGGGCTGCTGCACGTGGTGCGGTCCGCCGCGCACCCCGATGCCGAAGGCATGGCCGACCAGGCGGAGTGGTTCATGGACTACCGCAACGCCGACGGGTCGGTCGCGGAGATGTGCGGCAACGGTGTGCGCGTGTTCGCCCGCTACCTGCGGCGCGCCGGGCTCGCCACCGAAGGGGATCTGGCCGTCGCGACCCGGGGCGGGGTCAAGCGGGTGCACATCGCCGAGGACGGAGAGATCACGGTCTCCATGGGGCGCGCCGCGCTGTCCCAGGCCGGCGTCACGGTCACGGTGGGCGGCCGCAGCTGGGACGCCCGCAACGTGAACATGGGCAATCCGCACGCCGTCGCGTTCGTCGAGGACCTCGACCACGCCGGTGACCTGTTCTCCGTACCGCCGTTCAGCCCGCAGTCCGTCTACCCGGACGGGGTCAACATCGAGTTCGTCGCCGACCGCGGCCCGCGGCACGTCGCGATGCGCGTCCACGAGCGCGGCTCCGGCGAGACCCGTTCCTGTGGCACCGGCGCCTGCGCCGTTGCCGTCGCCGCCGCACGCAGGGACGGCGCCGACCCGGCGCTGACCGGAGCCCCGGCGACGTACACCGTGGACCTTCCCGGAGGCACCCTGGTGATCACCGAACACCCCGACGGCGGGATCGACATGGCGGGCCCCGCGGTCATCGTCGCCGAGGGCGTGATCGACTCGGCGTGGCTCGAAACGATGATCGGTTAGAGCTTCGCTCGAATGGGTGATCCGTTTCACGCTGGACGAGAGCTGGACTGCGCCACGTGGTGGGGTCGATAGCATCAAGCACCGGCCCGGGGGTGTATCCGCATCCCCTCCTCGCCGGTCGACGTCGCCGGAGGTGCCCCATGAGCGCAGAGGCCGCCAATCCAGGTGCTCCCCTTCGCAAGCGCGGTCGCGCACGGATCGACCTGCGCAGGCTGGGCCGTGTCGCCCTGCTGGGGCCGGTCTCCCGCGACCGGCTTCCCGCTGCCATCGGGCACGTCGCGGAGGCGCACCGCGCGCACTACCCGGACGCCGACCTGGCCGTTCTGCACAAGGCCTACGTCCTGGCCGAGTCCTCCCACCGCGGTCAGATGCGCAAGAGCGGTGAGCCCTACATCACCCATCCGCTCGCGGTCACCCTGATCCTCGCCGAACTCGGCGCCGAGACGACGACCCTGACGGCCTCCCTGCTCCACGACACGGTCGAGGACACCGAGGTGACGCTGGACCAGGTGCGTCAGGAGTTCGGCGACGAGGTCTGCTATCTGGTCGACGGTGTCACCAAGCTCGAGAAGGTCGACTACGGCGCCGCCGCCGAGCCCGAGACCTTCCGCAAGATGCTCGTCGCCACCGGCAACGACGTCCGGGTCATGTCGATCAAACTCGCCGACCGGCTGCACAACATGCGAACCCTCGGTGTCATGCGTCCCGAGAAGCAGGCCAGGATCGCCAAGGTCACCCGTGACGTACTCATCCCGCTCGCCGAACGCCTGGGCGTCCAGGCGCTCAAGACGGAGCTGGAGGATCTCGTCTTCGCGATCCTCCGCCCCTCGGAGTACGAGAGCACCCACGCCCTGGTCGCCGCGTGGGAGGGCACCCAGGACCCGCTGACGGACATCGCCGACAGCGTCCGGGCGACCCTGCGGGATGCGGGCATCAGCGCCGAAGTCCTCATCAGGCCGCGGCACTTCGTGTCGGTCCACCGGGTCAGGATGAAACGGGGCGAGATGCGCGGCACCGACTTCGGCCGACTCCTCGTGCTGGTCGGTGAGGACGCCGACTGCTACGCGGTCCTGGGCGAACTGCACACCTGTTTCACTCCGGTGATCTCCGAGTTCAAGGACTTCATCGCGGCTCCCAAGTACAACCTCTACCAGTCGCTCCACACCGCCGTCGTCGGTCCCGAGGGCGCGGTCGCCGAGGTCCTCATCCGCACGCACCGCATGCACAAGGTCGCCGAGGCCGGGGTCGTCGCGCTCGGCAACCCCTACACCCAGGACGGCACCAACGCCGTGCACCAGGCCGAGCCCGCCGACGGGGAACGTGCCGACCCGACCAGGCCCGGCTGGCTCTCCCGCCTCCTGGACTGGCAGGAATCCGCCACCGACAGCGACACGTTCTGGACCACGCTGCGCGCCGACCTCGCGCAGGACCGGGAGATCACCGTCTTCCGCACCGACGGCGGGACGCTCGGGCTGCCCGCCGGTGCCAGTTGCGTCGACGCCGCCTACGCGCAGTACGGCGAGGAGGCGCACGGCTGTATCGGGGCCCGTGTCAACGGTCGTCTGGCCACGCTCAGCACCGTACTGAACGACGGTGACACCGTGCAGCTCCTGCTCGCCCACGACGGTTCGTCCGGCCCCTCGCCCGAGTGGCTCGACCACGTCCGCACCCCCACCGCGCGGATCGCGATCACGGCATGGCTGGACGCCCATCCGGACGGCGTGCAGGGGCTCCACGGCGGCGCCGCCGCGCCGCGACCGCCGGCGCAGCCCACCGACGAGGCGGCCGACAGCCGCGGCCGGCCGGCCGGCGGGGACCCGGGTGTGGCCGTCGACCGGGCGGGCGCACCGGTGCGGCTCGCCGGCTGCTGCACGCCCGTCCCACCGGACGGCATCGTCGGATTCACCGTGCGCGGCGGCGCCGTCACCGTGCACCGCGACGAGTGCCCGGCAGTGGCCCGGATGAGGGCGCTCGGACGGGCCGCCGTAGGAGCCCGCTGGAACGACCCGGGGGAGTGGAGCGACGCCGCGGACTACCGGGTCACGCTCGTCGCCGAGTCCTTCGGCCGGCCCCGGCTGCTCGCCGACCTCACCGAAGCCATCGCCGCCGCGGACGCGGCCATCGTCGCCGCGACCGTCGAACCGCCCAGCGAACAGCGCGTCCGGCACACCTACACGCTCCAGCTGCCGGACGCGGCGGGGCTGCCGGGCCTCATGCGGGCGATGCGCGACGTACCCGGCGTGTACGACGTGAGCCGCGCCCAGCAGCCCGCCGCCACCGGCTGAGCTCGCTTCTCCCTGCCGGGTCCCGCCGACCCCGTTCGGGTGGTGCGGCGCGCGCCACCCCCGCGCGGACGGTGCGCGCTGGTAGCCGTAGTCCATGCCGCTCCCCTCGCGCCGACTGCGCGCCGCCCTGCTGGCCACCGCGTCGTTCACCCTCGTCGCCGCCACCCTGCCCGCACCCGAACCGCTCGGCATCGGCGACCGCCTGTTCCCACACCTCGGCAACCCTGGTTACGACGTCCTCTCGTACGACATCTCGCTCGTCTACAAGGGCGACAACACCAAGCCGCTCGAAGCCGTCACGACGATCGACGCACGGACCACCGCAGCGCTCGACCGCATCAACCTCGACTTCGCGCGTGGCACCGTGCGCTCCGTGGAAGTCGACGGACTGAAAGCCGAGTTCGCCACCGCACAGGAGGACCTGGTCGTCCGGACACCCGTCCGCCTGTCCTCGGGAACGCCCGTGCGGATCACCGTCCGGCACACCAGCGACCCCTCGGGGGAGAAGGCGAACGGCGGCTGGGTCCCGACCTCGGACGGGCTCGCCATGGCCAACCAGGCCGACGCCGCGCACCGGGTCTTCCCCGGCAACGACCACCCCGCCGACAAGGCGTACTTCACCTTCCGGGTCACCGCGCCCGACGACCTCACGGTCGTGGCGGGCGGCCTGCCGGCCGGGAAGCGGCACCACGCGGGTGCCACCACATGGACCTACCGCACCCGCCACCCCATGGCCACCGAACTGGCCCAGGTGTCCATCGGCCGCTCCGCCGTGCTCCGGCGCACCGGACCGAACGGGCTGCCCGTGCGAGACGTGGTACCCGCGGCCGACCGCGAGAAGCTGGAGCCCTGGCTGCGCAAGACCCCGGGACAGCTGGCCTGGATGGAGGAGCAGGTCGGCCCGTACCCCTTCGAGGCGTACGGGCTCCTTGTCGCGGACACCGAGACGGGCTTCGAGCTGGAGACCCAGACGCTCTCGCTGTTCGAGCGCTCCCTCTTCACCGGCACCGGCTACCCCGAGTGGTACGTCGACTCCGTCATGGTCCACGAGCTCGCCCACCAGTGGTTCGGCGACAGCGTCTCGCCGCACTCCTGGTCCGACCTGTGGCTCAACGAGGGACACGCCACCTGGTACGAGGCCCGATACGCGGAGGAGCACGCCGACAAGCCGCTGGAGCGGCGGATGCGGGCGGCCTACGCCCGCTCCGACGCCTGGCGCGCCGCGGGCGGCCCGCCGGCCCACCCCGACGTCCCCACCCCCGACCACAAGATCAGCCTGTTCAGGCCGGTCGTCTACGACGGCAGCGCGCTCATCCTGTACGCGCTGCGGGAGGAGATCGGCGAAGCCGCGTTCGACCGCCTGGAGCGGACCTGGGTACGGGAGCACCGGGACGCGTCGGCGACCACCCGCCAGTTCACCGACCTGGCGTCGGGGATCGCCGGCCGGGACCTGACGGCGTTCTTCGACGGCTGGCTGTACGGGAAGAAGACCCCGCCGATGCCGGGGCACCCCGACTGGCGCAGCGACACGCCCCGCAGCGCGGCGGCTGACGGGCGGAGCCCCGCGAAAGCACCGAAATCCCGATGACGGGCCGTGCGGGGACATGCCAGTATCGACGGGTCGGCACGGCGGCCGGCCGGTGCGACCCACCCGTGGGAATCTTCCGGCTGTGTCACGCGTTGTGACTGGCGTAACGGACTTCTATCGACGTAAGGATCCAATGACCTCCTCTTCCTCTGTTCCCCAGGACGCGCAGGACGCGCAGAGCGCCACGGAATCCGTATCCGAGAGCCTCACCGAGGGCCTTCGGGCCGACGCCCTGATGGAAGAGGACGTCGCCTGGAGCCACCAGATCGACGGAGAGCGGGACGGCGACCAGCTCGACCGATCCGAGCGCGCCGCCCTTCGCCGTGTAGCGGGACTCTCGACCGAGCTCGAGGACGTCACCGAGGTCGAGTACCGGCAGCTGCGCCTGGAGCGTGTCGTGCTCGTCGGTGTCTGGACGTCCGGGACGGTCCACGACGCGGAGATCTCCCTGGCGGAGCTCGCGGCACTCGCCGAGACGGCGGGTGCCCAGGTGCTCGACGCCGTGTTCCAGCGTCGCGACAAGCCCGATCCGGCGACCTACATCGGCTCGGGCAAGGCGCTCGAGCTGCGCGACATCGTTCTCGAGTCCGGGGCCGACACCGTCGTCTGCGACGGTGAGCTCAGCCCCGGCCAGCTGATCCACCTGGAAGACGTCGTCAAGGTCAAGGTGGTCGACAGGACCGCCCTGATCCTCGACATCTTCGCCCAGCACGCCAAGTCCCGTGAGGGCAAGGCGCAGGTCTCGCTGGCACAGATGCAGTACATGCTGCCGCGCCTGCGCGGCTGGGGTCAGTCGCTGTCCCGGCAGATGGGCGGTGGCGGTTCCAGCGGCGGTGGCGGCATGGCCACGCGTGGTCCCGGTGAGACCAAGATCGAGACGGACCGGCGCCGCATCCGCGAGAAGATGGCGAAGATGCGCCGGGAGATCGCGGAGATGAAGACCGGCCGCGAGATCAAGCGCCAGGAACGCAGGCGCAACAAGGTGCCCTCGGTCGCCATCGCCGGATACACCAACGCGGGGAAGTCCTCACTGCTCAACCGCCTCACCGGTGCGGGTGTCCTCGTGGAGAACTCCCTGTTCGCCACCCTGGACCCGACCGTGCGCCGGGCGGAGACACCCAGCGGGCGGCTCTACACCCTGGCCGACACAGTCGGGTTCGTACGCCACCTGCCCCACCACCTCGTGGAGGCCTTCCGCTCCACCATGGAGGAGGTCGGTGAATCCGACCTGATCCTCCATGTGGTGGACGGCTCCCATCCGGTGCCCGAGGAGCAGCTCGCCGCCGTGCGCGAGGTGATCCGGGAGGTCGGCGCGGTCGACGTCCCCGAGGTCGTCGTCATCAACAAGGCGGACGCCGCCGACCCGCTGGTGCTCCAGCGGCTGCTGCGCACCGAGAAGCACGCGATCGCCGTATCGGCACGGACCGGTGCCGGCATCGACGAGCTCCTCGCGCTGATCGACGCCGAGCTGCCGAGGCCGTCCGTCGAGATCGAGGCGCTCGTGCCGTACACCCAGGGTGCGCTCGTCTCCCGGGTGCACGCCGAGGGCGAGGTCGTCTCCGAGGAGCACACCCCGGAGGGCACCCTGCTCAAGGCCCTGGTCCACGAGGAACTCGCCGCGGATCTGGGGATGTTCGCGGTGGTCGCACACTGACGCGGTAACAACCGGCGAAGGCGCCGCATCGCATGAGGGCCGGGCCACCCCCCCGGGGGGGGGCCGGCCCACCAGGGACAACCGCGCGTGAACTCCAAACCCCCCCCGGACTTCTTGCTGACGGAGTCGTAGACGCCCATG
>NZ_JBFALP010000026.1:0-63458 GCF_040660235.1 Streptomyces sp. NPDC049970 | reverse complement strand
TTTCACCGGGCCCCTCCGGGCGCTTCCCTTCGTTCTTGCGTTTCCGACTCTATCAGACTCTTTCGCGTCCGATTCCCGGCCGAAGCGGGTAATACTTGTTCCGCTTTCCAGTTCTTCGCTTTCGCGTTTCCCTTTCGGCGTGCCACTACGTTAACCGATTTCCGCTGCGACTCATAATCGAGCCGATGGGTGAATTCCGGCATGCCGAAATTGCACCCGCCAGGGGTGAATCGTAGGTAGTGGTTGGCCCTCTCACGATGCCTGCGACACGGTCCGATGGACCTGGCCGACACCTGCATCCGTTCAAGCGGCTTGGACTACATTAGGGAAACAGCGGGGGTGCGTCAAGTTGCACGCCGGCGGGGCACGTGGGCCCGGTACGGGCTCACCGTGGGGTCACCCTCGATCCAGTAACGCCACGGTTGGTGGGAGCCGTCGCCGCCGACGCCGGTGCGAGGTCCGCTTCGCACCAGGTCGGCGCGCGGTGGAGTGCCGTGCAGGACCGACAGCGGTCCTCGGGGGCCGGCCACGACATCGCTGCCGTCCAGCGCGCGGTCCACGTCCAGAGCGGTTGCCAGTCGTGCCGGCCCTTTGGCCAGTTCTCTGTCATGCCGGGCCGAAAAGCGACGTTTGCGAGCCATCTCCGCCCCGACGCTGATCTCTCCGGCCCGCAGCAGCACCCCACTCGCCCGGCCCTCGGGGCCGCACACCAGGTTGAGGCAGTGCCACATTCCATAGGTGAAGTAGACGTACGAGTGCCCTGGCGGACCGAACATCGCACTGTTGCGGGCGGTACGGCCCCGGAAGGCATGGGAGCCCGGGTCCACCTCTCCCGCGTACGCCTCGACCTCCGTGAGCCGCAGCTCTATGGGCCCTTCGTCGGTCATCCGGACGAGGACGCGGCCCAGGAGGTCGGGGGCCACCTCGAGAACGGGCCGGTCGAAGAAGTCCCGCGTGAGCGGAGTGCGGTCCATGCCCTTGTCCATGGCGTCCGAGGGTACTGGGCTCGACGTCACGGGAACCGGCTACGGTCGTGGCGCGTATGTAGGGGTCAGGACCAAGGAGGAAAACATGGGCTTCAAGCGGCTGCTCGCGAGCATGGGTGCCGGCGGTGCTTCGGTGGAGACCGAACTCACCGAGGTGAACGTCGTCCCCGGCGGGGTCGTCCAGGGCGAGGTGCGGATCCAGGGCGGCTCCGTGGAACAGCAGATCGAGGGCCTCTCGGTCGGTCTGCAGGCCCGGGTCGAGGTCGAGGGCGGGGACCAGGAGACCAAGCAGGACATCGAGTTCGCCAAGCTGCGCCTCGGCGGTGCCTTTGAGGTACAGGCGGGTGCGGTGCACGTGGTGCCGTTCGGCCTGGAGATCCCGTGGGAGACGCCGATCACCATGTTCGCCGGGCAGCAGCTGCGCGGCATGAACATCGGCGTGACGACCGAGTTGGAGATCGCCCGCGCCCTGGACTCCGGTGACCTCGACCCGATCAACGTGCACCCGCTGCCCGCGCAGCAGGCCATTCTGGACGCCTTCGGGCAGCTGGGCTTCGGCTTCCGCAGTGCCGACATGGAGCGGGGGCACATCCGGGGTACGCGCCAGAGTCTGCCGTTCTACCAGGAGATCGAGTTCTTCCCGCCGCAGCAGTACCGGGGGTTGAACCAGGTCGAGGTGACGTTCGTGGCCGACGACCGTGAGATGGACGTCGTCCTGGAGATGGACAAGAAGCCTGGCCTCTTCAGCGAGGGCAGCGACTCCTACCGTGCGTTCAAGGTCGGTCTCACCGACTACCAGGGCACGGACTGGGCCGCGTACCTCAATCAGTGGCTCGCCCAGGTCGGCGGACAGCGCAACTGGCTCTGACACCCCCTAGGGTCGGTAGGTAGGAAAGACCGCACAGCTGATCAGGAGAGGTGCTGACGTGACCGAGCAGAAGAGGGCCCCGCTGCCGCACGACTTCCATCCCGAGGTCCCCTCGTTCACCCTGGTGAGCGAGGACCTCGCGCCGGGCGCCGTGCTGGCGGACGCGCAGGTGTTCGCGGCGGGGAACACCTCGCCGCACCTGCGCTGGGAGGGGTTCCCCACAGGGACGAAGAGCTTCGCCGTGACGTGCTTCGACCCGGACGCCCCGACGGGCAGCGGGTTCTGGCACTGGACGCTCTTCGACATCCCGGCGTCGGTCACGGAACTCCCGGCGGGCGCCGGAAGCGGTGCCTTCGAAGGTTTGCCCGAGGGCGCGGTACAGGCCCGTAACGACTACGGGTCGAAGGAGTTCGGCGGTGCGGCGCCGCCTGCCGGCGAGAACCACCGCTATGTGTTCACCGTGTACGCGGTGGACACCGAGAAGCTCGGACCGGACGCTGACACGCCGCCCGCCGCGGTCGGATTCAACCTGCGATTCCACACTCTGGGCCGCGCCCAGCTGATCGGGGAGTACACCGCTCCCGCGAGCTGACGGTTCACCCGCTGTTTGCCCTGCCCTGGTCTTGGAGAGACCAGGGCAGGGCATTTTTTTATTGCGTTGTCCATCACGGCTCGCCCGGCCAGAGTTGATCCGGGCCCGCGAACAGTCGGGCGGCACACGGGAGGTGGGCAGGATGCGGGACACACTGGTGCTCAACGCGAGCTTCGAGCCGCTGTCGACGGTGACGCTCAACCGTGCGGTGGTCCTGATCCTGACGGACAAGGCCGTCGTCGAGCAGTCGCATCCCGGGCTCCGTATGCGTGGGGCGGCCGTCGACATTCCGGTGCCCCGGGTGATCAGGCTCTGCCGGTACGTGAGGGTGCCGTTCCGAAGACACGCTCCGTGGTCCAGACGGGGCGTACTCATACGGGACCAGCACCGTTGCGCGTACTGCGGGCGGCGGGCGAGCACCGTGGACCACGTGGTGCCGCGTGCCCAGGGCGGTCAGGACACCTGGCTGAACACCGTGGCGTCGTGTGCCGAGGACAATCACCGCAAAGCCGCGCGTACTCCGGAGCAGGCGGGGATGCCGCTGCTGCGGCAGCCTTTCGTGCCGTCGCCCGCCGACGCGATGCTGCTCGCGCTGGGGGCCGGCGACCGGTCCACCCTGCCGGAGTGGCTGGCGCGCTCCGCGGCGTAGCACCGTGCGGGTCGAAGCGGAGACGGGGCCCGCCCTTCGTGCCGCAGGGGCGGGCCCCCGGTTCTCAGCGGAGCAGCAGTTGGACGATGGCCGCGCTGCCGACGACGACGATCAGGGCGCGCAGGAATGCCGGGCTGAGTCGGCGGCCGACCTTGGCGCCTATCTGACCGCCGATCGCAGAGCCCACCGCGATGAGTACGACGGCGGTCCAGTCGAAGTCGGCGACGAACAGGAAGAAGAGTGCGGCGACGCTGTTGACGACGGCGGCGAGGACGTTCTTGGCTGCGTTGAGCCGCTGCATCGTGTCGTCGAGCAGCATTCCCATCAGGGACAGGTAGATGATGCCCTGGGCCGCCGTGAAGTAGCCGCCGTAGACGCTGGCGAGCATCAGGCCGGTGAACAGGATCGGCCCGCCGTCGGGGCGGGCGGGGTTGCCCGTCTTCTCGCGGCGGCGTTGGACGGCCTTGCTGATGCGGGGCTGCAGGACGACGAGGACGAGCGCGAGGGCCACCAGGACGGGGACGATCGTCTCGAACGCCGTGGACGGCAGGGCGAGCAGGAGGGTGGCCCCGGTGAGCCCGCCGACCAGCGCGCCGGCGCTCAGCTTCAGGATGCGGCGGCGCTGGCCGGCCAGTTCCCTGCGGTAGCCGATGGCGCCGCTGATGGAACCGGGGATGAGGCCGAGAGCGTTGGACACGGTGGCGGTGACCGGTGGCAGGCCGGTGGCGAGGAGCACGGGGAACGTGATCAACGTGCCGGAGCCGACGATGGTGTTGATCGTGCCGGCGCCGACCCCGGCAGCGAAGACCGCGAGAATTTCCCAGATGGACAAGGCCATCTCCTTCGATGGTCAGTGATGCCTCCCCGCCATGAAGGTCGAGGGGCCTCACCGATCATGCACGAAGGTGTTTCCCGGTCAGTCGACCGGGGGCTGTTCGCGGCGTTCCGGTCCTGTGCTGAAGCCGGGGGCGCCGCTGCCGAGGTTGCCGAAGGCACCGCTGAGGCCCTTGAGCGCGTCGCCGATCTCGCTGGGCACGATCCAGAGCTTGTTGGCGTCGCCCTCGGCGATCTTCGGGAGCATCTGGAGGTACTGGTAGGAGAGCAGCTTCTGGTCGGGGTCACCCGCGTGGATGGCCTCGAAGACCGTACGAATGGCCTGGGACTCGCCTTCGGCGCGCAGGGCGGACGCCTTGGCCTCACCTTCGGCGCGCAGGATCGCGGACTGCTTCTCGCCCTCGGCCGTGAGGATCGCGGACTGCCTGATTCCCTCTGCGGTGAGGATCGCGGCGCGCTTGTCCCGGTCGGCGCGCATCTGCTTCTCCATCGAGTCCTGGATGGAGGTGGGCGGTTCGATGGCCTTGAGCTCGACGCGGTTGACGCGGATGCCCCACTTGCCGGTGGCTTCGTCCAGGACTCCGCGGAGGGCTGCGTTGATCTCCTCGCGGGAGGTCAGGGTCCGTTCGAGGTCCATGCCGCCGATGATGTTGCGGAGGGTGGTGACGGTGAGCTGCTCGATCGCCTGGATGTAGCTGGCGACTTCGTAGGTGGCGGCCCTGGCGTCGGTCACCTGGTAGTAGATGACGGTGTCGATGTTGACGACGAGGTTGTCCTGGGTGATCACCGGCTGCGGCGGGAAGGGGACGACCTGTTCACGGAGGTCGATCCTGTTGCGGATCGAGTCGATGAACGGGACGACGATGTTCAGCCCGGCGTTCAGCGTGCGGGTGTAGCGGCCGAAGCGCTCCACGATCGCGGCACTGGCCTGCGGGATGACCTGGATCGTCTTGATCAGGGCGATGAAGACGAGCACCACCAGAATGATCAGGACGATGATGATCGGTTGCATCGTGTGCCTCGTGCCCTTCGGTTGCCGACGGATCGCGGTGATCGAGGTCGAACTCTCATGACGGTCGCATCTTTTACTACGGGTGCGGTCTCATGATGATCGACTTCGAGTTTGGCAGACTGTGGCCTGCCGTGTGACCGGTTCGCTCACATGACGACGGCCGTTGCGCCGTCGATGTCCACGACGTCCACCTGCCGGCCAGGTTCGAAGACCTGGTCGTCGTCGAGCGAGCGTGCGGACCAGACCTCGCCTGCGAGCTTGATACGTCCGCCGCTGCCGTCCACCCGTTCCAGGACTACGGCTTGACGGCCTTTCAGGGCGTCGATGCCGGTGGCGTGCGTGGACCGGCCCACCCGTTGTCTCGCGGCGATCGCGCGTACGACCGCGGTCAGGGCGACCGACACCACTACGAACACGAGTACTTGGGCGACGATGCCGCCGCCGAGTGCCGCGACCGCGGATGCCGCCACCGCTCCGACGGCGAACATCCCGAACTCGGGCATCGCGGTCAGGACGAGGGGAATGCCCAGTCCCACCGCGCCGATCAGCCACCACACCCACGCTTCGATGTCCACATGGTCATCGTAGGACCGCGAGTGCCCTCCCCGACAGGGCGCCGGTGAGGTTGGCTGTGGTGCGACTACTGGCCGAGGGGCAGTCCCCGGGCGGTGTACCGGTCGCCGTGGTGTTCGACGACGAGCGGCAGCCCGAAGCAGAGGGAGAGGTTGCGGGAGCTGAGCTCGGTCTCCATGGGCCCGGCGGCCAGCACCTTGCCCTGACGGATCATCAGGACGTGGGTGAAGCCGGGCGCGATCTCCTCGACGTGGTGGGTGACCATGATCATGGAGGGGGCGTACGGGTCACGGGCCAGCCGGCCGAGGCGGCGGACCAGGTCCTCACGGCCGCCGAGGTCGAGCCCTGCGGCCGGCTCGTCGAGGAGGAGCAGCTCGGGGTCGGTCATCATGGCGCGGGCGATGAGGGTGCGCTTGCGCTCGCCCTCGGAGAGGGTGCCGAACTTGCGGTCGAGGTAGTCGGTCATGCCGAGCCGGTCGAGGAAGGCGCGGGCGCGCTCCTCGTCGACGGCCTCGTAGTCCTCGTGCCAGGTCGCGGTCATGCCGTACGCGGCGGTGAGAACCGTCTGCAGCACGGTCTGGCGCCTGGGCAGCTTTTCGGCCATGGCCACGCCGGCGATGCCGATGCGGGGGCGGAGTTCGAATACGTCGGTGCCGACGCCGCCGAGCCGCTCGCCGAGGATCTTGGCGGTGCCGGTGCTGGGGAAGAGGTAGCTGGAGGCGATGTTGAGGAGGGTGGTCTTGCCGGCGCCGTTCGGTCCGAGGATGACCCAGCGCTCCCCCTCCTTGACCGACCAGGAGACGTCGTCCACCAGAGCGCGTCCGTCGCGGACCACGGATACGTCCACCAGCTCCAGTACATCGCTCATGGCGCGTTGTCTCCCCATACAGTGTCGAGATCGTCGCGTGCCTGCGGGCACAGCTCCCAGGGAAAACCTACGCCACCCGGGGAGTGCTCAGCCCCGGGGGCTGTTCCCTAGGCTGTTCCCATGCTTTCGGAACCACGCTCAGGGCGGCTCGCCGCATGGGGAAACGCGCTTCTGGCCGGACTCGCCTCGCCGGACGACGCCGCGCTGGCGATCGTCGGCGAGGACGCGGTGCACCGCGTCGAGGGACTGCCGGGTGAGACGGGGCCCGTCGGGCTCACGCTCGCCCTCGGCCGGCTGAGAGGGCTGGGTGCGAGCGGATTCCGGATCGCGCTTCCGGTGCCCGGGCACCCGCTGGGGCTCAGCGGGCCGCCGGACTTCAACGCGCGCGCTCTGGAGGCGGAGGAGGCGGTGGTCACCTTCGGAGCGCCGTACGGCCTCGTGCCCGAGGTGGCCGAGGCGGGGCCCGCCGGGGATCTGCACGTGGAGGTGGTGTGGCGCTGTCTGTCCGTACGGGAGGCGCCGCCGGCCGATGTGCCGTCGCTGGGCGAGGCAGAGCGTGAGCTCGCGGAGGCGCTGCGGGACGCGACCGCGGTGCTGTCCCGGCTGGACGTCGCGGGATCCGGCCCGGTCGCGGCGGCCGCCGTGGACGCGTACCGGGCACGGGCGGAGCGGGGGCGCGAGGTGCTGGCCCCGGGGTATCCGCCGCGGGCGGTACGGGTGCTCGAGCTGGCTCAGCGGGTGGGACTGCTGATCTCGGTGGCTCATGAGAACGGGCACGGCGGCGCGGTGAGCGCCTCGGAGATCGCGGCGCGCGGGGAGGCGCTGCGTCCGGTGGAGCGGGTGGCCCGGCGGGCGCAGGTCGCGGCCTACAACGCGTATGTGGAGGAGCGGGGGCGGTAAGGCGTGACGGTCCGTCCCCCGTCGCTGTGGGGTGTGTGGCCCAGGCCGCCGGGGCGGTCACCTGTCGCACCCCGGCCACCTGGCAAGCCCGGCGCACCCCGGCCGGTGGCCGGGGTGCGAGGCGTGGGTCAGCCGGTGAGGCCGGTGTTGCCGAAGGCCGGGTTGAGCAGGCCCACCACGTCGACGGTGTTGCCGACGACGTTCACCGGGACGCTCACCGGGACCTGGACGAGGTTTCCCGAGACGACGCCCGGGGAGCCGACGGCCTGGCCGTGGGCACCCGCTCCGCCGTGACCGGTGGCGGAGGCGGCTCCGGCACCGGCGGCGACGAGTCCGCCCGCGATCATGGTGACGGCTGCGGCCTTCTTCAGGTTCTTCACTTCTGGCTCCTCCTCGCACGGCTACGGCCGACCGCCGCAGCACACAGGGAGAACGCCGCCACCCCTTCCGGGATACGCCGTCCGGGTGACATACACCCGACAGTATGAATCTCGGACCGGAGCAGAACCTCCCGCTCGTGCGGCGCCGGGCCGGCTCCCCCGGTCAGCCCGCCGCGCCGTGCCTGACCGCCCACAGAGCCGCCTGTGTCCGGTCCGAGACGTCGAGCTTCATCAGGATGTTCGAGACGTGGGTCTTCACCGTCTTCTCGGACAGCACGAGCGCGCGGGCGATCTCCCGGTTGGAGCGCCCGTCGGCGATCAGTCCCAGCACCTCCCGCTCCCGCTCGGTCAGGGTGCTCCCCCGGCCCGTGCCGTTGCCGGTGTCCTCCTGGGCCAGCAGCGCTCCGGCGACCTCCGGCTGCAGGAGTACGTGGCCGGCGTGGACCGAGCGGATGGCACCGGCCAGGGCGTCCGGGTCCACGTCCTTGTACACGTAGCCCGACGCGCCTGCACGCAGCGCGGGCACGACCGTGCGCTGCTCGGTGAAGCTCGTGACGATCAGCACCTTGGCGGGGTTCTCCAGCTCCCTGAGCCTGCGCAGCGCCTCGATACCGTCCGTGCCCGGCATCTTGATGTCCATCAGGACCACGTCGGGCCGAAGCTCCTCGGTCCTGGCGACCCCCTCCGCACCGTCCGACGCCTCGCCGACGACCTCTATGTCGTCCTGGATCTCCAGGAACGTGCGGAGACCGCGTCGGACCACCTGGTGGTCGTCGACCAGCAGCACCCTGATGGTCTTGTCAGCCACAGGGGACCTCCATACGGATCGTGGTGCCCTTGCCGGGCTCGGAATCGACGGTGAGCCGACCGCCTACGCTGCCGGCCCGGTGCCGCATGGAGACGAGGCCGAGGTGCCGGCCCGCGTGCCTGACCACGTGGGGGTCGAAGCCCCGGCCGTCGTCGGTGATCCGCAGGACCGTGACCGAGGCACGCCGGCCGAGGCTGACGGTGACCCGCTCCGCGCCGGAGTGGCGCAGGGCGTTGTGCAGGGCCTCCTGGGCGACCCGGAGCATCGCCTCCTCCTGGGCGGAGGGCAGGGCGCGTACGCCGGCGCTCTCGAAGGCGACCTCGGCGCTGTGGGCCCGGTCCAGGACCTGGACCTGGGTACGGAGCGTGGCGACCAGGCCGTCCTCGTCCAGGGCGGCGGGGCGGAGCTCGACGACGGCGGCGCGCAGCTCGTCGACCGCCTCCCCGGCAAGTGCGGCGACCTGCTGGAGCTCGCCCTTGGCGCGTGCCGGGTCGCGGTCGACGAGGGCCGCCGCGGCCTGCGCGGTGAGCCGCAGCGAGAAGAGCTTCTGGCTGACGGCGTCGTGCAGCTCGTGGGCGAGCCGTGAACGCTCCTCGGCGATCGTGAGCTCGCGGCTGCGTTCGTACAGCCGGGCGTTCGTCAGGGCGATCGCCGCGTGCTGGGCGAGGATCTCGAGGAGCTCCTCGTCCTCCTCGGTGAAACCGCAGCCACCCTCGGGTCTGGGGCAGCGCTTGTTGGCGAGGAAGAGCGCGCCGATGGTCTCGTCGCCGTCCTGGACGGGCAGGCCGAGGAAGTCGGACATGTCGGGGTGGGCGTCGGGCCAGCCCTCGAACCGGGGGTCCTCGCGGACGTCGGCCAGCCGCTGGGGCGTGGCGTCGTGGAGCATCGCAGCGAGGATGCCGTGCTGGCGGGGCAGCGGCCCGATGGCCTTCCACTGTTCGTCGTCGACCCCGTCGACGACGAACTGGGCGAACCCGCCGTGGTCGTCCGGCACGCCCAGTGCCGCGTACTCGGCGTCGAGCAGTTCGCGGGCCGAGGCGACGATCGTCTTGAGGACGTCCCCCACCTCGAGGTGCCGGCTCATGGCGAGCAGCGCGGCGCTGACCGCGGCGAGGCCCGACGGTGGGCGATGACTCATGCGCTCACCGTACCGGCGGGGGCGGCGGGGCCGTATCGGGCTGTGGTCCTGCCCGGGACGGGGCCTCGGGCCTAGGACGAAGTGCCTTGCACCGCTGCGGCCGACGGACGAGGCGGCGGGCCCTGGCGGATTCCTAGGTTGGTGGTGTCGGAGCCGTACGAGGTTCGAGGGGATGGCTGTCATGCCGGTCGCGATCATTACGGGTGGGTCCAAGGGGCTGGGGCGCGCGTTGGGCGCGGCCCTGGCGCGGCGGGGGTGGGACCTGGTGCTGGGCGCCAGGTCGGCGGAGGTGCTCGGGAAGACGGCGCGCGAGCTGAGGGGCCGGTACGGGACGCGGGTGGTGGCGGTGGCCGGGGACGTCACCGACGCGGCGCACCGCGGGGCCCTGGTGGCGGCGGCCGGGGAGCTGGGCGGTCTCGACGTGCTGGTGAGCAACGCGAGCGCGCTGGGTTCGGAGCCTCTCGTACGACTGGAGGCGCTGACCCTGGACGGGCTGCGGGGGGCGCTGGAGACCAACGTGGTCGCGGCGCTCGGGCTGGTGCAGGAGGCGCTGCCGCTGTTGAGGGCCTCGGCGGCGGGGGCGGTGGTCACCGTGAGTTCGGACGCGGCGACCGGGGCGTACCCGACGTGGGGCGGGTACGGGGCCTCGAAGGCGGCGCTGGACCAGCTGTCCGCGGTTCTCGGCGGGGAGGAGCCCGGGCTGCGGGTGTGGGCGGTGGACCCGGGCGACATGGGGACGGACCTCTATACGGCGGCCGTGCCCGAGGACACGGAGCCCCGCCCGGATCCGGAGGTCGTCGCACCCGCCTTCGTGCGGCTCCTGGAGCTGCGGCCGGCGAGTGGCCGGTACACGGCGGCGGGCCTGCTGGACACGGACCGGAGGCAGGGGCGATGACGGCACTGGAGACCCTGCGGGTGCCTCCGGAGCTGTCGGCCCGGGTCCCGGCGGAGAGGCGGGGCGCCGGGCGTGACGACATACGGCTGCTGGTCTCCCGGGGGACGGCGGTCTCGCACCGCGCGTTCCTGGAGCTGCCCGGGGAGCTGCGGGCGGGGGACGTCCTGGTGGTGAACACGTCGACGACGCTGGCGGCCGCGGTGAACGCGCGCCTGGGCGGTGAGCCCGTCGTCGTGCACTTCTCGACCCGGGGCGAGGACGGCAGGTGGGCGGTGGAGCTGCGCCGGCCGGACGGTGCGGGGACCACGCGTCCGCGCCCCGGCGGCCCGGCGGGGGCGGTGGTGCGGCTGCCCGGCGGGCACGAACTGGTGCTGGACGAGCCACTGGGGCCGGGGACGGGGGCGAGGCTCTGGTGGGCGCGGACGCCGTCGGACGTCCCCGCTCTGCTGGACGGGTACGGGCGGCCGATCCGGTACGCGTACACGGAGCGGGACCAGCCGCTGTCGGCGTACCGGACGGTGTTCGCCGTGCCGTCGGCCGACGGGAGCGGCTCGGCGGAGATGCCGAGTGCGGCGAGGCCGTTCACCGCGGGGCTGGTGGCGGCGCTGGTGAGCCGCGGGGTGCAGTTCGCGCCGCTGACGCTGCACACGGGGGTGGCCTCGGCCGAGGCGTACGAGCCGCCCTACCCGGAGCGGTTCGAGGTCCCGCGCGCGACGGCGTGGCTGGTCAACGCGGCGCGGGCGGGCGGGGGCCGGGTGATCGCGGTGGGGACGACGGCGGTGCGGGCCCTGGAGTCCGCGGTGGGGGCGGACGGTGCGGTGCGGGCCGCCGGGGGCTGGACGGATCTGGTGGTGACGCCCGAGCGGGGGGTGCGGGCGGTGGACGGTCTGCTGACGGGGCTGCACGAGCCGGAGGCCTCGCACCTGCTGATGCTGGAGGCGGTCGCGGGGCGGGAGGCACTGGTCCGGGGGTACACCCAGGCGCTGAGCCGCCGCTATCTGTGGCACGAGTTCGGGGACGTGCACCTGCTCCTGCCGCCCTCGTGCCGCCTGTGACCGCGACTCACACCGAAAGCCCTCACGCTCTGCATTACGGAAGCAACTTTTCGTGAGTTCCCGGGGTCCCCCGTGTGAGCCCAGGCATAGGACCCACGTCACTTACGAAGACGGATAGTTGGATCAAATCGGGCAACTTGCCAGCCCGCAAAGCGGACAATGAGGCACTAACGAGACCCTCATCCACTACCCGGCTTCGTACGTCACACCTTTGCCAGGGCATTTTGCTGGCGCTAAGAATTGCAGCTGTCCCCGACGGAGATGCGCCCCGGCGCTTCCGTCCGCGTCCTCGCCGAGGACTCCTGCTATTCGAAGAGGTACGACTGTATGTCCGTGTCCCGCATCTCCAGCCGTAGCCGTCGCCTCAACAAGGCGCAGAAGCTCTCCGTCGCGGGGGTCTCGACCCTGGCCGCCGCCGCACTCGCCTTCTCGCTCGTCCCGGACGACGCCTCGGCCACGGCCGAGCCCCAGGCCGCCTCCGCCGCCGCACCGGTCGCGTACACCGGTGGACAGGTGAAGAGCGTCCAGTCCAGCGTCATAGAGAAGCACTCGACGGCCGCGCAGCTGATGAAGGCCGCCGACGAGGCCAAGGCCAAGGACGCCGCCGAGAAGAAGAAGGCGGCGGCGAAGGCCGCGGCGAAGGCGAAGGCCGTCGCGGAGAAGAAGGCCGAGGCCAAGGCCGACGCGAAGAAGCGCGCCGCCAAGAAGGCCAGCCGCGCCGCCGACCGCAAGCCGGTCTACAAGAACAACCTCGACGGCTGGATCCGTGAGGCTCTCGCCATCATGGACAAGAAGAACATCCCCGGTTCGTACGAGGGCCTGCACCGCAACATCATGCGCGAGTCCAGCGGTGACCCCCGTGCCATCAACAACTGGGACGTCAACGCGATCAACGGCGTCCCGTCGAAGGGCCTGCTGCAGGTCATCAAGCCGACGTTCGACTTCTACCACGTCAAGGGCACCAAGCACGACCAGTACGACCCGGTCGCCAACATCACCGCCGCCGCCAACTACGCGGCCGACAAGTACGGCTCGATCGACAAGGTCGACAGCGCGTACTGAGCCGAGCGGAACAGCGCGGCCCGGCATGACAGCGACCGGCCGGCCGGACCATGAGGGTCCGGCCGCCGCATGCCGAAGGGCGGCACCCCACGGGGTGCCGCCCTCGGGCGTTTCCTGGGCCGGCGGGGGACCCTGCGCGCTACTTGCGCATCACCTCGGGCTCATGGCGCCGCAGCATCCGCGAGACCACGAAGAAGAGCGCGACGCTCATGGCGAGCATCACCGTGATGTTGATCCCCCACTGGGTGGCCGAGTGCTCCCAGAGCGGGTCGAGGTCGGTCGGGTGCTCGGGCTCCCACGGCGGCATGAGGTGGGCGAGGTCGAGCGTGGTGCCGGCGGCGGCCACGGCCCAGCGCGACGGCATCAGCCAGGCGAACTGCTCCAGGCCCGGCGAACCGTAGACCTGGAAGAGCACACCGGTGAAGACCACCTGGACGATGGCGAACATGACGAGCAGCGGCATCGTCTTCTCGGTGGTCTTGACCAGCGCGGAGATCATCAGGCCGAACATCATCGACGTGAAGCCGAGCACGATGATCGACAGGCAGATCTCCACGGCGGGCGGCATGAACAGGCCCTCGGCCGGCAGCTCGCGCGTAGAGAAGCCGATCCCGCAGATGATCACGCCCTGGAAGGCGGTGATCACGCCGAGGACGATCACCTTGGAGAGCAGATAGGCGGAACGGGAGAGGCCGGTGGCCCGTTCCCGCTCGTAGATCACCCGCTCCTTGATCAGTTCTCGTACGGAGTTGGCCGCCGCGGCGAAGCACATGCCCACCGCGAGGATCAGCATGATCGTTCCGGCCTTGGCGTTGAACTTGGTGGGCGGCTCGGGCTCCGCGAGGCCGAACTCCGCGGGGATGACCACGCTGACCACGCCGAGCACGGCCGGCAGGAGCACCATCAGGATCAGGAAGCCCTTGTCGGACGCGATCACCGAGACGTACCGGCGCATCAGCGTCCACAGCTGGGCCGCCCAGCCCGACGGCTTCGGCGGGCGGATCTGCTGCTGCGGCGGCAGGTGCGCCGGCTGCACGGCGACGGCGTCGATGTCCGCCGCGTACATCTGGTAGTGCTGCGAACCGCGCCAGCGGCCCGCCCAGTCGTAGTCGCGGTAGTTCTCGAAGGCGGAGAAGACGTCGGCCCAGCTGGTGTAGCCGAAGAAGTTCAGCGCCTCCTCGGGGGGACCGAAGTAGGCCACGGCTCCGCCGGGGGCCATCACCAGGAGCTTGTCGCAGATGGCCAGCTCGGCCACGGAGTGCGTGACCACGAGGACCGTACGGCCGTCGTCGGCGAGCCCGCGCAGCAGCTGCATGACGTCGCGGTCCATGCCCGGGTCGAGGCCCGAGGTCGGCTCGTCCAGGAAGATCAGCGACGGCTTGGTCAGCAGCTCCAGTGCGACCGAGACGCGCTTGCGCTGGCCGCCGGAGAGCGAGGTGATCTTCTTGTCCTTGTGGATGTCGAGCTTGAGCTCGGCGAGGACCTCGTGGATCCGGGCGGTGCGCTCGGCCTCGGTGGTGTCCGCGGGGAAGCGCAGCTTGGCCGCGTACCGCAGGGCCCTGGTGACCGTGAGTTCCTTGTGCAGGATGTCGTCCTGCGGGACCAGGCCGATGCGCTGCCGCAGCTCGGCGAACTGCTTGTACAGGTTCCGGTTGTCGTAGAGGACGTCGCCCTGGTTGGCGGGCCGGTAGCCGGTGAGCGCCTTGAGCAGGGTGGACTTGCCGGAACCCGAGGGGCCGATGACCGCGATGAGCGACTTCTCCGGGACACCGAACGAGACGTCCTTGAGGATGTCCTTGCCGCCGTCGACCGTCACCGTGAGGTGGCGGGCCGAGAAGGAGACCTCACCGGTGTCGACGAACTCTTCCAGCCGGTCCCCGACCAGCCGGAACGCCGAGTGCCCGACGCCGACGATGTCGTTCGGGCCGATGAGCGCCGAGCCGGACTTGCTGAGCGGCTGGCCGTTGACGTACGTGCCGTTGTGGGATCCGAGGTCGCGGATCTCGAAGCGGCCGTCGGGCGTCGCGCGGAATTCGGCGTGCAGGCGGGAGACCTGCAGGTCGGAGACGACCAGCTCGTTCTCCAGGGCGCGGCCGATGCGCATGACCCGGCCGAGGTCCAGCTGGTGGAAGGTGGTCGGGCTGCGGTCCCCGTAGACCGGCGCCGCCCCCGCGGCGCCGCCGTGCCCGCCGGCGGCGGGCGGGTTGCCGTGGCCCTGCTGGTGCGGGACCGGAGGGTGCGGCGCCTGCTGCTGCGCGGGGGCGGGCCAGCCTGCCCCCTGCTGCGGCTGCCGCACGGGAGCCTGCTGCGGCTGCTGGTGCACCGGAGCCTGCTGCTGTGCCGGGTACGCGGGCGCCTGATACGCCCCCGCGGCCTGCCCGCTGTGGACACCGGCACCCGCGGCGGCGCTGAGGCTGAGCCGCGGTCCGTCGTCGGCGTTGCCCAGGTTCACCGCGCTCCCGGGGCCGATCTCCGCATGCTGGACCCGACGGCCCTGCAGGTAGGTTCCGTTGGTGCTGCCGTGGTCCTCGATGGACCAACCGCGGCCGTTCCAGCTGATCGTGGCGTGCCGCCACGAGACCCTGGCGTCGTCGATCATCAGGTCGCCCTGCGGATCACGTCCGAGGGTGTACGACCTGGACGGATCGAGCGTCCAGGTCCTGCCATTCAATTCCAGTACGAGTTCCGGCACTCCGCGCCCCACTAGTTGTCCCCCGAGTCACCCCCGTTGCAGGGAGTCTAGGGATGCTGAACATCGTGGCGAACTATTCCAGGAGCGGTCCCCGGACGGAAAGCCGGGCGGCGTGAAGACGGCGCGGAGTCTCGGCGTACGGTCCGCCGACTCGGGAGAAATGGGTCGGGAGCATCCCATCCGAGGCGCCGCTCGGCGGATCGCCGGCCCGGTCGTGGCACCGCCCGCGTGCTGTCCGCCACTCGGGACGGGCTTCTGGGCGACCCGGCGGCCCTATACGGTGGGACCACCATGAGCGCACCTCAGCCACCTCGGTCTCCTGAGCTCCCTGACCCGCCTCGGGACACGGACGCCCCCACTCTTCTCGTCAAGATCTTCGGTAAGGACAGGCCGGGCATCACCGCCGGACTCTTCGACACGCTGGCCGCGTACGCCGTGGACGTCGTGGACATCGAGCAGGTGGTCACCCGTGGACGCATCGTCCTGTGCGCCCTGGTGACCTCGCCGACCCCCGGCGGCACGACCGAGGGCGACCTCCGGGCGACCGTGCACAGCTGGGCGGAGTCGCTGAAGCTCCAGGCCGAGATCATCTCGGGTACCGGTGACAACCGGCCCCGGGGTGACGGCCGTTCACATGTGACGGTACTGGGGCACCCGCTCACCGCGGAGTCCACGGCGGCCATAGCGGCCATGATCACCTCCACCGGCGGCAACATCGACAGGATCTTCCGTCTCGCGAAGTACCCGGTCACGGCGGTCGAGTTCGCGGTGTCCGGCACCGGCACGGAGGAGCTGCGGACCGCGCTCGCGACGGAGGCGGCCGGAATCGGTGTCGACATCGCCGTCGTCTCGGCCGGGCTGAGCCGCCGGGCACAGCGCCTGGTCGTCATGGACGTCGACTCGACGCTCATCCAGGACGAGGTCATCGAGCTCTTCGCGGCCCACGCCGGCTGCGAGGCCGAGGTCGCCGCGGTGACGGAGCAGGCGATGCGCGGCGAGCTCGACTTCGAGCAGTCCCTGCACGCGCGCGTGGCACTGCTGGCGGGGCTCGACGTCTCGGTGGTGGAGAAGGTACGCGCGGAGGTACGGCTGACGCCCGGCGCCCGCACCCTGATCCGGACGCTGAAGCGGCTGGGCTACCAGGTCGGCGTCGTCTCGGGCGGCTTCACCCAGGTCACGGACGACCTCAAGGAGCGCCTCGGGCTCGACTTCGCCTCCGCCAACACCCTGGAGGTCGTGGACGGCAGGCTCACCGGCCGGGTCGTGGGAGACATCGTCGACCGTGCGGGCAAGGCCCGGCTGCTGCGCAGCTTCGCGGCCCAGGCGGGCGTACCACTGGCGCAGACGGTGGCGATCGGGGACGGCGCGAATGATCTGGACATGCTGAACACGGCCGGCCTAGGCGTCGCCTTCAACGCGAAGCCGGTCGTCCGGGAGGCCGCCCACACGGCGGTGAACGTCCCGTTCCTGGACACCGTGCTGTACCTGCTCGGCATCACCCGCGAGGAGGTCGAGGCCGCCGACGGCCTCGTCGACTGACCAGTAGGGACCCCGCGCGCACGGGAGGCCTGACCGCGTACGCGCGGAACCGGGAGCGCGTACGCACGGAGAGCAGCCGCGGAAGACGGAAACGGAAAAGGGGCGCCGGCACATTCACTGTGCCGGCGCCCCTTCGCGTGTCCGCTCAGTCGTTCGGTGTCCAGTACTCGACGAGCTTGCCCACACCGTGCTCCAGGTCCTTCCAGGAACCGGGGAACTCGACGACGGCGTAGGCGGCGGTCGGGAAGCCGTCCCTGGTCATCCGGGCGAGCGCGTCGTCCTCGGCCTTGCCGGACAGCGCGTCCGCGGCAGCGTGCATACCCGGGTTGTGGCCGATGACCAGGAGATTCCGCACGTCGTCGGGGGTCTCGCCGAACAGGGCGATCAGCTCGCCGAGGGAGGCTTCGTAGAGCCTCTCCTCGTACACCGTCCTGGGGCGCTGCGCGAACTCGTGGACCGCGAGCTTCCAGGTCTCACGGGTCCTGGTGGCGGTCGAGCAGAGGGCCAGATCGAGGGGGGTTCCCGAATCGGCGAGCCTGCGGCCGGCGACGGGGGCGTCCTTCCTGCCCCGTTCGGCCAGTGGCCGCTCATGGTCGGACTCCTGCGACCATTCCGCCTTTGCGTGCCTGAGAAGGACGATCCTGCGAGGTGTATCGGCGCTCATACATCTCAGCTTCGCATGAATTGCACCTCAGGGCGCAGGGAGTTGACGTGCTCACCCGGTAGGGACGGATCAAGGCCGTGGTCCGCTTCCGCCCCCCGTCAGCGGGCCGGGAACCCTCAGAGGGCCAGGAACTCCAGGATGCGTCCGAACAGGCGCCCGAGCGCGGGATCACCGGCCGCCGCGTGTGCCTGGCCGGGTTCCAGGATGAGCAGGAGCAGCACCGCGAAGGCGAGAGCGGGCAGCACGACGGCCCACCACGGCAGAGTGACCTCGACGGAGCCCCGCGCGGGGCGGGGGGTCCGGGTGTGTGTTCGGGCCGGCATGTCCGCCTCCGTGGGTCCTGGGCCGTCTCAGGCAGAACCTACGGGCCGACCGGCGGCTGTCCCATCCGGTGAGCCACCCACTGGACCCTGAACCTGGCCCCCTAGGGGACAGGGGGGCCTGCCCCACCCCCGATGTCAGGGGGAGGCGATCGTGGCGATCACGCCGATGACCAAGGAGATGAGAAGCATCGCCCCGAACACGAGGAGGAGCTTCTTCTGACCGTTCTGGGGGTTCGGATCGAGCACTGGCATGCGCACAGTCTCGCATCTCAGCATTCGTCCTCGATCGTCCGGTCCCTTCCGGCGAGCACGCCCGCCACCGTCTGGGGCACGAGCAGGCCGGCCATGAGGGCGAGCGGCAGACCCCAGCCGCCGCTGTGCTGGTACAGCACGCCGACGAGCAGCGGGCCGGGGATGGAGAGCAGGTAGCCGGTGGACTGCGCGAAGGCGGAGAGCCTGACGACCCCGGCACCGGAGCGCGAACGCATCCCGATCATGGTGAGGGCGAGCGGGAAGGCGCAGTTCGCGATTCCCAGCAGCAGCGCCCAGAGCCAGGCGCCGCCTGCCGGGGCGAGGTAGAGGCCGGCGTAGCCGAGGAGCCCGCACCCGCTCAGCACGAGGACGATGGGCCCCTGGGTGCGCAGCCGGGAGGCGACCCGGGGGATGACGAAGGCGAGGGGTACGCCCATGGCCATGGTCACGGCGAGCAGGACGCCCGCGGTACCCGCCGGGATCCCCGAGTCCCGGAAGATCTGCGGCATCCAGCCCATGGTGATGTACGCGGCCGTGGCCTGGAGGCCGAAGAAGCAGGCCAGCGCCCAGGACGTACGGCTCCGGGTGATCCGGAGCACGGGCGCCGCCGGGGCGCCGGCGCCCGGTCCCGCCGTCTTGGCGCGGTCCTTCAGGAAGGGGACCCAGGGCACGACGGCGACGGCGGCCAGCACCGCCCAGACGGCGAGTCCGGTCCGCCAACTGCCGCCCAGGGCGTTGGTCATGGGCACGGTGAGGGCTGCCGCGAGGGCGGTGCCGAGAGCCAGTGCCATGGAGTAGAGCCCGGTCACGGTGCCGACCCGGTCGGGGAACCAGCGCTTCACGATGACGGGCATCAGGACGTTGCTGACGGCGATGCCCATCAGGGCCAGGGCGCTGGCGGCGAGGAACCCCGCCGCGCCTCCGAGGAAGGGGCGGATCAGCAGACCTGCGGCGATGGCCGCCATGCCCGCGCACACGACGGCGCTGGGACCGAAGCGGCGGGCGAGCCTCGGCGCCATGAAGCCGAACAGAGCGAAGCACAGCGGCGGCACGGAGGTGAGGAGGCCGGCGACACCGCCGCTCATGTGCAGCCCGTCCCGGACCTCCTCCAGGAGGGGGCCGAGGCTGGTGATGGCGGGCCGGAGGTTGAGTGCGGTGAGGACGAGCCCGATGGTGACGATCCGCAGCACCCAGGGCGAGGGCGTGGGGGCGGGCGGGGTCCGGACGGGAGCGGCGGCCGGGCTCAGTGTCGGGGTCTCGTCGTGACGCATGGGACCCATCATAGAATCATGGGATGATTAAATGTCCACTCCGCCCGGTCCTCCACTCCACCGCTCCACGTGCTCACACCTGAAACACTTCGGAGAGACGATCGGCCTGCATACGCCGGACCACGAGCAAGGAGCACCATGGCGCTGACGTCACCACGGCGTTCGGCTCTCGCCGACCAGGTGATTGCCCAGCTGAGGAATCAGATCACCGCGGGCGAGTGGCCCGTGGGCTCACGGATTCCCACCGAACCCGAGCTCGTCGAACAGCTCGGGGTCGCCCGCAACACGGTGCGCGAGGCGGTGCGCGCCCTGGCGCACAACGGGCTGCTGGACATCCGCCAGGGCTCCGGCACGTATGTCGTGGCCACCAGCGAACTGGCCGGGGTGATGCACCGCCGCTTCGCGGACGCCGACCCCCGGCACGTCGCCGAGCTGCGCTCCACGCTGGAGTCCTCGGCCGCCAGGCTCGCCGCACTCCGGCGTACGGAACGCGATCTGCGGCAGCTCGACACGCTGATGGCGCGGCGCGAGGCGACCTGGGAGGCAGGTGACGCGGAGGCCTTCGTCGCCGCCGACGCGACCCTGCACCTCGCCGTGGTCGCCGCCTCGCACAACGACGTCCTGACCGAGCTCTACGCCGACCTGAACGACCTGCTGCGCGACTACCTCCGGGACGACGTGGGACCGGAGCTGGGGCCGGAGGGGCTCATGGACCACACGCGTCTCGTCGAGGCGATCCGGGCCGGCGACCCGGAGACGGCCGCGGCGGAGGCCGCCGCCCACGCGCTGGACTGCCTGCGCGAGCGGGTCCAGTAGCCCGGGGGTCCAGTGGCCGGGGCGGTCCGCTCCCGGAGCGGGCGAGGGGCCGGGACAGCCCTCAGGAGGTCACCGAGTGGCTGACCCACGCCGAGCCGACCTCTTTCCAGCAGCGGTCCTCCAGCTTGACCGTTCGGCCGGGCTGCACCGCGACGGCCCCGCCGTCCGCGTCGACGTCCCACCAGCGGACGCACTCGGTGTGGAGCCGGACGAGGTCGGTGGTGGGGTAGGGGTTGTGGCAGTAGGCGACCACCCGGGACCCGTCGACCGACGTACGGCATTCGGCCCCGGAGGGCTCGGGCTCCGGGGCGCGGGGAGCCGCCGCGCCGCTCCCGGTACGGCCTGCCGCGCTCACGGCCACCGGGGCGAGGAGACCCGGGACGACGGCCGCGGCGGCGAGGAGGGACCAGGTTCGGCGACGTGTGGAGCGCACAGCGATCTCCTCCCCGCAGCCTGACAAGAAGTCCGGTTCACCACATTCTGCGGTGGCGCGGCCATCTTTTCGACTTGAGCGCCGGACGGCCCCGGCGCGTGCGGGCTCCGGACGCGCCGAAGGGCCCCGTTACGCGCGACGGCCGCGTACCGGAGCCGGGAAGGCGGGTACGCGGCCGTCGGGACCGTGCGTGCGGGACGTACGAGTCAGGCGCCCATCATGTGCACGCCACCGTCGACGTGGATGATCTCGCCGGTCGTCTTCGGGAAGAAGTCCGAGAGCAGCGCGACGACACCGCGGCCGGCCGGCTCCGGGTCGGCCATGTTCCACTCCAGCGGGGAGCGGTGGTTCCAGACGTCCGCGAGCTCGCCGAAGCCGGGGATGGACTTGGCGGCCATGGAGCCGATCGGTCCGGCCGAGATCAGGTTGCAGCGGATGCTGTCCTTGCCCAGGTCGCGGGCGAGGTAGCGGGAGGTGGCCTCCAGCGCGGCCTTGGCCGGGCCCATCCAGTCGTACTGGGGCCAGGCGAACTGCGCGTCGAAGGTGAGGCCGACGATGGAACCGCCCTCCGCCATCAGGGGCTTGCAGGCCATGGCCAGCGACTTCAGCGAGAACGCCGAGACGTGCATCGCCGTGGCGACCGACTCGAAGGGCGTGTTGAGGAAGTTACCGCCGAGCGCGTCCTGCGGCGCGAAGCCGATGGAGTGCACCACGCCGTCCAGCGAGCCGAGCTCGGCCTCGACCAGACCGGCGAGGCGGTCCAGGTGCTCGTCGTCGGTCACGTCGAGCTCGATGACCTTGGCGGGCTTCGGGAGCTTCCTGGCGATGCGCTCGGTCAGCGTGGGCCGGGGGAAGGCCGTGAGGATGACCTCGGCGCCCTGCTCCTGGGCCACCTTCGCGGTGTGGAACGCGATGGACGACTCCATCAGCACACCCGAGATGAGGATGCGCTTGCCGTCGAGAATTCCGCTCATGGTGATCAGTGACCCATGCCCAATCCGCCGTCAACGGGGATGACGGCTCCAGTGATGTACGACGCGTCGTCGGACGCGAGGAAGCGCACCGCGGCGGCGATCTCGGCGGGCTGCGCGTAGCGGCCGAGCGGCACCTGGGAGACGATGCCCTTGCGCTGCTCGTCGGTGAGCACCTGGGTCATGTCGGTATCGACGAACCCGGGCGCGACGACGTTGAACGTGATGTTGCGCGAGCCGAGCTCACGGGCCAGCGACCGGGCGAAGCCGACCAGGCCCGCCTTGGACGCCGCGTAGTTGGCCTGGCCGGCGGAGCCGAGCAGACCGACGACCGAGGAGATCAGGACGACGCGGCCCTTCTTGGCGCGCAGCATCGCGCGGTTGGCGCGCTTGACCACGCGGAAGGTGCCGGTGAGGTTGGTGTCGAGCACGGACGTGAAGTCGTCCTCGGACATCCGCATCAGCAACTGGTCCTTGGTGATACCGGCGTTGGCGACCAGCACCTCCACGGGGCCGTGCTTCTCCTCGACCTCCTTGTAGGCCTGCTCCACCTGCTCGGTGTCGGTGATGTCGCACCGGACCGCGAGCACGCCCGCCTCGGTGAGCACCTGGGGCGGCTCGCCCGAGCGGTAGGTGATGGCGACCTTGTCGCCGTTGTCGGCGAAGGCGCGGGCGATGGCGAGGCCGATGCCCCGGTTTCCTCCGGTGACGAGAACCGAGCGGCTCAACGGATCACCCTTTCCTTGGCGGTCTGGTACGTCGAAAACCTATCGGTACCACCCTGCATCCAGGGAATCGGCCTCTGACAGCGCCGCCGGGCGGCCTCTGTGGGGTTCCCACAGTCGCGACCGCCGCGCCGGTCCGCCGCCCCGGGCGCGAGCCCGGCCGGTTCCGCTCATGGGCCGCCCCGGTCGTCCGTCAGCGGTGCCGTCGGCCGGACGCCGAGAACCCGGCCCCGCCAACCGTGACTATCAGCCGACTACCGCACAGCACGCCCTGGACCTGGGAAACGTGTAGCCGACCGGCGGCGTCCCGTTGCATGGTTCACTCCGAGGTACTCAGAGAGAAGAAGGGGAACTCTTCGTGGCCCACGAGGTAGATCAGTCGTTCCTGGCCCTGCCGCTCCGCGCCCTCGCCGACGCGGCGCTCGCCCGCGCCCGCGCGCTCGGCGCCGTGCACGCGGACTTCCGGTTCGAGCGGGTGCGCGGCGCCTCCTGGCGGTTGCGGGACGCCCGGCTCTCCGGGACGTCGGACAGCACCGACACCGGGTACGCGGTCCGGGTGGTGCACGGCGGGGCGTGGGGTTTCGCGTCCGGGGTGGACCTGACGATGGACGCGGCGGCGAAGGTGGCCTCGCAGGCCGTCGCCATGGCGAAGCTGTCGGCGAAGGTGATCGCGGCGGCGGGCTCGGACGAGAGGGTCGAGCTGGCGGACGAGCCGGTGCACGGCGAGCGGACCTGGGTGTCGGCGTACGAGCGCGACCCCTTCGACGTGCCGGACGCGGAGAAGGCCGGGTTGCTCGCCGAGTGGAGCGGGCGGCTGCTGGCGGCCGACGGGGTCGCGCATGTGGACGCCTCGCTGATGACGGTCCACGAGAACAAGTTCTACGCGGACACGGCCGGCACCGTCACCACCCAGCAGCGGGTGCGGGTGCACCCGCAGCTGACGGCGGTGGCCGTGGACGGGACGACCGGCGAGTTCGACTCGATGCGGACCATCGCGCCGCCGGTGGGCCGCGGCTGGGAGTACCTCACGGGCACCGGCTGGGACTGGGACTCCGAACTGGAGCGCATTCCGGGGCTGCTGGCCGAGAAGATGCGGGCACCGGGCGTCGAGGCGGGGACGTACGACCTGGTCGTCGACCCCTCCAACCTGTGGCTGACCATCCACGAGTCCGTGGGCCACGCGACCGAGCTGGACCGCGCGCTGGGTTACGAGGCGGCGTACGCCGGGACGTCGTTCGCGACCTTCGACCGGCTGGGCAAGCTGGCGTACGGCTCCCCCGCGATGAACGTCACGGGTGACCGCACCGCCGAGCACGGGCTCGCGACCATCGGCTACGACGACGAGGGCGTCGAGGCGCAGTCCTGGGACCTGGTCAGGGACGGGACGCTGGTCGGCTACCAGACGGACCGGCGGATCGCGCGGCTGACGGGTCTGGGACGCTCCAACGGGTGCGCGTACGCCGACTCGCCGGAGCACGTCCCCGTCCAGCGCATGGCGAACGTCTCGCTGGAACCGGATCCGGGCGGGCTGTCCACCGAGGATCTGATCGGGGGCGTGGAGCGCGGGATCTACGTGGTCGGCGACCGGTCCTGGTCGATCGACATGCAGCGTTACAACTTCCAGTTCACCGGGCAGCGGTTCTTCCGGATCGAGAACGGCAGGCTCGCGGGCCAGTTGCGGGACGTTGCCTACCAGGCGACGACCACCGACTTCTGGGGCTCGATGGAGAAGGTCGGCGGCCCGCAGACGTACGTGCTCGGAGGGGCGTTCAACTGCGGCAAGGCCCAGCCCGGGCAGGTCGCGGCCGTCTCGCACGGCTGCCCCTCCGCTCTCTTCCGGGGCGTGAACATCCTCAACACGACGCAGGAGGGCGGGCGATGAGCCGCGTCAGCAAGCCGTACGAGATCGTCGAACGCGCACTGGAGCTCTCCACCGCCGACGGCTGTGTGGTCATCGCGGACGAGACCTCCTCCGCGAACCTGCGCTGGGCGGGCAACGCGCTCACCACGAACGGGGTGACGCGGGGCCGGAGCCTGACCGTGATCGCGACCGTGGACGGGGCCGAGGGGACGGCGTCGGGGGTGGTGTCGCGCTCCGCGGTCACCGCCGACGACCTGGAGCCGCTCGTACGGGCCGCCGAGGCCGCCGCACGCGGTGCCGGGCCCGCCGAGGACGCCCAGCCACTGGTCTCCGGGGTCCCGGCGTCCGCCGGCTTCACCGAGCCGCCGGCCGAGACCGGATCCGACGTCTTCGCCGACTTCGCACCGGCGCTCGGCGACTCCTTCGCCCGGGCCCGCGCGGGCGGCCGTGAGCTGTACGGCTTCGCCCACCACCAGCTGACGTCGACCTACCTGGGTACGTCGACGGGGCTGCGGCTGCGCCACGACCAGCCGAACGGGACGCTGGAGCTCAACGCCAAGTCGCCCGACCGGACCCGGTCCGCCTGGGCGGGCAGGGCAACCCGCGACTTCAAGGACGTCGACCCGGCGGCCATGGACGCGGAGCTCGCGCAGCGCCTCGGCTGGGCCGAGCGCCGGATCGAGCTGCCCGCCGGGCGCTACGAGACCCTGTTGCCGCCGACCGCCGTCGCCGACCTGCTGATCTACCAGTACTGGTCGGCGGGAGCGCGGGACGCCGCCGAGGGCCGGACGGTCTTCTCCCGGCCCGGCGGCGGCACGCGGCTGGGCGAGAAGCTCTCCGAGCTTCCGCTGACCCTGCGCAGCGACCCGTACGCGCCGGGGCTGGAGTCCGCCCCGTTCGTCATCGCGCACGCGTCCGGGGACGACTCCTCGGTCTTCGACAACGGGCTGCCGCTGGCACCGACCGACTGGATCAGGAACGGCAAGCTTGAACGGCTGACCACGACGCGCCACTCCGCGGCGCTCACACGGCAGCCGGTGGTACCGGCGGTCGACAACCTGGTCCTGGACGGCGGTGGTGAGCGGTCGCTGGAGGAGATGGTGGCCGCGACGACCGGCCCGGCCCTGCTGCTGACCTGCCTCTGGTACATCCGGGAGGTGGATCCGGCCACCCTGCTGCTGACCGGGCTGACCCGTGACGGGGTCTACCTGGTGGAGGACGGCCAGGTCGTCGGCGAGGTGAACAACTTCCGGTTCAACGAGTCCCCGGTGGGGCTGCTGTCCCGGGCGTCGGAGGCGGGCCGTACGGAGCGGACGCTTCCGCGCGAGTGGGGCGACTACTTCACCCGGGCGGCGATGCCCGCGCTGCGCATCCCGGACTTCCAGATGAGCTCGGTCAGCCGGGGGGTCTGACCCCCATAGACTGACCGGACGACAGACCGACCGGACACCCGATCGAACCCCCACGAGGAGAGAAGAGACCGTGACGGACATCGTCGACGAGCTGAAGTGGCGCGGGCTGTTCGCCCAGTCCACCGACGAGGACGCACTGCGCAAGGCTCTCGCGGACGGCCCCGTCACCTTCTATTGCGGGTTCGACCCGACCGCCGCGAGTCTTCACGTGGGCCACCTGGTGCAGGTGCTCACGATGCGCCGGCTGCAGCTCGCCGGCCTGAAGCCGCTCGCGCTGGTCGGCGGGGCCACCGGCCAGATCGGTGACCCGCGCCCGACCGCGGAGCGCACGCTGAACGACCCGGAGACCATCGCCGCGTGGGTCCAGCGGCTGCGCGGCCAGATCGAGCCCTTCCTCACCTTCGAGGGCCCGAACGCCGCCACGATGGTCAACAACCTGGACTGGACCGCGGGTCTCTCCGCGATCGAGTTCCTCCGGGACATCGGCAAGCACTTCCGGGTCAACAAGATGCTCACCAAGGACTCCGTGGCCCGCCGGCTGGAGTCCCAGGAGGGCATCAGCTACACGGAGTTCAGCTACCAGCTCCTTCAGGGCATGGACTTCCTGGAGCTGTACCGGCGCCACGGCTGCACCCTCCAGCAGGGCGGCAGCGACCAGTGGGGCAACCTCACGGCGGGGATCGACCTGATCCACCGCCTGGAGCCGGGTGCCGCCGTGCACGCGCTGGCGACACCGCTCATGGTGAAGGCCGACGGCACCAAGTTCGGGAAGTCGGAGAGCGGTGCGGTCTGGCTCGACCCGGAGATGACGACGCCGTACGCGTTCTACCAGTTCTGGCTGAATGTGGACGACCGGGACATCTCGACGTACATGCGCATCCTCAGCTTCAAGAGCCGCGAGGAGCTCGAGGAGCTGGAGACGCTCACCGAGGAGCGCCCGCAGGCGCGTTCGGCGCAGCGGTCGCTGGCCGAGGAGTTGACGACGCTGGTACACGGCGGCGCCCAGTGCGCCGCGGTCATCGCGGCGTCGAAGGCGCTGTTCGGCCAGGGCGAGCTCGGCGAGCTGGACGAGGCGACGCTGAGCGCGGCGCTGTCCGAGGTGCCGCACGCCAGGGTCGCCGAGCTCGGCCCCGTGGTGGACCTCCTGGTCGAGGTCGGGCTGTCGGCAAGCAAGTCGGCCGCCCGCCGCACCGTCAAGGAGGGCGGGGCCTACGTGAACAACGCGAAGGTCGTGGACGGCGAGAGCGCCCCCGCGGATTCCGAGCTGCTGCACGGCAGGTGGCTGGTGCTGCGCCGGGGCAAGAAGAACCTGGCCGCCGTCGAGGTCACGGCCGGCTGACCGCCGGGCACAGCACCGCGGCCGGCCACGCGTCTCGCGTGGCCGGCCGCGGTGCTGTGTCACATCCGGATCAGGTGCTCTGCCTCTTGTTCCGGTTGCCTCTGATGGACTGCCAGACCATGTCGCCGACACCGACGACGGCCACGGCGCCGATCAGCTGAAGGACGTGGCGGATCCAGTCGATCCCCTTGGTGTCGTTCACACCGATCCAGGTCGCGACGGCGTTGCCGAGGATGCTGCCGAGGATGCCGAACACCACAGTCAGCCACAGAGGGATGTCCTGCTTGCCGGGCAGGATCGCTCGGGCGATCACACCCAGCACCAGACCCACGATGATTGCCCACAACCAGCTCATATCGCCTCCTCGCGCGGCGCGATGTGCGCACGCCCACCAGTCTCTGTTCGCAGCGCATACGCCGCATGCCGGACAGGGCCGTACGTGGACAAGGGGTTCGGACCCACGCGCGCGGGGCGCGCCCCGGTCTCGGCGCTCGGGGATACCGGGCGTACCGTAGGGGCGGTGTCGTCCGGACAAGTCCGGCACAGAGATCTGGCGGTGTGATCACGATGGGGAAGCAGAGCGGCGCGGAGGTCTTCCGGATCACGGGTGCGCGGCAGAGCCTCGCCGACGATGTGCGCGGCAGACAGCGGCGCTACATCATCTCGATGTCCGTGCGCACCGTCTCCGTGGTGCTGGCCGCGACCCTGTGGAACGTCGAGAGGCACGTGGCCGTGGTGGCGCTCGCGCTGGGCGTCCTGCTGCCGTACGTCTCCGTCGTCATCGCCAACGCCGGTCGCGAGAACACCCCTTCGCTGCCCACGACGTTCGTGGTCGCGCCGCTGCGGCCGGCCCTCGACGCGCCCCCGCAGGCCGGGCCCGCGAAGCCCGGCCCGGAGGCGGGCACGGAGTCCGGGCGGACCGGCGCGACCGGGGATCCACGCGCCGCGGACTGAACGGCGGCAGGCGCGGGAAAGCTCAGGAAGAGCTCAAATCAATCATGCCGTTCAGGTGCACCGCGCCATGCTCCCCATGCCATACTTCGGATGCGCTCCGCATCCCCCGTCGGAGCGACGGACCGACGCCGGGCAGCTCCCCCCGTGGCTGCCCGGCGTCGCCTTTTCTCCGGCGGGGATGCGTCGCGAAGGGCTCGGACGCACAGCCCTTAGGGTTGAGGCCGTGAACCTCCCCGACATTTCCGCCGAGAGCGCCACCGGTGCGCCGGTCTGTTCCGCGAAGGGCTGCCGCGCCGATGCCGTATGGGTGCTGGCCTGGAACAACCCGAAGCTGCACACGCCCGAGCGCCGTAAGACCTGGCTGGCCTGCGACGAGCACCGGGAACACCTGTCGTCGTTCCTCGGGGTGCGCGGCTTCCTGAAGGACGTCGTGCCGTTGGAGGAGTGGGAGTCCTCAGCCGCCGATCGCTGACATCGGGCGGTCGGGCTGCAGGAAGGCGGGGTCGTCGAGTCCGGAGCCCGCCTTCTTGCCCCACATCGCGAGCTTCCAGATCCTGGCGATCTCCTCGTCGGGCGCGTCGGAGCGCAGGGCGCCCCGCAGGTCCGTCTCCTCGCGGGCGAACAGGCAGGTGCGGACCTGGCCGTCGGCGGTGAGCCGGGTGCGGTCGCAGGCGCGGCAGAAGGGCCTGGTCACGGAGGCGATGACACCGACGCGGTGCGGGCCGCCGTCCACAGTCCAGCGCTCGGCCGGGGCGGATCCGCGCTCCCGGTCCCCCTCCTCGGTGAGGGTGAAGCGTGTCCGCAGCGAGGCGAGGATGTCACCTGCCGTGATCATTCCGTCGCGCTTCCAGCCGTGCTGGGCGTCGAGCGGCATCTGCTCGATGAAGCGGAGCTCGTAGTCGTTCGCCACGGCCCAGGCGAGCAGCTCGGGGGCCTCGTCGTCGTTGAGGCCGGGCATGAGGACGGAGTTGACCTTGACCGGCGTGAGACCTGCCTCGTGCGCGGCGCCGAGTCCTTCGAGCACGTCCTTGTGGCGGTCCCTGCGGGTGAGCGTCTTGAAGACGTCGGGGCGCAGGGTGTCCAGGGACACGTTGACCCGGTCGAGGCCCGCCGCCTTCAGTGCGGCAGCGGTGCGCTTGAGCCCGATGCCGTTGGTGGTGACCGACATCCTGGGCCGGGGCTCCAGGGCCGCGCACCGCTCGACGATGGAGACGAGTCCGGGGCGCAGCAGCGGCTCGCCGCCGGTGAAGCGGACCTCGGTGATACCGAGGCCGGTGACGGCGATGCGGACCAGCCGGACGATCTCGTCGTCGGTGAGCAGGTCGGGTTTGGCCAGCCACTGCAGGCCCTCTTCGGGCATGCAGTAGGTGCAGCGGAGATTGCACTTGTCCGTCAGTGAGACACGCAGGTCGGTGGCGACCCGGTCGTAGGTGTCGACGAGCACTGTTGAGCCCCCTCCTCGTTGGTGTCCGTGATTGCGGTCCGACTCCTCCGAGAGTACGCGAGACCGCTGACATCCAGGGTGCGCGGTTGACACGAGGTACGACGGGGCCCCGTCGTAGGTCTCTACGACGGGGCCCCGTGGGGTGCGGTGGCGGGCGGGTCAGTGGGCCCCGGTGCCGGTGAGGGACTTGACCTCGAGTTCCGCGTACTTGCCCTTGTCCGGCTCCTCCTTGGAGAGGACCGAGCCCACCCAGCCGAGCAGGAAGCCCAGCGGGATGGAGATGAGGCCCGGGTTCTCCAGGGGGAACCACGCGAAGTCGACGTCCGGGAACATCGAGGTGGCCTTGCCGGAGACGACCGGGGAGAAGAGCACCAGCAGGACGGACGAGGCGAGGCCGCCGTAGATCGACCAGAGGGCGCCCTGCGTGGTGAACCGCTTCCAGAAGAGGCTGTAGAGGATGGTCGGCAGGTTGGCCGACGCGGCGACGGCGAAGGCCAGGGCCACGAGTCCCGCGACGTTCAGGTCCCGGGCCATCGCGCCGAGTCCGATCGAGACGACGCCGATCGCGACGGTGGCCCAGCGGGCCGCCCTCATCTCCTCCTTCTCGGTGGCCCGCCCCTTGCGGATGACGTTGGCGTAGATGTCGTGGGCGAAGGAGGACGAGGAGGCGAGGGTGAGTCCCGCGACGACGGCGAGGATGGTGGCGAAGGCGACGGCGGAGATGACGGCCAGCATGACGGCGCCGCCCGTGGTGCCGACCCCGCCGAGGTACTCGGCGAGCTGGGGTGCCGCCGCGTTGCCGGCCGGGTTCTTCGCCTTGATCTCCTCGGGCCCGATGAGGGCCGCTGCGCCGAAGCCGAGGGCGATCGTCATCAGGTAGAAGGCGCCGATGATCCCGATGGCCCAGTTCACGGACTTGCGCGCGGCCTTGGCCGTCGGGACGGTGTAGAAGCGGATCAGGATGTGCGGCAGACCGGCGGTGCCGAGCACCAGCGCGATGCCGAGCGAGATGAAGTCCAGCTTCGACACGTCGGTGGCACCGTACTTGAGGCCGGGCTCCAGGAACGCCGCACCGTGGCCGCTCTTCTCCGCGGCGGTACCGAGCAGGTCGGAGACGTTGAAGTCGAACTTCCACAGCACCATCAAGGTCATCAGGAGTGCGCCCGCGATGAGCAGCACGGCCTTGACCATCTGCACCCAGGTGGTGCCCTTCATGCCGCCGATGGTGACGTAGACGATCATCAGCACGCCGACGAGCGCCACGATGAGGACCTTGCCCGCGTCGCTGGTGATGCCGAGCAGCAGCGAGACGAGCACCCCCGCGCCCGCCATCTGGGCCAGCAGATAGAAGATCGACACCACGATGGTGGAGACGCCCGCGGCGGTGCGTACGGGCCTCTGCCGCATGCGGTAGGCAAGGACGTCGCCCATGGTGTAGCGGCCGGAGTTACGCAGCGGTTCGGCGACGAGCAGCAGGGCGACGAGCCAGGCCACGAGGAAGCCGATGGAGTAGAGGAAGCCGTCGTATCCGAAGAGGGCGATGGCCCCGGCGATGCCGAGGAACGACGCTGCCGACATGTAGTCGCCGGATACCGCGAGGCCGTTCTGGAACGCGGTGAACTGGCGCCCGCCGGCGTAGAAGTCGGAGGCGCTCCTGGTCTGCCGGCCCGCCCAGACGGTGATGCCCAGGGTCGCGGCGACGAAGACCGCGAAGAGGGTGATGATCAGCGGCCGGTGCTCGGTCGTCGACGACGACGCGGCCAGTTGGACCACGGCGTGCGACTGGTACGCGACGCTCATACGTCGGCCTCCATACGGGACTTGATGGCCGCCGCCTGCGGGTCGAGCTTGTTCGCGGCGTGGCGCGAGTAGAACCAGGCGATCAGGAACGTGGTGGCGAACTGGGCGAGGCCGAACACGAAGGCCACGTTGAAGTTGGCGAAGACGATCTTGCCCATGAAGTCGCCGGCGTAGCTGGACAGCAGCACGTACAGCAGGTACCAGGCGATGAAGCCGACGGTCAGCGGGAAGGCGAAGGAGCGGTGGGAGCGGCGCAGCTCGGCGAACTCCGGGCTGTTCTGCGTCTCGAGGAACGCCTCGGTCGTGGGCTGGACGGGGCCGTCGTCCTCATGGCCCTGGGGCGGCGGTGCTTCGGTGGCCACGGATTCTCCTCGCGACGCGGATGCGGTGGTCGGGGCGGTGGATTTCAAGGGGAGTCCTCTGCCTTGTCGGGTGGTGGGGGCTGGTTGCACGACTCCCTGTGCAACGGCACGGAGGGCGCGGCGAAGCGGTTCACCGAAGGTTCGGGTCTTCTTGTACGGGTACGGACGGGCGGGTAAACGCGCCTCCCGGAGGTCACACCTCGAACTCACTTGCCCGTATTCGTTGATGTGCCGGCAAGATCAGCGATAACTTCACTGGTCATGTACCGGACCGGACACGCCTGTGTCCGGCCCACCGGCACGGATGATGTGGAGAACCCATGGCTCATCTGGCATCCAGACGGACACGCGCTCTCACGCTGCCCGTCGGGCTCGCGCTCACGGCCTCGCTCGGCTTCCTCCCGACGGGTACCGCGTCCGCGGCACCCTCGGACGAGCCGGCGGCGGCGGTTCCGGCCGACGGCCCGGAGTTGTCGTACGTCGTGAACACGCGAGCGGGTCACGGCACCGTCAAGCAGGTCCGCAAGGCGATATCCAAGGCCGGCGGAACCGTCGTGACCTCGTACGACAGGATCGGCGTCGTCGTCGTCCACTCGAAGAACCCGGACTTCGGCGCGACGATCCGCAAGGTCAGGGGCGTGCAGTCGGCGGGCGCGACGCGCACCAGCCCGATCGTCCCGCAGGCGACGAAGGACATCGGGGTCGAGCAGCCCCTCACCGCCGCCCAGGCCACCGCCGCCGCGAACGACGCGGTGGCCGGCCAGGACCCGCTGGAGCCCCTGCAGTGGGACCTGCCCGCCATCAAGGCGGACAAGGCGCACCAGAAGTCGCTCGGCAGCAGCAAGGTCACGGTCGCCGTCATCGACACGGGTGTGGACGACACCCACCCGGACCTGGCACCGAACTTCGACCGCAGGGCCTCGGTGAACTGTGTGTCCGGCGTGCCGGACACCACGGACGGCGCCTGGCGGCCCGCCGCCGGCGAGAGCGACCACGGCACGCACGTCGCGGGCACCATAGCCGCGGCGAAGAACGGCGTCGGCGTCACCGGCGTCGCGCCGGGCGTGAAGGTCTCCGGCATCAAGGTGTCCACGCCGGCCGGCCTCTTCTACACCGAGGCCGTCGTCTGCGGCTTCGTCTGGGCCGCCGAGCACGGCGTCGACGTGACCAACAGCAGTTACTACACCGACCCGTGGCTGTTCAACTGCAAGAACGACCCGGACCAGGGCGCCCTGGTCGAGGCGATCACCCGAGCCACCCGTTACGCGGAGGGCAAGGGCGTCGTCAACGTCGCCGCGGCAGGCAACTCCGACCACGACCTGGCCCTCGACGCCATCGAGGACACCACGAGCCCGGACGACGCCACGCCGGTCACCCGCACGATCGACCCGAGCGAGTGCCCGGACATCCCGAGCATGCTGCCGGGTGTCGTGACCGTCTCCGCGACCGGCGCGAAGGGCCTGAAGGCCTCGTACTCGAACTACGGTCTCGGGGTGATCGAGGTCGCCGCCCCCGGTGGCGACTCGACCGTCTACCAGACGCCCGCACCGCCGGCCACCAGCGGCCTGATCCTCTCCACGCTGCCCGGCGGCAAGTTCGGCTACAAGGCCGGGACGTCCATGGCGTCCCCGCACGTCGCGGGCGTCGCGGCACTGATCAGGTCCACCCACCCGCACGCCTCGGCGGCCGGGGTGAAGGCGCTGCTGACGCACCAGGCGGACGCCACCGCCTGTGGCGCGCCGTACGACATAGACGGTGACGGCACCGTCGACGCCGTCTGCGAGGGCGGCAAGAACTACAACGGCTTCTACGGAGCCGGTGTCGTGGACGCGCTGGACGCTGTCCGCAGGTAAGGCACGGGCGAGGGGCCGGGGATCCGTTCCCGGCCCCTCTCGCGTACCGCTAGGGCTTGATGAGCACCTTGAGCGCCGTGCGCTCGTCCATCGCCCTGTATCCGTCCGGCACCCCGTCCAGGCCGACGGCCAGATCGAAGACGGGCGACGGGTCGATGATGCCGTCGAGCACGTCGGGGAGCAGTTCCGGGATGTACGTACGCACGGGGGCGACGCCGCCCCGCAGCGCGATGTTCCGGTCGAACATGGCGTCGAGGTCGATCCCGGTGCCGCTGCCGTGCGGGACCCCGACGTAGCCGATGGAGCCCCCGTCGCGGACGATGTCGATGGCCGTACGCATGGACTGCTCGGTGCCGACCGCCTCGATCACGCCGTGGGCGCCTTCGCCGCGCGTCAGCTCCCGTACGGCGGCGAGGGCCGCCTCGCCGCGTTCGGCGACGACGTCCGTGGCGCCGAACGCCCGCGCGATGTCCGTGCGCGCGGTGTGGCGGCCCAGCGCGATGATCCGCTCCGCGCCCAGCCGCTTGGCCGCCATGACACCGCACAGGCCGACCGCGCCGTCGCCGACCACCGCCACGGTGCTCCCGGGCCCCGCACCGGCGCCGAGCGCCGCGTGGTGTCCGGTGCCCAGGACGTCGGAGAGCGCCAGGAGCGCGGTGAGCAGCCGGTCGTCGGACGCCGCGGCGGCCGGGAGCCGCACCAGGGTGCCGTCGGCGAACGGGACGCGGACGGCCTCGCCCTGGCCGCCGTCGGAGCCGACCGAGCCCCAGAAGCCGCCCTGCGGGCACGAGGTGGTGAGCCCCTCGGCGCAGTAGGTGCACGTGCCGTCGGACCAGACGAAGGGGGCGACCACGAGATCGCCGACGGCGAAGCCCTCGACCCCGGGACCGGCCTCCTCGACGACGCCGAGGAACTCGTGGCCGATGCGCTGGCCGGGCTGCCGGGCGGATTCGCCTCGGTAGGCCCACAGGTCACTGCCGCAGATGCAGGCCCGCAGGACCCGGAGCACGACGTCGGTGGGCTGCTGGATCGTGGGGTCGGGCACCTCCTCGACGCGTATGTCGTGGGCGGCATGGATCACGGTGGCGCGCATGCGTCGAAGTCCTCGCTCGTCTCAGATTCTGATACCGCCCTCACGGTACGCCCCGGGGGCGGCGCCGGCGGAATCCGTGGCGGCGTCGAGCGCTCCCCGGGTCAGCAGGTACTGCGCGGCGATGTAGGTCAGCATGATCCAGAAGTCGTGGGCGGGCAGCGGCGGCCAGTCCGCGATGCCGGTGGCGATGAGCGCGTCGGAGAGCAGGAAGAGCGCGCCGCCGAGTGCGGCGTACCGCCCGAGGACGCCCGACCGCCAGGCCATCGCCGTGAGCAGCAGGCTGTACCCGGTCAGCGGGATCCGCAGGCCGGAGGGCAGTCCGGGCCACAGGAGGACGACGAAGCCCACGAGGACGGCGGCGTAGACGAGGCCGGTGACCGGCCGTAGGGGAGCGCGGCCGAAGAGCAGGAGATAGCAGACGTGGCCCGCGGCGAAGAAGGCCATGCCGGCGAGGAAGGCGGGCTCCGCGTCGGGCATCAGCAGCACGTCCCCCGCCCAGCCGCACAGCAGCGCGGCGGTCAGCAGCCTGGGGCCGCCTCGGGCGGCGGCGTAGCCGGTGAGCAGGAGCATCAGCAGCGGCTTGGTGGCCACGTGGGCGGCGTCGACCCCGGCGAGGAGTCCTGCCAGGTGGACCAAGGAGACGGACAGGAAGGCGACGAGCAGCGGGCGTACGAGCCGGGGCGCACCGGCACCGGCGGTCATCCGGCGCGCTCGGTGGCGGCGTGCGGCTGCGCGGCGGCCGGGGCGGGCACGGGCACGGTGGCCTCCGCGGTCCGCGACGGCTGCCAGCCCGGCCCCCGGAAGACCCGGCCCGCCCGCTCGCTCCAGGAGTCCGCCGACCGCACGTCGCGGGCGATGGCGGCGTACTCGTGGGTGGCGACGCGGAACGGGTTGTTGGTGGTGATGTTCTTGGTGAGGCCGAAGACGGGCCGCTCGGTCTCGGCGGTGAAGGAGCCGAAGAGCCGGTCCCAGACGATCAGGATCCCGCCGAAGTTCCGGTCGAGGTAGCCGCCCTGCGAGGCGTGGTGGACCCGGTGGTGGGAGGGGGTGTTGAGGACGTACTCGAAGGGCCGGGGCAGCCTGTCGATCCGCTCGGTGTGCACCCAGAACTGGTAGACGAGGTTCGCCGACGAGCAGAAGGCGAGTGCGGCCGGGTGGACGCCGAGGGCGATGAGCGGCAGGTAGAACGGCCAGGAGGTGAGCGAGGTCCAGGGCTGGCGGAGGGCGGTGGTGAGGTTGAACTTCCTGCTGGAGTGGTGGACCACGTGGCAGGCCCAGAGGATCCGGATGACGTGGTGGCCCCGGTGGGACCAGTAGTAGAAGAAGTCCTGGGCGAGGAGCATCAGCAGGACGGTCCACCACAGCACGGGGACGCGCAGCGGGGTGAGTTCGTACAGGGCGGCGTAGACCGCGACGACGGGTATCTTCCACAGCAGGTCGAAGACCAGGCTGCCCAGCCCCATGGTGACGCTGGTGGTGGCGTCCCTGGCGTCGTACCCGGCGGCCTCGTCGTCCGGGTGGAGGCGGTAGGACACCATCTCGAGGACGGCGAGCAGGACGAAGGCGGGGATCGACCACAACACGGCATCGGGCAGGTTCGGCTCCATGCGAGCACCGTAGAGCCGTCCCGGGTGCTGGGCATAGACGTTGTTACCGACAAGTATGTGAGACATGGCGTCATGAGCGTTTGGTGGGTTCCGCCAACCGCTCCGGCGTGGGAGCCACGGCGTACGGACCGGCGCGGAGGACGAACTCAACGTGCGCTGGCGGGTGTTGCGACCAACCGGCGTACCGCGGGGCCCTCCGCGAGGCAGCGGCGGCGCCCGGGCGCTGCCGGACGCTCCGCCGGGCCGGACCCCCGCTACGCCCCCGCCGCCCCCAGCAGCAGCCCCGCGCCGTAGGTCACGGCCATCGCCACCGCTCCCCCGGCCATGTTCCGCAGCACCGCGCGGCCGGCCGCGGCCTCGCCCAGCCGGGCACTCCACCAGCCGGTGAGCGCCAGGGCCGCCAGCACCGACACCACCGTGACGGCAAGCCGCAGCGAGGTAGGCGGCAGCACGATCGCGAGGAGCGGCAGCAGCGCGCCCACCGTGAAGGCCAGGAAGCTCGCCCCGGCCGCGTGCCACGGGTTCGTCAGCTCGTCCGGGTCGATACCGAGCTCGACCTCCGCGTGGGCGCGCAGCGCGTCGCGCTTCGTGAGCTGGACGGCCGCCTCACGTGCGAGCCGGCTGCTCAGCCCCTTCTCCTCCAGCAGCCCGGCCAGTTCGGCGAGTTCCTCCTCCGGGGTCTCCTCGAGCTCCCGCCTCTCCGTCGCCAGCGCGGCCTTCTCCGAGTCCCGCTGGGTGGACACCGACACGTACTCGCCCGCGGCCATCGACATCGAGCCCGCGAGCAGCCCGGCCAGACCGGCCGTCAGCAGGGTGGCGCGGTCCCCCGTCGCACCGGCCACCCCGACGACGAGGCCGGCGGTCGAGACCACACCGTCGTTGGCCCCCAGCACCGCGGCCCGCAGCCAGTTGAGCCGGGCGCCGAGTCCGTTTCCGTGGGGTTCGTCGTGCGTCTGCCCCTGCGTGTCCGTCATCCGGGAAGCGTCTCACCGCGTCCGCCGCGGGCCGGGCCAGGACCGCTCGTCCGGCGCGGCGGCCAACTGCTCGGCGAGGTGGCCGGGTTCGCGGCCCCGGGCGCCCGGATAGGTCACTGTCGGTCCCGGCCCGTATTCTCTGTGACCATGCTCGACGACCGTCAGACCGCAGCGCCGTGGCCGGCCGCGTATCCCCAGGGGTACGCGGTCGTCGACGTGGAGACCACCGGACTCGCCCGCGACGACCGGATAGTGTCCGCTGCCGTGTACCGCCTTGACGCCCGGGGCGAGGTCGAGGACCACTGGTACACCCTGGTGAACCCGGAGCGGGACCCCGGGCCGGTCTGGATCCACGGACTGACCAGCGATGTCCTGGAGGGTGCGCCGCTCTTCCCCGAGGTGGCGGCACAGCTGTCCGAGCGGCTCGCGGGACGGGTGCTGGTCGCCCACAACGCCGCGTTCGACTGGTCGATGATCGCCCGAGAGTACGCGCGCGCGGCGGTCACCGCACCGGTCGAGCAGCGCCTGTGCACCATCGCGCTCTCCAAGGAGCTCAGGCTCCCCCTGCCCAACCACAAGCTGGAGTCGCTGGCCGCGCACTTCGGCGTGGTGCAGCAGCGTGCGCACCACGCCCTGGACGACGCCCGGGTGCTGGCGGAGGCGTTCCGGCCGAGCCTGCACGCGGCGGCCAGGGACGGGGTGCGGCTGCCGCTGCTTGAGTGCCGCCCGCTGACCGAGTGGTACGACTCACCGGTCACCCCGCGCGCCGGCTACCGGCCCTCGCAGGCGCAGGGGAGCTGGCGCGCCTCGCGCAAGCGTCCCGCCTGCCCGTACCCCAACCCGGGGCGCTACGAGTCGGACAAACCGCTCATGCAGGGGATGCGGGTGGCGTTCTCCGGAGACACCTCCATCGACCGGGAGCTGCTGGAGGACCGCGCGGTGGAGGCGGGCCTGCACGTGGCGACCAGCGTGTCGCGACTGACCAGCCTGCTCGTCACCAACGACCCGGACTCGGCGACCTCCAAGACGGTGAAGGCCAGGTCCTTCGGCACGCCGGTCCTGGAGGAGAGCGCCTTCACCCATCTGCTGAGGGACGTGGCACCTGCCAGGTCGGTCGCGGTACCGAAGCCGTCACCGTCATCTGAGTGAACCGGCGGCGACTCGCCCCGCGCCCTCTCGCCCGTCGCCTCGCGGCGTCCCAACCTGTGGCGCATGGCACGTTGTGAGGTTTGCGGAAACGACTACGGGATGTCATTCGAGGTGCACGCGCAGGGCGCGGTGCACGTCTTCGACTGCTTCTCCTGCGCCATCCACCGCATGGCGCCCATCTGTGAGCACTGCCGGGTCCAGGTGATCGGCCAGGGCGTCGAGGTGGAGGGCCACTGGTACTGCGGCGGTCACTGCGCCAAGGCCGAGGGGAGGACGGGCATCGTGGACAAAGTGTGACGGTCCGTCCCACCCGCGCGGAGGACCCCTCCGTGCCGCACCCCATGACCCCGGCTGTACGGTCATGGGGTGTACCGCTTCCTGTTGACCCGGCAGTGGGTGCTCGTCACCCTCCTCGTCCTCGCCATGATCCCCACGATGGTCGAGCTGGGTTTCTGGCAGCTGCACCGGCATGAGCACCGGGTCGAGCAGAACGCGCTGATCTCGCGGAACCTCGAGTCCGATCCGGTGCCCGTGGACCGCCTCACCTCACCCGGGCACACGGTCCCCCGCTCCGACTACTGGCGCGCGGTGACGGCGACGGGGACCTTCGACACCGGGCACGAGGTCGTCGTACGCCGCCGCACCTCGCAGGACGAGCGCATCGGCGTACTGGTGCTGACCCCGCTGGACCTCAAGGGCGGCGGCACCGTCCTGGTCAACCGCGGCTGGGTCGAGGCCGCGCCCGACCAGCAGGCGTTCCCCGAGGTTCCGGCCCCGCCCCGCGGCGAGGTCGCCGTCACGGGCCGGCTCAAGGCGGACGAGACGACGGGCACCAGCGGCATCAAGGACCTCAGCGGCCTGCCGGACCGCCAGGTGATGCTGATCAACAGCGCCCAGCAGGCGCACCTGCTCGGCCGTCCGGTCCTGGGCGGGTACCTGGAGCTGACCGCGCCCGCACCGGCCGACGGCCGCCCCGAGACGATCGCGGCCCCGGACGACAGCTCCATCGGCCCCCACATGGCGTACGCGGTCCAGTGGTGGCTGTTCGCCGCCGGCGTCCCCGTCGGCTGGGTCGTCCTCGTACGCCGGGAGAAGCGCGACCTCGAACAGGCCGCCCGGGAGCGCGAGACGGCCGGGCAGCCGGAGCCGGCGACCGCCTGAGGGCCCGTCCCGTGCCACGGCCGCCTGTTCGCACCGGTTTCGCTGCTTAACGGGGCCCAGGTTCGGGAAGACGGCAGAGCGTGACCCCACGTATCGAGGACTACGCCATCATCGGCGATCTCCAGACGGCCGCCCTGGTGGGCAGGAACGGTTCTGTCGACTGGTTGTGCCTGCCCCGCTTCGACTCCGGCGCCTGTTTCGCGGCCCTGCTCGGCGACGAGGACAACGGCCACTGGCGGATCGCTCCCCAGGGCACCGACAGCACGGACACCTGCACCCGGCGCGCCTACGTGGACGACTCGCTGGTCCTGGAGACCTACTGGGAGACCAGGACCGGGACCGTCAAGGTCATCGACTTCATGCCCCAGCGCGACAAGGCGCCCGACGTGATGCGCATCGTCGAGGGCGTCAGCGGCACCGTCGACATGAGCTCGGTCCTGCGGCTGCGCTTCGACTTCGGCTCCGTGGTGCCCTGGATGCGCCGCTCCCACGGCCACCGGGTCGCCGTGGCGGGCCCCGACTCCGTCTGGCTGCGCAGCGAGCCGCCGGTCAAGACCTGGGGCCAGCAGTTCAGCACCTGCTCCTCGTTCACGGTCGCCGAGGGCGAGTCGGTGGCGTTCGTACTGACCTGGCACCCCTCGCACTCGGCCCGCCCCAAGCTGATCGATCCTCACAAGTCGCTGAAGCACACGCTCTCGGACTGGGCGAAGTGGTCGGCGAAGTGCACCTACCAGGGCAGGCACCGGGAGGCGGTGCTCCGCTCGCTGATCACCCTGAAGGCGCTCACCTACGCCCCCACCGGCGGGATGGTGGCAGCCCTCACCACCTCGCTGCCGGAGGAGATCGGCGGCGTACGGAACTGGGACTACCGCTACTGCTGGCTGCGGGACTCCACCCTCACCCTGGGCGCCATGATCGCGGGCGGGTACGTGGAGGAGGCGGCGGCCTGGCGGGACTGGCTGCTGCGGGCCGTCGCCGGCGACCCCGCGGACCTGCAGATCATGTACGGGCTCGCGGGCGAGCGCAGACTCCCCGAGGCGGAGCTGCCGTGGCTCAGCGGCTACGAGGGGTCCCAGCCGGTCCGCACGGGCAACGCGGCCGTGCGGCAGCGACAGCTCGACGTCTACGGCGAGGTCATCGACTCGCTCCGGCTGGCCCGCACGGCCGGGCTCGACGACAAGCCGCACGCCTGGAACCTCCAGCTCAGCCTGCTCGGCTTCCTGGAGTCCACCTGGCGCGAGCCGGACGAGGGCCTGTGGGAGATCCGAGGGCAGCGCCGCCACTTCGTGCACTCCAAGGTCATGGCGTGGGTCGCGGCCGACCGCGCGGTGCGGAGCCTGGAGGAGAACCCGGAGCTGCCCGGCGACGCCGACCGCTGGCGCGCGATGCGGGACGCCGTGCACGCGGAGGTCTGCGAGAAGGGCTACGACCCCGTACGCAACACCTTCACCCAGTACTACGGCTCCCGGGAGCTGGACGCCTCGACGCTGCTCATCGTGCGCGCCGGGTTCCTGCCGCTCGACGACCCGCGGGTGACCGGGACGGTCGACGCCGTACGCGACGAGCTCGCCCACGACGGTCTGATCCGCCGCTACAGCACCGAGGGCGGGTCGGTGGACGGTCTGCCCGGCGACGAGGGTGCCTTCCTCGCCTGTTCGTTCTGGCTGGTCGACGCCCTGCTGCGGACGGGCCGCAGGGAGGAGAGCGAGGCGCTGTTCGAGCGGCTGCTGGAGCTGCGCAACGACGTGGGACTGCTGGCCGAGGAGTACGACCCGGTGGCCCGGCGGCAGCTCGGCAACTACCCGCAGGCGTTCAGCCACGTCGGCCTGGTCAACAGCGCGGTCGACCTGGCGCGCGAGGACGCGGCAGGATAGGCGCATGGATCTTGGACTGAAGGACCGTGTGTACATCGTCACCGGCGCGACCCGGGGGCTGGGCAACGCCACCGCGCGGGCGCTGGCCGCCGACGGCGCGAAGGTGGTCATCACCGGCCGGGAGGAGAGGAGCGTCACCGAGGCGGCCGCCGAACTGGGCCCCGACGTGGTCGGGATCGCCGCCGACAACGCCGAACCCGACGCAGCCCGCCGCCTGGTGGACACCGCGAAGGAACGCTTCGGCAGGCTGGACGGCATTCTCATCAGCGTCGGCGGCCCCGCGCCCGGCTTCCTCGCCGACAACACGGACGACCAGTGGCAGACCGCCTTCGAGTCGGTCTTCCTCGGTGCCGTGCGCCTGGCCCGCACCGCGGCGGAGGCGCTCGGCGAGGGCGGTGTCATCGGTTTCGTGCTGTCCGGATCGGTGCACGAGCCGATCGCCGGCCTGACCATCTCCAACGGGCTCCGGCCGGGCCTCGCCGGCTTCGCCAAGTCCCTGGCCGACGAGCTGGGCCCGCGGGGCATCCGGGTCGTCGGCGTACTGCCGTCCCGGATCGACACCGACCGGGTCCGCGAGCTCGACGCCCTGTCCGGCGACGCGGAGGCATCCCGTACGGCGAACGAGGCACGCATCCCGCTGCGCCGGTACGGCACCCCGGAGGAGTTCGGGAAGACCTCGGCCTTCCTGCTCTCCCCCGCCGCCTCCTACCTGACGGGCATCATGGTGCCGGTCGACGGCGGCGCGCGGCACGGCTTCTGAGCACCCCGGCGCGGGAGCGGGCTCCGGCCCGCTCCCGCGCCGGGGTCCGTCAGTTCACCCGCTCCGCACGGTGTTTGACCGCCTTCAGGCGGACCTCGGCGGGCAGTTGGTCCAGCCCGGCGGAGCCACGGGCGTGGGCCAGGGCTCCCTCGGAGACGCCCCGCAGCGTCGTCGCCGGCGCCGCGTGCGGCTCCATCAGCAGCTTGAGCCGGGCCCGGGGGGCGGTCCGCCGGCCGGTCAGCGTGACCTTGGCGTCGGACACCCCGTCCAGGGCGGCCGCCTCGCCGCCGAGGACGCCCTCCAGAGCCCTGCCCCGCAGCAGGGCGCCCTCGCCGTCGCCGCTGTCGACCAGCACCTCGGTGAGGCGCCCGCGGCGCAGTTGGGCCAGCAGCCACCAGAGCGCGAGGACCACCAGGACGGCGAGGACCGCGATGACGGTGGGCCACCACCAGCCCTGGTCCCGCCACCGGTAGCGGTCGCCCCTGCTGAGCAGCACGTCGCTCGTGCCGTCGTAGGGCCACCAGGACGGCATGGACAGGCCGAGCCCCGTGGCGAGGACGGCGCCGCCGACGACGAGGAGGACGAGCCCGGTCAGGCCGATCAGGGTCCGGTTGGCTTTTCGGATCACGTGCTTCACCCCTTCTTCGTCGGCCGGCGGACGTGGACGGAGAGGCCGGGCTGCCGCGCCAGGCCCAGCTCACCGATGGCCTCGCCCAGGGCGGCGTCCAGGTCGGCCCTGACGTCGTCGAGTTCACGGAAGTGCGACAGGGCCCGCACGGCCGCCTTGCGCCGCCCCATCCTGACCCGCACGGACTGGACGCCGGCCACCTGCATCGCCCGGTCGCGGAGCACGAGGGCGGCGGCCCTCCGGTCAAGCGCGGCCCGGACACCGGCGTGCTCGCGGCGCATCGGCAGGAGGCCGCGGAGGCCGGGGGTGAACGCCAGGAGGAGAAGCCAGAGGCCCAGGGCGGCGGCGAGTGCGGAGCCGGCCAGCACCCACACGTCGTCGAGGTGACGGCTCGCCAGGTCGTCGGCGACCGTACGCCGCCACCGCATGGCCGGGTGGTCCGCGCGTACCGCCGCGATGTCGTAGAGCAGGATGCCGGAACCGCCGAGGACGACCAGGGCCACCAGAGCCGCGGGGATCCTGCGCTGGGCCCGGAAGCGGCGGGCGCGACCGCGCGGCCGGTCCGGCTCGGGGGCGGCCTCGTAGGTCGAACCCGAGGTGGACTGGTCCATCGCGAGCACACCGCCGTCCCGCCCGGACTCGACCGTGGGCAGGCGCTGCGTGCTGTTCTCCGGGTCCTGGGGCTCGCTCATCGGATGCTCCCCTCCGGTGCGGTGCCTGCCCCTGACAGATGCAGCCGTTCGACCTGCACCGCCACTTCGGGCACCTCCATCCCCGCCAGTGCTCTTACCCGCTCCGCCACGCGACGACGCACCGCACCGCACTGACGGCCGATGTCGCCGGGGTAGCCGAGGTCGAGGCTGACCCGTACCCGGGCGGTCTCGCGGTGCACGGTGACGGTGGCACGCGGCGCGGCGGCGCCCGTGGGCCGCTCGTCGACGGCCTCCTTCGCCGCCTGTGCGGCGATCTTCGCGACGACCCGGTCGGCGATCCGGGTCTCTCCCCGCCCGGCGGCGGCGACCGGGCCCGTCACCGCCGTCACCGTCGCCCGTCGCCGCGCTCGCGACTACGGAAGAAGTCGCCGGGTTCCAGGTCGCCGTCCAGGAAGCGACCGGCGACGAAGCCGACCGCGCCCAGGGCCGCCACCAGTAGAAAGGCTCCGAAGCCACCGAAGTATCCGGCGAATCCGAGCGCCATGCCGGCCACCAGGCCGACCACAGCCATGCTCATCGTGTGCTCCTCAACTGCCGCGCGGGAGTGCTACTGGAGTCGTGGCTCGGGTTCGTCCTCGTCCTCCTCGTCCGGCAGCTTGACGTCGCTGACCGCGATGTTGACCTCGACGACCTCGAGTCCGGTCATCCGCTCGACCGCCGCGATGACGTTCTCCCGTACGTCGCGGGCCACCTCGCTGATCGCCACGCCGTAGTCGACGACGATCTCCAGGTCGAGCGCGGTCTGCGACTCGCCGACCTCGGCCTTGACGCCGCGGCTGACCGACTTGCCGCCGGGGACGCGGTCACGCACCGCGCCGAAGGTACGGGAGAGGCCGCTGCCCATCGCGTGGACTCCGACCACGTCCCTGGCCGCCAGTCCGGCGATCTTCTCGACCACGCCGTCGGCGATGGTGGTGCGGCCACGGGTGGCGGGGGCTCCGCCGCCGCGCTTGGTCAACTGGCTCTGCCTGCCGTCGTCCCCGCCGGACGTGCTGCCGGGGCTGTCGGGCCGGTTCCGCTGTGGGGTCTCGGTCATCGCCGCTGTTCCCTTCGGGACGGGGGGTGAACTTCCGTTGCCCACAGTAAGTGCGCTTACCCGGTCCCGCGCCGTGGATGGGGCAGGGTGGAGCAATGACAACGGCTGACAGCCCGCACAGGGCCGACGGATGGACCGCCGCGGTACGCCAACGGCTCGGCCTGGGCCGGTTGCTCCCTCTGGGCGGCCCCGCGGACGGGGCCTGGATCGCCGAACGAGCGGCGGCTGCGGTGCTCCGGGACGCCTCGACCGGTTCCGGCGCGGTGCTGGGGGTGCTCAGGATCGCCCCGGGGGACACGCCGGACACCGACGGCACACCGCCGGGGGACCCGGTGCCCGGCCCGCCCAGTGCCCTGCCGCACGGGCCCCTGCGGATCGAGGCCGGATTCTCGGCGACGGCCCGGCGGCCGCTGACCGCCACCGCGGACGCCTTGCGTGAGGCGCTGCTGACGGCCGCGTCCCGGCGGCTCGGACTGGTCGTCGACGAGGTGGACCTGCGGGTGACGGGCCTGCTGGAGGAGGAACCCGGACCGGCGGCGCGGACGGCGGACGAACACCACGCGGCGGAGCCCGACGGGCCGGCGGGGGCGGCTGCCGCGGGGGTGCCCGGTGTCGTCTCGCTGACGCGGGTGCTGGGCAGTCCGGTGCAGAAGGAGGCCGGGCACGTACGGGTCGAGCTTTCCACCGCGGGTGACCACAGGGCGCTCGACGTCGCACGGGCGGTGCGCGGAGCCGTGTCAGCGGCCGTGGAGGGCGACCCGGCGGTCTCCGTGCTGGTCACGGCTGTCGTGGACCGGAACTGAGGCTGCCCCCGCCGGCGGGTGGGGGCAGCCAGGTACGTCGTTCAGTCCGAGATGCCGGCGATGTCGCGCAGCCGGCGGCCCTGGGCGGCCCGCTCGGCGACGCGCTGCTCCTCGTACGTGCGCGAGACGGCACCGGCGAGCAGCGCCTTGGTCTCGATGACCGCGTCGCGCGGGGCGGCGAGCAGTGCGGCGGAGAGATCGTGCGCCGCCGCGTCGAGCTGGTCGGCGGGGACCACGAGGTTGGCGAGCCCCGTCCGCTCGGCCTCCTCCGCGTGGACGAAGCGGCCCGTGGCGCAGATTTCGAGGGCGCGCGCGTATCCCACGAGGTGCACCAGGGGGTGGGAGCCCGTGAGGTCGGGGACGAGACCCAGGCTGGTCTCGCGCATGGCGAACTGCACGTCGTCGGCCACGATCCGCAGATCGCAGGCGAGAGCGAGCTGGAATCCCGCGCCGATGGCGTGTCCCCGCACGGCCGCGATCGACACGATGTCGTTGCGGCGCCACCAGGTGAAAGCCTCCTGGTACTCGGCGATGGTCGCGTCGAGACCGGCCTCCGGCCCGCGCGCCATGTCGAGGAACGACGGCTCGCCGTCGAATCCCTCGGGGGTGAATGCCTGCCGGTCGAGACCCGCGGAGAAGGACTTGCCCTCCCCGCGGAGCACGACGACCCGCACACTGCCGGGGAGCGCCCGTCCGGCCTCTGCCAACGCCCGCCACAGAGCGGGAGACTGAGCGTTGCGCTTGGCCGGATTGGTGAGCGACACCGTGGCAACCGCGTCATCGACGGTGAGCCGTACGCCGTCCTTGTCGAGCACAGAGTCGAGCGAGGTCATGGAGCGCCTCCGGATCGGGTGCAGTCAGCACTTACTGGCAAGTAACTGAACAGTAACCACCCGGACGGCCTCTCGGTCGGCCGGGTGGCACCCGTTGTTCCGGTGAGCTCCGGGGCCGGCCTGGGCCGCCCCTGACCGCCGCCCGCCGTCAGGCCGAGGCGGCCTTCTTGCCGCGAGTCGCTCCGCCGCGTCCCCGCAGCGTGACCCCGGACTCACTGAGCATCCGGTGGACGAACCCGTAGGAGCGGCCGGTTTCCTCGGCCAGCGCCCGGATGCTCGCACCGGAGTCGTACTTCTTCTTCAGGTCTGCCGCGAGCTTGTCACGCGCGGCGCCGGTTACCCGGCTGCCCTTCTTCAGAGTCTCGGCCACCCGTGCCTCCTCAAGGAAGTGCGCTCTGGACTCTCATGATCACCCCTCCCGCCCTTCCTGGCCACCCATTCGGCAAGGTACGTACGCCGGATTCCTCGCCCCGAAGCGGGACGACACATGCGGAATTCGACATTCCAGCGGGCTGTGGCGCTTATCGGCGCGGGCGTCACGAAGAACGGCCAGGTCAGGGCCGTACGGAGCGGATGGCCGAAAATCAGTGCACCCGGCAGCTATCTGCCGGGTGCCGCGCCGGGGTACGAGACCCGCTCACCCAGATGATGGATCACCGATGGGCCGAATGATCGATGCGCGCTGGATCACCGGACTCCGCGGAGGGTTCAGGCACCACCCTCGGCGCCCCTCAGGCGAGGGCGACCAGGTCCCTGTAGTCGGCACCCCAGAGGTCCTCGACCCCGTCGGGCAGCAGGATGATCCGCTCCGGCTGGAGCGCCTCGACCGCGCCCTCGTCGTGGGTGACGAGGACGACGGCGCCCTTGTAGGTGCGCAGGGCCCCGAGGATCTCCTCGCGGCTGGCCGGGTCGAGGTTGTTCGTGGGCTCGTCGAGCAGCAGCACGTTGGCGGACGAGACGACCAGGGTCGCGAGGGCGAGCCTGGTCTTCTCACCGCCGGAGAGCACTCCTGCGGGCTTGTCGACGTCGTCCCCGGAGAACAGGAACGAACCGAGTGTCTTGCGGACCGCGACGAGGTCGAGGTCGGGCGCCGCGGAGCGCATGTTCTCCAGGACCGTGCGCTCCGGGTCGAGCGTCTCGTGCTCCTGCGCGTAGTAGCCGAGCTTGAGGCCGTGGCCCTGGATGATCTCACCGGTGTCGGCCTTCTCGGCACCGCCGAGCAGACGGAGCAGGGTGGTCTTGCCCGCACCGTTGAGGCCGAGGATGACGACCCGGGAGCCCTTGTCGATGGCGAGGTCGACATCGGTGAAGATCTCCAGCGAGCCGTACGACTTCGACAGGCCCTCCGCCATCAGCGGGGTCTTGCCGCACGGGGAGGGGTCGGGGAAGCGCAGCTTGGCGACCTTGTCGGAGACCCGCACGGCGTCCAGACCCGAGAGCAGCCGGTCGGCGCGCTTGGCCATGTTCTGGGCGGCGACGGTCTTGGTCGCCTTCGCGCGCATCTTGTCGGCCTGCGCGTTGAGGGTCGCGGCCTTCTTCTCGGCGTTCTGCCGCTCGCGCTTGCGGCGCTTCTCGTCGGCCTCGCGCTGCTGCTGGTAGAGCTTCCAGCCCATGTTGTAGATGTCGATCTGCGCGCGGTTGGCGTCGAGGTAGAAGACCTTGTTGACCACCGTCTCGACGAGCTCCACGTCGTGGGAGATCACGATGAAGCCGCCGCGGTAGCTCTTGAGGTAGTCGCGCAGCCAGACGATCGAGTCCGCGTCCAGGTGGTTGGTGGGCTCGTCGAGGAGCAGGGTGTCGGCGTCCGAGAAGAGGATGCGGGCGAGCTCCACGCGGCGGCGCTGACCGCCGGAGAGCGTGTGCAGGGGCTGGCCGAGGACCCGGTCGGGCAGGCTGAGCGCGGCGGCGATGGTGGCGGCCTCGGCCTCGGCGGCGTATCCGCCCTTGGTGAGGAACTCCGTCTCCAGGCGCTCGTACCGCTTCATCGCCTTCTCGCGTGTGGCGCCCTGGCCGGTCGACATCCGCTGCTCGTTCTCCCGCATCTTGCGGAGGATCTCGTCGAGTCCGCGGGCCGAGAGGATGCGGTCACGGGCGAGGATCTCGAGGTCGCCGGTGCGCGGGTCCTGCGGGAGGTAGCCGACCTCGCCGCTGCTCGTGATGGTTCCGCCGGCCGGCGTCCCCTCCCCCGCCAGGCACTTGGTGAGGGTGGTCTTGCCCGCGCCGTTGCGGCCGACCAGACCGATGCGGTCGCCCTTGGCGATACGGAACGAGGCGGACTCGATGAGGATGCGGGCGCCGGCACGCAGCTCGATGCCGGAGGCGGTGATCACGGAAATACTCCAGGGCGGTATGGACGGCGGAGGGACAGCGGGTTCACGACTCGACGCCGTCTAATGCACAAGGAGAATTGCCATGGGACCCAGTCTACTGGCGGTGTCCACCTGCTTCTCCGCGTGTTCCCGGCCCCGCACGGTGTCCCACCGGCACGCCGTCCGGTGATTCAGGGGCGGCGGTCTCCGCGCGCGGGTCGCCGGACCCGTACGCCGGGGTCCGGCGACCGGCACGGGGGACGCTCCCCGGTCGGCGTTGTCGGTGGCCGGTGCAAGACTGAGACGCGGATCACACCGCAACGGTGCGCACGAACAGGAAGAGGGCGAGCGCTATGGCACACACGGACGGCGTCCCGACGGTCTTTCCGACACTTCTGTACGACGACGCGAAGGCCGCTGTCCGGGTGCTCACCCAGGCCCTGGGGTTCACCGAGGAGGTGGTGTACGAGGCGGACGACGGCAGCGTGCTCCATGCCGAGCTGTCCTGCGGGAACGGCAGGGTGATGCTCGGCTCCAGGGGCGGGGAGGGCGCCTTCGCCAAGGCGATGGCCGGCGCGGGTCCCGCGGCGGTCTACGTCGTCCTGGAGGAGGTGGACGACCACCACGCGAGGGCCGTCGAGCACGGCGTGGAGATCCTCATGCCTCCCACCGACCAGTCCTACGGCTCGCGGGACTACATGGCGCGTGACCCGGAGGGCAACATCTGGAGCTTCGGGACCTACTCCCCCGGGTCCGCCGGCTGACCGCCCCCGGGGCCGGTGCCGTCACACCCCGCCGGTGTGCACCTGGAACGCCGCTCGGCGCACCGCCTTGGCGAGGGCGGGGTCCGGGTGCGCCGCCGCCAGCGCGACCAGCACCTGGACGGTGCGCGGGTGTCCCACGGCCCGTACCTCGTCCAGCAGCGCCGGGACCGTGCCCTGGACCGCGGAGTCGAGGTGGCGGACCAGCAGCCCCGTCTCGCCGTGGTCGGCGACGGCGGCGGCCGTGTCGACCCAGAGCCAGGTGGCCTCCTCGCGGGTGAGGACGTCCTGGGCGTCGTCGGGGTCGGTGCCCTCGTACTCGGCGAGCCAGAGCAGCGCGTACGGGCGCAGCGGTACCTCGGTGAGGACGGAGCGGACGACGGGCTCGGCCGGGGCCCCGACGACGCGCAGCGCCTCGAAGGCGAGGCCGCGCAGCAGGGCGTCCTCCCCGCGGGCCACGGCCAGGAGTTCGGCGACGGCGCTGCCCACCGGCCGGGCGGCGAGCCAGGCGCGGTACTCGGCGCGGGCCGGTCCCGGGGTGAGCCGCGCGCAGCCGAGCAGCATGTCGGCCGCCGGCTGCTCGATGTTGCCGGCCGGGCTCTGGGCGGCGACGCAGATCTGCTCCAGCTTGACCCAGACCGCCCAGTTGCCCAGCGGGGTGAGGGTGGCGTGGCCGGTGCCCAGGGTGAGGGCGCCGACGGAGGCGAGGCCCTCCAGCGCCCAGTCGAGCAGCAGGGCGTTCAGGTCGGCGGACGGCCCGTCGGTGGGAGCGGGCTGCTCACGCGGTCCGTACGGCACCTCGCACCGCTCGTCGTGGAGTTCCGCGACGCGCTGGCCCAGCAGGTCCAGGAGCGCGGGCACGGTGACGGGGCCGGCCGAGAGCTGGAGGAGCGAGAGCACCTGGGGCACGGCTTCGACGGCCTCCGCCACCGCGGTGGCCTCGATGCCCTCGGGCGAGGCGTGGACGAGCGACCAGGCGTCGAAGAGGGCGACCCAGCCGCGCAGCACGGCGGAGTCGTCACGGTCCCAGGCGCGCAGCCGCCAGCCGGGGCGCGCGGTGTCGCCGTGGAACTCGATGAGCCCGGCCAGCCTGGCCCGGTCCCATCCGGTCCGCACCCGGTCCCGGGGGAGTTCCAGCGCGGCCGAGGCCTCTTCGAGGGCACCGGTGGCGAGCGGTGCCGCTGCCGGGTTCGCACCGTCCGCGGCCCAGCGCGCGATCCGTACGGCGTCGGCGAGTACGGCCCGGGCCTGCCGCGCCAGTTCCGCGGGGGGCGGGGTGCCCTCGGGTGGGCGGGGGGCCGGCCTGGTGCGCCGGGTCGTCACGGCCTTGCGGGCGGTGGCCTGGGGTCGCGGGCGGACAAGTCGCAGCCTGGAGTCGCGCGGGGTACGGGACGTCACGGGGAGCAGTCTTGCCTCTGACGGGCCGAAAGCCCAAACGGAAGCCGCACGACCGGGGTTCGGGGAGCCCTCAGGCGGTGTCACCAACCGGGCCGTTCCGGCCCATCAGCTCACATCAGGGGCGTGAGGAAACGCCGGAGCGCCTCCTCGTACCCGGCCGGGTCGGCGTTCCACATCGCCCCATGCGGAGCCTGCGGTACGGAGTGCAGGGTGACCAGGTCGGGACGGCGGGCCGCGAGCTCCCGGGACGGCTGCCAAGGGGCGACGGTGTCGTCGGGGCCGTGGAGGACGAGGGTGGGGACGTGCAGGGCCGAGGGCACCGAGGTGTCCAGGAGCGGGGCGCCGTGCAGCCCGGTCTGGCCCTGGGCCGCCCGGACTGCGAGCGGCAGCAGCGCGCCGGGGACGCCCCGCGCGGCCGCCAGGGCGCGCAGCGTGGTCTTCCAGTCCAGGACCGGGGAGTCGAGGACGAGGCCGCGGATACGGTCGCGGAGGGCGGAGTTCACGGCCGCGTGCAGGGCCATCGAGGCACCGGACGACCAGCCGTGGAGGATGACGTTCTCGGCGCCGTAGCGCACGGCGTGGCGGATGGCCGCGTCGAGGTCGCGCCATTCGGATTCGCCGAGGTGGGCGAGGCCGTCCGGGGAGCGCGGGGCACCGGGGTCGCCGCGGTAGGCCAGGTCGAGCACCGGGAGCTGCTGGGCGTGCAGGAACTCCAGCACGTTCAGCGGGTGCTCCCTGGTGGTGCCGAGGCCGTGCACGGTGATGACCCAGGTGTCGCGGGCGCCGGGAACGAACCAGGCCGGCAGGGCGCCGAGTTCTCCGGGGACCTCGACCTCCTTGTACGCCAGGCCGAGGGCGGCGAGCGGGTCGCCGCGGTGGATCTCGGGGGTGAGGCGGACCCTGGAGCCCGGCTTCAGACTGCCGAGGTTCACGCGCTCGAGCCGCCGTACGACGGTGTCGGCCGAGTCGTGGGCGGCCTGCTCGACGACCGGGCCGACGACCGCGTGGACGTCGCGGGCGGTCAGTCCGTACACGCCGGGGCGCAGGGCGGCGAAGGAGCGGGTCAGCGTGACCTGTCCGGCCTCGGTGGCGTGGACGGTCATACGGCGGTCGGCGGGGAACGGACGCGGTGGCGACGGCGCCCCGAGGGCTGCGTCGCTCGCGTACCGGCCGGCGGCGACCGCTGCCGCGCCGACTCCGAGGATCGTGGTGGCGGCCGCTGCCGCTGCTGTTGCCGGGCGCACGGCTCCAGTGTCCCGGGCCTGGGCACGGGCTGCCAGCGGGCGGCGTCCGTACGGTGCGGGGGCGGGGCTCAGCCCGGCTGGCCGTAGCCCTTCAGGGCGTCCTGGACGTCGTGGAGCTGGGCGTGGGAGAGCAGGTTGGGGCTGAGGCCGGGCACGGAGCTCGCGGCGAGCCAGAGCCTGCACATCCATTCGAGCTGCGCGGTGCGGTCGTAGGCCTCGTCGAGGGTGTCCCCGTAGGTGACGGTTCCGTGGTTCTGCAGCAGGCAGCCCGTGCGGTCGCGCAGGGCGTCCACCATGTTGTCGGCGAGCTCCTGGCTTCCGTAGCGGGCGTAGGCGGCGGTGCGGACGGGGCCGCCGAGCAGGGCCGCGGCGTAGTGGACGAGCGGTACCTCGGGGACGAGGGTGGAGACGGCGGTGGCGTGCACGGCGTGGGTGTGGACGACGGCCTTCGCGGAGCTCCCCCGGTAGACGGCGAGGTGGAGGGGGAGCTCGCTGGTCGGGACGAGTTCTCCCAGCACCTGGCGGCCTTCGAGGTCGACGCCCACCGTGTCCCCCGGGCCCAGCCGGTCGTAGGGCACTCCGCTGGGGGTGACCAGGACGATTCCGCCGACCCGGGCCGAGACGTTGCCTGAGGTGCCGACGACCAGCCCTTCCGCCGCCGTCCTGCGGGCCGTCGCGACGACACCGTCCCACGCCTGTTGGATCTCGCTCTGATCGCCGTCGCTCATGCGGAGATCCTAGGGGTCGCCCCCTCGCCCCCGGCAGGGGCAGGGAGGGTGTCCCGTTCGCCTCCGCGGGCACACGTGAGCCATGTCTCCCGTCGGGGCGAATCGGCGCGGAAGCGGACCATTCGCACCGGGAGGGGCCGGTCCCCGCACCGGCGACGGCGGTCCGGCCTACCCGTCGCGCACACAAGCGGAATCGCCGCGAACGGTTGGGGTCACCATGCCGCCCTGCCCAGTTCATCTTCCGTTCACCCAGGTTGCTTACGTTCCACGTGCCACTGACGTCGAACGATTGCCTGGGTAAATGGAACACATCACGCTGCTGCTCGCGATCGTGATCGTGACAGCTCTCGTGTTCGATTTCACGAACGGTTTCCACGACACCGCCAACGCGATGGCCACCACCATCTCGACCGGCGCACTCAAGCCCAAGACAGCGGTGGCCATGTCCGCCGTTCTCAACCTCGTCGGCGCGTTCCTGTCGGTGGAGGTCGCCAAGACGATCTCCGGCGGGATCATCAACGAGGACGGCCTCAGAACCGAGGTCATCTTCGCCGCGCTCGTCGGCGCCATCCTGTGGAATCTGCTGACCTGGCTGGTCGGCCTGCCCTCCAGCTCGTCGCACGCGCTCTTCGGCGGCCTCATCGGCGCAGCGGTGATGTCGGCGGGCTGGTCCTCCATCGACGGCGGCACCGTCGTCACGAAGGTCCTGCTGCCCGCGATCGCCGCGCCGCTCGTCGCCGGCGTGGCCGCGCTCCTGGCCACGAAGCTGACGTACCGCCTCAACCGGAAGATCACCGACGAGGCGCAGCTGAAGTCGACCGCCAAGGGCTACCGCGCCGGCCAGATCGCCTCGGCCGGTCTCGTCTCGCTCGCCCACGGCACCAACGACGCGCAGAAGACCATGGGCATCATCACCCTGGCCCTGGTCACCGGCGGCGTCCTCGCCCCCGGTTCGAACCCGCCGGTCTGGGTCATCGCCTCCGCCGGTGTCGCGATCGCCCTGGGCACCTACCTCGGCGGCTGGCGCATCATCCGCACCATGGGCAGCGGCCTCACCGAGCTCCGGCCGCCGCAGGGCTTCGCGGCCCAGACCAGCGCGGCCACGGTCATCCTGGCCTCCTCGCACCTCGGCTTCTCCCTCTCCACCACGCAGTCCTGCTCCGGTGCGGTGATGGGCGCAGGCCTCGGACGCAAGGGAGGCGTGGTCCGCTGGTCCACCGCCACCCGGATGTTCATCGCCTGGGGCCTGACGCTGCCGGCCGCCGGCCTGGTCGGCGCCGGGGCGGAGTTCCTCACCAAGCAGGGCCCCTGGGGCGTCGCCGTGGTGGCCGTCGTGCTCGTCGCCGGCTCCGGTGCCATCTGGCTGCTGTCGCGCCGCAAGCCGGTCGACCACACCAACGTCAACGAGCCCGCGGGCGTCGTGACCACCGCGATCGCGGCGGTCAGCCCGCCGCCCGCCGGCACGCTGGTCCCGGACCTCAAGGCCACCATCCCCGCCCCGGCCGACCCCCAGACCGACCCGGCCCGACCGGCCACGGTGTAAGGACAGATCCGTATGAACATCGACTGGGCAGCTCTCGCGTCCGTCTTCGGCGTCAGCCTCGTGATCACCGTCGCACTCGTCGGCCTCTTCACCCTCGGCATCCTGGGCCTGGCCAGGCAGGTGCCGACGGCTCAGGGCGGTGGCGGTCCCCACGCTCCGGCGCGCGCCGGTGCCTACGCCTGCTTCGCGCTGTGCGCGGTGGCGGTCGCGTACGGGATCTACCTGATCGTCGCCTGAACCTCCTCGGTGCGTGACACCGGGCCGGACACACCGTGCGTGTGTCCGGCCCGGTGTGCGTCCGGGCACGCCGAAGCCTCGCAGGTCAACGGCAGGTTGACGGGCGTTCGCAGAGCGTGGTGGACTGCCCGGGCCATTACGGCGACAGGAGAGGAAGCCGGTGCGAATCCGGCGCGGTCCCGCCACTGTCACCGGGGAGCAGTCCTCCACACGGAAGTCACGGCCCGCGACCGCGGGCTGGAAGGCCGGAGGACCTGCGGATCCGGAAGCCAGGAGACTCTCGTCGCCGGTCACGTCGAACCAGGGCGCGGACCCTGAGTGAGGACATCTGCCATGCCCGGCCGCCGTGCGTCCCTTCCCGCACCACCCGTGACGAGGTCCCTTCGAGGCGCGACGGCCTGCTGATCCGTGCGAGCCGACCGCATCTTCGCGTACGGTGCCGCCGCCGGCCTGATCGGCGACCTGCTGCTCGGTGATCCCCGCCGGGGCCACCCCGTCGCCGCCTTCGGGCGAGCCGCCGCGGTGGCCGAGAGCGTGCTGTGGCGCGACCACCGGGGCCGGGGCGCCCTGCACGCGCTCGTCTGCGCCGGGGGTGCCACGGGCGCCGCCGCGCTGGCCGCCCGCGCCGTACGCCACCGCCCCGCCGCGGCCGTGGCGCTGACCGCCGCCGCCACCTGGTCCGTCGTCGGGGGTACGTCGCTGGGCCGCGAGGCGCGCGCCATCGGCGGCGCCCTGGCCGCCGGGGACGTCGAGCTGGCCCGCGAGCGGCTGCCGCATCTCTGCGGCCGCGATCCACAGGCGCTGGACGGACCTCAGATCGCCCGCGCGGTGGTGGAGTCCGTGGCCGAGAACACCTCCGACGCCGTGGTGGGGGCCCTGGTGTGGGGCGCGCTCGGCGGGGTGCCGGGGCTGGTCGGCTTCCGGGCCGTCAACACGCTCGACGCCATGGTGGGACACAGGTCGGCCCGCAACCGGCGCTACGGCTGGGCGTCGGCCCGGCTCGACGACCTGGCCGGCTGGCCGGGGGCCCGCCTCACCGCGGCGCTCGCGGTGGCCGCCGGGGGCCGCCCGCGCGAGGCCGTCCGGGCCTGGCGTGCCGACGCGGACAGGCACCCGAGCCCCAACGCGGGCCCGGTGGAGGCCGCCTTCGCGGGGGCGCTCGGCGTACGGCTGGGCGGGACCCTCGCCTACGCCGGCCGGGTCGAGCACCGGCCGGTACTCAACGGGGAGGCCGGCCGGGACGTGCGGGTCACCGACATCGAACGCGCGGTGCGGCTGTCGCGCCGGGTGAGTGTGCTGGCCCTCGGCGTGTGTGCGGCGGGGCGGCTGGCCATGGGACGGAGGGGAAGATGAGCGGCGGGCTGCTGGTCGCCGGCACCACGTCGGACGCGGGCAAGAGCGTGGTCACGGCCGGGATCTGCCGGTGGCTGGTGCGCCGGGGGGTGAAGGTCGCGCCGTTCAAGGCGCAGAACATGTCGCTGAACTCGTTCGTCACCCGTGAGGGGGCGGAGATCGGCCGCGCCCAGGCGATGCAGGCACAGGCCGCCCGGGTGGAGCCGTCGGCGCTGATGAACCCGGTGCTGCTCAAGCCCGGGAGCGACCGGTCGAGCCAGGTGGTCCTGATGGGCAGGCCGGTCGGCGAGATGAGCGCCCGCGGCTACCACGGCGGGCGTCAGGAGGCGCTGCTGGGCACGGTCGTGGACTGCCTTGAGCAGCTTCGGGGTACGTACGACGCCGTGATCTGCGAGGGGGCGGGCAGTCCGGCCGAGATCAACCTGCGGCGTACGGACATAGTGAACATGGGCATCGCGCGGGCCGCGCGCTTCCCCGTGCTGGTGGTGGGCGACATCGACCGGGGCGGTGTGTTCGCCTCGTTCTTCGGTACGACGGCGCTGCTGAGCGCCGAGGACCAGTCGCTCGTCGCCGGGTACCTCGTCAACAAGTTCCGCGGGGACGTGTCGCTGCTGGAGCCCGGCCTCGACATGCTGCACGGGCTCACGGGACGGCGGAGCTACGGTGTGCTCCCGTACGCCCACGGGCTGGGCATCGACGAGGAGGACGGGCTGCGGGTCTCGATGCGCGGCACCGTACGGGAGTCGGTGGTGGCGCCCCCGCACGGCGAGGACGTGCTGCGGGTCGCGGTGTGCGCGGTACCGCTGATGTCCAACTTCACCGATGTGGACGCGCTCGCCGCGGAGCCCGGTGTGGTGGTGCGGTTCGTGGACCGGGCGGAGGAGCTCGCCGACGCGGACCTGGTGGTCGTGCCCGGCACGCGGGGCACCGTGAAGGCGCTGGCCTGGCTGCGGGAACGCGGGCTGGCGGACGCCCTGCTGCGGCGGGCCGCCGAGGGGCGTCCGGTGCTGGGAATCTGCGGCGGGTTCCAGGTGCTGGGCGAGCGCGTCGAGGACGACGTGGAGTCCCGGGCGGGGCTGGTGGACGGGCTCGGGCTGCTGCCGGTGCGCGTCCGCTTCGGCCGGGAGAAGGTGCTGGGCCGGCCCGTCGGGACGGCGCTCGGGGAGCCGGTGGAGGGGTACGAGATCCATCACGGGGTCGCCGAGGTGCACGGCGGCGAACCCTTCCTGGACGGCTGCCGGGTGGGCTCGGTGTGGGGGACGCACTGGCACGGCTCGCTGGAGAGCGACGGCTTCCGGCGGGCGTTCCTGGGCGAGGTCGCGCGGGCGGCCGGGCGGCGGTTCACCGCCGCGCCCGACACGAGTTTCGCGGCGCTGCGGGAGGAGCAGCTCGACCGGCTCGGGGACCTGGTCGAGGAGCACGCGGACACGGACGCGTTGTGGCGGCTGATCGAGGAGGGGGCTCCGGCGGGGCTGCCCTTCGTGCCGCCGGGAGCGCCCGCGTCCGCTCCCGCGCCGCGGCGCGCCGAGGACGCCCCGGCCCCGGTGACCGGGCCGCACGGCACCGAGGACGCCCCGGCCCCGCCGGACGCCGGAACCGAAGTACACGCCACCGAGGAGGCCCTGTGAGTACCCCGTATCCCTTCACCGCCATCGTCGGGCAGGACGATCTACGGCTCGGGCTGCTGCTCAACGCCGTCAGTCCCGCCGTGGGCGGGGTGCTGGTCCGGGGCGAGAAGGGCACCGCGAAGTCGACCGCGGTGCGGGCGCTGGCCGCGCTCGTGCCGCACGTTCCCGTGGTCGCGGGGTGCCGGTTCTCGTGCGACCCGGGGGCACCCGATCCGGCGTGTCCGGACGGCCCGCACGAGGCGGGGACGGGTGTGTCGCGTCCGGCGCGGACCGTGGAGCTGCCGGTCGGCGCGTCGGAGGACCGGCTCGTCGGCGCGCTCGACATCGAACGGGCCCTCTCCGAGGGGGTGAAGGCGTTCGAGCCCGGGCTGCTCGCCGACGCGCACCGCGGGATCCTGTACGTGGACGAGGTCAACCTCCTCCACGACCACCTGGTGGACCTGCTGCTCGACGCGGCGGCCATGGGCGCCTCGTACGTCGAGCGCGAGGGCGTGTCCGTCCGGCACGCGGCGCGTTTCCTGCTGGTCGGGACGATGAACCCCGAGGAGGGCGAGCTCCGCCCTCAGTTGCTCGACCGCTTCGGGCTGACCGTCGAGGTGGCCGCGTCGCGCGAGACGGACCTGCGCGTCGAGGTCGTACGGCGCAGGCTCGCCTACGACGACGACCCGGTCGGGTTCGCCGCCCGGTGGGCCGACGAGGAGGCCGCGCTGCGGGAGCGGATCGTGGCCGCCCGTGCCCTGCTCCCCCGGGTGGTGCTCGGTGACGGCGTGCTGCGTCAGATCGCGGCGACGTGCGCGGCGTTCGAGGTGGACGGGATGCGCGCCGACATCGTCATGGCCCGTACCGCGACCGCGCTGGCCGCCTGGGCGGGGCGTGAGGAGGTCGTGGCCGACGACGTGCGGCAGGCCGCGCTTCTGGCGCTCCCCCACCGCCGCCGGCGCAATCCGTTCGACGCGCCGGGGCTGGACGAGGACAAGCTGGACGACGCGCTCCAGGACGCGCGGGACGACGAGGGCGGGGGCGACGACGACCCGGAGCCGGACCCGGACGGCCCCGGCGGCGGTGTGCCTCCGCAGGACGGCGGCCCCGACGGCGGTACGGACACGGGCGGCCCCGACGACGGCGGATCCGACCCGGCCGGCGGCGAGGAGCCGGGGAGCGGCGACGCGCCCGCACCGGGTGGCGGAGCCGGGGAGCGGCGGCCGGTGCGGGCGGGCGAGCCGTTCCGTACGAAGGTGCTGAGCGTGCCCGGGCTGGGCGAGGGCGCGGCCGGGCGGCGGTCCCGGGCGCGTACCGAGCACGGGCGGACGACCGGGTCGCGGCGGCCCGAGGGCGCGCTGACGAAGCTTCATCTGGCGGCGACGGTGCAGGCGGCCGCTCCGCACCAGCGGGCTCGCGGACGGTCGGGGCGGGGCCTCGTCGTGCGGCGTGACGATCTGCGGCAGGCGACGCGGGAGGGGCGCGAGGGCAATCTCGTGCTGTTCGTCGTCGACGCCTCCGGCTCGATGGCGGCCAGGCAGCGGATGGGCGCGGTGAAGGGCGCGGTGATGTCGCTGCTGCTGGACGCCTACCAGCGCCGGGACAAGGTCGGCCTCGTCACCTTCCGGGGCAGGGACGCCGAGGTGGCGCTGCCGCCGACCTCGTCGGTGGACGCGGCGGCGGCGCGGCTGGAGTCGCTGCCGACCGGCGGGCGCACCCCGCTGGCCGCCGGGCTGCTGAGGGCGCACGACGTGCTGCGGGTGGAGCGGCTGCGTGATCCGTCGCGGCGGCCGCTGCTCGTCGTGGTGACGGACGGCCGGGCGACCGGGGGCGTCGATCCGGTGGCGCTGGCGGCGCGGGCCGGGCGGCTGCACGCCTCGCAGGGCACCGCGTCGGTCGTCGTGGACTGCGAGTCGGGGTTCGTACGCCTCGGTCTCGCCGCACAGCTCGCCCGGGATCTGGGAGGCAGCGCGGTCACGCTCGACGAGTTGCGCGCCGACTCGATCGCCGGGCTGGTCAAGGACATCACTGCTGCCGGGAGGGCCGCGTAATGCCACAGGGACAGCCGGTATCGGTACCGGACGACGGGCTGACGACACGTCAGCGCCGAAACCGTCCGCTGCTGTTCGTCCACACGGGCGTCGGCAAGGGCAAGTCGACGGCGGCCTTCGGGCTGGCGCTGCGGGCGTGGAACCAGGGCTGGCCGGTCGGGGTGTTCCAGTTCGTGAAGTCGGCGAAGTGGAAGGTCGGCGAGGAGAACGCGCTGAAGGTGCTGGGCGCGAGCGGCGAGGGCGGCAGCGTCGACTGGCACAAGATGGGCGAGGGGTGGTCCTGGGTCCAGCGGGGCCTGCACGGCGACAACTCCGACAACGAGGCCAAGGCGCGCGAGGGCTGGGAGCAGGTCAAGCGTGACCTCGCGGCCGAGACGTACAAGCTCTACGTGCTCGACGAGTTCGCCTATCCGATGCACTGGGGCTGGATCGACACCGACGAGGTCGTCGAGGTGATGCGCGACCGTCCCGGGACGCAGCACGTGGTGATCACGGGGCGCAACGCTCCGCAGAAGCTGATCGACGCCGCGGACCTGGTGACCGACATGTCGAAGGTCAAGCACCCCATGGACGCGGGGCAGAAGGGCCAGCGAGGCATCGAGTGGTGAGCGTCCCCCGTCTGGTCGTGGCCGCGCCCGCCTCGGGCAGCGGCAAGACCACGGTCGCCACCGGCCTGATGGCGGCCTTCGCCGGGCGCGGCCTGGCGGTCTCCCCGCACAAGGTGGGGCCCGACTACATAGATCCGGGCTACCACTCGCTGGCCACCGGCCGTCCGGGGCGCAACCTGGACGCCTACATGTGCGGGCCCGGTCTGGTCGCCCCGCTCTTCACCCACGGGGCGGCCGGCTGCGACCTGGCCGTCGTCGAAGGGGTGATGGGGCTGTACGACGGGGCCTCGGGTCAGGGTGAACTCGCCTCGACCGCCCAGGTGTCCAAGCTGCTCCGGGCTCCCGTGGTGCTGGTGGTCGACGCCTCCTCGCAGTCGCGTTCGGTCGCGGCCCTGGTCCACGGCTTCGCCTCCTGGGACCCGGAGGTACGCATCGGCGGGGTGATCCTGAACAAGGTCGCGTCCGACCGCCACGAGGCCCTGCTGCGGGAGGCCCTCGACGAGTCCGGCCTGCCGGTGCTCGGTGTGCTGCGGCGTGCGCCGCAGGTGGCCACACCCTCGCGCCATCTGGGCCTGGTCCCGGTGGCCGAGCGGCAGGCCGACGCGCTCGACGCCGTACGGGCGATGGGTGAGCGGGTGCGCGACGGCTGCGATCTGGACGCCCTGATGTCGCTGGCGCGTTCGGCGCCCGCCCTGCCCGGCGAGGCGTGGGAGCCGGAGCGGTGTCCCGCCCCGCCCACCCGGCCGGTGGTGGCCGTGGCGGGCGGGGCCGCGTTCACGTTCGCGTACGCGGAGCACGCCGAGCTGCTCACGGCGGCGGGCGCGGACGTGGTCGTCTTCGACCCGTTGCACGACGAGAAGCTGCCCGCGGGCACCGCGGGGCTGGTCGTCGGGGGCGGCTTCCCCGAGATGTACGCACCGGAGCTCTCGGCGAACGAGCCGCTGCGCCGGGCGGTGACCGGACTCGCCCGGTCCGGCGCGCCGGTGGCGGCGGAGTGCGCGGGGCTGCTCTATCTCGCCCGCGAGCTGGACGGGCGTCCCATGTGCGGGGTGCTGGACGCCTCGGCCCGGATGTCCGAGAGGCTGACGCTGGGCTACCGGCAGGCGGTGGCGCTGTCCGACAGCGTGCTGGCCGTGGCCGGGACCCGGATGCGGGGCCACGAGTTCCACCGCACGGTGCTGGAGCCCGGCGCCGGTACGAACCCCGCCTGGGGCCTGCACCAGCCGGAGCGGCGAGTCGAGGGCTTCGTGGAGCGGGGGGTGCACGCGAGCTATCTGCACACGCACTGGGCTGCCGAGCCCGGGGTGGCCCGGCGCTTCGTGGAGCGGTGCCGGGGGTGACGTCACTCCGCGATGCCGACCACCAGCCAGATGAAGCCCACACCGGCCACGGTGCACAGCAGCGTGGAGCGGGCCGGGTGGTCGTGGTGCGCCTCGGGAAGGATCTCGGCGGCGGCGAGGTAGAGCAGCGCCCCGCCGAAGAAGCCGAGATAGCAGCCGAGCAGTTCCTCCGGAAGGGTGAACAGCAGGGTGGTCGCCGCCCCCACGATCGGGGCCAGCGCGTCCGCGTACAGCATCAGGAGCGCCTTGCGGCGGGCGTTCCCGTAGAGGCTGGTGATCGTGTACGTGTTGAATCCGTCGGCGAAGTCGTGGGTGATGACGGCGAGCGCGACGGCGGCCCCCATGCCGCCTCCGATCTGGAAGGCGGCGCCGAGGGCGACGCCGTCCATCAGGCTGTGGCCCACCATCGCGGCCGCCGCCGTCAGCCCGACCTGCGGCACCCGTTCCTCGCCCGCCCCGTGTGCCGCCTGGCGTACGGCCAGCGATCGCTCGACGAGATGGGCCGTCAGGAAGCCGCCCACGAAGAGCAGCAGGGCCGCGGGGACGCCGAAGACCACCCCGGTCGCGGCCTCCAGCGCCTCGGGCAGCAGATCGAGGCCGACGACTCCCAGCATCAGCCCGCCGGCCAGGCCGAGCACGAGGTGGCGGCGGTCGCTGACGCGCTGCGCGACCCAGCCGCCCGCCAGGGTCATCAGGAACGCGCCGAGCGCGACGAATACCGCCATGGGCCCTTGCTAGCGGATTGACCCCGCCTCCCGCACCTCAGGCCCCCCTTACCCGTGTCCCACGGAAGGACGTTTCCATGAACAGGTCCGCGCTCGTCGTGGGTGTCGGTGCCCGCCGGGGTGCCTCCGCCGACGAGGTGCTCGGGCTGATCCGCGCGACGCTGGAGACGGCGGGGCTCCTGCCCGGTGACGTGGTCGAGCTCGCGACGCTCGACACCAGGGCGGACCGGCCGGGTGTCGCGGGTGCGGCGGAGCTGCTGGGCGTGCCGGTGCGGTCGTACTCCGCGAAGGCGCTCGCGGAGGTCCGGGTGCCGAACCCGTCGGCCGCGACGCGTGCCGCCGTGGCCACCGGGTCGGTGGCCGAGGCCGCCGCTCTCATGAACGCCGGTGAACTGCTGGTTCCCAAGCAGAAGTCGGCGTCGGCGACCTGCGCGGTGGCACGCCGGAACCCGATGTCCGGAACCCGGGCATCGACGGATGGCTCCCGGCCGTCCACCATGGCTGCCATGCTGCCCCCCACGAAGCACGTAGACAGCGCCGGGCCCGACCTGCGGCACCACGGCGACGCGGAGATACGCGGTCTGGATCTGACCGACCTCGCCGTGAACGTACGGACCGGTACGCCCCCGGACTGGCTGCGCGAGCGGATCGCCGCGTCGCTGGGTTCGCTGGCCGCGTACCCGGACGGGCGGCAGGCCCGGACGGCGGTGGCCGCACGGCACGGGATACCCGGGGAACGGGTGCTGCTCACCGCGGGGGCGGCCGAGGCGTTCGTGCTCATCGCGCGGGCCCTTCCGGCGCGCCGGCCGGTCGTCGTCCATCCGCAGTTCACCGAGCCCGAGGCGGCCCTGCGCGCGGCGGGGCACGACGTCGGACGGGTGGTGCTGCGGCCGGAGGACGGCTTCCGGCTCGATCCGGCGGCGGTGCCCGAGGACGCGGACCTGGTGGTGGTCGGCAACCCGACCAACCCGACCTCCGTGCTGCATCCCGCGGCGGTGCTGGAGCGACTGGCGCGGCCCGGTCGGACGCTGGTGGTCGACGAGGCGTTCATGGACGTCGTCCCCGGCGAACGGGAGGCGCTGTGCGCGCGGCAGGACGTCCCCGGCCTCGTCGTGCTGCGGAGCCTGACCAAGACGTGGGGCCTTGCGGGCCTGCGGATCGGCTACGTGACGGCCGAGCCCGGGACGATCGCCCTGCTCCAGGAGGCGCAGCCGCTGTGGCCGGTGTCCTCGCCGGCACTCGCGGCCGCCGAGGCCTGCATGGAGCCGCGGGCACTGGTCGAGGCGGCGGACGCGGCGGACCGGATCACGGTGGACCGGGCTCATCTGCTGGCCGGTCTGGCGGAGTTCAGTGAGGTGCGGGCCGTGGAATCGGCCGCAGGACCGTTCGTGCTGCTGCGGTTGGAGCGCGCTGACGAGGTACGCGAACTGCTGCGCTCGCGGGGGTTCGCCGCGCGGCGCGGGGACACGTTTCCCGGGCTGGGAGCCGAGTGGCTGGCATCGACCCGACCTTCCAGGCGTACCACGTGTCCGGCACGTCGACGGACAGCTACGACCCGGTCGCCAACATCACGGCCGCGTGCAACTACGCCG
>NZ_JBFALP010000025.1:0-66154 GCF_040660235.1 Streptomyces sp. NPDC049970 | reverse complement strand
CAGGCACCCGTCAAACCCGGAGTCAAGTTCCACGACCTCCTCGTCGTCTCCCTCGGCGGCCAAGGACAGTACGAACACGTCATCAACAACACCGGTTCCCCCACCTCGGGTACGTCGACCGTTCCCTCCCAGGTGGTGTCCTTCCCGTAGAAACGGCGGAGTCCTGCCTCTCGTGCCTGTCGTGCCGAGAGGGCTCCACCCGCAATCGGGCGTAGGAACGGGGCCCGGCCGCGAACGCGGCCGGGCCCCGCGCCGTTCGAACACGGTGCCGCTCGAAGCCCCGCGCTGTTCGGTCCCGTTCCCTTCACAGCACGCAGAACTCGTGGCCCTCCGGATCGGCCATCATCACGTGGTCGGGGCGCCCCCCGAATCCGTACTCGCAGATCACGGTCCCGCCGGCCGCCTTCAGCCTCTCCACCGTCTCGGCCACCCGCGGCCAGCGCGTCTCCCACGGCGTCTCGCGCCCTCCGCCGGCCTGCACGTCGAGGTGCAGGCGGTTCTTCGCCGTCTTCGGCTCCGGCACCTTCTGGAAGGACAGGCTCGGCCCCGTGCCGTCCGGGTCGGACAGGTAGGCGCCGTCGTTCCACTCGTCCTCCGGGACGTCGTGGTGCGCGAACCACTCCTCCCAGCTCCCGAATCCGCCGGGCGGGGGCTTCTCCACGTATCCGAGCGCCGACGCCCAGAACCTCGCGAGTGCCGCCGGGTCCGCACAGTCGATCGTCAGACTCCATCTGATGGACACGGGTCCCTCTCCTTCGTACGGCCCCCTCAGCGAGGCGGTACCCAGATGGTCGCGCACCCGCCCCGGCACGCGCCTTCCCTCGGCCACCGGGTGTCACACGCCGTCCGCCCCCGCCCGGAGGCCGGGCGGGGGCGGACGGCAGCACGGTTGCGGCTCGGAGGATCAGCCCTCGCCGGTCAGGTTGATCGCGACCGTCCGCTCGGCGGGGGTCTTGCCGAGCAGTGCGCCCTGCATGGCCTGGGCCACGTCGTCAGCACCGACCTGGTGCTGCTTCCCGTCGGCCTTGGTGATCATGATCCCGTCGAACACGCCGTCCAGCAGGGTGTCGATCGCCTTCTTGTCGTAGACCTCGACCAGCCTGCCGTCGACCGGCTTCATGGACAGGATCTGCGGCAGGGACCGCGCGGGGCCGAAGTCGATCTGCTTGGGCCCGGCCTTGATCGTCACCAGACCCGACATCGCCGGCTCCGCGAACTCCTTCATCGCACGGTCAAGTTCGGCCTGGCTGATGGTGGGCTCGGTTGCGGCGACCGGCAGTTCGACGACGGTCGCCTTGCCGGTCTGGACCTGGGCACGGTACGCGTCGCGCACCGAGATCATCGACCGGTTGACGTCCAGGGACTTGCCAGCCTTGCCGGGGACGGCGACGGCCTTGTTCGGCTCGAACCGGATCGTGCCGTCGTTGGCCGAACCGGAGGCGCCCGCGAGGTCGGTCAGCGCGACCCCGAGCTTCTCCTCGTCGACCGGGATCACCGGGTCGGCGGGGCGCGCCCCGCCGAACAGGGATCCGATCACCGAGACCGGGTTGTAGTCGCTGCCCGCGGCACCACGGACGGTCTCCTGGCTGTCCAGGGTGAGACCGGCCTTGTCCGGGGCGAGTTCCTCCTCCTTGCCGTCGACGGACAGTTGGAGGGGCGCCTGGGCACGCTTGCCGAGGGCGGCGTCGAGCTTGGTGACCGCCTCCTCCTTCGAGCCGCCGCCGATGTCGACACCGAGCACCGTGGTGCCCTTGGGGACCTCGGAGTGGTTCATCAGCAGCCCGGCGCCGTAGGCCACGCCGCAGAGCACGAAGACGGCCGCGCCCAGGAGTACGGACTTGGACCGTCCCTTCCTCGCGGGCGCCGCGGCCTTCGGAGCGGGCCGGGGCGCGGTGGCCGGGGCGCCCCGGTCGGCCGGTCCGCCGCCCGTCGCACCCTCGGGCGGCCGGATGCCGCCAGGACCTCCCGGGAACGCCGGGCGGGAATCGGAGGGGATGACGGGGATGCCGCTGGTGAGCGTGTCACCGGAGACGTTCCCACCGGGGCCGGAAGGGCCCGGGCCGGAGAAGCCCGGGCCGGGGGAACCGGGGGCCGGAGCCTGCGGCGTCAGGATCGCGGTGTCGTCGGACATCCTCGGCGGTACACCGCCGGGGCCGCCCGGACGGGCGCCGGACGGGCCGCCCGGCAGGTTGTCGAGGTTCGGCGTCAGCGACGAACTGCCGGTGACCGGACCGGTGGTGGGCCCGGAGGGGCCGGGGCCGCCCGGGCGGGTACCGGGGCCGGACGCGGGCCGCGGACCGCCGGGGCCGCCCGCGCCGAGCCCGTCGAGGGCACTCCCGCCCTGACCGCCGCCGGGCTGCTGCGGACCGTCCGAGAAGTACGGCGCGTCGGCGTGGGGCGGCGTGGGCGCGGAGCCGCCGGAGCCCGGACCCGGGGCCGATCCCGGCGTGCCCGGAGCAGGCGCCTTGCGCGGGGCGAACCAGTCGCTGCCGGTGCCCTTCTCCCGGGCCGGCTTGTCGGGCGGCGTCTCGGCGGCGGGCGCGCCGTCACGGGTGTCGGGGCCGGGCGCTCCGCCGGGGGACGGCGCGGGTGCGCCGGGCCTCGGGGTGTTCCCGGTCCGCTCGGTGGCCGGGCGTCCGCCCGACGCGTCCGTCTCACTCATCGGCGTACGCATGACGACAGGCGGGATCGGACGCGAGCCCGGGATGTTGATCCGGATGCGCGTCGTCAGCGTCGTCTCTGTTCTGGGCTCCTCGGGCTGCGGCGGATCCGCGGGCTCCGGAGTCTCCTCCGTCCCGTCCGCTGACGGGTGCAGCGACGGATACTGGCGTGATCCGTACGGCGGCGTACCCGACGGGTACGCGGCTCCGCCGCGCCCCTGGGGGCCTGAGGACGAACTGTCAGTTTCACGACTCAAAGCAGGTTCTCCCGATTGGCTCCGCCGCCCGTACTTCCCCCATGTCGCAGGCCAGGGGACGGCTCGGCGCGCGCACCACCATACTGGCCGCCACCGTAGGACTTTCCGCGCGTGGGGGAATCAAGGATGCACCCATCACCGCGCGGAGGGTCGATGCGGGGGCGGATATACCGCATCACATGCCAGGTCGGCCGGTGCCGATGGCCGGATACGGCAACCGCGACATCGTGGCACACATCACAGCAGCGGCCATCCCGCCGAGCATGAAGAGCGCCAGTCCGATCTCCTGGCCGAAGACGAAGTCGCCCTCGGGCCGCCCGCCCAGCAGCAGGACGACGGAGATGAACCACCCCACCGCCGGTACCAGCGCGCCGAGCTGTGTCCCGGTCAGCACCCGTCCGCCGTAGAACAGTCCGGCCGACGCGGCGAGCGCGAGCAGCAACCCGCCCGGGAACAGGGCCGCCTGGACGAGCGCGCCCGCCGACCCGACGGCGGCGCCCAGGACCGCGAGTCCCACGTACAGGGGAATCCGCGCCGGGCGGGGCGGCGCCGCGAGCCCGCTCGGCTCGGGGCTCCTGGGCGGGGCGTTGGTACGCGGCGACTCCGAAGAGGCGCGCGGTCTCTGCCTGCTGCTCATGTCTGTGCTCCCGGTGCGAGGGCCGCGTCCGGCACGCCCGCGAAGAGGTCGTGCTCCCGGAGGCCATCGTCCCCGCCGACGGCCCCTCGCACCAACTGGTAGTACTCGGTCGTGAGGACGGGCTGCCCCAGGTCGTTCGAAAGAGCGAAGAACGGTCCGTCGACGGCGATCTGTGTGGCGTGCGCCCGCATGGCCGCGGTCTTGGCGTCGGCGTACGCCGAACCGTCGATCTCCGTGGTGATCTGCGCGTCGTCCACCACACCGGGCACGTCGTCGATCGAGGCGATCCCGGGGAAGGCGTCGGGAGCGGTCTCCCGCAGCCGGGCGAACCCCTCCTCGGCGACGGAGAGCGGCACCCTGTTCCAGTAGATCTTGGCGACGGTGTGCGGGGCCCCGGCCCCGGCGTCGTACCCGGGATCGGCGGCGAGTTCCGCCGCGCGCATGGCGACGCGGTGCGCCTGGATGTGATCGGGATGGCCGTAGCCGCCGTCGGGGTCGTACGTGACCAGGACCTGAGGGCGCACGGAACGGATCACTCCGACGAGGAAGCCGGCCGCCTCGTCGGGGTCGGCGTCCCAGAAGGCACCGGGCCGGCGGTTCTGTTCGGTGCCGGCCATTCCGGAGTCGCGGTACCGCCCGGGGCCGCCGAGGAGCCGGTGGTCGGTCACCCCGAGCCGCCGCATCGCGTCGGCGAGTTCACCGGCGCGATGGTCGCCCAGGCCGCCGTCACGGTCCGGGGCGAGGTGTGCGAGGCCCGGTGGGATGACCTCGCCCTCCTCGCCGAGGGTGCACGTCACGAGGGCGACGTGGGCGCCCTCGGCCGCGTACCTGGCCATGGTGGCGCCGTTGTTGATCGACTCGTCGTCGGGGTGCGCGTGCACCAGGAGCAGACGGCGGCGGGGAAGGTCCTTCATGGGACCACCCTACGAGCCGCCCGCCCCGCAGGCCGAACGCACCGCGAGGACGGGGACGGCCGGCGCCACCGGACGCCGCGGGCCGGCTCCGCGCCCGGCGGCGGGCGCGTCAGAACTTGATGCCCCCGATCATTCCTGCCACGTTCGACGTCACCTCCGAGATGGTCGGCGCGATCGACGAGCTCGCCAGGTAGAACCCGAGCAACATGCAGACCACCGCGTGTCCGCCCTTCAGTCCGGATTTCCGGATCAGCAGGAAGACGACGATCGCCAGCAGCACCACCGCCGAAATCGAGAGTGCCACGGCGGTTCACCTCCATCAGTACGGTCGGGACAGGCAGCACACATGGAGCCAGCGGGTTCTTACCCACCGAGCGCTACGGATCATAACTATCCGTGCCGACGCATTGATCGGGGCACAGCAGCACGAGGGGCGCACGGACCATCGGCCGGGAGCTAGGTTCAGTGCCATGACCTCGCAGAAGCTGTCTTTTCCCCGCCAGCACGCCCGGACCCAGAGGTTCACTCTCGGCGCACCCCGGGCCTTCACCGTCTCACCGGATGGGACGCGGGTGCTGTTCCTCCGCTCGGCCTCCGGCACCGACCGGGCGAACAGGCTCATGGTGCTGGACACCGGGACGGGCGAGGAGCGGGTCGCCGCCGATCCCGGCGCGCTGCTGGGCGGTTCGGCGGAGAAGCTGTCGCCGCAGGAGAGGGCTCGGCGCGAGCGGACCCGGGACGGCTCGGCGGGAATCGTGGGCTACGCGGTCGACGGGGCGGCCGAGTTGGCCGCGTTCGCGCTCTCCGGCAAGGTGTACGTCGCCGAGTTGAGGGCGGGCACGGCGCGCGCCCTGCCGGTGCCGGGCCCGGTGATCGACCCGCGCCCCTCCCCGGACGGCAGGCACATCGCCTATGTGACGCGGGGCACGCTGCGCGTCGTGGGGGCGGAGGGCGAGGGCGACCGCCCGGTCGCCGAACCTGAGGACGCGAACACCTCGTACGGGCTCGCGGAGTTCGTCGCGGCCGAGGAGATGAGCCGCTACCGCGGTTTCTGGTGGTCCCCGGAGTCGGACCGCCTGCTGGTCGCCAGAGTCGACGACAGCGCCGTACAGCGGTGGTGGATCGCGGATCCCGCGCACCCCGGCAGCAGGCCGGCCGAGACCGGCTACCCCGCGGCGGGTACGCCGAACGCCGAGGTGCGGCTCTTCGTGACGGATCTGGACGGGAGCCGCACGGAGGTCCTCTGGGACCGGTCCCGCTTCCCCTACCTGGCGCGGGTGCACTGGTCCTCCGGCGGCGCCCCGCTGCTCCTGGTGCAGGCCCGCGACCAGCGCAGCCAGCTGCATCTCGCCGTGGACCCGGAGAGCGGCGCGACCCGCACGGTGCACGTCGACGAGGACGAGATCTGGCTCGATCTGTTCGCCGGGGTGCCCGCGTGGGCCCCTGACGGACAGCTGGTGCGGATCGCCGACGAGGGCGGCGCGCGGGTGCTCTCCGTCGGCGACCGGCCGCTGACCGGTGACCGGCTGCACATCCAGGCGGTGCTGGACATCGGGGAGTCGGACATCCTGGTGCAGGCGACGGCCGGCGAGGGCGCGGCGGACCCGGAGACCGGGCAGAGCCATGTGTACCGGGTCAACGAGCTGGGCGTGGAGCGCGTCAGCGAGGGTGCCGGGGTGCACTCCGCCGTACGCGCGGGCGGCGTGACCGTGCTGGTCTCGGCCTCCCTGGAGCACCCCGGGGTGACCGTCCGGGTGCTGCGGGACGGCAAGCGGATCGCGGCGGTGGCGAACCTCGCCCAGGAACCGGTCCTGACCGCACGGGTGCGGCTCACGGAGGGGGGCGCACGGCGGATCCCGTGCGCCGTGCTGCTCCCCACCAGCTATACGGAATCTGATGGTCCGCTTCCTGTGCTGATGGACCCCTACGGCGGGCCCCACGGCAGGCGGGTCGTCGCCGCCCACAACCCGCACCTCACGTCCCAGTGGTTCGCCGACCAGGGTTTCGCCGTGATCGTCGCAGACGGACGGGGCGCACCGGGCCGCTCACCCGGCTGGGAGAAGGCCGTCAGGGACGACCTCACCCTGACCCTCGACGACCAGGTCGAGGCGCTGCACGCGCTGGCCGGGGACTTCCCGCTGGACCTCTCGAAGGTGGCCGTGCGCGGCTGGTCGTACGGCGGTTACCTCTCCGCGCTCGCGGTACTGCGGCGCCCCGACGTCTTCCACGCCGCGGTCGTCGGCGCCCCGGTCGCGGACTGGCGGCTGTACGACACCCACTACACCGAGCGCTATCTCGGCGACCCCGCCGCGCAGCCGGAGGTGTACGCCCGCAACTCCCTGGTGACGGACGAGGGCCTGTCGGAGCCGGCCGGCCAGGTGCGGCCGATGATGATCGTGCACGGCATGGCCGACGACAACGTGGTGGTCGCCCACGCGCTGCGGCTCTCCTCCGCCCTGCTGTCGGCGGGGCGTCCGCACGAGGTGCTGCCGCTGAGCGGGGTGACGCACATGACCCCGCAGGAGCAGGTCGCCGAGAACCTGCTGCTGCTCCAGGTGGACTTCCTCAGGAGGTCGCTGGGGCTGCCCCGGCCGTAGGGCCTCTCGTTCGGAACGGCGTGCCGGGCTCGCGGGGCCCGGCACGCCGGTCCGGCCTGATCCGGACGAACGACCGCAGCCGCGGTCGTCACCAGTCCGGCGGCGGGGGCGCGGGCGGCGGCGGTGAACCGGGGCCGCCGCCGGACGGGTATCCGTACCCCTGCGCGCCCGTCTGCGGGTATCCGTACCCGGGTGTGCCGCCCTGCGGGTGTCCGTACCCCTGTGGGTATCCGTACCCCTGCGCGCCGGTCTGCGGATAGCCGTAGCCCGGCGTCCCGGCCCGGGGAGGGCCGTAGCCGCCGTACTCCTGGTCCCGCTCGTCGGCGCTCTCGGACCCCTTGCCCGCCAGGACGAGCAGAGCGGTCGCCCCGGCGGAGGCGAGGAGGAACGAGGTGAGCATGATGAGCTTGCCCTCGGTCGGTACCTCGCCGAAGTGCTCCAGCCACGTGTTGTGGACGGCCCGGGCGATTCCGCAGGCGCCCGAGACCAGCAGGAGTCCCGCGACGGTCATGCCGAGCGGACGGGCGTGCACGGCACGGAAGAGCCCGGTCCACGCGACCACCAGACAGGCCACCCCGAGTGCCACCCCGCTCCAGCCGGGCGGGGCGGCGGTCAGTCCGGCAGGGATGTGCCGTCCGCCGATGAACCAGTCGGGATAGAAGTCGTCCGGCAGCGTGAAGAGTTGGCGCACCTCCCAGGCGATCAGGACGGCACCCGAGGTGCCCAGCACCAGGAACGCGGTGACCCCGGCCCCGCGGCCGGGCCTGGTGGGCCGTGGCTCGTACATGTCCTCGGGCCGCCTGCGGCCGGCGGCTCCGGTGACGACGAGCGCGAGGGCCGCGGCGAGGGTGACGAAGGTGCCGACGAGGGCGCGGGTCCGCAGTTCGTCGCCGTACCGCGCGTCCATCCAGGACGAGCCGATGGTCCAGACGCCGGGCAGCCGCAGGACGAGCGTGACCAGGCCGGTGGCGACCAGCGTGGACGCGGCGACCGAGGAGCGCAGCGCGGCGATCAGGGCGAGGACGTGGACGACGAGCAGTACCGGATCCGCCTGCAGGGTGGCCGGCAGTTCCTTCGGCCACCCGTCCGTGTAGCCGGCCCAGTAGCGCAGGAGTGCGGAGGCGTCTCCGACGGCCCGGAGATCCCGCACGATCCAGCCCGCGACGACAGCCGCGAGGACGGCGCAGAGCACGGCTCCGGTGACTCTGGCTCCCCGTGTGAGTATCACCCCGCCGATACTCCACCGAGGTACGCCGATGGACAAGGGGACCTGTGGGGAGGGGAGGGGGCGGGAACGGGAAACCGGCCGGGGCGACGTGATGAACGCCCCGGCCGGTTCACGGCACCCGCACGGCCGTACGTTGTCCATGGTGAGGCGTTCGTATATCGGTGCGGCGACGGTCAAGTTGCCTGTGTGTTAACGACCATGAGGCTCATTTATCACTCTTTGTCATCCCGGGTGGCGGGTCCGTCCGGCTCCTGACCGCCCCCTGGGTCCTTGCGCGGGGACGAGGGGGGCGACGGAGGTGAAGGCGGGGCCGGCGCCGTGTCCTGCGGCTCGGGTGTCTCCAGCAGTCCCTCCGGCGGTACCACCCGCTTCTCCTCCGCGAAGTGGCAGGCCGAGTCGTGCCGGGCCGGTGTCCGCGAGTCCCGGAAGACCGCCGGCACGGCCAGCAGCGGCACCTCCAGCGCGCAGCGCTCCTGCGCCTTCCAGCACCGGGTGCGGAAGCGGCAGCCCGACGGGATGTTCGCCGGGGAGGGCACGTCACCGTGCAGGAGGATCCGCTCGCGGTACTCGCGGGCCGTCGGGTCGGGCACCGGGACCGCGGAGAGCAGGGCCTGCGTGTAGGGGTGCGTGGGGTGGTCGTAGATCTCCTCGTCCGTGCCGGTCTCGACGATGCGGCCGAGGTACATGACGCCGACCCGGTCGGAGATGTGCCGGACGATCGAGAGGTCGTGCGCGATGAACAGGAAGCTCAGGCCGAACTCGGCCTGCAGCCGGTCCAGCAGGTTGACGACCTGCGCCTGGACGGACACGTCGAGCGCGGAGACGGGCTCGTCCGCCACGATGATCTCGGGGTTGAGCGCGAGGCCGCGGGCGATCCCGATGCGCTGGCGCTGTCCGCCGGAGAACTGGTGCGGGTAGCGGTTGATGTACTCCGGGTTCAGACCGACGACGTCCAGGAGGTCCTGCACCCTCTGCCGGCGGCTCCCCTTGGGCGCCACCTCGGGGTGGATCTCGTACGGTTCGCCGATGATGTCGCCGACCGTCATGCGCGGGTTCAGCGAGGTGTACGGGTCCTGGAACACCATCTGGATGTTGCGGCGCACGGCCTTCAGCGCACGGCCGGACAGCTTGGTGACGTCCTCGCCCTTGTAGCGGATGACGCCCCCGGTGGGCGGCTCCAGGTGCACCAGCATCTTCGCCACGGTCGACTTGCCGCAGCCGGACTCCCCCACGATGCCGAGCGTCTCGCCCGCCGCCAGGTCGAAGTCCACGCCGTCGACGGCCTTGACCGCGCCGATCTGCTTCTTGAAGAGGATGCCCCGGGTGAGCGGGTAGTGCTTGACCAGGCCGCGCACCTCCAGGATCGGGTCCCCCTCGGCGTACGGCGGCCTGCGGTCGGCGCCGCGCGCCTCGGAGAGCAGTGTGGAGCCCCCTGCGGCGCCCTCGCGGCCCGTGTCCTCAACGTGCATCGAGCGTCTCCTTCCAGAAGTGGCAGGCGCTCCGGCGTTCCTCGTCCACGGTGTAGAGCGGGGGCACGTCCGTACGGCACACGGCCTGGGCCATCGGGCAGCGCGGGTGGAAGGCGCAGCCGGGCGGGATGTGCAGGAGGTTGGGCGGCAGGCCCTTGATCGCGTAGAGCTCCTGGCCCTTCTGGTCCAGGCGCGGGATCGACTGGAGCAGGCCCTTGGTGTACGGGTGGGCGGGGGCCTTGTAGATCTCGTGGACGGGCGAGGTCTCGACGATCCGGCCCGCGTACATCACGGCGATCTTGTCCGCGACGTCGGCGACCACGCCGAGGTCGTGCGTGATGAGGATCAGCCCCATGTTGAGCTCGCGCTGGAGCTCCGCCAGCAGGTCCATGACCTGGGCCTGCACGGTGACGTCGAGGGCGGTGGTGGGCTCGTCGGCGATGATCAGCGAGGGTTCGAGCGCCATCGCCATGGCGATCATGATGCGCTGGCGCATACCGCCGGAGAACTGGTGCGGGAAGTCCCCCACCCGGTCCCGGGCCGCCGGGATGCGCACCCGGTCCATGAGCTCGACGGCCTTGGCCTTGGCGTCCCCACGTGACATCCCCCGGTGCACGACGAACATCTCGCCGAGCTGCTGCCCGACGCTGAGCACGGGGTTCAGCGAGGAGAGCGCGTCCTGGAAGATCATGGCCATCTCCTGGCCACGGACCTTGCGGCGCGCCTCCGGCTTGGCCTTGAGCAGGTCGTGGCCCTTGAAGAGGATCTCGCCCCCGCTGATCCTCCCCGGCGGCATGTCGAGGATGCCCATGATCGCCTGAGCGGTGACCGACTTGCCCGAGCCGGACTCGCCGAGCACGGCGAGGGTCTCCCCCTCGGCGACCGAGTAGTTGACCCCGTTGACGGCCTTGGCCACACCTTCCCGGGTGTGGAACTCCACGTGCAGATCGCGCACTTCGAGCAACATGGCAGCGGGCTCCTCAGCGCAGCTTGGGGTCGAGGGCGTCGCGCACCGCGTCGCCGAGCATGATGAAGGCGAGCACCGTGATCGCCAGCGCTCCGGCGGGCCAGAGCAGCATGTGCGGTGCGTTGCGGACGTACTGCGACGCGGCGGAGATGTCGATGCCCCAGGAGACGGCGGGCGGTTTCAGGCCGACACCGAGGTACGAGAGCGTCGCCTCCAGCGAGATGAACGTCCCCAGGGCGATGGTCGCGACGACGATGACGGGGGCGATGGCGTTGGGCGTGATGTGCCGCAGCATCATCCGCGAGTCGGAGGCGCCCAGGGCCCGCGCCGCCTGGACGTAGTCGTTCTGTTTGGCGGTGATGACGGAGCCGCGGGCGATACGCGCGATCTGGGGCCACCCGAGCAGCACGATGAAGCCGATCACCGGCCATACGGTGGAGCTGGTCACCACGGAGAGGAAGACGAGTCCGCCGAGCACCACCGGGATGCCGAAGAAGACGTCCGTGATGCGGGAGAGGATCGCGTCCCACTTGCCTCCGTAGAAGCCGGCCAGGCCGCCGAGCACTCCGCCCAGCAGCGAGACGCCGAGCGTGGAGCAGACGCCGACCGTGACCGAGGTGCGCGCGCCGTAGACGGTGCGGGTGTAGACGTCGCAGCCCTGGCCGTCGTAGCCGAAGGGGTGGCCCGGCTGGGAGCCCTCCTGGGCCTTGCTCAGGTCGCAGTCGAGCGGGTCCTGGTCGGTGATCAGCTGCGGCCAGATCGAGATGACCACCAGGAAGAGGATGACCAGCGCGGAGATGATGAACACCGGGTTGCGGCGCAGGTCGCGCCAGGCGTCGGACCACAGGCTGCGCGGTTTGCCGGCGGGCCCCGTGCCGTCGGGGCCGCCGGGGGTCTTCTCCAGCGTGGTGCCCTCGTCCACGGCGAGGTCCATCGCCCCGCCCGCACCGGCCCCCGAGATCGCTCCGCTCCCCGTAGCGTCGTCCCACGGCTGCTGCTCAGGCATAGCGGATCCTCGGGTCGAGTACGGCGTACAGGAGGTCGACGATCAGGTTGGCGGCCAGGAAGACCAGGACCAGGACGGTGACGAAGCCGACGACGGTCTGGGAGCTCTGGCGCAGGATGCCCTGGTAGAGCTGGTAGCCGACTCCGTGGATGTTGAAGATGCGCTCGGTGACGATCGCCCCGCCCATCAGGGCGCCCACGTCGGTGCCGATGAAGGTGACGACGGGGATGAGGGAGTTGCGCAGCAGGTGCCGCACGACCACCCGGCGCCGGGGCAGGCCCTTGGCTGTGGCGGTGCGGACGTAGTCGGCGCGGGCGTTCTCGGCGATCGACGTACGGGTGAGCCGGGTGACGTAGGCCAGCGAGACGGAGGCCAGGACGAGACCGGGCACGATGAGTTCGTCGAGCGGCGCCTCGGAGGAGACGGACGGCTTGATGACGCCCCACTCCACGCCGAGGAGGAGCTGGAGCAGCAGGCCGGTGACGAACGTCGGCACGGCGATGACGACCAGGGTCAGGATCAGCACCGAGGTGTCGACGGGCCGCCCTCGGCGCAGTCCGGTGACGACGCCGAGGCTGATGCCGATGACGATCTCGAACACGATCGCGACGATGGTGAGCCGGATGGTGATGGGGAAGGCGGTGGCCATCAGCTCGGTGACCGGCTGCCCGTTGAAGGCGGTGCCGAAGTCGCCGGTGAAGATGTTGCCCAGGTAGGTCAGGTACTGCTGCCAGACGGGCTTGTCGAGTCCGAACTCGGTGCGCAGCTGGGCGGCCGTCGCCGGATCGCACTGACGGTCACCGCAGAGACCGGCGATGGGGTCACCCATCACGTTCACCATGAGGAAGATCAACAGCGTGGTGCCGAAGAAGACCGGGATCATCTGCAGCAGCCGCCGGATCACATAACGTCCCATGAGGGGCTCCGGGGGTCGGGGTGAACGGACGGGCGTGGGGCCGGGAGGCCGGGCGGCCGGTGCGCGCGTTCGGCACCGGCCGCCCGGCCTCAGCGGGTCACTTGACCTTGATCTGGTCGTACACCGGGACGCTGAACACGTTCAGCGCGACGTTCTCGACCCTGTCCGAGTAGCCGGCGCTGCCGTTCTGGTACCAGAGCGGGATGACGGGCATCTGCTCGGCGAGGACCTTCTCCGAGTCCTGGAAGGTGCTGACGGCCTTGGCCTTGTCGGTCTCCGCGTTGGCCTTGTCCACCAGCCCGTCGAACTCCTCGTTGCTCCACTTGCCGTCGTTGGAGGAGGCGTTGGTGTAGTAGAGCGGCTGGAGGAAGTTCTGGATCAGCGGGTAGTCCATCTGCCAGCCCGCGCGCCAGGCCCCGGTGAGCTTCTGGGTGGACACCTGGCTGCGGAAGTCGGCGAAGGTGCCGACGGGCCCGCCGACGCACGCCTTGTTGTTCCCCATGACGTTGTTGATGCTGTTGCAGACCGCGTCGACCCACTCCTTGTGGGAGCCGGTGTCGGCGTTGTACGAGATCTTGAGCTGGCCGCCGGGGATGCCGCCGCCCTCCTCGATCAGCTTCTTGGCCTGCGTCTTGTCGTACTCGCAGGGGGAGCCGCAGAGCCCCTTCTTGAAGCCGCCCTCGGCTCCGAGGACCGGTGAGGTCCAGTCGGAGGCGGGGGTGCGGGTCTTCCGGAAGATCTGGTCGGTGATCTGAGCGCGGTTGATCGCCATCGACAGGCCCTGGCGGACCTTGACCGCGTCCGCGGTGTCCCACGCCTTGTCGTAGAAGGGGAAGGCGAGGGTCTGGATGATGCCGGCCGGTGTGTTGATGTACCGGTCGCCCAGGTCGGACTGGACGTTCTTGAGCTGCGAGGCGGGTACGTCGTCCACCAGGTCGAGGTTGCCCGCCGTCAGGTCGGTGTAGGCGGTGTTGTTGTCGGTGTAGACCTTGAGGTCGATCCCGCCGTTCTGCGCCTTGTCCGCGCCCGGGTAGTCGTCCCACCTGCGCAGGTTCATCGACGAGCCCTTGGCGTACTGGTCGATGGTGTACGGCCCGTTCCCGATCGGCTTGGACAGCCAGGCGTCGTGGTCCGAGTAGAAGGCCTTGGGCAGCGGCGCGAAGGCCGCGTAACCGAGGGTGTCGGGCCAGAGGGAGAACTTCTGGGACAGCTTGGCGGTGAACGTCGTGGGGTTGACGACCTTGAGGCCGGAGAGCTTGTCCCCGGTGGCCGAGCCCGACTCGGGGTGGACCTCGTCGTAGCCGTCGATGTACTGGAAGAAGTACGCGTTCTTCTGGTTGTTCTTCAGGGCCGCGCCGTAGTTCCAGGCGTCCACGAACGACTGCGCGGTGACCTTCTCGCCGTTGCTGAAGGTCCAGTTGTCCTTGATCGTGATCGTGAAGTTCTGCGAGTCGGTCGAGTCGATCTTCTCGGCGATCTCGTTCTTCGCCTCGCCGGTCTTGGGGTCGTACCGCACGAGTCCCCGGAAGACCATGTCGAGGACCTTGCCGCCCTGGACCTCGTTGGTGTTCGCCGGCTCCAGCGGGTTCTGCGGGTCCCCCCAGGAGGAGCTCACGATCCCGTCGGCGCCGCCACCGCCTCCACCGCTGTCCCCGCCGCCGCAGGCCGTGGCCGTCAGACCGACGGCCACGGCACATGCGGCCCACCTGGCTCGTGTGGCTCCGCGCATGGAGTGCCTCCTAGGTGTCCCTCTATGTGTCCCTTGAGTAGCTCAATGCCTCATACCACCCCATATGACACTCCGTCGCATGTTCATGTCCGCCGTACGTGGCCCCCCGGAACGCGAGGACGCCCGGCCCCTCGCGGGGGCCGGGCGTCCTCGTGCGTGCGGAGCGGCGGACTACGCCGCCTGGACCGGGCTAGCCGACCAGAACGGCCTTCTCCTCGGCGAAGTGGCAGGCCGACTCGTGCGCCGCGGGCGTCTCCGAGGCCTTGAAGCGCTCGGGGATCGCCAGCAGCGGCACCTCGGTGGCGCACTTGTCCTGCGCCTTCCAGCACCGCGTACGGAAACGGCAGCCCGACGGCGGGTTCGCCGGCGACGGGACGTCTCCGGCGAGGATGATCCGGTCACGGCCCTCACGCGCGTCGGGGTCCGGAACCGGTACCGCCGACAGCAGCGCCTGGGTGTAGGGGTGCGTCGGGTGCTCGTAGATCTGCGTGTCCGTACCGATCTCGGCCATCTTGCCGAGGTACATGACGCCGACCCGGTCGGAGATGTGCCGGACGATCGACAGGTCGTGCGCGATGAAGAGGTAGGAGAGGTTGAACTCGTCCTGGAGCTTCTCCATCAGGTTGATGACCTGCGCCTGCACCGACACGTCGAGCGCGGAGACCGGCTCGTCGCAGATGATGATCTCCGGGTTGAGCGCGAGGCCGCGGGCGATCCCGATGCGCTGGCGCTGACCGCCGGAGAACTGGTGCGGGTACCGGTTGATGTACTCCGGGTTCAGACCGACGACGTCCAGGAGGTCCTGCACCCTGCGGCGCCGGTCACCCTTCGGGGCCACCTCCGGGTGGATCTCGAAGGTCTCCCCGATGATGTCGCCGACCGTCATGCGCGGGTTCAGAGAGGTGTACGGGTCCTGGAACACCATCTGGATGTTGCGGCGCACGGCCTTCAGCGCACGGCCGGACAGCTTGGTGATGTCCTGGCCCTTGTAGAAGACCTCACCGGCGGTGGCCCGCTCCAGGGTCATCAGGAGTTTGGCGACCGTGGACTTGCCACAGCCGGACTCCCCCACGATGCCGAGCGTCTCGCCCTGGTAGAGGTCGAACGAGATTCCGTCCACGGCCTTGACCGCGCCCACCTGCTTCTTGAACAGGATTCCCTGGGTCAGCGGGAAGTGCTTGACCAGGTTGCGCACCTGGAGGATCGGCTCCCCCTGCGACGCCGGGGCGTCGAGGGCGGCCACCGCCTCGGTCTCGGTGACCGCGTTGAGCGTGGCCACCTCGGTGACGTTCGGGGTGGCGTCCACGGACTCCTTCTTGAGCTCAGCCATGGATCGTCTCCTTCCAGAAGTGGCACGCACTGCCGCGGCCGACCAGATCGGTGCCGTCCTGCTCGGTCACCGGGCGCAGGGCCGGGATCTCCGTACGGCAGATGTCCTGCGCCATCGCGCAGCGCGGGTTGAAGGCGCAGCCGGACGGCACGTGCAGGAGGTTGGGCGGCAGGCCCTTGATCGCGTAGAGCTCCTGGCCCTTCTGGTCCAGGCGCGGGATCGACTGGAGCAGGCCCTTGGTGTACGGGTGCGCGGGGCGCTTGTAGATCTCGTGGACCGGTGCGGTCTCGACGATCCGGCCCGCGTACATCACGGCGATCTTGTCCGCGACGTCGGCCACCACGCCGAGGTCGTGCGTGATGAGGATCAGCCCCATGTTGAAGTCGCGCTGGAGCTCCGCCAGCAGGTCCATGACCTGGGCCTGCACGGTCACGTCGAGCGCCGTGGTGGGCTCGTCCGCGATGATCAGGTCGGGCTCCAGGGCCAGCGCCATAGCGATCATGATGCGCTGGCGCATACCGCCGGAGAACTGGTGCGGATAGTCGTTGACCCGCTCCTTCGCCGCCGGGATGCGCACGCGGTCCATCAGCGCGATGGACTTGGCCTTGGCGTCCTTCTTGGAGAGGCCCTGGTGCACCCGGAACATCTCGCCGAGCTGGTAGCCCACGGAGAGCACCGGGTTCAGCGAGGAGAGCGCGTCCTGGAAGATCATGGCGATCTTCTGGCCGCGGATCTGCCGGCGCTCCTCGTTGGACATCTTGAGCATGTCCTGGCCGCGGAAGAGGATCTCACCCTGCGGGATACGCCCCGGAGGCATGTCCAGGATGCCCATGATCGCCTGAGCGGTCACGGACTTGCCGGATCCCGACTCGCCGAGCACGGCGAGGGTCTCGCCGGCGCTGACGCTGTAGTTGACTCCGTTGACGGCCTTGGCGACGCCGTCGCGGGTGTGGAACTCCACGTGCAGGTCGCGGACTTCGAGCAGCGGGCCGCTCTCGTCGTTCGAACCACGCGGAGCAGGAACATCCGCCGTCTTGTCGATGATGGTCATGTACGCCTCCCTCAGCGCAGCTTGGGATCGAGGGCGTTGCGTACCGCATCGCCGAGCATGATGAACGCCAGAACGGTGATCGACACCATGACCGACGGGATGATCAGCACGAACGCGGCGTTACGCAGCTGCTCCTGGCCGGAGGAGATGTCCACACCCCACGACACGGTCGGTTCGGCGAGGCCGATGCCCAGGAAGGACAGGGTGGCCTCGGCCGAGATGTAGCCGCCGAGCGCGATGGTCGAGACGACGATCACCGGGGCGATCGCGTTGGGCAGGATGTGCCGGAGCAGGATGCGGCTGGTCGAGGCGCCGAGCGCCTTGGCCGCCATCACGTAGTCCGCCTGCTTGATCGTCAGTACGGAACCGCGCGCGACACGGGCTATCTGGGTCCAGCCGAGGAAGGCCAGCGCCAGGATGACGACCCAGATCTTGCGCTCCTCGAACGAGGTCAGGACGACCATCGCGCCGAGGATGAACGGGACCCCGAAGAAGATGTCGGTGACCCGGGACAGGATCGTGTCGATCCAGCCGCCGAAGTAGCCGGCGAGCATGCCGACCACGGTGCCCAGGACCGTCACGAGGACGGTGACGACCACGGCGACGGTGATCGAGGCACGGGCGCCGTAGACGACACGCGCGTAGATCGAGCGCCCCTGGATGTCGTACCCGAACCAGTCCTCCTGGAAGAAGTTCCCCCACTTGGGCTTCTGCAGGTAGTGGTGGGCCAGGTCCGCGTAGCGCGGGTCGGCACCGGTGAACAGACCGGGGAAGACCGCCATCACCAGCAAGAACACGATCAGGATCGCCGAGACGACGAACAGCGGACTGCGCCGCAGGTCGTGCCAGGCGTCCGACCACAGACTGCGGGGCTTGCCGACCGGAGCGGCGACAACGGGTGCGACCACGGCGCCGGGCGTGTCCGGGGTGGCTTCCTTGAGTGTCTCAGGCATAACGGATCCTCGGGTCCAGGACCGCGTAGAGCAGGTCGACGACCAGGCTGGCGACGAGATAGACGATGACGATCAGCGTCACGATGCCGACGACGGTGGCGCCCTCGCGTTGCCGAAGCGCGCCGAAGACGGCGGAGCCGACACCCTTGATGTTGAAGATGCCCTCGGTGATGACCGCGCCTCCGAGCAGGGCACCGAGGTCGGTGCCGAGGAAGGTGACCACGGGGATCATCGAGTTGCGCATCAGGTGGACGCCGATGATGCGGCGGCGCGGCAGGCCCTTGGCCACAGCGGTGCGCATGTAGTCGGAGCGCAGGTTCTCGGCGACCGAGGTGCGGGTCAGCCGCGCGACGTAGGCGAGTGACAAGGACCCGAGTACGACAGCGGGCAGGATCAGCTCGTCCGCACTCGCTTCGAGGCTCACGTTGGGTTGGACCCAGCCGAGCTGGAATGCGAAGAAGTACTGGCAGAGGAAGCCGAGTACGAACGAGGGGACCGAGATCAGCAGGAGCGTCAGGACGAGCAGTCCGCGGTCGCGGAGCGTGTCGGCCTTCAGCCCGGCGAAGACGCCCATGGAGATACCGACGACGACCGTGAAGACGAAGGCAAACAGAGCCAGCCGGACCGTGATCGGGAATGATTCCGAGATGATGTCGGCGACCGGCCGGCCACTTGCGATCTGCGTACCGAAGTCACCCTGGAACAAGTTCACAAGGTAGTTCCAGTACTGGTGCCAGAGCGGCAGGTCGAGCCCGAGCTCCTTCTTCATTTCCGCGATCTGCGTGGGGTCGACTGCCTGCTCGCCGGCGAGTGCGCGCACGGGATCACCGGGCAGCGCGTACATCATGGAGAAGACCAGCAAGGTGGACCCGAGGAAGACCGGGATCATCTGGAGCAGTCGCCGCGCGACATAACGCCCCATGTTTGCCTCCGATTAGGGGTAATGCAGCCCAGGGGCCGCCCTCCGGATACGGAGAGCGGCCCCCGGGACCTACTGCCTGTGTGGGCGGCTGATGGCCGAGTGGGGGCCCTCAGGCGTTACTACTTGGCGACCGTCACTTCGGTGATGTTGTAGTCACCGTGGAAGTCGATCGTCACGTTGTCGACAGCCTTCGAGTAGCCACCGTTGGTCTTGTACTCCCAGAGCGGGATCGCCGGCATCTTCTCGAGGACGAGCTTCTCGGCATCCTGGTACGCCTTGATGGAGTCGTCCAGGGTCGCCGCGTTGTCGCCCTTCTTGAAGGCCGCGTCGACCTCCTTGTCGGAGAACCGGCCGTTGTTGGCCTCGGCGGTGGTGCCGTACAGCTCCCGCATGAAGTTGACGTTCAGCGGGTAGTCGGCCACCCAGCCACCGCGGTACATCGCCTTGACCTGGTCGTTGTCACGCGCCTCCAGGTCGGTCTGGAAGTCCGGCTTGGCGTCCGGGAGGCAGTCGACCCCGGTCGAGTTGCGGATGGACTCGCAGACCGCGGTCACCCACTCCTTGTGGCCACCGTCGGCGTTGTACTGGATCCAGATCTTGTTCTCCGGAACGCCGCCGCCGTCCTTGACGAGCTGCTTCGCCTTCGCCGGGTCGAACTTGAACACGTCGGTGCCCAGGTCCTGGTTACCGGCGACGCCCGGAGGCGTGAAGCTGGTGGCGGGCTTGCGGGTGCCGTTGAGCACCGTCTTGGTGATCGTGTCGCGGTCGATGCCCATCGACAGACCCTGGAGGACCTTCGGGTCGATGTCCTTGAAGGTCTTCGAGTAGAAGGTCGGGACGAGCGACTGGATCGCCGCGTACGGCTGGTCGATCGCACGGTCGCCGAGGTCCGTCTTGTACTTCGGCAGGTCCTTCGGGCCGACCTGGCGGATCATGTCCAGGTTGCCGGACAGGAGGTCCTGGTACGCGGCCTCGACGGTCGCGTAGTTCTTGAAGAGGACACCCTTGTTCTTGGCCTTGTTCGGACCCTGGTAGTCAGGGTTGGCCTTGACGCGGATGAGCTTCTTGTGGTCCCACTTCTCGAAGACGTAGGGACCGTTGCCGACCGGAGCCTGACCGAACGCCTTGGTGTCCTTGTAGAACACCTCGGGCAGCGGGGCGAAGGTGCTGTAGCCGAGCTTGTACTCGTAGTACGGCACCGGGTTGTTGAGCTCGATCGTGAAGGTGGTGTCGTCGACCGCCTTCAGACCGGACATCTCCGTGCCCTTCGGGTCACCCTTCTCGGGGTGGACGTCCGCGTAGCCCTTGATGTCCTCGAACCAGAACGCGTTCTGCTGGGCGTTCTTGACGTTGGCGTACCAGTTCCAAGCCTTGATGTACGACTCGGAGGTGACCGGAGTGCCGTCGTGGAACTTCCAGCCGGCCTTGAGCTTGACCGTCCACGTCTTGTTGTCCGTCGACTTCACGGACTCGGCGTTCGTGTAGACGATGTTGCCCTCGGAGTCGAAGTCCAGGAGCTGGGTGAACAGCGACTGGATGACATAGCTACCGAGGGACTCGTTGGTGTCGGCCGGAATCAGCGGCTTCTGCGGCTCACCGACGTCGATGGAGACGTAGCCCGCGGGCTTGCCCTTCTCCGTCGAAGCAGCGTTGTCGCCGTCGTCGCTGTCGCCCCCGCCACAAGCCGTCGCGGCCAGGGCGATGATTGCCGCTCCCGCGACCCACTTGGCGCTCTTGGCACCACGCATGGGTTTCCTCCTCATGAGTCCACTTTTGACTACAAGAGGGGCACTGGAGAGATCCACCGACACCCCTGACGGCGATCGTTTCAGTGCCCCGAGTGTGCTCGTGAGTCCGCACTCCCCATAGTGCGTCGACCCATTGACCCGAGCTCAATGGAGCCAACTATTAAGTAACACCGGGCTGTAAACCACACTTAAAGGGTCTCGGTTTGACAACATAGGTAAGCCACGGTTGCCCGAAATCCGGACAAAGGGATCCCAGACAGACACCCGCGAAACGGACCGTTAACACATGTTCCGGAGAGCGACGCACGATATGCGGACACGCCGACCACGAAAACGGGTTGACGAAAGGCCCGGGCCCCCACAGTGTCCGTGGGGGCCCGGGCCTCGTGTCAATGGCTCGTTCAGGCGGTTCGCCGGCGGGAGCCGTCGGTCCCGATCGGATCAGCCGTTCTTGGCGCGCGAGGCGGTGCGGCCGCGCTGCTTCTGGTCCAGGACGACCTTCCGGATACGCACGGTCTCCGGGGTCACCTCGATGCACTCGTCGTCGCGGCAGAACTCCAGCGACTGCTCCAGGGACAGCTTGCGGGCGGGCACCACGTTCTCCGTGGTGTCCGCGGAAGCCGCACGCATGTTGGTGAGCTTCTTCTCCTTGGTGATGTTCACGTCCATGTCGTCGGAGCGCGAGTTCTCACCGATGATCATGCCCTCGTAGACCTCGGTGGTGGCCTCCGTGAAGATGACACCCCGCTCCTGGAGGTTGACCATGGCGAACGGCGTCACGACGCCCGCGCGGTCCGCCACCAGCGAGCCGTTGTGACGGGTGCGCAGGTCGCCGAACCACGGCTCGTGGCCCTCGAACAGGGAGTGCGCGATGCCCGTGCCACGGGTCTGGGTCAGGAACTCGGTACGGAAGCCGATGAGGCCGCGGGAGGGCACGATCCACTCCATGCGGACCCAGCCCGAACCGTGGTTCGTCATCGTCTCCATGCGGCCCTTGCGGGTCGCCATCAGCTGCGTGATGGCACCGAGGTGCTCCTCGGGGGAGTCGATCGTCATGCGCTCGATCGGCTCGTGCGTCTTGCCGTCGACCTGCTTGGTGACCACCTGCGGCTTGCCGACGGTGAGCTCGAAGCCCTCGCGGCGCATGGTCTCGATGAGGATGGCCAGGGCAAGCTCACCACGGCCCTGGACCTCCCAGGCGTCGGGGCGCTCGGTCTCCAGGACGCGGAGCGAGACGTTACCGACCAGCTCCCGGTCCAGGCGGTCCTTGATCTGGCGGGCCGTGACCTTGTGGCCCTTGCCGCCCTTGCCGACGAGCGGCGAGGTGTTCGCGCCGATCGTCATCGAGATGGCCGGCTCGTCCACCGTGATCAGCGGCAGCGCGATCGGGTTCTCGGGGTCGGCCAGGGTCTCGCCGATCATGATGTCCGGGATACCGGCGATCGCGCAGATGTCGCCCGGGCCCGCCTTCTCGGCCGGCTTGCGGGTGAGCGCCTCGGTCATCAGGAGCTCGGTGATACGGACGTTGGACATGGTGCCGTCGCGCTTGATCCACGCCACGGTCTGGCCCTTGCGCAGCTCGCCCTGCTCGACGCGGCACAGCGCGATACGGCCGAGGAAGTTGTCCGCGTCCAGGTTGGTGACGTGGGCCTGCAGGGGCGCCGCGTCGTCGTACTCCGGGGCCGGGACGGCGGAGAGGATCGTGCTGAAGAACGGCTCCAGGCTGTCGCTGTCCGGCGGGACGGTGCCGTCCTCCGGCTTGGTCAGCGAGGCGACGCCGTCACGGGCACAGGCGTAGACGATCGGGAACTCGATCTGGTCCTCGTCGGCGTCCAGGTCCAGGAAGAGGTCGTACGTCTCGTCGATGACCTCGGCGATCCGGGAGTCCGGACGGTCCGTCTTGTTGATGCAGAGGATGACCGGCAGCTTGGCCGTCAGCGCCTTGCGGAGCACGAAGCGGGTCTGCGGCAGCGGGCCCTCGGAGGCGTCGACCAGCAGGACGACGGCGTCCACCATCGACAGGCCGCGCTCGACCTCACCACCGAAGTCGGCGTGGCCGGGGGTGTCGATGATGTTGATGGTGATGACGTCGCCGCCATCCTTGGGGTGGTACTTGACGGCCGTGTTCTTGGCCAGGATCGTGATGCCCTTCTCACGCTCCAGGTCGTTCGAGTCCATCATGCGTTCGTCGAGGTTCTCGGCGGCGTGCGCGGCGAAGGCGCCCGCCTGCTTGAGCATGGCGTCGACCAGCGTGGTCTTGCCGTGGTCGACGTGGGCGACGATGGCTACGTTACGGATGTCGTGGCGCGTGGGCATGGGTGGCTTGCGCTTCTCTCGGATCGTGGGATCAGGCGTCTCAGTCGGTCTCGAGTCCTCGTACGCCCGCCGGGCGGCACGCCACGGCTCGTCCAATGGTACGGGCCCGACGGGTCCGGGGCTTCCCGGCCCGATCCCCGGGACGGGACTCCGGCCACATTTCAGCCGATATTCAGCCGTTGTTGCGTCAACATCCAGCCGGTGTCCGGCGGAACGGCAAGCGGTGTGAGAAGGCGGGCGGACACGCTCCCGGCGGACATGGACCTGCCCGCCGGAGACCCCGGCGGGCAGGTGGACCGAGCTGCGACCCGGCTTCGAATACGACTCTTGACCTGCTACTTCCCACGGTTCGCGGGGGAACCTGCCGCCTCTCGTCCGGTGAAGCCGATGTCCTCGTAGCGAGGCGAGGCGAAGCCGAAGGCACCGATGTTCCCGAGCTTCTTGTCGACGGCGACCAGCTGTGGCCTCTGATACAGCGGAATCGATCCTGCGGCCGCCCAGATCCGGGCGTCGGCCTGCCTGAGCAGATCCCTGGACGCCTTGGCGTCGAGCTCCGAGACCGCACGGTCGAACAGCTGGTCGATATGGTCCGAGCCCACCCGCGTGTAGTTCTGCTCGACGAGCAGCGAGCCGTCCGTGGCGGGCTCCGGCTTGGCGAAGATGGGCCGTCCGTCGGTCGCCGGGTAGGCGGTGGCGGGCCAGGAGTACAGCGCCAGGTCGTAGTCCCCGGAGGCGACGTGGTCCTTGAAGTAGCTGTCGTCGGAGACCTTGGTGATCTGGGTGCCGATGCCGATCGAGTCGAGCATCTCGACGATCTTCGCGCCGACGGTGCGCAGCGACTGCGACCCGGGACCCGACGGAAGGACGAAGCGCAGCATCAGCGGCTTGCCGTCCTTGCCGAGGCGGCCCTTGACCGAGGCGGGGGCGGGTGCCGCGGTACCGGCGGGGGCGTACGCGCCGGCGGCGCCGCCGGGCTGCTTGTCCTGCGCGGTGATCCCGATGTCACCCGCCGGGCGGTCGCCCGGCTTGTCGTCACCGACGACGTACGTGCCCTCGTCGCGCGAGGCCTTGTCGTCCTTCTCGGCGTCCGCGGACTCCTCGGCCTTCTTCTCCTTGTCCGTCTTCTCCGCGTCCGCGTCCGCGGGCTTCCCCGAATTCTGGGCCTTCTTCTTCTCCGCCTCGCTGCCCGCCTTGGTGTCCTCGGTCCTGCGGACGGCCCCCGCCGTGGTCCAGCCCGCGTCGGCCAGCAGCGCCTGCGCCTCCTTGGTGTCCTGGTCGCCGAGCGCGCCGCTGCCGTCCTTGTACCCGGGCTGCCCGGCCAGGGCCAGGTGGCTGCCGGGCGGCTTGGCCGGCAGGCCGAGCGGCTTCAGCACGGCGTCGGCGAGCTCCTGCCGGTCCAGCGTGCGGGCGATCGCGCGGCGGACCCGGTCGTCGGAGAGGGGCCCGGACTCGCCGTTCAGGGCGAGCTGCGTGTAGGCGGGCTCCAGGGACTTGCGTACGGCGAACGACTTCAGGGACTTCTGCTCGGCGGCGTACACCGCGACGGCCTGCCGGGTCTTCTCGCGGGCGGCCTGCGCCGTCTCGGCGGCGTCCTCGTCCGAGCCGTGGGCCAGCGCCCAGGACCGCAGGGCGGCGGCCGGGGTGATGTCGGCACCGGGTCCGTGGGCGGGCGGCTGACCGTTGCCGCCGCGGTAGCGGGCCGCGCGGACGATGCTGTCGGCCGTCCCCGTGTCGATGTCGGCGACGTCCACCGTGCCCCGGGTCAGCGCCTTGGTCCTGTCCTTGGGCTCGACGGCCCGGAACACCAGGGATTCGAGCTTGGCCTCGTTGCCCCACCAGCGGGGGTTCCGGTCGAGGACGACCGTCCCCTTGTCCTTGCTCACACTGCGCAGCCGAAACGGTCCCGCGGTGTTCTTGAGGGTGGTCCGGGCACCGTCGTTGAAGGTGGCGGGAGTCCCGGTGACCTCCTTCGGGTACAGCGGCGAGAAGAGCGAGCGCCAGTCCCCGTACGGCTTGGAGAACGTGACCCGGACCTGCAGGTCGTCCTTGCCGCGCTCGATCTTCTCGATCCGCTCGTACCCCGCGTTGCGCGCGGTCCAGAACGCGGAGTCCTTGCCGCTCAGCGCGCGCCACTGGGCGACGAAGTCGGGTGCGCCGATCTCGCGGCCGTCGCTCCACACCGCCTGCTGGTTGAGCTTGTACAGGACGACCTGCTTGGGCTCCTGCTCGATGACCTTCGCCGACTCCAGGAAGTCGGGGTTGAGCCGGGGCTCCCCGCTCGCGTCCATCGGGAAGAGGGAGGGCAGCAGGGCGCCGGTGATCCGCGTGGTCGCACCGTCGGCGTCGGCCTGGTAGGCGTTCAGGGTGGCGGGCACCGCGTCGATCGCCCAGTTCAGGGTGGATCCCTCGGTCACCCTGTCCCGGGCGGCGGGGGCGATGTCCTGCGGGGCGGCCACCTTGGAAGGGCTCTCGCTGTCCGAGGTGCAGCCCGCCAGCACCGGGATCGTGAGCACACCTGTCGCCAGGAGCGCGACCGAGCGGCGCTTTCGGGCCGTCCCGCGCGGGACGCCGACGTGGGCCATGGCTGATACCTCCGGGGCCGGCCCGGCCCACCCCGTAACCGGAATGGACCGGATGATGCGTTCTGGTGGCATTTGCAGTTGATCAGACTGGTTCGCTGATCCACTGAACGCACCTGCACGCGCGAGGAGGCGCGGACACGGCCGGTGGGGCCGCGGAAGTCACCCGTGCGGCCCCGGTCCGGCCCGGCCGGCGGCTCAACCCAGCAGCTCGACGATCTCGTCGGTGGTGCCCGTCTCGCCGAGCCTCGGGAAGATCCTCTCGACGCTGTTGAGGTGGGCGTCGGCGTCCATGTCGGTGACCGCGTCCACGGCGACGGTGACGTGGTAGCCGTGCTCGTGCGCGGCACGGGCGGTGGACTCGACGCCGATGCTGGTGGCCACACCGGTGAGCACGACCTGGGTGACGCCGCGGCGGCGCAGTTCCAGATCGAGCGCGGTGCCGTGGAAGGCGCCCCACTGCTGCTTGGTGACGACGATGTCGCCCTCCTGCCGGCCGAGCCCCGGCACCAGGTCCGCCCAGTCGGCGGCCGGTTCCCCGGAGCGGCCCGGCCCCTCGGTGCGGCCGGGGGCGCCGCCGGTCACACGGACCAGGAAGACCGGAAGGCCCTTGGCGCGGAAGGCCTCGGCGAGGGTCGCGGAGCGGGCGACGACGCCTTCGGCGGGGTGGACCGTCGGGAGGCCGACGATGCCCTTCTGCAGATCGACGACGACGAGGGCGGTGAGGGGGTCGAGGACGGTGGCGGTCATGTGCGTACTCCTTGCGATGGTGTTGTCACTTGCGTGCGGGGCGCGGTAGGTGGAGGCCGGTTCGGCCCCGGCCCCGGTCAGGTACGGGTGCGCAGGGCACGGTCGGTCAGGGTCAGGACCGTCAGCAGGACCGCCAGGACGACGGCCACGCCCGCCATGAGGTGCAGCCCGGCGTCCGTCGCCGCGTCGGCGTAGGCGAGGGCGATCAGGCTCGACGCCGTGATGGCGCCGATGTACTGCGCGGTCCGCTGGAGTCCGGCGGCGGCCCCGATGCTCTCGGGCGGCGCGTGGGCCTGGACCGCCGCCTGGTTGCTCGTGCCGATGAGGCCCTGCGGGGCGCCGAAGCACGCACCGGCGAGCAGCAGGACGGCGAGCGGGGTGTCGCCGGAGAGGAGGAGCAGGACCGCCGCACCGACCGTGAGCAGGAGGCAGGCGATCGTCAGCGGGGCCCGCAGACCTTTGGTGCGGGCGGCGAGCAGCGAGCAGACGAGCGCGGTCACGGACATCGGCAGCATGAGCAGCCCGGTGTGCCCGGAGGAGAAGCCGCGGACCTCCTCCAGCCACTGGGTGTAGCCGTACATGACGCAGTAGATGAGCAGGTAGCTCAGCCCGTGACGGACGTAGGTGCGCAGCAGGGCGCCGTTGCCCGCGAGCATCCGGACGTCTATGAACGGCTGCGGGGTGCGCAGCTGCCGGCGGACGAACACGGCGGTCAGTACGGCGAAGGGGGCGAGCAGCCACCACCGCGGGTGGGCGAGGTCGAGCAGGAGGAAGACCAGCACCGTCAGCGCGGCGGTGAACAGGCCCGTGCCCAGCGGGTCCAGCGAGAGCTTCGGTGCGCTCCCGTCGCCGGCCCGCGCGCGCGGCGGGTCGGCCGGGACCCAGAGCAGGGCGGCGCCGAGGGCGAGCAGCGCCAGGGGCACGTTGACCGCGAAGATGCCGCGCCACCCGACGACCGTCACCAGCAGTCCGCCGAGCGCGGGCCCGACCGCCGCGCTGCCGAGGGCCGCGAAGGAGAGCCGGGCGAAGACGGGGCGCGGGGTGGGGCGGCCCAGCCGGAGCGACTCGTCGCGCAGGACGGCCATGGCTGCGGGATAGGCCGCCGAGGTGCCGACCCCGAGCAGCAGCCGGGAGACGATCAGCGTGCCGAAGTCCGGGGCGAGGGCACCGACCACGCCCGACGCGACCACGACCACGAGACCGGCCAGGAAGACCCGGCGCGGGCCGAGGGTGTCGGCGAGCTTGCCGAGGACCGGCTGCGCCACGGCGCTGGCGAGGTAGAGGACGGAGATCAGCCACGCGGTGTCCGCGGCCCCGATGCCGAAGGAGTGCCCGATGGCAACCAGGGCGGTGGAGATCATGGTGGTGTTGAGCGGGTTGAGCAGGGAGCCCATCAGCAGCGGCGCGGTGAGGCGGGCGCTGAACCCGGCGTCGGGGGGTGCCAGGCGCCGCACGTCCTGCCCCGGTCCGGTCGCGGTGGCGCCGGGGGCCGTGTCCGGGCCGTACGGGCTCATTCGTCGACCAGGCGGCCGATGAGCTCGACCGCCTCGGCGAGCTTGCGCCGCTCCGCGCCGTCCAGTCCACCGGCGATCGCGTCCGCCAGCCAGCTCCGCTTGGCGGCCCGCACCTCGGCGAGGGTGGTGCTCCCCCGCCCGGTCACGGAGACGACCGACTTGCGGCCGTCGGCGGGGTCCGGGGCACGGGTGACGAACTCCTGGCTCTCGAGTGCGGCGAGGGTCAGCCGCATCGACTGGGGCCGTACGAGCTCGGCGCGGGCCAGGGCCGCGGTGGTGGCCGGGCCGTCGTCCTGGAGGCGGGCCAGGACCGACCGCTGGGAGGGGGTGAGCAGGCTGTCGGCCGACGAGCTGCGCAGCCGCCTGAGCAGCCTGCCGACCACCGCCGCGAGTTCCGTGGCCACGGCCTCGGCACCGGGGTCGGCGGCGAGGGGCGGCTTGGGGGCGTCGGGGCTCGTGGGCATACGTCCACCGTAAAGATGGACAGGGCATCTTGCAAGGTAACCTGCCTATCCGTGGTCCACGGTTCGGCGGAGCCACGGCGCCACGGGCGCGCGGCGCGCGGAGAACTGGCCGCTGTTGCCCGCTCCCGGGCGCGCGATCTAGGGTGAATGCGCTTTCAGGAGAGAGCTGCCCCCGCAGCGGCGGGTGGTGCGTACGGAGGAAGAAGCGGACGGTCGGTCGAGTGAGCGCCCCCACGGTGTACGACGTAGCCGAGCGGTCGGGCGTCTCGATCGCCACGGTCTCCCGGGTCTACCGCAATCCCGACTCCGTGCGCGCGCAGACCCGCGAGCGCGTCCTGGAGGCGGCCCGCGAACTGGGCTACGTACCCAGCGGGAACGCCCGGGGACTGGCCAGCCGCACCACAGGGGTGCTGGGCCTGTGCTTCCCGGACTACGCCGACGCGGAGGCCGAGGCCGACGCGGAGACCGACAGCGGCGCCGACGACGCGGCGATGCTGTACTCCGACCAGATCATCCGCGGGATGGAGCGGGCGGCCCGGCGCCACGGGTACGCCCTGCTGATCGCCGCCTCGCTGCAGGGCGGGCCGGAGAGCCTCGTCGCGAAGGTGGCGGGACGGGTGGACGGCTTCGCCGTGCTGGCGCAGACCGTGCCGACCGAGGACCTCGAGGTCATATCGCGCCGGCTGCCGGTGGTGATGCTCGCGGGCCCCCGCGAGATCGACCACCTCGACCACATCGTCGTCGCCAACGCCGCCGGGGAACGCGAGCTGGCCCGCCATCTGATCGAGGACCACGGGCTGCGCCGGCTCGCCTTCGTCGGGGGCGAGCCGGGGTCCCCGGACGCGGAGGCGCGGTTCCAGGGCTTCCGGGACGCGTGCCGCGACGCCGGACTGCCGGCTCCGGACGCACCGGACCTGCGGACCGGGATGATGACGCGCGCCGAGGGCGCACGGGCGGCCGAGGCGCTGCTGGACCGGGGCACCGAGCGTCCGGAGGCGGTGCTCTTCGCCAACGACCAGATGGCGGTGGGCGCGCTGCGGGCGCTGGAGCGGCGCGGGGTACGGGTGCCCGCGGACATCGCGGTGACCGGCTTCGACGGAATCCCGCTGAGCCGCATCGTGCGCCCGTCGCTGACGACCGTACGGCAGCCAATCCGGCAACTGGGCGAGCAGGCGGTGGAGTTGCTGGTGCAACGCCTGGCCGAGCCGGGCCGGGCCCCGGTGTCGCTGGAGCTGCCCGTCTCCCTGGCCCGCCGGGCGAGCTGCGGCTGCTGACCCGGGCGCGCGTACCGCCCGGCTCACGCCCCGAGCCGCGCCTCGAAGAAGCGCGTGCGGCGAGCCACGAGCTCGGCGGTGTCCGCCACGATCCCCCGGTAGGCGAAGTGCCCGGCACGCAGCACCAGCAGTTCCCGGGGGCCTCGCAGCGCGTTGTACACGGCGAACTGCCCGGGCGGCGGCACCGAGGGGTCGAACAGCGCGGCGGCGACGAACACCGGGACCTCCACCAGCGCGGCGGCCGTCGCGGCGTCGAAGTACCGCAGCACCTCGGCGGCCTCCGGGTGCCCGCGGTGGTGCGCCCGTACGGACTCACCGCTGCCGGCGCAGGGCAGGGTCAGCCGCAGCGGGTGGTTCCCGAAGGTGGGGACGGTGAGCTGCGCGGCCCCGAGACGCTCGTCCCAGGGCAGCGCGAGGGCTCCGAGTCCGCCACCGAAACTCTCCCCGAGGCAGCCGAGGCGACGGGGCCCTGACAGGCGGGGCAGCAACTCCTGGAGCGCGGAGGCCGCGCACCACAGGTCGGCCACGCAGTCGCCGATGACGTAGGTGTCGCGCGAGCCGATGCCGTGCAGGACGTGCCCGGCGGCGTCGTCCGGGATGCCCGGCACCAGCCCGCGGTCACCCATGCCGCGGACACAGGGCAGGATCGCGGCGGACCGCGGCAGCGGCAGCGGTACGTCGGCGCCCGCCGCCTGCCTGCCCCCGTACCCGTGGGCGATGACGAAGCCGTGCTCGGCGGGGCCGTCCACGGGCAGCGCGAGCCGGCCGCCGAGGCGAACCCCGGCGACGGAGGTGAAGGTCACGCCGTGCAGGCGGACCCCGTCGCGCTCCTCCTCGACCGGGCCGACCTCCGGGGCGGTGTCGACGGCTCGGGCCTCGGCGTACCGCGCCCGCCAGAAGGCCTCGAAGTCCTCGGGAGGGGGCGGCGCCGGTACGTCCAGCAGCTCGTCGAACGTCAGCCCGTACGCCGGGTCGAACGGGAAGTCGTGTGCGAACGGAGCCATGCCGGGACAGTAGCGGGCCGCCCGGGGACCGGCGAGGAGCGGCCAGGACCGCGAAACAAGCGGAATTGGTCACATCCACTTCTAATGCGCAAACGGCGTGCCTACGGTGCCGTCGTGGGGCCTCCGGATGTCGAGCACGTTGCACGAGTGTGACCCAGCACCCCCTTGCGGATTGCCGAATCACTGTCGCAGAGTGATGTATGCGCTTACAGGCAGCGCATACATCCGGATTGCTCGAGGAGGAGCCCTCCATGTCCCGCACCGCCAGAACCGCCTCCGCCGCCGTCGTCGTGGCGCTCACACTCGGCATCTCCGCCTGCGGCGGCTCCGGTGGCGACGACGTCGCCGCGGACTCCGAGCAGACGCTCACCGTCTGGGCCATGGGGGCCGAGGGCGAGAAGCTCGCGGAGGTGGCCGACGTGTACGAGAAGGCCAACCCCAACATCACCGTGAAGGTGACCCCGGTCGGCTGGGACGTCGCACACCAGAAGCTCGTCTCCGCGGCCGCGGCAGGCACCATGCCGGACGTGGCGCAGATGGGCGGCACCTACATGGGGGAGTTCGCCGAGCTCGGTGTCCTGGAACCGGTCGACACGAAGTCGTTCGACAAGAAGGACTTCTTCCCGGCCGGCTGGAACCAGGGCGAGGTGGACGGCACCGCGTACGGCGTGCCGTGGTACGTCGACACCCGGGTCCTCTACTACCGCACCGACCTCGCCGAGAAGGCCGGCGTCGACAAGGCGCCCGCCGACTGGCAGGAGATGCGGGAGCTCGCCACCGCCTACCAGGAGAAGGCCGGCACCAAGTGGGGCCTGTCCATCCAGCCCAGCGGCCTGGACACGGTGCAGAACTTCTCCTCCTTCCTCTACTCCGCCGGCGGCGAGATCCTCGACGACAAGGGCCAGGCCGCCATCGACAGCCCCGAGGCCGTCAGCGCGCTGAAGGAGTACGGCTCGTACTTCGAGAAGGGGCTCTCCAACAAGTCCGTGCAGCCGGGCTACGACGTCGTCAAGGACTTCGGCAACGGCCGGGTCCCCATGTTCCTGGGCGGCCCCTGGCACGTCACCCTGCTGAACGAGGGCCAGCCGCAGATCAAGGGCAAGTGGGCCGTCGCCCCCGTCCCGGCGGGCAAGTCCTCCGTGTCCATGGCGGGCGGCTCGTCCCTGGTGGTCTCCAAGGACAGCGAGCACAAGGCCGCTGCCACGAAGTTCATCAAGTACCTCACGGACACCGAGGGCCAGGCCGACTGGTACGAGCGCACCAAGGACCTCCCCGCGAACACCGCGGCGTGGGACTCCGGCAAGCTCGCCGACGACAAGGACCTCCAGGTCTTCAGGAAGCAGATGGACACCGCCAAGTCCTCGCCGTCCACGGCGAAGCTGACGGAGATCACCGACAAGGTCGACCAGGCCGTCGCGAAGGTGACGCAGGGCAAGGCCTCCGCCGAGGACGCGCTGAAGACCGCGCAGTCCGAGATCGAAGGCCTCGTGAAGCAGTAGCCATGAGCACCACGACCTCAGGCGCCGCGCAGCCGGTGAAGACGCGGGAAGCCCCCGGGGCTCCCCGGACCCGCGGCGGGCCGAAGCGCTCTATGGGCGTGCAGAACGCGGCGGGCTGGCTGTTCTCGACCCCCTTCCTCGTCCTGTTCACCGTCTTCATGGCGTTCCCGATCCTCGCCACGCTGTTGATGAGCTTCACGGACTTCGGACTGCGCAACGTCACGCGCCCGTTCGAGGCGAACTTCGTCGGCTTCGACAACTACACGGACCTGTTCGGCGACGAGAAGTTCCTCAGGTCGCTCTTCAACACCGCGTACTTCGTCGTGGTGGGCGTGCCGCTGACGATCGCCCTCGGGCTCGTCGTCGCCGTACTGCTGAACAACGGCGTCGACCGGGCGCGGACCTTCTTCCGGGTCGGCTTCTACGCCCCGGTGGTCACCACGATCGTGGCGGTCGCCGTGGTGTGGCGCTTCGTCCTGGACCCGAGCGACGGGCTCGTCGCGGGCCTCTTCTCCGAAGTGGGCCTCACCGCGCCGGACTTCCTCGGCTCGGAGACCCTGGCGATGCCGTCGATGATCGCGATGGTGGTCTGGCGGAACGTCGGCACGGTCATGGTGCTCTTCATCGCGGGTCTGCAGGCCATCCCGACCGAGGTCCGGGAGGCCGCGCGGCTCGACGGCGCGAGCCTGTGGCAGGAGTTCCGCGGAATCACGGTCCCCCTGCTCCGGCCGACACTGCTCTACGCCACGGTGATCACCACCATCGGCTACCTCAACGTGTTCGAGGAGCCCTTCGTGATGACGCAGGGCGGCCCCTCCGACTCCACTCTCACCGTGTCGCTGAACATGTACCGCGAGGGCTTCAACTTCTTCCACATGGGCTACGCGAGCGCCATGGCGTACGTCCTGTTCGTGGTGATCATGGGCATCACGGTGCTGCAGCTCCGACTGCTGAAGGACAACACCGAATGACCGTCGGCCAAGCGCCCGCCGCAGCGAGGACGGCGCCCGCGCGCACGTCCCGGAACCTCAGGCGTCCCCTGGTGTACGTCCTGCTCTCGCTGGGCCTGCTGATCATGTCGGCGCCGTTCCTCTGGATGGCGCTCTCCTCCTTCAAGACGACGAGCGAGCTGTCGGCCAGTCCGCCGGTGTGGATCCCCACCGAGTGGACGCTGGAGAACTTCCGGCAGCTGCTGGACAAGCTGGACCTGCCGCTCTACTTCATGAACTCCGTGATCGTGGCGGTGCTGGTCACCCTCTCGAACCTGGTGTTCTGCTCGATGCTCGGCTACGCCCTGGCGAAGCTGAGGTTCGTCGGCCGCAACAAGGTCTTCGGCGTCGTCCTGGGCGCCCTGATGGTGCCCGGCAACCTGATGCTGCTACCGCTCTTCGTGCTGATGAGCAAGCTCCGGCTGATCGACTCGTACGCCGGTCTGGTGCTGCCCTTCGCAGCGGGGGCGTTCGGCGTCTTCCTGATGCGGCAGTTCATGCAGTCGATCCCGGACGAGCTGCTGGAGGCGGCCAGGATGGACGGCGCGAGCGAGTGGTACATCTTCTGGCGGATCGTCATGCCGCTGGTGAAACCCGCCCTCGCGACGCTGTCGATCTTCACCTTCCTCGGCTCGTGGAACAACTTCGTATGGCCGCTGATCGCGACCAACGACCCGGACGGGTACACCCTCCCGGTCGCCCTGGCCACGTTCGTCACCGATCCCAACAAGGCGGGCGGGTCCAACGGCATGCTGATGGCCGGGGCCTTCCTGGTCGTGCTGCCGGTGCTGATCCTCTTCGTCGCCCTGCAGCGGCACTTCACCCAGGGCATCGCCACGGCCGGCCTGAAGTAGCCCGGCCGACCTCCGTACGCACACGAGGCCGTACCCCACCCCGCGGCCGCACCCCTTCACGCACAGAAAAGACACTCCGCGATGACGCACACCCCGGTCCCGTTCCCCGAAGGCTTCCTGTGGGGGGCCTCCACCGCCGCCCACCAGATCGAGGGCAACAACACCAACAGCGACTGGTGGGTCAAGGAGCACTCCACCGGAACCCACATCAAGGAACCCAGCCTGGACGCCTGCGACAGCTACCACCGCTGGCGCGAGGACATGGACATGCTGGCGTCGCTGGGCTTCACCGACTACCGGTTCTCCGTCGAGTGGGCGCGTGTCGAGCCCGCCGAGGGGCGGTTCTCCCGCGCCGAGCTGGCCCACTACCGGCGCATGGTCGAGGGCGCGGTCGCGCGCGGCCTGCGCCCCATGGTCACCCTGCACCACTTCACCGTGCCGCAGTGGTTCGAGGCGCGCGGCGGCTGGACCGCCGACGGGGCCGCCGAGCTGTTCGCCCGTTACGTCGCGGCCTGCGCACCGGTGATCTCCGAGGGCGTCGGCCACGTCTGCACGATCAACGAGCCGAACATGATCGCCGTGATGGCGGGCCAGGCGAAGCGGGGCGACATCGGTTTCCCGCCCGCCGGCCTGCCGACCCCGGACGACGAGACCACCCTGGCCGTCATCGCCGCGCACCACGCGGCCGTCAAGGAGGTGAGGGCGCTCGACGCGGGCATCCAGGTCGGCTGGACCATCGCCAACCAGGTCTACCAGGCCCGCCCCGGCGCCGAGGACGTCACCGCCGCCTACCGCCACCCGCGGGAGGACGTGTTCATCGAGGCCGCCCGCGGCGACGACTGGATCGGCGTCCAGTCCTACACCCGTACGGAGATCGGCCCCGACGGCCCGGTCCCCACGTCCGGTGACGCCGAACGGACGCTGACGCAGTGGGAGTACTACCCGGCCGCCGTCGGACACGCCCTGCGCCACACCGCCGACGTGGTCGGCGCCGGCATGCCGCTGATCGTCACGGAGAACGGCATCGCCACCTCGGACGACACCCGCCGGGTCGCCTACTACGCGGGGGCGCTGGACGAGGTCGCCTCCGCGATCGAGGACGGACTGAACGTCCGGGGCTACCTGGCGTGGAGCGCCCTGGACAACTACGAGTGGGGCTCGTTCGAGCCGACGTTCGGACTGATCGGCGTGGACCGGGAGACGTTCGAGCGGACCGCGCGTCCCTCGGCCGAGTGGCTGGGCTCCCTCGGCCGCTCCCGCGAGCTGCCCCGCACCGCCGGCTGACACCGGCCCCCGATCGGGGAGCCGCCTCGGCGCTCCCTCCGGCAGGGGCTCCGCCGGTACCTGACCGGCCGGCGGCGCCCCTCCCCCACCACCGGCGCCCGTGCACCGGCCGTGCCAGGCCACCGGGTGCCCGGACCAGCTCACCGTGCCAGTCACAGTCACCGACTCTTCCCCGAGAGGTTTCCGATGGACCGTCGCACGTTTGTCACCGCTGCCGGAACGGGGGCCGCGGCCCTGTCGCTCGGAGCCCTCGGCACTCCCCGGGCCACGGCGGATCCGGCCACCCGTTCCGGCCTTTCCGGCAGCTCGGACCGCTCGGACCGCGCCGACCGCGAGCAGCTGACGGCCTGGTTCCGCGACACCTACCGGTCGATCGAGGCGATGACGACCGGCTTCGGTCTCACCGCAGACAAGATCGACGTCAGCGGTGGCGCGCCCGTCGTGTCCCGCCAGACCTCACCCACCAACATCGGCTGCGGCCTCTGGTCGGCGGTGGCCGCCGCCGGGCTCGGCGTGATCGGTGAGGCCGCGATGCTCCGCACCCTGGAGCGCACGGTCTCCGCCGTGGAGAAGCTGGAGCGGCACCACGGCTTCTGGCTCAACTGGTACGACGCCCACGACGGTTCGGTACTGACCGAGTGGCCCGGCACGGGGGACCCGGTCCGGCCGTTCCTCTCCTCGGTCGACAACGCCTGGCTGGTCACAGGTCTGCGGATAGCCGCCGACGCCGCACCGTCGCTGCGTGACCGCGTCGCCCGGATCCTCGCCACCGCCGACTGGTCGTACTACTACACGCCGTACGACCCGGCCGACCCCGTGGCGGGCCCCGGCCAGCTGCGCGGCGGCTTCTGGACGGACACCGGGGAGCCCACCGGACACCACTACGGCGCGCTCAACACCGAACCCCGCATGGCCAGTTACCTCGGCATCGCGGACGGCTCGCTGCCGCCCGAGCACTACTGGCACCTGCTGCGCACCATGCTGCCCGAGCACGAGCAGGAGCAGCATCCGCAGGGCGCGTACGCCGTCATGGGCGGTGTGCGCGTCTGGCAGGGGCACTACACCCATGGCGGGCGGAGGATCGTCCCCACCTGGGGCGGTTCGATGTTCGAGGCCCTGATGGTGCCGTTGTTCGTACCCGAGCCGGAGTGGTCGCCACGGTCCTGGGGCCGCAACCACCAGCGGTACGTCCGCAGCCAGATCGAGCACGGCCTGCACGAGGCGGGGTACGGGTACTGGGGCTTCTCCCCCGCCAACGTGCCGGAGGGCGGCTACCAGGAGTACGGCGTCGACGCGCTCGGCATGCAGGTCGACGGCTACGCGTCCAACACCGACCGTACGTACACCACGGACGGCGCGCCGCTGCCGGACCCCTCGGCGTTCACCAACGGCGTGGTCACCCCGCACGCCTCGTTCCTCGCCCTGCCGTACGCCCGCCGGGAGGCGGTGGACAACCTCCGGGCGCTGGACCGCGACTTCGGGGCGTACGACGAGGGATACGGCTTCCGGGACTCGGTCAACGTGTCCACCGGCCGGGTCAGCGACTTCATGCTGGCGCTCGACCAGGGCATGATCGCAGCGGCGCTGGCGCAGGAGCTCCGTCCCGGGCTGCTGCAGGGGCCGTTCCGGGCGGGCGGTTTCCGCTCCAGGGTGCGTCCGCTGCTCGCCGGGGAACGTTTCAGCATCTGAGGGGCGCGTACGCGTACGGCCCGCCACGGTGGTTCGCACCGTGGCGGGCCGGTCGCACCAGGTGCGGGTCGCGCCGGGTCGCGGGCGGCAGTGGGCGGACATAGCCTCCCAGATGTGACGCCGCCCGCGAGCCGTACCAGGACCTCCCGGCCTTCGATACCCGGCCGGGTGCTCCTCGCCGCACTGGCGGCGGTGCTCTGGATCGCCCTGCCCGGCAGCCCGTCCGCCCGGGCGGACGACCCCGTCCGGCTGTCCCGCGACGGACAGATCACCGACCGGGTGGGGGCCCTGGGCGACCGTGAGCCACAGGTCGAAGCCGCACTCGATCGATTGTTCGAACAGCGTCGGACGCAGCTGTTCGTCGCGTACGTCCGTGACTTCTCCGGCCGGAACGCGCAGACCTGGGCCGACGAGACCGCGAACCGCAACGGACTCGGCCAGGAGGACGTGCTGCTGGCCGTGGCCACGCACGACCGGCAGTACGCCTACTCCGTCGACCAGGGCTCGCGCCTCACGGACGCCCAGCTCGGCGAGGTGGCGAACACGGCGATCGAGCCGGCGCTCCGGGAGAGCGACTGGGCAGGCGCCGCGATCGGAGCCGCGGACGGCTACACCGCGGTCCTGGCCGGCGAGCCCGTCCCGGCTCCCGCCCTCACCCCCGGCGAGAAGGACCCAGGCGGCACCGACAGCGGCGGCGCCTCGGTCAACCTGATCGTCCCGCTCGCCGTGGTCGTCGCCGCCGTCGCGGTCGCCGTCTTCGCGTTCACCCGCCGCAGGCGGCGTGCGACGACCCGGACGACCCCGGCGCCGGGCGGCTGGGGCGGCGGCAGGGGAGCGGCGGGCGTGCCGCTGGTACCGCTGCCGGAACTCGACACCCGCGCCAAGTCGGACCTGGTCGACACGGACGACGCCGTACGCACCAGCGAGGAGGAGCTCGGCTTCGCCACCGCACAGTTCGGCGAGGAGGCCGCCGCCCCGTTCGCCGAGGCCGTGCAGCGCGCGAGGACCGAGCTGACCGCCGCGTTCCGGCTGCGGCAGCGACTCGACGACGCGTTCCCCGAGGACGAGGCGACACGGCGCGGCATGCTCGACGAGATCGTCAGCCGCTGCTCCGACGCCAACGAGCGTCTGGACGCGGTGGCCGAGGACTTCGACCGGCTCCGCGCGCTCGAACAGACCGCACCGGAGGCCGTGACCTCCGCCGAGATCGCGTTCCGCGAGCTGGCCGGACGCGTGTCCGCCGCGGAGACGGCCCTCGGCGCGCTGAGGGAGCGGTACGCGGAGTCGGCGTCGGCACCGGCGGCCCAGGACGTCGAACGGGCCAAGGACCGGCTGGTCTTCACGACCTCCAGCCTCAACCGGGCACGCCAGGCGGTGGACGGCGGGAACAACGCGCAGGCCGCGGTGTACGTACGGGCCGCCGAGGGATCGATCCAGCAGGTCTCCACCCTCGTGGACGGGGTGGACCGGCGGGCCCGGGAGCTGGCCGAAGCGGCGGACAGGCTGCCCGGGGCGCTCACCGAGATGGAGACGGACCTCGCCGACGCCAGGGGCCTGCTCCAAGGGACCCAGGAGGGTGTGTCCACGGCGGATCTTCAGGGAAGGGTCGCCCGCGCCGAGTCGGTGGACGCGGATGTGCGGGGTGAGCTCGGCTCGGGCCCGTACGACCCGGTCGACGCGCTGCGCAGGGTGGAGGAGGCGGACGCGGCGCTCGACGAGGCACTGGCCGGTGCCCGCGAGCGGGAGCAGGGCGGCCGGAGGGCACGCTCGCTCCTCGACCGGTCGACGCTCACCGCGCGGGCGTCGATCGGAGCCGCCGCCGACTACATCACCACCAACCGCGGTGCGGTCGGCAGCCAGGCCCGCACCCGGCTCGCGGAGGCGCAGCGCCGGTGGGAGCGGGCCCAGGAGCTCTCGGAGACCGACCCGCAGAGCGCCCTGGCCGAGGTGCGGCAGGCGGACGCGCTGGCCACGCAGGCGCGGAGCCTGGCCGAGCAGGACGTACGGAGCTACCGCGACGGCAGCGGCCCGGGGGGCACACGTGGAGGCGGGGGCATGGGCGGCGCGGTGCTCGGCGGCATCATCCTCGGCGGCCTGATGGGCGGGGGCGGCCGTGGCGGGGGCTTCGGCGGCGGGTTCGGCGGGGCCGGCGGCGGGTTCGGCGGCGGGCCGGGCAGCTTCGGCGGCGGTGGGACGCGCGGGCGGCGCGGGGGCGGGGGCCGCTTCTGACGGCTGTCCGCCGGGCCCGCCCCGCCGCCCTTCCGGAGTTCCGGTCCCGGTCCCGCACCATGGTTCCCGGTTTCGGGTTCCCGGTGGCGTTTCGCGTCTTTTCGTTTCGCTTCGTACAAGGAGAGGTGCCATGACCAAGCAGACCGTCCTCGGCCGCGTCACTCAGCTCGCCCGGGCCAACATCAACGCCCTGATCGACCAGGCCGAGGACCCGCAGAAGATGCTCGACCAGCTGATCCGCGACTACACCGACAACATCGCGGAGGCCGAACAGGCGGTGGCTGCCACCATCGGGAACCTCCGGCTGATGGAGGAGGACCACCGGGAGGACGTGGACGCGGCCAGGGAGTGGGGCCAGAAGGCGCTGGCGGCCAGCAGGAAGGCCGATGAGCTGCGGGCCGCGGGGGCGGGCGCGGAGGCCGACAAGTTCGACAACCTCGCCAAGGTGGCGCTCGGCAGGCAGCTCCGGTCGGAGCAGGAGGCGAAGGCCGCCGAGCCGACGATCGCCTCGCAGACGGTGGTGGTGGACAAGCTGAGGACCGGCCTCGACCAGATGAAGGAGAAGCTGACCCAGCTGAAGTCCAAGCGGGACGAACTGGTCGCGCGCGCCACGTCCGCGCAGGCGCAGAACCGGATGATGGACGCGGTCAAGAGCATCGACGTCATGGACCCGACGAGCGAACTCGGCCGGTTCGAGGACAAGGTGAGGCGCGAGGAGGCGAAGGCGGTGGGCAAGCAGGAGCTGGCCGCCTCGTCACTGGACGCGCAGTTCGAGCAGTTGGACGGCCTCGGGGACAGCGCGGAGATCGAGGCCAGGCTCGCGGCCCTGAAGTCCGCCTCGTGAGAACGGCCGGTCCGGGGGCAGGTACCGCCCCGGTGGGGGGAACCGCGCCCTGACGGGCTCCCCCGCGGACGGGGGCAGGGCCCGCCCTCCCTTCGAGACCCCTTCCGCCCGCGGGTCAGTACATGCTCAGCAGTTGGTCCACGGAGAGTTCCGCGGCCGGTGCCCCGTCGGGCAGCGCGAGCTCGAACCACACCGTCTTGCCGCGCGGGGTTCGCCGCGACCCCCAGGCCGCGCTGAGCAGTCCGACGAGTTGCAGCCCGCGGCCGCCCTCGTCGGTGTCGCGCGCGCGCCGGCGCCGTGGCTGGACCAGACCCGCGTCCCACACCTCGCAGACGAGCGTACGGTCGCGCAGCAGCCTCAGGCGGATCTCGCCCTCGCCGTACCGCAGGGCGTTGGTGACCAGTTCGCTGACGAGCAGTTCGGTGGTGTCGACCAGGTCGCCCAGATCCCAGGCGGCGAGCTGCTCGCGCGCCAGTTCACGGGCACGGCCGACGGAGCGCAGCTCGCGCGGAAGCCGCCAGTCGCCGACCGCGTCCGGCCGCAGCCCCTGGATACGCGCCATCAGCAGGGCGATGTCGTCCTCGCCGTGCCGGGTGTCCAGGGTCGACAGCACGTGGTCGCAGACGTCCTCGAGCGGCTGCGACGGCTCGGCGAGTGCCTGCCGGAACGCTTCGAGGCCCTCGTCGAGGGGATGGTCCCGGGACTCGACGAGCCCGTCCGTGTAGAGGGCGAGGAGAGAGCCCTCCTTGAGCTCGATCTCGACCTCCTCGAAGGGCTCGCCGCCGACACCGAGGGGCATGCCGGGCGGTACGTCGAGCAGCAGGGCGGGCTCGCCCGGTTCGGCCACCACGGGCGGGAGGTGACCGGCGTTGGCGAAGGTGCACCGCCGGGTGACGGGGTCGTACACCGCGTACACACAGGTCGCCAGGTACACCTCGGAGAGGTCCGCCTCGCGCGACTTGTGGGCCACGCGCGAGGGCCACTGGGCACCGCCGCCCGCGCCGAAGCCCTCGCTCCGCTCGCCCCCGCCCGGGGTGCCGAGACCACGCGCCACCTCGTCGAGGGCGGAGAGCACCTCGGCGGGTTCGAGGTCCAGGAGCGCCAGCGTGCGTACGGCGGTGCGCAGTTCGCCCATGGCGACGGCGGCGCGCAGTCCACGGCCCATCACGTCGCCGACGACGAGGGCCGTGCGGTGGCCCGGGAGCTCGATCACGTCGAACCAGTCGCCGCCGACCTCCGTGGCCGTGTTGCCGGGAAGGTAGCGGCAGGCGATGTCGAGCCCCGCCGCCTCGGGATCGCCTGGCGGGAGCAGGCTGCGCTGGAGGATCAGCGCCCGCTCGTGCTCCCTGCGGTAGAGGCGCGCGTTGTCGATGCACACGGCGGCACGCGCCGCGAGCTCGGTGGCCAGGGCCCGGTCCCGCTCGCCGAAGGGCTCGCTGCCCTTGGTGCGGGAGAACTGGACGAGGCCGACGACGACGTCGTGGGCGACCATCGGCACGGCGAGCGTGGAGTGGACGAAGGCGCGTTCGTCACCGGGTACGTCCTCGACCCGGCTGGTACGCAACGCCACGGCGCAGGGCGAGTGGAACGGATAGCGGTGCACGGAGCCGAGCTCGGGCTGCCCCGCGTCCGGGCCGGCCGACGCGCCCTCTCCGGCACCGGGCCCCTCCGCCGTTCCCCGGAGGATCCCGGGGAGGGCGTCGGACACGGCGCTCGCGTGGGCGACCCGGCGCATCTCCGCCGAGCCGGTACCGGACTCCGGGTCACGCCGGCCCCAGCTGGCGGGCGAGGCCTCCTCACCGGTGAGGAGGCCCTGGTAGAGGTCGACGGAGGCTATGTCGCAGAAGCCGGGCACGGCGACGTCGAGCAGTTCCCTGGCGGTGGTCTCCAGGTCGAGCGAGTTGCCGATGCGCGCGCTGGCCTCGTTGAGCAGCGCGAGGTTGCGCCGGGCGCTGGCCGCCTCGCGGGCGGCGAAGTGCCGTTGTGTGACGTCGGTGGCGAGGCCGGCGATACCGATGGGACGCCCGGAACCGCTGTGCACCCGGTAGAGGTTCATGGACCAGTGGCGGCGGCCGATACCGCCGGGAGGGACCCCGATGAGCTGAAGATCCGTGACGGCCTCGCCCGTCTCCAGGACGCGCCTGAGCGTGGCGGCGAGCCGTTCGGCCTCGGGCCGGGCCAGGTAGTCGTCCACGGTGCGGCCGCAGTGGTCGTCGGCCTCGCCGCCGAAGACCGTGGCGAAGCGCTGGTTGGCCCGCACGACGGTGAAATCGGTGCCGAAGAGGACGAATCCGAAGGGAGATTGACCGAATATCGCCTGCGAGGCCGCCAGGTCCGTCTCGACGCGGCGCAGCGCCTGGACTTCTACGACGATGCAGAGCGCGGCCCGGTCGCCAGTGCCCGTCTCGCTCGGCATGACGTAGATCTCGGCGAGGCCGCTGACCCCGTTCTCACCAGGGATCCGGAACGGGACGAGTCCCGTCCACTCCTTGCCGTCGAGGATCTCGCCGACTCTTCTGTGGGCGTGGGAGCGCAGCTCGGCGGGCATGAAGGCCTCGACCGGGTCCTTGCCGACCACCTCGTCGGAGGCCATGCCGAACAGACCGGCGGCGCGCCGGCTCCACTGCTCGATCAGCCCGTCCGCCCCGATCGAGAAAGAGGCGACCTTGATGTATTCATAGATCGAGCCAGGCGGGCTGCTCTGCCACATGACGTCGCCCGCTGTCCCAGGTATCTCGCTCACGCGACCGTCCCCTCCAGCTCACACACCGGACCGGTCCTGCCCGCAGTATCCAGGACTACGGGCCCAACCGGCACGGCGTTCACGATCACAGCACGGTCTCAGTCCCTTTCAGCCAGATTCTGCCCGACCTCCGGTGATCGCTGTGCGTTCCTCCCCACTCCTAACCAGGCAGAGCGAGCTCGAACCACACCGTCTTGCCGGTCTTTCCGCGCCGGGTCCCCCAACGGCGCGCGGAACAAGCCACCAGTTGCAGTCCTCGCCCGCCCTCGTCCTCCGGTCCGGCATCGCGTTCGGTGGGCGGATCCGGAACCGGATCGGATACTTCGACCAGCAGAGCCTGCCCGTCGTCCCGCGCGCCGGGCCCGGCTCCTCGGGGATGCGGACGCACCAGCCGGACCCCGATGGGGCCGGACGCGTGGCGCAGGGAGTTGGTCACGAGTTCGCTGACGAGGAGTACGGCGACATCGCCCACCGATCCGTCGTAGCCCCACTGGTGCAGTGCGTCACGGACGGCGTGTCTGGCGCCGCGCACGGAGCCCGGGGCCGCCGGGAAGCTCCACTCGGCACAATCGCCTTCGGTGTCGGTCACGCCGATCACTTCCCGGGGTCGACTGCGGGGACGCACCCCTCTTGAAGGGTCCAATCGGCACATAACCGATATTTGTCGCACCCTATCGCGCGGAGCAACAGGCGGGGGCGTACGGACCCATGCGCCCCCACCCCGTGGCACAGAGGCGTCACGGGGCACCGACCGGACAGGCTCCCACCAGCACGCCGCCGAAGAACCCTTCGGGCGAACAGGGATGCGGGGGCCGTCCCCAACGGGCCACAGGCTCGGCAGAGATGGCCGGACGGCACGCACGGGGGCGGGGCGGGGCGGCGCCTCCCGGCGGGGCGAGCGGCGAGATACGCGCCCTGACCCGCATGCCGGGACCGGGTCGGATGGGGTGTACGACCGACTCAGGGGGCGCACGGCCGGGCACATTCCCCGTGACGGGCAAAGGAGACGCACGTCGGCGGCATCTGTCAGGTGTGCGGCTCTTCGCGCAGGCGCCGGACCGCCTCGGCCACCGCGGGGCGGTCCTGGTCCAGCCAGTCGACGGTGTCCGCCTCGTCCGCACCCAGCCAGCGCAGTTCGTCGTGGTCCTCCAGGGGGCTGGGCTCGCCCGACACCAGACGGACCGTCCACACCCACAGCACGTAACCGGGCTTCAGCGGCCACTCCCCCGGGATGCGCTCCAGCGGTTCCGCCTGCACGCCGAGCTCCTCACGGAGTTCCCGTACGAGCGCCTGCTCCCCGCTCTCGCCCGGCTCCAGCTTGCCGCCCGGGAGCTCCCAGCGCCCGGCCAGCTCCGGCGGGGCACTGCGGCGGGCGGCCAGGAGCCGCCCGCCGCGACAGACGGCTCCTGCGACGACCACGGAATCACTCATGCGCCGGAGCGTAGCCGGTGGGTGCTCCACAGCCGGTGGGCCTTCGTCGCTACGGGCGCGCGCTCCGGCCGGAGCGTTCCACCCAGTAGAGCTGCTTGTGTCCATGACGGTCCAGGCCGTCGGCGATCTTCTGTGCCTCGTCCTGCGTCGCATAGCGGCCGACGCGATACCTGTTGCCGTTGTCGTCCTGTCTGATCACCAGCCAGGGGAGCACGGCACCGCTGTCGGTCATGGCGCCCCTCCCCAGCATCTCGCCCCTCTCCCCACTGGCGTGCACGTCTCTAAGGATCCCCAGGAAACCGCAGTACGCATATGCCCGAGCGTACGCCTGACCTTCACTCAGCGGATGCGTGTTTACACAAAGAGATACGTATCCGGCCACACCAACAGGGGGCGCACTCCGGTGAGTACGCCCCCTGCTCCCGCCGTCAGCCGTCAGTTGTCACGGCGTGACCGGCGTGGGCGGTGCCCCCGGTGTCCGCATCGTCGGCATCGGCAGTGACACAGGGCCGTTACCGGGGTCCTTGCGGCAGACGTCCCCGCACTCCGCGTCCAGCGAGCAGCACAGGGAGCAGATCGGGCCCTGTCGGACCGGGCAGTCGGCGATGTCCGGCAGCTCGTAGGCGATCTCGCACACGGCGCAGCTGTGGGTGGCGGTGATGTCGGGGACCTCGACGTCAGGGCCGTTCACCGGGTTCGGGCGGGCCAGGTAGTACTTCCCCTTCGTGAGCCAGGCGATCAACGGGCAGAGGACGAGGGAGAGTCCGGCCGCGATGAACGTCGAGAAGGCCTCGGCGTACCTGCCGAACAGCCCGAAGAACGCGAGGATCGAGACGGTCGACGCGATCACCATCGCCCCGAAGCCGGCCGGGTTGACCGCGTGGAGGTAGGCGCGCTTGAACTCGATGTAGCGGGGGCTCAGCCCGATGCGCTTGTTGATGACCAGGTCGGCCGCGACGGCCACGATCCAGGCGATGCCGACGTTGGAGTAGAAGCCCAGGAGCTTGTTCAGGGCCGCGAACATGTTCATCTCCATCAGCGTCAGCGCGATGGCGAGGTTGAGGAAGATGTACCAGACGCGGCCCGGGTGCTTGTGCGTGATGCGGGAGAAGAAGTTCGACCAGGACAGCGAACCGCTGTAGGCGTTGGTCACGTTGATCTTGACCTGGGACACGATCACGAAGACCGCCGCGGCCGGGAGCGCGAAGGAGCCGAGCCACGGCTTCAGGGCCTCGATCTGCGGTGCGATCGGTTCCAGGGCGTGGGTCCTGCCGACCGCCTCCAGCGCGACGAAGGCCAGGAACGCGCCGCCGATCTGCTTCGCGGCCCCGATGACGACCCAGCCGGGGCCGGCGGCGAGGACCGCGAGATTCCACCGCCGCTTGTTGGCCTCGGTCCTGGCCGGCATGAAGCGCAGGTAGTCGGCCTGTTCCCCGATCTGGGCGATGAGCGAGAGCGCGACACCCGTACCGAGCCCGAAGGCGACCCAGGAGAAGCCCGAGCCCGCGCCCTCCGTACCACCGAAGGAGCTGAACGCGCCCCAGGAGTCCGGGGCTTCGAAGGCCAGCACGACGAACGGGAGCACCATGCCGATGATCCAGACCGGCTGCGTCCAGGCCTGCACCTTGGCCAGCGCGCCCATGCCCCGGAACACGATCGGGATGACGATCAGCGTGGTGATCAGATAGCCGGCCTCCACCGGCAGCCCGATCGCCTGATGCATGGCCTGCGCCATGATCGAGCCTTCGAGCGCGAAGAAGATGAAGGTGAAGGACGCGTAGATCAGCGAGGTCAGGGTCGACCCGAAGTAGCCGAACCCCGCCCCTCGGGTGACCAGATCCATGTCCAGGCCGTACTTCGCGCAGGCCCGGGCGATCGGGATGCCGGTGAGGAAGATGATCGCCGCGGCGGCCAGGATCGAGGCGAACCCGCTGGTGAACCCGTAGGTGAAGACGATCGACGCACCGATGGCGAAGTCGGCCAGATACGCGATGCCGCCGAGCGCGGTCCCCGCGACCATGGAGGGCGACCAGCGCCTGAAGGAGTGCGGCGCGTAGCGGAGGGAGTAGTCCTCACGGCTCTCGTCGGCCGCGAGCTTGGCGTAGCTGCGTCGGGGCGCCGAAGGGCCGTCCTGCGGGGCCGGTCGTGGCGCCTCGCCCGTCGTGGGCGTTGCGATGTCCGTCATCGGTGGCTTCCCGTTCGTCGGTCCGGTGTGCGGGTGACGAACGGGAAGGTAGGAGCCGGACATGACAAGTCATCACGGCGGGCGGTTGCCCGCCGGTTAAGTGTGGTGAGCGCGCGTTAACTCCGCATCACGGGCGGCGGACGACCGGTCGCTCCCACCGGTCGTCACAGCCGCCCCACCTGTCACTTGACCGGCAGATGGTAGGCGATCCGGTAGCGGTCGGCGGGCACGACCACGTCGGCGGTCTCCACCGCGAGCCCCGAGGCGTAGTACGTCCGCCCGATCACCATCACCACATGACCGGGCACCCCGCCCAGTGCGAGGAGCTCCTCCGCCAGACCTGGCCGGGCGCCGACCTCCTCCGCGACGTTGTCCACGACGACGTCGATGGCCGCCATGCGGTCGACGACACCGCAGCCGCCCAACGGGCCCTCCTCCGGCAGCATCACCGGTGTGCGCCCCGTGACGGCGAGGGGCTCCCAGGAGGTGGACAGCATGACCGGCTCACCCGCCTCCCGGAAGACGTACCCCGTGCGCATCACGCGGTCGCCGGGCTCGATACCGAGACGCTCGGCGACCTCGGGACTCGCCCCCTCCTGCTCGCTGCGGGACTCCCAGGTCCCCCGCACCCCTTCCTCCGCCTGCTCCTGGCGGAACGGGCTCGCCCCCGCACCCGGGCGGTATCCGGAGCGGGCGACCCGTCGCGGGACGGGGCGCTCGCGCACGTACGTCCCCGAGCCCGACCGCCCCTCGACGAGACCCTCGGCCATCAGCACCTTGCGCGCCTCCAGCGCGACCGTGTCCGAGACCCCGTACTCCTCGCGGATGCGGGCCTGCGAAGGCAGGCGGGTAAGGGGCGGCAGCGCGCCGTTGACGATCTTCTCCCTGAGATCGCTCGCCACGCGCAGATAGGCGGGCTGCTCACCGAAAGGCACTGGCCACTCCCAACAGGTTGACAGACAGCAACAGCGTCGCAACCGTGGGTTCGATACCGCAAGCAACGGCCAAAGTTTCACTCGAAGTGATGATCCCTCGCCGACCAGCGCATACCTGGCATGGGTATACCACTACACACCATTTCGGCGACACCCCGCGACCGCCGGGCACCCCCGAGGCCTTGACCATATTTGGTCCAGACCAATACCTTCCTGTGCACAGCACGGCTCCCGCCGCCCTCCGGCACCGGAACACCCGGGCACGCGCCCGGACCACATCCCGGCATACGCACAGGAACGAGCCCCATGCGTCGAAGAACCCTGACCGGCCTGACCACCGCAGCCTGCGCCCTCACCATGCTGGCCGGCCTCGCCCCGGCGGCGACCGCCGGAGGCAGCGGCCGGGACCACGGCGCCGGCCACGACGACCGCACGTACCGAAGCGTCGGCTACTTCACCCAATGGGGCGTCTACGGACGGGACTTCCAGGTCAAGGACCTGGACACGAGCGGGGCCGCGGCCAGGCTCACCCACATCAACTACGCCTTCGGCAACGTCAGCGCCGAGGGCAGGTGCTTCACCGGCAACGTGCCCGGCGAGGCGGACGCCTGGGCCGACTACGCCCGCCCGCTGGACGGCGCCGGATCCGTGGACGGGGTCGGCGACACCGGCACCCAGCCCCTCGCGGGCAACTTCAACCAGCTGCGCGAACTCAAGGCCGCGCACCCCGGCCTCAAGGTGATGATCTCCCTCGGCGGCTGGAGCTGGTCCACCCACTTCTCGGACGCCGCCCGCACGGCCGCCTCCCGCAAGGCCCTCGTCTCCTCGTGCATCGACCTCTACATGAAGGGCAACCTGCCCGTCGACGGCCCGCGCGGAGGTGAGGGGGCAGCCGCGGGCCTCTTCGACGGCGTCGACCTCGACTGGGAGTGGCCCGGCTCGGCCGGCGACACGGACACCGTGTACCGCCCCGAGGACAAGCGGAACTTCACCGCCCTGGTGCACGAGTTCCGTACGCAGCTCGACGCCTACGCGAAGAGCCGCGCGAAGAACGGCGCGAAGGGCGGGAACCGGGCGAAGCCGAAGCACTACGAGCTCTCCGCCTTCGTCCCCACCGCCCCCGCCAAGATCGACGCGGGCTTCGACGTCCCGCGCATCATGCGGGACTTCGACTTCGTCAACCTCCAGGGCTACGACTTCCACGTGTCCGGCGAGGCGACGACGGCCCAGCAGTCCGCACTCCGCGCCAAGGGCGACTTCAGCGTCGACCAGACGGTCCGTGACTGGATCGAGCGCGGCGCACCGGCCCGCAAACTGGTGATGGGCATGCCGTTCTACGGCCAGGGCTGGACCGGTGTCACCGGTGGCGGCGACGGGCTCGGGCAGCCCGCGACGGGCCCCGCTCCGGCCACCTGGGCCGCCGGTTACGAGGACTACAAGGTCCTCAGGAAACTGGCCGAATCCGGGAAGTACAAGGTGCACAGGGACGCCAGGAACGGGCACGCCTGGCTGTTCGACGGCACGACCCTGTGGACCTACGACGACCCGCAGGTGCTGCGCGCCAAGACCTCGTACATCCGTGAACGAGGGCTCGGCGGCGCGATGTTCTGGTCGCTGGACGGCGACACGGACGACGGCGAGCTGATGGCCGCGGTCGCCCGGGGTCTCGGACGGCGCTAGCGGACACGACGGTCGAGGACCGCGCGGGCCCCTGCCCCGCGCGGCCCTCGACCGGAGCCGGGACCGGCGCCGGGGCTGAGGTCGGCCGCATGCCGCACCGCGGACGGACCGGGGCACGTACCGCACCGCGGGCTGGATCGCAGGTGTGACGGGGCAATAGATTCGCCCCATGCCCGACACTCTCACGCCCACAGCGACCTACCTCTGCCCGCGGGACGGCGCGCGGGCCGATGCCACGACCCTGATGTGGTGCTGCCCGGTCTGCGGCGGCCCGTGGGACCTCGACACAGGGCCCATGCCCCCGGTCGCCCTCGACGCGCTGGGCGGACGGGTCGGTTCGCTGTGGCGCTACGAGGAGGCCCTCCCGCTGGACGGCGCGGCCGTCACCCTCGGCGAGGGCCGGACCCCGCTCGTCCCCCTCACCCCGCACGTCTCAGCCAAGCTCGACTTCCTGATGCCGACGCTCTCCTTCAAGGACCGTGGCGCGGTGATGCTGGCCGAACTGGCCCGCAGACTCGGCCCGGAGCAGGTGGTCGCGGACAGCAGCGGCAACGCCGGCACGGCCGTCGCCGCCTACTGCGCGCGGGCGGCCCTGCCCTGCACCGTGTACGTCCCCGAGGGGACCTCCCCGAAGAAGACCGAGCAGATCCGGGCACACGGCGCGCGCCTGGAGGTCGTGCCCGGAGGCCGTGAGGCGACGGCGGCAGCCGCCCGCACCGCAGCCGGCGCACCCGGCACCTTCTACGCCTCGCACGTCTTCAACCCGTACTTCCTGCACGGCACCAAGACATACGTGTACGAGATCTGGGAGGACCTCGGCGGGACCCTGCCGGACGCCATCGCCGTGCCGGTGGGCAACGGCACCCTGCTCCTGGGCGCGGCGCTCGCCACCGCGGAACTCCTCGCCCACGGACTGATCGACCGCCGCCCGGCCCTGATCGCCGTACAGGCCGAGGCCGTCTCCCCGCTGGCCGCGGCCTTCCGGGACGGGGCCGACGAGCTGCCCGACGACACGGGGACGGTGCGGCCCACTCTGGCCGAGGGGATCGCCATCCCCCGGCCGCCACGGGCCCGGCAGATCCTCGCGGCCGTACGGGAGTCGGGCGGCACGTTCCTCACCGTGACGGAGGAACAGATCCGCGCGGCGCAGACCGACCTGGCCGCCCGGGGACTCTTCGTCGAGACCACGGGGGTGGCCTGCTGGGCCGCCGTGGGGGCCGAGACCGACCGGAGCGTCGTCGTCCCGCTCTGCGGGGCGGGCCTCAAGACTGGCCTGGCACCCTGAACACCGGCGGGCCGCCCGTCAGTCCGTCCAGTACGTGTCGTGCCTGATGAAGAACTCCGCCCGCTCCTTCTCAGGCCAGTCGGAGACCTGGGCGACCTTCTCGAAGTACTCCTCGCGGGGCGCCCCCGGGGTGAAGAGCAGCAGCATGGAGGCGGCCTCGTCGGAGTCGTTGCGGAAGGCGTGCAGACCGCCCTGGGGCACGTACAGGAAGTCACCCTCCTCCGTGTCCGTCCAGCGCTCGCCGTCGTAGATCCGCACCGTCCCGCCGAGGATGTAGAACGACTCCGAGATGGACCGGTGGAAATGCGTCGGGGGGCCGCCCGCCCTGGGGCCCATGCTGATCCGGTAGAGCCCGAACTCCCCGTGGGTCGATCCTGCCGTGGCCAGGTAGTCGGTGCTGCCGCCGTCGCGCGTCAGCAGATTCGGGGTGGTGTCCGTGGGGCGGTACCGCGCGGTGATCTCGCCCTCACTGCCGGCGTAGACACGTTCCGGGTACGACATGGCACTCTCCCTGTCCCGGTTCCAGCCTTGCGCACTTCCCGCGGCGCCGACGCGGCCGGCCTCGCTGCCTCCGCGCGCGCCGTCCTCCCGGCCCCGCTTCCACCACCGTACGACGGTGTCGCCGCCGGCGGCATCCCGGGCGTGCGGCCCCGCACCCCGAGGACACGGCTCGGTGGCGGAAGAGGGAACGGAGACCCGCGGTGCGTAGCTTGCCGTGGCAGAGCATCACGCCCTCGGCGTGCCGTGATCGCATTCGCGACCCGGCCACGAGGCCGGGTGCCGCCTGTTGCCGAGAAGGGATCGACATTGGACGACAAGGTCCTCGACGCCCAGACGTGGGTCAACGCAACCTACGGCAGCGTCGCCGGGTACGTAAGGTCTCCCGAGGACGGCCGAACCGGCTGGTCCACGATGAACGCGCTCGTCATGGGCCTCCAGCACGAACTGGGCATCAGCCCGGTAGTCGCCAGTTTCGGTCCGGGCACCATGGCCAAGCTTCAGGCTCTGGGTGACATCGGCTTCGGCTGGGACAAGAACTCCAACATCGTCCGCATCATCCAGCACGGCCTGTTCTGCAAGGGGTACTGGGGAGCGAACGGCTACGGTGGATACGGCGCCGTGACCACCGAGGCGGTCAAGAGCCTCCTCCTCGACATGGGTCTGCCCGACGGCGGCACCGGCACCGCGGGTGGTGTCACCACGCCGAAGATCTTCAAGTGCATCCTGAACATGGACGCGTACACGAAGGTCATCGGGGGCACGGACGACATCCGGTCGATCCAGCGCTGGCTCAACGGCAGTTACTGGACCAGGGACGCGTACACCATCGGCCCCTGCGACGGGATCTACTCCCGTGACGTGCAGAAGTCCATGATGATCGCCATCCAGTACGAACTCGGCATCGCCGCCCCCAACGGCAACTTCGGCCCGGCCACCCAGGCCGGACTCCAGACGAAGAACCTCGGCGAGGGCAGTTCCGGCCTGTGGACCCAACTCTTCTCCGCAGCCTGCGTGTTCAACTCACCGGTGCCGACCGGCTCCAGCGATGCCGGCACTCCCACCACCTGGCGCAGCACCTACGACTCCAAGCTCCGCGAGTGGGTCGAGATCTTCCAGGGCTTCTGCAAGCTGGAGGTCAGCGGCCGCTCCGACTACCCGACCTGGGCACAACTCCTTGTCTCCATGGGTGATCCGGACCGCCCTGCAACGGGCTCCGACACCCGTTTCGAGATAACCGCCTCCCGCGCCCAGTGGCTGCGCAACAACAAGTACGAGGTCGTGGGCCGCTACCTCTACGATCCCCCGGGCTCCACGCTGGACAAGGAGATCAAGCCGGGCGAGCTGAACACGATGTTCAGCAACGGGCTGAACGTGTTCCCGATCTATCAGGACAACGCCCGCCAGCTCTCCGACTTCACTTACTCCCATGGCTACCAGCACGCCCTCAACGCCCACCAACTGGCCGCGGGCTACGGATTCAACCGCGGCACCGTCATCTACTTCGCGGTGGACTACGACGCCACCCGCGAAGAGATCGACGCGGCGATCGTGCCGTACTTCCACGGCATAGCCGCCGGCCTCTCCTACAACGGAAAGCGCTACGTACACGGTGTGTACGGGTCGCGGAACGTGTGCACCGTGGTCAGCCGGCAGACCGGAGCCCGCTACTCCTTCATCTCGGGCATGTCGTGGGGCTTCTCCGGCAACCTCGGCTTCCCCATCCCGGCCAACTGGTCCTTCAACCAGATCAAGGAGTTCAAGGTCACGAACGGGTCGGACACCTTCGACCTCGACCGCGACGTGGTCTCCGGCATCGACCTCGGCCAGAGCAGCGTGAACAGGCCTTCCGGTCCTGCTGACGGTTTCATCAACTACGTCCAGCGCCTGTACGACCACGCGGTCGCCTACACGGGCGACCGCAACCCGAACCAGCTCGTGATGGAGTACATCCGGCACAAGGCGTACGGCGGCGGTGACTGGGAATTCCTCATCGGCTCGTACGACAAGGCGTTCGTCGAGTACGCCAACGGAAAAGGTATGTCGGTCATGACCGACTTCACCGATCCCTACACCGCGTACGAACTGAACGCCGAACACCTCATGGCGTCCGCCAACGGGCACTTCGTCGCCTGGATGCCGTCCAACCCGCGTTCGGTGAACGAGGGCGACGTCGCGGGCTGGGGCGGCGACCTGCTCACCCTCTACGTCGACTGGCGCCGCGCGACGGACGAGTACCCGGACGGCCGCAACTTCGTGCAGTTGAAGATGGCCAAGGTCGGGGTCGCCTCCAGCTTCGGTTACAACGACCTGATCGAGGACGCCGACGCGTGGTTGCTGGCCAAGGCGGTCCGCGACGGCAAGACGATCGTCGAGGCCGTCCGCGATCTGTACAACGGGGGCGGTGGACTGACGCGGTTCGGCCGCTACTGGAGCGGGCGCTTCGGCGGCAACGCGGAGGACGCCAAGTTCCTCGCACACAATATTCTTACCGCGGCGGACGACAAGGAGGTCGTAGCCGCCCAGGTCGGCCTCGTGACCGTTCGCGGCGGGATCAAGACGTTGCCCGCCCTGCTCGGGTACGACGAACTGGAGCCGTTCGAGCAGGGCTTCGTCGATGTGCTGCTGGCCCGCACGGGGACCGAGCAACGCCTGCGCGCCAGCTACGAGCAGAACCACGCGAAGTACCTGAAGGCCGCCAGGAATCGCGCTACTCGCAAGTGAACGAAGGGACCACCCCGTAAGTGAACGTCGTCTCGGCACTGGCCGCCATCGCACTCCCCCCACTCGTACTGGCCGTGTTCGTGCTGAGTGTCTGGAAAACCGCACGCGGGCTGTCCACCCGCCGGTGGCGACGCCCCGGGTGGTGGGCGTTCCCCGCAGTCGTACTGACCGGTGTCGGCTGCGTCGTCTGGTTCGTCGGGGCCTTCTCCGGCGGTCTCGACGTCCGGGAGGCCTGCGCCGCTCGCGGCGTCCCCTATGACGACGCCTACCGGTCGGAGCAATGGCGGGAGCCCTCCCAGTGGTTTCCGTTGCACAACAGGTGCAACGCCGATCACGACCTGGTCCCCGCCTGGGTCAACCCCTCTCTCGTCGCCCTCGCCCTGCTACTCGTCGGCTGTGCCGCAGGTGCCGTGGCGGCTGCTGTCATCGGAAGGAAAATGAGTGAGAAAGCAGATTGACAGACGTGGTGTCCTCCTCGCGGGCGCCGCACTCGGGGCCACCACAGCCCTGGCCGGCGTCCCTGGCACCGCGCAAGCCGCCCCCGGCGTACCGTCGGCCGACGGTACGCCGCAGGGCCGGCGCTGGTCGGGCAGGACATCGGCGAACGGCTGGCCCGTGCTGGACGAGGCGGAGCTCTTCACGGTGGAGGGGTCGGGCCGCTCCGTGCGTCTCGCCGGCGGGGACGCGGCGGTGATCCTGCTGCACGTGGCCCGCCGGTTCCACTACGAGATCGACGAGCTCCGCGAAGACGACGTCACCGGCCACTCGACGACACGCAAGGCCCTGCAGGACTACGAGTCCAACTATCTGTCGGGTACCGCCCTGGCGATCCGGCCCCTCGCGTACCCGGTGGGTGTGAAGGGCGGCCTGTACCCGCACGAGCTCGTAGTGGTGCGTGACATCCTCGCCGAGCTGGACGGCGCTGTCACCTGGGGTGGAGACCTGGCCACCCCGAAGGAGTCCCATTTCGAGCTCGCGTACAAGCCGGGCCACCCGAAGGTGAAGGGCGTGGCCCGCAAGATACGCGGATGGCACGCGGGCCCCGGCAGTGCGGGCGCAGGCACCGTCGACGCCTTCGACCCGGAACGCCGAAGCAGGGCGCAGGCGTTCGCCCGTCGGGCGGCGTAGCCCGACTGCGTACGACGCGGACGGCGGGGCCCAACCCCGACGTCCGCGTCCCCAGAGGTCACCGAGGAAGCCACCGCCCAGCCCGGACGCCTGTGCACGGCCCGGGAATCGCACCCACGGTCAGCAGTGACAGCGAGCCGCGAGGATGACGGTCCCCATGCCCGTGATCGGGTGGACAAGGCGTCGCTCGTCATCGATCCGCCTCGACCACACCCCGGGCAAGTGGTGCTCCAACTGCTCGGGCTTGCCGATGCCCGTGAAGGGATCGCGCTCGACGTCCTCGATGAGCTTGTTGATCCGAGCGAGCATCTTGCGGTCGTTCTTGAGCCGGGACGTGTGGTCCTTCCAGCCCTGCCCCTCGGAGACATGACCTGACCCTTCCATCACGTGGTACGTACACACCGGCGTGACCTGCAAAGGCGCGACCGTGCCCGATTCACTCGGCCGACGTGAGCCGCTCGTCCGTCATACCCAGACGAGCCTGTTCCTCCTCGACGATCCGACGTGCCAGCTCGGTGTCCGACACGTCGACCGCGTCCGGGGTGGCTTCTGCCATGGTGCTGCGGCGGGCATAGGCGTCGAAGAGGCGCGTCTTGGTTTCCAGCATCTTCACCATGCGTTCGTCGACACCTCCGGTGGCCAGGAGACGGTGCACGCGAACCGGCCTGACCTGGCCCATACGGTGAGCCCTGGCCACCGCCTGATGTTCGATGGTCGGCTTGATCTGGGGTTCGCAGATGACGACGACGGAGGCAGCCTGCATGTTGAGGCCGACGCCCGCGGCCTGGATCTGCCCCAGGAGCACCGCCGGGCCCTGGACGGCGGCGAAGTCGTCGACGATCTCCTGGCGACGCTGGGCCGGGACGCCGCCGGTCAGCGGACCGAACACCGGAGTGGCCTTGGCGCTTCCGGCCGCGAGGGCCTCCTTGACCACCCTCAGTACGTCCTTGAAGTTGGAGAAGACCACCGTCTTCTGCCCGTTCTCGCCGGACTCCTGAACGATCTCTCGGAGCCGGTCCAGCTTGGCCGACTTCTCGGGGCACATGTACGCGGCCCTGCGCATGGCCATGAAGTTGCCCGCGCGCACGGCTTCGCGGTACGCCTCCTCGTCCGAAGCGCTCAACTCCTCCCACTCGTCGGTCTGCTGAAGGCTCGGGAGTTCCGTCAGCACGTCCTCCTGGTTGCGCCGCAGGTAGACCGGGGCCACGGCCTTGCGGAAGGCGACCGATCCGGCCAACGCGTCCCGTTCGCCGAGGGAGTCCGCGACGTCGCCGTCGAGCATGTGGACCAAGTTGCGGAACTCCACGACCCTGTTCTCCATCGGGGTTCCGGTCATGAAGAGGGTGCGCTCGGTACGCTCCGCCCACAGGCCGACCGTCTGGGAGCGCTTGGCCTTCGGGTTCTTCACGGAGTGCGCTTCGTCGACCACCAGCAGCCCGACCTCCCCGCCGCCCGGTGCGGGAAAGCCGCGCAGCGCGTCGAACGTGGTCACCCCGACGCCGCCCCGCCCCTTCCAGTCGGCGAACTCGTAGTGCCGGTCGGGACCGTGGAGCACCACGACGCGCAGGGCGCTGCGGGCCTCGATCTCCCGTGTCCAGTTCACCAGGACGCTCGCCGGGCAGACGACCATGAAGTGACTCTGTCCCTCGGCTGCCAGGTGGGCGAGGACGGCGATCGCCTGGATGGTCTTCCCGAGGCCCATCTCGTCGCCGAGTATCACCTTGCGCTGCGCCAGCGCGAACCGTGCGCCGAACGCCTGGTAACCGCGCAGGGAGACCCGCCGGTGCGTGTCGTCGAGGTGCTGGTTCCGTACCCGCTCCGCAATCTCGTCCGGCAGGAAGCCCTCTGCGGCAGCCGCGTCCGGCAGCCGCCCGGAGATATCGGCGAGCAGGCTGTAGTACTCGGCGGAGCGGAGTTCGAAGTCCACCCAGGCCGCGACGTCGGACGCGACCCCCCGGAGCAGGTCCACCGACGCCTGGGCGAGCAGTTCGGGCAGGCCCGCCTGATCCGCCTCGTCCACCATCGACCGGATCCCGGCCACCGCCGCCCACGCGCGGGCCTTCTTCTCCCGGCCGGCCAGAAGCATCCGGACCCTACCGGCGGCGGGCCTCGCGTCGGCCAGCAACGGACCGAGCCGTTCCGCCAGGACGGTCGCCTTGTCGACCGCACGCCGAGCGTCCGATCCGGCCGCAACCAGGACGTGCAGGGCCATGACGAGCGCGGTGGTGCTCGGTTCCGGCCGGTCCAGGTCGATGTGGACGGCCACGGTCTCGTGCACAGCCTCGGAGAGCCGGCGGGCGGCGGCGAGCATCTGGTCGACAGTGCGCTGCCCGACACCAGGAATCTGGCGCAGCCGGTAGGGGCCCGTTTCGAGCACACTGCCCACAGTGCGCAGTCCGCTCTTCTCGACGCTCCCCAGCCGCAGCCGCCCTTCGGTGACGTCCTGCAGCCGGGCGACGGGAATGGCGTCGAGCTCCCGCTTCACCGCCGCATCGTGGATCGGCTTCAGCGCCGCCCGTACCGCCTCCACCGCCCTTCCGTGGTCACCGACCACAGCCTGCGCCGCTTCATGCAGTCGCGCTCCCCTCGCGACTGTGTCCCGCTCCCCACGCCCCACGCTTCCCGCCCTCTCCCCGACCCTTCCCACATCTTCCCACCGCCCCACAGGGGCCTGGACGGGCTTTCGCAGCTCACTTCGGGATCGAACCGACGTCGGGGCAGTCATTCACATCGCAGGCTTACGACCACCGTGAGCATCTGCGGGAGATCGTCGCCGCCAGCAGGCGGGTCGGGCACAGGTATTGGCACGGCCTGGCATCAGGCGCTGAAGCGGAACTTCACCGCAACCGGTCTGAAATGCGGTTATGCGGGTGACCGCAGAGGCGTTCAGCCGCGGCCACGCTCCAGACGGCCGGTCAAGCTATGAGATCTTGTGCGATCGGGTAGCTGGAAGCATGCGCGTGCTGGACCTCGGCTGCGGCGATGGCCTACTGCTCGAGTTGCTTGCCCGGCCCGGCAGACACCTCTCGGGGGTGGACCTGTCCTCGCACTCTCTGACGCTGGCACGACGTCGACCGGCGCTTTTCGAAACGAGGCTGGAAGAGGGCCGAGCCCAACGGCTTCCTTTCGCCGACGACAGCTTCGACGCCTGCGTTTCCCACATGGCGCTGATGCTGATGAGCGAGATCGAGGAAGTGGCAGCAGAGGTTGCCCGAGTGCTTTCTCCTGGAGGGGTTCTGGCATGCGTGGTGGGAGGCGGGGCCGTGGGCGGCGAGGCTTACGAACGGTTCCTCACGCTGCTGCGGCGCTCGATTGAGGAAACGCCGGCCTCGCAGCGCATCCCTGCATTGGGGGACAAAAGGACACGCAGTCGCGAAGGGCTCGATGAAATCCTCGGGCCGGCAGGCTTCGCGGCGGTGGACTGGGAGACCGTTCCCATCGATCTGAGCGGGCCGGTGGAGCAGGTATGGACTGCTGTTTCCGGCCTTTATGATCTTGCCCCGCTCGATCCCGCGAGGGTGGAGCGGTTGCGCAGAACCTTCTTTGCCGAGGTGACGGACATGACGACGCCGGACGGGCATGTCCCCTGCGCCTTCAAGATCCGTCTCGTAACGGCGCGACTGCGTTAGGTGGCTCCTTCGACGAGACCGGCTCCGTCGCAGTGGAGGATCCCGCAAGCGGCTGCCCGATCAAGGACGTTTTCGACACCGCCAAGCGGCCGGCGGGATCGGGGCGCGGTGCCGTCCGGGCCGGCGGGGAGGTAGAGGTAGGGCCCGACCCCGAAGAGTCGGACCCTCTATGCCCTGCGTGTTCGCCAGACCGGCCACGTGGCGCCGAGCCACCCGCTACACGTTGAACCGGGATTCCACCACAAGGCTCTGAACTGCGGAAATGCAGGAGCATCCCAGCACTGGAGACCCGACAAAGTACAAGAAGATCCGGAGCGCCAAGACTATGCGCCACCGACGCAGCCCGCACAGCGCCCAGCGGTGTAATAGTTCCTGTACTAGGCTGGGTCTCATGAAGTCACCCCGCCCCGGAGGGACGGAGAACATCTCCGTCTCACTGCCCTCGGAACTCCTCGGTGCTCTGCGCACGCGCACCGGCAAACGCGGCGTGTCCGCCTACGTAACCGCGGCGGTCAGACATCAGCTGGCAATGGACAGCCTCTTCGAGATCGTGGCCGCCTACGAAGCCGAGCACGAACCGCTCAGCGAGGCCGAGATCCAGGCCGCGCAGCGCGATTTGTTCGGTGACGCACCAGCGCCGTACGCGTCGAACGACAGCGCCGCATGAAGGAGCCCGCGGCCAGGTCCATGGTTCTGGACTCCCAGGCGCTGTCGCTCCTCCTGCGCAACGACCGCCAGATGGTCACCCGGATCGAGGCCGCTCGGCGCACAGGCGTGCCCGTCCTCGTATCGGCTCTGACGGTGGTGGAGGCCGTCTACGGGAAGACGGACACCGCCCGGCTGCACTGGCTGCTCTCCCGCCTCCAGGTCCAGGACGTCACCCAGGCGGACAGCCTCACCGCCGTGCAGCTACTGAGCGATGCCGGTGGCCTGCACGGCCACAAGTACGCCATCGCCGCCCTCGTCGCCGCGATGGCACTCCGCTCCCCGGCGCCCGTCCTCGTACCGACCTCGGACCATGACGACTGGGCCGAATTGTGCGGCGACCGCGTACAGATCAAAGACGTCTGACCTCGGGATTTACCCCTTCCAACGAAGACGACTCGCGACCCGAGAACGGCTAACGCCGATGTTAGTAACATCGGCGTTGGCCCCATACGTGGGGAATCCACTTCGCCGGCTGTCCCTCACGGTCGCGAGTCGTGGATCCGCAGACCTCCGGACCGCGCGGCATCGAATGCGCGGATCGCACGACGACTCATCACCCTTCTGTCGTGTGCGGGCTCTGTCCGCTGCCCGTACGTCCACGTCAGCCGCTGCGCCTACGAGCGCGCAAGCCGGTCCAGTGGCGCAGGCGCTCGGATATCTGGGACTCGTAGCCGTTGCGGGTGGGCTGGTAGTAGGTCTCGTGGTCCATGCCGTCGGGGAAGTAGTCGGCGCCGGAGAAGCCGTCGGTGGTGTCGGGGTCGTACTGGTAGTCCTTGCCGTAGCCGATGTCCTTCATCAGCCGGGTCGGGGCGTTGAGGATGTGGGCGGGCGGCATGAGCGAGCCGGTGCGGCGAGCGGATCGGTGGGCCGCATTGAAGCCGCGGTAGACGGCGATGGACTTGGGGGCCGTGGCGAGGTAAACGACGGCCTGCGCGATCGCCAACTCGCCCTCGGGGGAGCCGAGTCGCTCGTACACGTCCCAGGCGGCGAGTGCCTGCTGGATGGCGTGCGGGTCGGCGATGCCGATGTCTTCGTTCGCGAAGCGGACCAGGCGGCGGGCCACGAACAGGGGGTCCTCCCCACCGTCGAGCATCCGGGCGAGCCAGTACAAGGCCGCGTCCGGGTCGGAGCCACGCATCGACTTGTGGAGCGCGGAGATCAGGTTGTAGTGGCCCTCCTGTGCCTTGTCGTACAGCGGGGCGCGCTGCTGGATGTGGTGGGCGAGCGCGGCGGTGTCCAGGGGGGTGCCGGGGTGCGGGAGGGCATGGAGCTGTTCGGCCATGTTGAGCAGGTAGCGGCCGTCGCCGTCGGCCATGGCGATCAGGGCGCTGCGGGCGTCGTCGTCCAGGGGCAGCCGGTGGCCGGTGAGCTGTTCGGCACGGACGAGGAGTGTGGACAGGGCGGCTTCGTCGAGGCGTTTGAGGACGAGGACCTGGGTGCGGGAGAGGAGTGCGCCGTTGAGTTCGAAGCTCGGATTCTCCGTGGTGGCGCCGACCAGGGTGATCGTGCCGTCCTCGACGTAGGGCAGGAAGCTGTCCTGCTGGGCGCGGTTGAAGCGGTGGATCTCGTCGACGAACAGCAGGGTTCCCTGGCCGATGGTGCGCCGGCTGCGGGCGGCGGCGAAGACCTTGCGCAGGTCGGCCACGCCGGAGAAGGTGGCCGACACCGGTTCGAAGGCCAGGTTGCTGCCGTCCGCGAGGAGGCGGGCGATGGTCGTCTTCCCCACGCCGGGCGGGCCCCACAGGATGGCGGAACCGAGGCGCCGCTGGGCGACCATGCGACCCAGCGGGGCGTCCGGGGCCAGGAGGTGGTCCTGCCCGACGACCTCATCCAGCTGGGTGGGGCGCAGGCGGTCGGCGAGTGGCCGGGCGGGCTCCTCGTCGAAGAGCGGCAGGGTCGCTTCGGTCGGTTCCATCGGTCTCTCAGATTGCGGGCGGAGCTGTGCGGGCGTGGCGAGCCTTGCACGGGGCACTGACAAGCGCGGGCTCAGCGGCTCGTGCGCGCGCTTGCGGTGCTCATCGGGCACGGGGGCGGTCGCGTTGCGGCAGCCGCGCGACGGCCAGGTCGTAGGAGTCCTCGACTGCGCCGGTGACCAGCCGCTTGGTGATGCCGGGGCCTGGTCCGAGCGAGATCCAGTGCCGTTTGTCGAGGTAGCGGCCCGGTGTGATCGAGACGTAGCCACGTACTTGCGCGCGGGCATGTTCGGGTTCGCACTTGACCGTGATGATCTGCTCGTCCGGGTCGTCGGTGACGATCAGGAACACCTTGCCCGCGATAAAGACCAGGACCGATCGACTGCGCTTTGTGTACACATGGGACTCTTGGTACTCTTGAGCGCATGACGCAGCCCTTGCCCATAGAGACCATCCGCGATGTACGCGCACACCTGGCCGAGGTCGTGGATCGGGCCGACCGGGATGACGTGCCCACCGTGATCACGCGCCGAGGCAAGGAGGTCGCCGCCGTCGTGTCCATCGAGGTACTTCGGAAGTACCAGGAGTGGGAAGAGCGCGAGATCAACCGGATCATCGACGAGCGCATGGCGAATCCGGCAGCGGGCATTCCGATTGAGGACGTCATGAGGGAGACGCTGGCGCGCAATGAGTGAGTACCGCACCGTCTTCCGGCCTGAGGCCCAGGCCGAACTCCGCAAGATCCCTCGCGACATGGCGCTGCGCATCTTGGCCAAACTGACCGAGCTGGAAAGCGACCCGCTCGGGTTCAGCACCACTGCACTCGTATCCCAGCCGGAACGCCGCCGCCTACGAGTGGGTGACTACCGGGTCGTCTACACGATCGACAACGGTGAGCTGGTGGTGTGGGTAGTGCATATCGGGCATCGCTCCACCGTGTACGACACCTGATCCTGAGCCAAGAAACGTGCGGTCGGCCAGAATCCACTGGAGCCAGGGACACCACCGTCCGCACCAGCAGGCCGGGTTGTCAGTGGCGACCGCTTTCATGAAGCCATGAGCACTGTGCACGCGATCGCCACCCTCCTCCCCACCCCCGTCGAACTCCGCGCTCACCTGCGCGCGTTGGCTCTCCTGGAGACTGCGGTCGCCGAAGATCCCCAGTACTGCTACTACACCTTCGGCGCCTCCTGGGGCCCTGGCGAGGAGGCAGCATTGATGGAGAACGGTTCGGGGGACGACTTCTCCGTCCTCTTCACCCCGGCCGGCGTGCTCATACGCGGCTTTGACCACGGCTCGGCGATGAGCCCGTACGGAACGGACGACAAGCAGGTCTGGCCCGGAGTCATCGACGAAGTGCCCGCCGTACTGCGCCCGCCCCTGGACGAACCCGCCTTCTGCGATGAGGGCATCGACGCCCCTCGGGTCACCGCCTGCCTGTGGCGGGAGACCGGCGACACGGCATGGCGCACGGGCTCGGGCATCGGCTTCCCTCCTGGCAGCGAGGACCCGGACGGCTCCGGTTTCCTCTTCCGCCTCCTCGCCGACCGCTCCCCCGAGGCCGTCCAGGCCCACTTCGAGGACTGCTACGAGCGCCCCGTCCACCTCGAAGGAGTCCGCCACGTCCTCGCCGGACATCCCCTCACCCCTGCGGTCGCAGCAGCCCTCAACCCGGCCGCCCTCTCGGACAACGCCCTGCTCCGCAGGATCGCCGCGCATCCGGAGGTCGCTTCCCACCTGGCCTGCGACGGTGAGTTCGACCTCGCCCGCACCGACCCGAGCGAGCCGATCGCCCTGCCCAACGGGCTCCCGGTGGAGCCGGTCGCCGGCTGCAACGCGGGCGGCACCCACTACCTCTGCGGCCCATCCGTCCCTGGCGGCCCCCGCCCCGTCCTGTACACCGACTCCGAGGGGCAGGCCTCCCTGATCGCCGAGTCGCTCGCCGAGGCCCTGACCCTCGCCGTCGTCCTCCTGTCCTGGCATGACGCACTGGCCGGCTTCCGACCCCTGGCCCTCAGTTCCGACTACCTCGACGAGCGCCCGGACCACCCCGCCGTCCGCGACCGTTGCCTCGCCGCCCTTCGGCTCCCCCTGCCACCGAGCAGGAAGTCCTGGACCGCCTACTCACCACTGCCGCCCGCACCGTCCCCGACGGCTTCCTCCCACACGATCCCGACGAAAAAAGCCTCGCCTTCCAGCCGATGCTCGAACCTCTTGCCGACCAAGGCGCCCGAGGGCGCACAGGTGACAGAGCGTAAGAAAGCTCCGGCATACGTCCGGCACGGGAACCGGCAAGCGGTCTGCTCCCGAAAAGGCCGACCCCTTGCCACCTGTCGACTTGACGAACCGACCAGTCCGCAGTACAACGCCCGGGACTTTCAGCTTCCGGTTTGAACGCACCAAGGGCCCGACCCCGAAGAGCCGGACCCTCTTTGACCTGAGTATTCGCCAGATCAGCGACGTGGTGATACGCCAGCCGCTACACGTTGAAGCGGAACTCCACCACGTCGCCGTCCTGCATCACGTAGTCCTTGCCCTCCATGCGCGCCTTGCCCTTGGAGCGCGCCTCGGCGACCGAGCCCGTCTCGACCAGGTCGTCGAAGGAGATGATCTCCGCCTTGATGAAGCCCTTCTGGAAGTCGGTGTGGATCACACCGGCCGCCTCGGGGGCCGTGGCGCCCTTCTTGATCGTCCAGGCGCGGGTCTCCTTCGGGCCTGCCGTGAGGTAGGTCTGAAGGCCCAGGGTGTCGAAGCCGACGCGGCCGAGGGTGGCCAGGCCGGGCTCCTCCTGGCCCATCGACTGGAGGAGCTCGAGTGCCTCCTCGTCGTCGAGCTCGATCAGCTCGGACTCGATCTTGGCGTTCAGGAAGATGGCCTCCGCCGGGGCGACCAGGGCTCGCTGCTCGTTCTTGAAGTCCTCGTCGACCAGCTCGTCCTCGTCGACGTTGAACACGTAGAGGAAGGGCTTCGTCGTGAGCAGGTGCAGCTCGTGGAGGAGGCGGCCCTTCTCGGTGCCGGCGGTGATGCCGCGGGAGAAGAGGGTGTCGCCCGCCTCGAGGATCTTCTGGGCCTCCTCGACGGCGGCGAGGACCGCGACCTTCTCCTTCTGGAGGCGGGACTCCTTGGTCAGGCGCGGGACCGCCTTCTCGACCGACTGGAGGTCGGCCAGGATCAGCTCGGTGTTGATCGTCTCGATGTCGTCCTTGGGCGAGACCTTGCCGTCGACGTGGACGACGTTCTCGTCCTTGAAGGCGCGGATGACCTGGCAGATCGCATCGGACTCGCGGATGTTCGCGAGGAACTTGTTCCCCAGGCCCTCGCCCTCGCTCGCACCGCGCACGATGCCCGCGATGTCGACGAAGTCGACGGTGGCGGGGAGCAGCTTCTGCGACTTGAAGATCTCGGCGAGCTTGTTCAGGCGGGGGTCGGGGACGCCCACGACGCCGACGTTCGGCTCGATGGTGGCGAACGGGTAGTTGGCCGCCAGCACGTCGTTCTTGGTCAGGGCGTTGAACAGGGTCGACTTGCCGACATTCGGCAGGCCGACGATTCCGATCGTGAGCGACACTTTGGCGACTTCCTGAAGTGAGGAGAGGAGGGCTGTGCGGGAGGGCCGGAGCTGACCCGATTCTCCAGTTTACGGGCGGGGCGGTGCGGCCCGTCACGGGTGCGCAGGAGACAGGCGCCCCGCCGGCCGGGGGTGGTGCTGCGGGGCCGAACGGTGGAGTTTGGGCCCTACGGGATCGAACGCAACGCCAAGGTAGGCCAAAACGCGTGTCCAACCCCCGAAAGGGCCGACCCCGCGACCTAGGTTGTCGGGGTGGAGCAGCACAGGACACGTACCCCGCAGCGCAGGCAGCCCCAGCAGGTCCCGCCCGGCTTGCCCGGCGGCCTCGGCGAGGCTCCGTCCGGCTACCCGGTGTCGGTGGTGGTCGCCCCGTCGCCCGCGGGCGGGCCCGCACCGGGTCGTCGGCCACGTACCGTCGCGCCCCTGGTGCTGGCGCTTCGCAGGTTCCCGAACCCGCGGCTGACGGGCATCGGCGCGGGGCTGTTCGCGGCTCTGGCCATGTTCCTGCTGGCCGGTCTGGACCGGCTGCTCCTCGGCAGCTCGGAGGTCGTGTACGGGGTGCTCTTCCTGCCCGTCAGCGCGCTGACCGCCCTGTGGGTACGCCCGGCCGACCTCGTGACCGCGCCGATCATCGTGCCCATCGCCTTCGCGGTCGGGGTGATCCCCGTCGCCGGGGGCACCGGCGGCTTCGGCGGGCAGACGATGGCCGTCGTCACCGCGCTGGCCGTGCACGCCGGCTGGCTGTACGGCGGCACGCTGATCGCGGGTCTCATCGCCACCGTGCGGAAGATCCGGCAGATGCGGGAGCGGCAGCGTCACCTGGTCAGGACCGACCAGGGCGCGCGCCGCCCCCGCCCGTAGTCAGGGCTGCCCGGGACGAGGCGACGGGCCGCGGTTCGCTCCGGCCCGCCGGTCCGGGCGTGCGGGCTACTTCCCCGCGGCCGCCATCGCCGCGCCGACGATGCCCGCGTTGTTCTGCAGCTGGGCCGGGACCATCTCGGCCCGTACGTGCTCGATCAGCGGCAGGAACTTCTCGGCCTTTCGGCTGACGCCCCCGCCGATGATGAAGAGCTCGGGCGAGAACAGCATCTCCACGTGGACCAGGTACTTCTGCACCCGGTGCGCCCAGTGGGTCCAGCTGAGGTCCTCGTCCTCCTTGGCCTTCGTCGAGGCGCGCTTCTCGGCGTCGTGGCCGTGCAGCTCCAGGTGGCCGAGCTCGGTGTTCGGGACGAGCTGCCCGTCCGTGAAGACGGCGCTGCCGATGCCCGTGCCCAGAGTCAGCATGATCACCGTGCCCTTGCGGTCACGACCCGCGCCGAAGGTCATCTCGGCGATGCCCGCGGCGTCGGCGTCGTTCAGGATCGTGACGTTCTGGCCGATGCGGTCGCTGAGCAGCGCCCGGGCGTCCGTGTCGATCCAGCCCTCGTCGACGTTGGCCGCGGTCCTGGTGATCCCGCCGGTGACGACTCCGGGGAACGTGATGCCGACCGGCCCCTGCCAGTCGAAGTGGCCGACGACCTCGGCCACCCCGTCGGCCACGCTCCGGGGCGTGGCCGGGTGGGGTGTCAGTACCTTGTGGCGCTCCTGCGCCAGCTCTCCACGGTCCAGGTCCACGGGCGCACCCTTGATCCCTGAACCGCCGATGTCCACACCGAAGATCTCCATGGACACACGGTACGGGCAGGTGGCGCGGATCACTCCCCGGAGGGGGCGGTACGACGGGTGGGCGCCATCGTCGCGCCACCCCGTGTGGAGCCGTACGACGGGCGCGCACCGTCGTCACGCCGCCCCGCCGGCCGTGCACCGGCGTTCCCGGCGGAGAGCCGGGTGCGCCGGGCTACTCCGCGGAGAGCGCGGCGGCCTCGGCGCGCAGGTCCCGCCTGAGCTCCTTGGGCAGCGAGAAGGTGATCGACTCGTCGGCGGTCTTCACCGTCTCGACGTCCGCGTACCCCCGCTCGCCCAGCCACTCCAGCACCCCGTCGACCAGGACGTCGGGCACCGAGGCGCCCGAGGTGAGGCCGACCGTGGTGACGCCCTCCAGCCATGCCTCGTCG
>NZ_JBFALP010000024.1:0-71077 GCF_040660235.1 Streptomyces sp. NPDC049970 | reverse complement strand
GCCCGGCCGGGGCCCCCCCCCCCCCCCCGGGGGGGGGGGGGCCGCCCCCCGCGTCCGGGGGCCCGCTCCACCGGATCTTGCGGAGGAGCTGGCCAGGCCGGTCACAGACCCCTGACGCCTTCACCCGCAGCCGCCGTCTCGGCCAGCTTCTGGAACTCGCCCAGGTCGTAGTTGGCCAGCGCCGAATCGAGGTTGGTCAGGGCACCGAGGTGCTCGACGAACCCCTTGGGGTCGTACTCGATCTGCAGGGCCACCCGGCTCGAGGTGTCGTCGAGCCGGTGGAAGGTGACCACGCCGGCGTGATGCACTCCCTCGATCGTCTTCCAGGCGATCCGCTCCTGCGGGGAGACCTCGGTGAGCTCGGCGACAAAGGCCTTGTCGACGCCCGGCAGGGACAACTGCCAGGCGAAACGCCGCTCGTCCATGGGGTCGACTCGCTGCACATGGCTCAGGAACTTCGGCCACTGCGTCACGTCACTCCACAGCGCCCAGGTGACGGCGACCGGCGCCTTGATGTCTACGGTCTCGACGATGGAGGAGGACATGGGATCACCCTTTTTGGACTCGGTCACGGTTTACGCTCGCGCGTACCCGCTCCCCCGCGCCCCACGCATGGGCAATGCGGCCACGGTGCGCTCCGTACCGTGGAGCGGCCTTCACCGCGAGCGGGCCGGCCGAAAGTCCGGATGCAGCCGCACCGGTCGCCGCCGCTCCACCCTCACGAGCACGTCCCCGGCCGGCCGCCCAAGGCCTCGCGGCCGGTACCGGCGTCGCACAACGCACTTATCAGGGCGAAAAGTTGAGCGTCGACGGCAGTGCGGAGCGCGATGCCGAAACTGCGCGGTCCGGGTCGGTACCCCCGGTGCGCGAGGAAAGTATCCTTTCAGCCCCGATGCAACTGGACGGACGATCCCCTTTCGCCCTGAATGGACTCCGGTTGTCGCACTCGCCCTTGCCGCGTCGGCGTTTCAACCAACGTACAATGACAGCGATTTGAACTGCCAGGTCGCTGAGCACCACTGCGCTGATGGCGGAGAGCCCCGATATCGTCTGCGACCCCGCCCCCAACGGAGCCCTGATGGATCCTGACCCCCCGTCACAGACGGCCGGACCGGCCCTGTGGGCGGATCAAGGGCAGCCCTTCGCAGCACGTATGACGCAACGTCAGGCGCCGGGCGGAGGCAAGCCCGCCCGGCATCGCGACGCCCCGGCGCAGCCGTCCTCATCTGCTCCGCGCCACCTCAGCGGCCATGGAGCGGCAGGTGCGCGGCCGTTCGTCGAATCTTCACAGATCATTCATCTCGGCCGTGCGACCCGTCCGGCCACACGCCCGCAGACCCTCCGGCGCCTCCGGAGACAGCAACCGGCTTCCCCGTGGGCCGACTTGTCCGCCGGGCAGGTCCCCGGAAGCTCGATACCAACCCTAGGACCCTTTTTCCGTGACCTCGCTATCAGAAATCGCCATAGCACTCGGCGCCGTGACGGCCCTTCTGGCCATCGCAGTCGTGCTGCTGGCGCGCTCGCGCAAGAAGCATATTCGGCGCGGCAGGGAATACGAATCAGCTCGCGACAGCTTCGAATCCCGCATGCGAGATGCCGAAGCGCGCGCTCTGGCAGCAGCAAAGGAAAGGAGATCCGCTGAGACCTGCACCAGCGAGGTCGAAGCCTATGCACAGGATTTCCGTGACGAGGTACGCCACCTCGTCTCCGCGCGGCTGCCCGCACTGGCACTGAACCTGATCAGTTCGCACCATCCTGTTCCCGGCCTCCTGCACGAGAAGCTCGCCGGTTCCGACGACGCGCTGCTCCTCGACTCCGTGCTGGAGCACGTATCCGTCAACCTGCTCAAGGAACGACGCCGGGTGGACGCCGCCGCCCGGGCCGCCCTGCGCGGTACGAACCAGGACGCACAGGCGCTCTCCTACCGTCTGCAGACGGAGATCGACGAGCTGCAGCACGAGTTCAGCGCGCCGCAGAGCCTGACCAGCAGGCTGCTCCAGGCGGACCACCTCAACGAGCAGCTGCTGCGGCTCCTGCAGAAGTCGGCCGTCGCGTACGGGGCCTGGCCGGGGCATGTCCGCAAGGACACCTACGTCACCGAGATCATCGGTGGCGCTTCCTCACGGCTGCGTGGCTTCGAACGCATTCAGATCGTCTCGCGGCTCCGGTCGTCCGACATCGGCGTCGTCGGACGTGCCGCGGAGCCCATCGCGATGGCCTGTGCGGAGCTGATGGCCAACGCGCTGGAGCATTCACGCGACGACCTGATGGTCGAGGTCAGCGTGCTCCAGACGGGGAACGGCAACGTGTGCATCACTTTCGACGACTCGGGCACGGGCATGACCGCGGAGGCGACCGTCCGCGGGACACGCCTGCTGTCGGGCGACCAGCAGGAAGTGATGCTCACCGACCTCGGTGACCCGCCCTCGCAGGGCTTCGCCGCCGTCGGCCGGCTGGTGGCCGACTACGGCTTCGCCGTCTCCATCAACCACCAATCCGCCTACGGAGGGGTGCGTGCCGTGCTGTCGATTCCGCCCAACCTGCTGACCTCGATGAACGAGGAGGCGAAGCCCCAGTCCGCGATGGCTCCGTTGCCCGTCTCGGCACCCCAGGTCCGCAAGCGCCCCGTCCCCGCCCGGTCGGCCGCCCCCGAGCCGCGCCGCGCACCCGCTGCCGCTCCGGATGCCGAAGCCCCGCCCGAACTGCCCCAGCGCAATCGGCGCAGCCTCGCGGTGTCCGCCGTCGAGGACGCCGCGCCGCGATACCAGCCCCAGGACCCCCGCCGCGCCCAGGACACCTGGAACGACTTCCAGGAGGGGCTCGCCAGCGGCCGGGCAACCACCGATTCGGAGGAAACACCGTGACCCTCAACAACTACACCCAGCCCGATCAGGCCGCCTGGTACCTGAAGCCGATCACCGAGATCAAGGGCGTCCTGCATGCCCTGACGATGACCCGCGACGGCATGGTCCAGGCCACATCGGAGCACCTGAAGCGGGACGACGCCGAAGGCATAGGCGCGATGACGTCCGCCTTCTACGCCGCCGCCCGCGCTGCCACCAACACGGCCCTGGGTCAGCCGGAGAACACACCGTTGGTGACCGCGACCACGCAGAACGAGCACGGCATCTACATGGTGATGCCGGCCGGGGACAACACCCTGATCGCCGCCGCGGGCACCGACGACATGCCCATGGGAGTGGTGGCGGGAGCCATGGCCCGCCAGGCCATGAAGCTCGGCCAGCAGAGCATGTCCGTCCCCGCCCGCAGCCAGGACGGCCTGTCATGAGTCGGGAGCGGAGGCTGCTTCCGCCCTATCTGGGAACGGGAGGTTCCGAGGCCTCGGCCGCCGGCAGCCTGGACAGGCTGACAGCCCTCCGCGCCACCGGCCTTCCTCTCCCCACGTACCACACACCGATACAGGTGCGGATGGTCGAACTGGTCGTGGACGGCTCCCTCAGCGTCATCGAGGTGGCCGGCTACCTCAAGCTCCCGGTCGGCGCGAGCCTCATGATCGCGGGACAGCTCGTCAACGACGGGCACTTAGAGGCGAGCGACCCGGTCCCGGACGCTCTCTCCGCGTTGCGCGCCGACCGTCCGTCGAAAGCAGTTATGGAAGAGGTTCTGAGTGGACTCCGCCAACTCCTCGTCGCCTAGCGCGCGCCCGGTCTACCTGCCGGAGGGGACGCACAAGCGCATCAAGATCCTCGTCGCCGGTCCCATGGGTGTGGGCAAGACGACGTCGATACAGACACTGTCGGAGATACCGACGCTGCACACCGACGAGGTCATGACCGAGGGTGCGGCCACCACCGACGACCTGAGCCTCGTCGGTCTGCGCCACAAGACCACCACCACGGTGGCCATCGACTTCGGCCGCCGGACCCTGCCGGGCAACAAGATCGTTCTGTACCTCTACGGAACGCCGGGGCAGCGCCGCTTCCTTCCCCTGTGGGAGGGCATCGCCTTCGGAGCCCTCGGAGCCCTCGTCCTGGCCGACACCCGGCGTCTGGACGAGTCCTTCGAGGTGATGGACCTGATCGAGGAGCGCGGTCTGCCGTACGCCGTCGCCGTCAATTCCTTCCCCGACTCACCCGACTACCCGACAGAGCTGCTGCGTTCGAAGCTCGATCTCGACCCGGCCACCCCCCTGGTCACCTGCGACGCCCGGGACATGAACAGCAGCCTCGAAGCCCTCATCGCCCTCACCGCACACTCCATCTCCTCTGCCGTAGCCGGAGCCGACGCCTCGTGACCATCACCCCCACCGACGCTCCCGTGTCCCTCCACGGGGCCGAGCACGCCGCCAACCCCCAGCGCAGCTACGAACTGCTCCGCATGCAGGGGCCCGTCGGAGTCGCCGAGGTCGCCCCCGGTGTCGTCGTCCACCTCGTCACCGACTACCAGGCCGCGATCGAACTCCTGCGGGACACGGACACCTGGTCCAAGGACACCCGTAGTTGGCTTCACCTGGTGCCGGAGGACAGCCCGATCAGACCCCTGGTGGAATGGCGGCCGAGCCTCTTCTTCGCCGACGGCGAGCAGCACGCGCACCTCCGGCGCGTGATCACTGACAGCTTCGGCCTCCTGGACCCCCACGAGGTACGCGCCCTGACGTGCCGTTACGCGGACACCCTGCTCCAGGACTTCGCCGACACCGGTCAGGTCGACCTGGTCCGCCAGTACGCACAGCAGCTGCCCCTGATGATCTTCAACGCCTTGTTCGGTATGCCCGACGAACACGGGCCCCGGCTCGTGTGGGCCCTCGCGGCCATGGTGGACACCGACCCGGAGATGCAGGCAGCCGGCGGACAGGCGTTCGGCGCCTACCTACAGACGCTCTACGCGACCAAGGCCGCTCAGCGCGGGCAGGATCTGACCTCGTGGTTCATCGACCATCCCAACGGCCTCAACCAGGAAGAGGCCACCAACCAGATCCTGATCACGCTCGGCGCGGGTAACGAACCCCTGGTCAACCTCATCGCGAACACTTTCGTCCGCATGCTGAGCGACGAGCGCTACTTCGGCACGCTGACCACGGGCAGTCTGCCCATCCAGCACGCCATCAACGACGCGCTGTGGAACGAGTCCCCCTTGGCCAACTACAGCTTCCACACGCCCAAGGAGGACATCAACTTCCACGGGACCGCCATCGCGGCGGGCTCACCCGTCATGGTCTCGTACGCCGCCGCGAACACCTGCCCCCACTCGGGCACCCCGTCCGACGGCTACCGCTCGGGAGGCAAGGCGCACCTGGCCTTCGCGGCCGGTCCGCACGCCTGTCCCGCCAGTGACGTGGCGCTGCTCATCGCCACCACCGCGATCGAACGCCTCGTCAGCTATCTGCCGGACATCGAGCTCGCCGTGCCTGCCGGAGAACTCGTGCACCAGCCGGGGGCAGTTCACCGGACGCTCACCGCGCTGCCGGCACGGTTCACGCCGCTGACCCCCGACGCCAAGGGGGCGACGCCCTGGTCCCGGAGCCCCGCGGAGCCCAGGAGGGAACAGGGGCCGGTCCCGGCGGACACCGGCCTCGGAGCACGTTCGAGGCCATCGGTCTAGCTCACGCGGCCGCTGTGACGTGGTGGGGCCACCCGTGGGAACGGCCGGCCCCACCACGTCGTCCAGGCGAGACCTTGGCCCTGGTCCGTCCTCTGTGCGAACGAAATGACATGACGGTTCTCGATTAAGGGATCGACCGATGACTGAGATACTTCCCGCTCCTACCGACGTCTCCTCCCTGCACCACGGGGTGGGCTCCGCCCTGACCGGTTTCCTGGACTCCAAGGACCGATCGGCCCCGGGTGCCGAGCTGTTGCACCTGACGTCCACCCTGCGCGGGCTGCTGGCCGGCGGCAAACGCCTGCGTTCCCGGCTGTGTCTCCACGGATGGCAGGCAGCGGGGGCGACGGGGGACCCGGCGGCCGCCGTACGCGCTGCCGCCAGCCTCGAACTCTTCCAGCTGTTCGCCCTGATACACGACGACGTGATGGACGACAGCGACATCCGCCGCGGGCAGCCGTCCGCCCACCGCGCTCTGGCCACGACCTACACCGAGGGCGGTGGGCGCCACGACAGGGCCGAGGCTCACGGTCTCGGTGCCGCCGTACTCCTCGGAGACCTGGCACTCGTCTGGTCCGACGAGCTGCTGGAGACAGCGGGGGCCGCCCCCGACCGGCTCGCCCAGGTCAGGCCGCTGCTGGCGAAGATGCGGAGCGAGGTCATGTACGGCCAGCTTCTGGATCTTCAGACCACCGGCCGCCTGTCCGGCGATGTCGGCACTCCGTTGCGCATCATCCGGTACAAGACGGCGAAGTACACCATAGAGCGCCCTCTGCACATCGGGGCGGCTCTGGCCGGTGGCGCCCCACCGGTACTCGAAGCGTGCACCGCCTTCGGTATACCCCTGGGAGAGGCGTTCCAACTGCGCGACGACCTGCTCGGGGTCTTCGGCGACTCCGCCGACACAGGCAAGTCGGTGCTCGACGATCTGCGCGCGGGCAAGGGCACGGTGCTCATGGCGCTCGCGGTCCAACGGGCGTCTCCCTCGGAGTTGAGCACCCTGCGCAGGCTGGTCGGCCGCAGCGACCTGGACGAGGATCAGGCAGAGGTCATACGTACCATCCTCAGCTCCACGGGCGCCCGGGCCCGCGTGGAGGAAATGATCGCCGAGCGACGGGCCACGGCGCTCGCGGCCCTGGACGGGGCCCCGTTCCCCGGCGTCACGACGGCCTCCCTGCGCAGGCTCGCGGACGCCGCGACCGCGCGCCGGACATGAGGGCGGCACCGCCCCGCAGACGTACGTCCCGACCACGAGGAGGAACCAACCCCCATGAGCAACGCGCCCGCCGGTACGACCTTTCCCCAACAGGCCATCGATCTGGTGGCCAGGGTCGACCAGGACAGGTGGGGCAGTGTGCGCCCCTCGCCGTACGAGACGGCCCGTGTCACCTCGGCGGCACCCTGGCTGCCCGGTGAGGCACGCCGGGTCGGCTACCTCCTCGACGCACAAGCGCCCGACGGCAGTTGGGGCGACGGCCCGGAGCCCTATCGCCTGCTCCCGACGCTCAGTGGGGTGGAGGCGGCGCTGGCCGTACTGCGGCGGGCCACCGTGTCCGGGGACGTCGGAGCCCGGCTGGCAGGAGCGGCGGCACGCGGTCTGACCGCGCTGCGCGCACTTCCGCCGGCAGGCCCGTGGCCCGACACGGCCGCGGCCGAGCTCCTCGTTCCCGGCCTGGTCTCCGGAGTCAACGAACACCTGGCCCACGCCACCGCGGAGGCCCCCGGCCGGTTCCACGGACTCACGGCGGCGGACCGCCTGGCGATACCGGGCGGGTACCACGAAGGGGCCCCCGCGTACGTCGCCGCACGGTACGAGGCCGTGGGCGCCCTTCCCGTCAAGCTCCACCACACCTTCGAAGGCGTGGCCGGGCACATACCCCGGAGTCTCGTACCCGACGCCGACGGCCTCCTCGGAAGCTCGCCGGCCGCGACCGCGGCCTGGGGCGCGTCCACACCCGCCGCGGTGGAGCGGGCCGTCGCGCACCTCGAGCCCGTCGCCCTTCGGTACGACGGCCTCTTCCCCGAAGCAGCCCCCATCCGTGTCTTCGAGCGGCTCTGGGTGGCCGCCGCGCTCGCCCGGGCCGGGCTGCCTGCCGCCACCCTGCCCACCGTTCGCGGGTGGGTCGACGAGATCTACGACCCCGAGGGCGTACGCGGCGCCCCCGGCCTCATGACGGACGCCGACGACACGGCCATGGCCGTGCTGGTCGCCTCGCTCGTCGGCCGGCCGTACGGGCCGGAACCGCTCGACGCGTTCCACAACGGCAGCCACTTCGACTGCTACGTCGGTGAGGACACCGGGTCGGTCACGGCGAACGCCCACGCGCTCCAGGCACTGGTCAGCTGTTCGCAGCGCCTTCCCGCCGAGGGGGGTACGGACGACCCCCGGGCGGACAAGCTGTGCGACTGGCTGGTCGGCCAGCAGAGGGCCGAAGGGTACTGGCCCGACAAATGGCACGCCTCCCCCTACTACTCGACCGAGCGGTGCGTGCGCGCGCTGGCGCAGCATGGAGGACATCAGGCCTCGGCCTCGGTCGCGGCGGCAGCCGCCTGGACGGCGGAGACCCAGCGGGACGACGGATCGTGGGGAGTCTGGGACGGTACGGCCGAGGAGACCGCGTACGCCGTCAAGATCCTGCTCTCCGCGGCCCCTTCCGCACCCGCCCCGCACCAGGTCCGCGCTCTCGGCCGAGCCGGGGCGTATCTGGACGCCGTGGCGGACGCAGGCACCCGGCATCCCGCCCTGTGGCACGACAAGACCCTCTACGCGCCCGAAGCGATGATCGAGGCCGAGATCCTGGGCGCGCGAGAGATGTTGCGGATCCGTCACCTCTGACCCGGTCGGCCCCCGCAGGGGCGGACACCCGTGAATCCCCCAGAGAGAACGAGGACAGGCACTTGAGCGCCGAGAAACACCTGCCGCCGACCGCACCGGGCCGGCTGCCACTCGTAGGACACGCACTCCCTCTCATCAGGGACCGGCTGGCGTACGTCCAGAAGCTCCGCTCCTACGGACCGGTCGTACGCATAGACGTCGGCCCCAAGCCGATCGTCGTGGTCAACTCGCACGAGCTGCTCCAGGAGGTGCTCACCCGCCGGTCGCAGCACTTCAACAAGGGGCTGCTCTTCGAGAAGCTCAAACTCTTCGGAGGCGACCCGCTGCCCGTCGCGGAGGGGAAGCAGCACCTGAACCGACGGCGCATGATGTCCCCCGCCCTCCACCGGGAACAGGTCAAGGGCTACGTCGAGATGATGCGGGAAACCGTGGAGCCGACCATCTCGGCCTGGGACCACGACCGGACCGTCGACGTGTGCAACGAGATGCAGCTGATGGCCCAGGGCATCGTCATGGCCGCCCTGTTCTCCTCCACCCCGGAACCGGGGCCCGCGCAGACGATCCTCAACAGCGTGGACACCGTCTTCAAGGCCGCTCTGACGCACGCCATGGTTCCCGTGTCGGCCCTGGAACGGCTGCCGACGCGCGGCAACCGAAGGGCACGGGCGGCCAACGCCGTACTGCGCGAAGCCATCACCACCATCATCGCCGACCACCGGGCGGACCCCGACGCGTACGACGACCTGGTGTCGCTGCTCATGACCGCCCCGAACGAGACCGGCGGCCAGCTGAGCGACGCGGAGGTCATGGCGGAGGTCACAGCACTGCTCGCGGCGGGGTCCGAGACCACCGCGGTCACGCTGGCCTGGCTCTTCCACGAGCTGGGCCGCGATCCGGAACTGGAGCGCAGACTGCACGAGGAGGTCGACTCCGTGCTCGCGGGCGGGCCGATCGCCCTCGAACACATTCCCCGGCTCGTCTTCACCCGCAGGCTCATCGACGAGACACTGCGGCTGCACAACCCCGCCTGGATCCTCACCCGGCAGGCCATCTCCCCCGTGGAGATAGGCGAGTTCCGCCTGCCGGCGGGGACGGACGTCATGTGGAGCCCCTACGCCATGCACCGGGACGCGGAGCTGTTCCCCGATCCGCTGCGCTTCGATCCGGACCGCTGGATCCCGGAACGTCCCCAGCCGCCGCGCGGGGCCTTCATCCCGTTCGGGGTCGGCAAGAGAATGTGCATCGGCGACCAGTTCTCGCTGACCGAGGCCGTCGTCATCACGGCGCTCGTCGCATCCCGGTGGCGGCTGCGCCCGGCTCCCGGAAAGCCGGTCCGCCCGATACCCGAGATCACCGTGCACCCGTCCTCCCTCGACATGATCGTCGAGACCAGGCAGCACGCGGTCGTGGGGGCCGCGGAATGAGCGACTCCTCTCCCGGGGCGTCCGCTTCCCCCCGCGCCGCACTGCCGATGCCGGACCTCCGCGACTCCTTCCCCGGTCCCTTCACCGTCAGCCCACACGCGGACGCCGTCGAGCGCCATACCGGCGAGTGGCTCGACACCCATCCCCTGGTCGGCTCACCGGGTGCGCGAAAGGCGCTGTGCAACATCACGAGCAGGGGCATCGCCCGCACGCTCCCCACGGCCGACATCGACAGCCTCTTCCTCTGCGCCGACCTGTTCCTGTGGCTGACCGCGTTCGACGACGCCTACGGCGAGACGGCGGGAGCCGACGACCTCCCCGGACTGGTCCGCAGGAACGCCGAGTTCATCGGGCTCCTCGCAGGCCACCACGACGAGCGGTCCGCCGGAGAGGAGAGCGTCTTCGGGGCCGCCCTGCGAGATCTCCTGGTCCGCTTCGAGGAACGGGCCACGCCCACGCAGTACCTGAGGATCACCGCCCACCTGCGCGACAACCTCTTCGGGATCCTCTGGGAGGCGCACCACCTGCATGCCCCCGACCGCGTCACGCTCCGCGAATACCGGGCCATGCGCCCCCACACGGTCTTCGTGCGCACCGTCATGGCCGCCGCGGAGGTGGCGCTCGGATACGAGCTCACCGCGCGGCAGCGCTCCTCGACGGCGGTCCGGGAGCTGGAGTCGGCCGTGGCCGACCTCGCCGGATGGATCAACGATCTCGCTTCGTACGCGAAGGAGGCGACCCGCGAGGGACCGGATCCGCTCAGCCTGCCGACGGTACTGATGCGTCAGTACGGCTGCGACATCGAGGGGGCCTTCCGGCAAGCTGCCCGGATGTGTGAGGAGGAGGCCGTCGTCCTGCGCGGTCGCATCATCGCTCTCACCGCCGGGTCGGTCGGAGAGCTCGCCCGTCACGCTCGGGCGATGGAAGGCATCGCCGCCTCCTACGTGTGGCACGTCGAACACTCCCGTTACGCCACCTGAGCGATCGGACGCGTGCGGGGGCAGGCCTCCCGGCGGCTCGGGCGCGCACAGCGGGCCGGGCGCCGGGAAGCCCTGCGGTGCTCGTGTCGGCGACGCCGGCCGTCGGGGGCGGTGCCCCGGCCGGGCATCGCACTGCCACGCGGCCCGCGGTCCTCAGTCGGAGGCCACCGGCAGGACGTCCGGCGAGAGCGCGCCGGCATGGACTGAACCGCTCGTCATACGGCGACGGTGATGACGCCGGCACAACACCTCGTAGCCGACCTCGGCGGCGGGGCTGCTCACATCACCGACGACGACCTGCTCACCTTCGACGACCATCTCGCCGCCCACCGTCCGGGCGTTGTGCGTGGCACGCGCCCCGCACCAGCACATCGCCTGTACCTGCAACGTCTCGACGCGGTCCGCCATCTCGATCAGCCGTCGCGAGCCGGGGAAGAGCTTCGTGCGGAAGTCCGTGGTGATCCCGAAGGAGAAGACGTCCAGGTCCAGGTCGTCGACGACCCGCGCCAACTGGTCGATCTGCACCGGCTCCAGGAACTGCGCCTCGTCCACGATCAGGTAGTCGACCCGGCCGCCCTGCGTCACCCGGTCGACGACGTAGGCGTACAGGTCCATGCCCTGCACCGCCTCGACCGCCTCGGTCACCAGCCCGAGCCGGGAGGAGAGCTTCCCCTCCCCCGCGCGGTCGTCCCGGGTGAAGTTCAGACCCTGCAGCCCTCTCGCCGACCGGTTGTGCGCGATCTGCAGCGCGAGTGTGCTCTTCCCGCAGTCCATCGTTCCGGAGAAGAACACAAGCTCGGACATCAGGAAGTGCGCGCCTTTCGGGGTGCGTGTGCGGTGCGGGGTGGGGGGTGCGGAAGACGGAACCTACGAGCGTACTTCGAGGAGCGGGACGAGCTGTTCCGCGGGGGTCAGCGACCCGTGCATCCCCACCATCGCCGACTCGTGGGGTTCCCTGACCGAAGCGGTGACCACCACGTCGTCGTGGGCTGCGGCCACCACGTCGCCGATCCTGGCGTACACGCGCTCGTCGATCCGGGGGCCGAACCAGCCCGCCGCGACGGCCTCGTCACGGCTCGCCACCCAGAACTGCTCGCCGAGCACCTCGCGCCAGACGGTCAGCACGTCGGTCTCGGCCCCGGGGACCGCGTACACGTGGCGGGCGCGGCCCTCGCCGCCCAGCAGGGCGACACCTGCGCTCAGCTCCCAGTCCTCGTCGAAATCGATCCGGGACTGTTCGTCGAACGGGACGTCGATCATTCCGTGGTCGGCCGTGACGTAGAGCGCCGAGCGCGGTGGGAGCCGCTCCGCGAGGCGCCGGGCCAGTCCGTCGACGTACATCAGCTGGCCCCGCCAGGAGTCGGAGTCGACACCGAAGCGGTGCCCCTGGCCGTCGACCTCGCTGTAGTAGGTGTAGACGAGGGACCTGTCGCCCGCGGCGAGCCGCTCGGCCGCGAGGTCCATCCGGTCCTCGCCGGTGAGCCTGCCGAGGAACGAACCGCCGCTGAGCGCGACCTTGGTCAGGGGGGTCTGCTCGAAGCCGGGGGCGGAGACCTGGGCGGTGCGCACACCCGCGGCGTGGGCCAGCTCGAAGACGGTGGGGTGAGGCTGCCAGACCTTCGGGGAGGTCCACGGCTTCCAGCGGAGCTGGTTCATCAGCGCGCCGGTCTCCGGGTTGCGCACGGTGTAGCCGGGAAGACCGTGCTCGCCGGGGGGCAGGCCCGTGCCGACCGAGGCGAGCGAGGTCGCCGTGGTGGACGGGAAGCCCGCCGTGATGGGGCGGCCGGTGCCACCACGGGACGTGGCGAGCAGGGAGTGCAGGAACGGGGCCTCGTCCGGGTGTGCCTTGATCTGCTCCCAGCCGAGGCCGTCGATCAGGAAGACGCAGTTCCGGTCGGCGGGGGTGAGCTCCGGAATCGACGCCTCGAAGCCCGGCACGCCCTGTCCGGCGACGAGCGTGGGAAGCAGGTCGGCGAGCGAGCCGCTGCCGTACTCAGGTGCCGGAGCGGACTCGGGAGCGAGCAGAACAGGGTCCTGCCAGGCGGGCTGGACCATCAGCGGCCGGTCGCCGCGGTCGCGGCCGTGGCCTCGGAGAGTGCCTGGGCGAAGGCGAGGGTCTGACGCACGGTGTCCGGGCCGTCCCCCGCCTCGCTGACGCGCAGGCTCAGGTCGTCGGCGGTGGAACTGCCGGTGTAGCCGTGGTCGGCCTCGCAGTTGGGGTCGCCGCAGGCGGCGGGCTCGAGGTCGATCCGGGAGACGGCGCCCCAGCCGATGGTCAGGACGACCTCGCGCGGCAGCGTGCCGGGAACGTACTTCTCGGGGTCCGCGACGACCCGGCTCACCACGACGGACGAGATCCTGTCGAGCTTGACCGACTCGGTCGACGTCGTGGCGTACGGCGTCGGGGAACTGTCGTCGGCCGCCTGCTCGTCGGTGTGGCTGACGATGAAGCGGGTGTCGGTCAGGACGAGGACCGTGACGTGGCGGCGGACCTCGTTGGAGTCGAAGGTGGTCTCCTGGTGCACCAGGTACGAAGCGACCGGCTCCCCGCCTACGGCGGCCTCCACCGCCTCGGCCACGAGGGCCGGGTAGTAGCCGCTGCGCTCGATCGCCGCGCGCAGCCCCTGGGTCGTCGTACCGGTCTTTGCCATGCGGACCATCCTACGGGGGGCCGGTGACTGCCGGGGACGCCGTGCGCGGGTCCGTCGGCGGTCAGTAGCTGGGGAGCCGCCGCGGGCCGATGTCGCTGCGGGGCGGCGGCGGGGCGAGACGGACACTCGCCCCGAGCACGCTGAGGCCGTGTGTGGCGACGACGACTGGTTCCAGGGCGACCGAGACCACCTCGGGGTGGTCGTCGACCAGCCGGGACACCCGCAGCAGGAGTTCTTCGAGCGCCGCGGTGTCCGCCGGCGCGGAGCCGCGCCAGCCGAACAGCACCGGCGCCGCCCTGATGGACCGGATGAGCTCGGCGGCGTCCCGGTCGGTGACGGGCACCAGGCGGTGGGCGATGTCGCCCAGCAGCTCGGAGGGCGCGCCGGCCAGGCCGAAGGACAGGACAGCGCCGGCCGCCGCGTCGATGGAGGCCCGGACGACGGTGTCGACGCCCCTGGGCGCCATGGCCTGGATGACGGGGCGCAGTTCGGCGGGGGTTCCGAGCAGGTCTGTCAGCTCGTCGTAGGCACGGCGCAGGGCGTCCTCGTCGACGAGGTCGAGCCGGACGCCCCCGAGGTCGGCGCGGTGGCGGAGGTGGGGTGCGGTGGTCTTGAGGGCCACCGGGTAGCCCAGCTCCGCGGCTGCGGCGACGGCGGCCTCCGGATCGGGCGCGGGGAGGGCGGGACGCACGGTGACGCCGTAGCGGGCGAGGAGCTCGCGGGACTCGTCGTGGGTGAGCGGACGGCCTCGCGGGTCGGGGTCGGGGCCGAGCAGCGCGTCGATCAGGCCGGCGGTTCCCGGCTCGTCGATGGTGTCGTCGAGGAATTCGGGCACCTTGCCGGGCGCCGCGGCCTGCCGGCGCCACTGCGCGTACTTCACCGCCTCGGCGAGCGCGCGTACGGCCCGCTCGGCCGCGGGGTAGGCGGGGATCCGGCCGGCGCGGGGTGCGGGGCGGTCCGGTTCGGGCGCGTCGGCTCCGGTCGCGGCCGCCTGGGCGCCGCCGTGCCCGCCCGCTCCCGTCTCGGCGGCCGGGGGTTCGGGCGCCCGGGCGGGGCCGGCCGGCCGGGGCGCGGGGGGAGCGGCGGTGCCCGTGGCCGCGGCGAGAGCCTGGGCCAGGCCGCCCATCTCCACGTGCACCACCGCCACCGGCTTGGCCGGGCCGGTGGCCGCCGCCTCGCGCAGCGCGGCGGCCAGGACCTCTCCGTCACCGGTCTCCGCCTCGCCGTTCTCCCCCACCCACGGGATGGCGGTCACGATCACGCCGTCGCAGGTCCGGTCCGCGAGGGCCTCCGCGAGCGCGTCCCGGAAGTCCCGTGGACCGGCCGCGGTGGTGAGGTCGCGGGGCGGGCGCGGGCGCAGCCCCTCCGCCAGGCACGCGTCGTACGTGAGCAGCCCGAGGGACTCGGAGTTGCCCAGGATCGCCACCCGGGGGCCGTCCGGCAGGGGCTGGCCGGCGAGGAGGAGGCCCACGTCGACCATCTCCGTCACCGTGTCGACGCGGATCACACCGGCCTGCCGCATCAGCGCGGAGACCGTCGCGTCGGGGATGCGGCTGACGGGCACGGCGTGCCCCGGCGGGTTGGTGCCGCTGTGCCGGGCGCCCTTGACCACGACCACGGGCTTCACCGCGCCGGTCCGGCGGGCGAGGCGGGTGAACTTGCGCGGGTTGCCGAGGGATTCGAGGTAGAGCAGGGCGACGTCGGTGTCCTGGTCCTCGAACGAGTACTGCAGGAAGTCGTTGCCGGAGACGTCGGCCCGGTTCCCCGCGGAGATGAAGGACGACAGCCCTGCGCCACGCCGGTGGAGCCCGGACAGCAGCGCGATCCCGATGGCGCCGGACTGGGTGAAGAGCCCGATGCGCCCGGCTTCGGGCGACTCGGGGGCGAGTGAGGCGTTGAGGCGGACCGCGTCGGAGGTGTTGATGATGCCGAACGCGTTCGGCCCGATGATCCGCATGCCGTACGACCGTGCCTGGCGGACCAGTTCGCGCTGCCGCTCCCGGCCTTCGGCCCCGCGCTCGGCGTAGCCGGCGGAGAGGACGACGAGCCCTTGGACCCCGTGCTCTCCGCAGTCGGCGACGGCCTCGGGCACCCGGTCGGCGGGGACGGCGAGGACCGCGAGGTCGACAGGCTCGCCGATCTCGCCCACGGAGCGGTGCGCGGGGACCCCGTCGACCGCGCCCTGCCCGGCGACGAAGGACGTGTTCACCGCGTACGTGCGTCCGGTGAAGCCCGAGCCGAGGAGATTGCGCAGGACGGTGCGGCCCACCCCGCCGGGCGTGCGGCCGACGCCGACGACGGCGACCGAGCCGGGGGCCAGCAGGCGCTGCACGGAGCGCGCCTCGGCCCTCTGTTCGCGGGCGCGCTGGACGGCGAGGGACTCGGCCGTGGGTTCCAGGTCGAGGGTGAGATGGACGGAACCGTCCTCGAAGCTGCGGTGCTGGGTGAACCCGGCGTCCCGGAAGACTTTGATCATCTTGTTGTTGGCGGGCAGCACCTCGGCTGCGAAGCGGCGGATACCGCGCTCCCGGGCCACCGCCGCGATGTGTTCGAGGAGCGCCGACGCCACGCCACGCCCCTGGTGGGCGTCCTGGACGAGGAAGGCGACCTCGGCCTCGTCCGCGGGGGCCGAGGCCGGCCTGCCCCGGTCGTCGATCCGGTCGTAGCGGACGGTGGCGATGAACTCGCCGCCGATCGTCACGGCCAGTCCCACCCGGTCGACGTAGTCGTGATGGGTGAAGCGGTGCACGTCGCGCGCGGACAGCCGCGGGTAGGGGGCGAAGAAGCGGTAGTACTTCGACTCGTCGGAGACCTGCTCGTAGAAGCTCACCAACCGCTCGGCGTCGTCCGTGGTGATGGGCCTGACGCGTGCGGTGCCACCGTCCCGGAGCACCACGTCCGCCTCCCAGTGGTCGGGGTACGCGTGATGCGGACTCTGCGCGGGCATGGGCTCCATGGGCAAAGCCTACGACCGCCGCACGGGTAGCGGCGGGTTGCCCGCGGGGGCACGCTGAGTGAGCCGGCCGGCGGCGGAACGACGGGCCGGAGGACGGGCACAGCAGTGCGCACCACATGAGAGACTGGTCTAGACAACTTATTGACACGTGAAGGGCAGAACCATGGCTGAGCGCCGCGTCAACGTCGGTTGGGCCGAGGGCCTGCACGCCCGCCCCGCTTCCATCTTCGTCCGTGCCGCCACGGCCTCCGGCGTCCCCGTGACCATCGCCAAGGCGGACGGCAACCCCGTGAACGCCGCCTCGATGCTCGCGGTGCTCGGCCTGGGCGCCCAGGGCGGCGAGGAGATCGTCCTCGCGTCCGAGGCGGACGACGCCGAGACCGCTCTGGACCGCCTGGCGAAGCTGGTCGCCGAGGGGCTCGACGAGCTCCCGGAGACCGTCTGACCCCGGTCGCTCAGAACCGGAATTCCCTCTGCGGCGAAGTCGCGGCCCCCACCGGGAGCCGCGACTTCTCCATTTCCAGGACCGGAGAGATCAAAGCTCGACGGTAATCCGGATCAGGGCAGCAAAAAGAAAGACCCCACCAAGAATGCCTTCTTTGTATACGGCGTAATTGTTAATGGCGGGCTCCCGCGATGTTTACGGGGTGTTGCGAAGTCCTCACCCGGGCCCCGCCGGCCGCCTGCCGGTCCGCGCGGCGCAGCCGGTGCGCGGCGGCGGCCCGCTCGGCGTGCTGGGCGGCGAGCAGCCTGGCGCGTTCCGCGTCCCCGCGCGCCACGGCGTCCACGAGGGCACCGTGCTCGGCCCAGGAGTCCGCGGGCCTGGCCGGCTGCTCGACGGCGTACATCCAGGCGATCTTGTGCCGCAGCTGTGTGAGCAGCGCGATCAGAGCGGGGCTGCCGGAGGCCTGGGCCAGCGTCTCGTGGAACCAGCCGCCCAGTGACCGGAGGTCCTCCCCCTCACTGCGGCGCACCCGCTCCTGCCCCAGCCTGACCAGGCCACGGAGAACCTTGAGGTGCGCGTCGGTGCGGCGCTGGGCCGCACGCGCGGCGCCCAGCGGCTCCAGCAGCATCCGCATCTCCAGGAGGTCGGCGGCCTCCTGCTCGGTGGGCTCGGCGACGCAGGCACCGGCGTGCCGGCGGGTGACGACGAACCCCTCGGACTCCAGGGTGCGCAGCGCCTCGCGCACCGGGACGCGGGAGACGCCGTACCGACGCGCGAGCACCTCTTCGGTGAGGCGGCTGCCGCGTTCGAAGACACCGGAGACGATGTCGTCACGGATTGCCGTGCATACCGAATGCGCGGGAATGCGCATGTCCGAACCTCCGTCTTGATCACCGCGAAACGCGGCCGATCGACGCCTGTTCTGTGACTCTATTGCAATCGGCCGGAATTTCCGATGGCGGGGTGGAATCCATGGATATCTTTTGGCCGACGAACAGTTGCGCGCGGACTTCGGGCCTTCGCCCTCCCGTGGCACCGCGAAGGCCCCGGCACGGTGCCGGGGCCTTCGTCGGAGCGTGCGAGGCGGGTGCGTCAGACCTGGACGCCGTGGGCGCGGAGGTAGGCGACCGGGTCCATGTCCGAGCCGTACTCGGGGGTCGTCCGGGCCTCGAAGTGCAGGTGCGGTCCGGTGGAGTTGCCGGTCGAGCCGGAGACGCCGATCTGCTGGCCCGAGTCGACGCTCTGGCCGACCGAGACGCCGATCGAGGAGAGGTGGCCGTACTGCGTGTACGAGCCGTCCTTCATCCTGAGCACGATGTTGTTGCCGTACGCGCCGCCCCAGCCGGCCTCGACGACCGTGCCGGCGCCGACCGCGACGACGGAGGTGCCGGACGCGGCCTGGAAGTCGACGCCGGAGTGCGAGCCGGACGACCAGAGCGCGCCGCCGGACCGGTAGCCGGTGGTGACGTGCGAACCGGCGACCGGGAGGTGGAAGGAGTTGAGCCGGGCACGCTCGGCGGCGCGTGCCGCGCGCGCCTTCTCCTCGCGGACCTCCTTGGCGCGGGCCTGGGCCTTGCGCTTGGCCTCCGCCTTCGCCTCGGCCTCGGCCTTCGCTTCGGCGGCGGCCTTCGCGGCGACGTCGGCCTGGTGCTGCTGGATCTTCGCCTGGGCCTGGATCTGGGCGGCGAGGGTGGTGTCGAGGGCGACGGCCTGGGTGAGGCCGGTGCCGCTCGCCGCTTCGGCGTCCGCGGCGAGGGCCGGGGAAGCCGTGGCGCCGATGACACCGGTGGTGGCCAGGGCAGCGATGCCGGCGACCCGGACGCTCCTGCGCGTCAGGCGGTTCGGGGCACGGTGCTTCCCGGTGGCACGGATGAACGCCATGGAGGGGTTGGTCCTTTCCTTCCTTCTCGCCTACCGGGTTAGCTGACGGGTTCGGAGCAGGAAGGTCTCCTACGGGCCCCTGCCCGTCTCGTGCGAGACGGCAGGAATCCGATTCACCCCAGGGACTTCGTGGGTCCCCGGCTCCCCAGGCTCGCGCCTGACGGGGACTCGGCGATGGCTGTCCGGCGCCGCGGGTCACGGCTCGGTTCCGACGGACAGCCGGGGAGACGCTAGGACGGCTCTGTCGCCGCCACCAAACGGAAAGGGCCTTTTGTCGCACATCCCACAGGATGAAAAGCTACTTAGCTTAATAAAGCGGACAAAAGGCCAGACCTCGGCGGACATGCCCGCCGAGGTCCCGAATGTGCCGTTCCGTCAGCCGCTGACGACCGACACCTCGCCGATGCCCAGCGCCCTGACGGGCTCCGCGATCTGCGAGGCGTCCCCCACGAGCACCGTGACCAGACGGTCGACGGGGAACGCGTTGACCACAGCGGCGGTGGCCTCCACCGTGCCCGTCCCGGCCAGGCGGGCGTACAGCTCGGCCTGGTAGTCGTCCGGGAGGTGCTGCTCCACCTGATCGGCCAGGGTCCCCGCGACGGAGGCCGCCGTCTCGTACTTCAGCGGGGCCACGCCCACGAGGTTCTGCACGGCGGTCTCGCGCTCGGCGTCGGTGAGCCCTTCGGCCGCCAGGGTGCGCAGAACCTTCCACAGGTCGTCGAGCGCGGGGCCGGTGGACTCCGTGTCCACGGAGCCGCTGATGGCCAGCATCGCGGCGCCCGTCGCACCGGAGGCCGAGCCGGGGGCCGTCGAGCGCAGCACCTGCCCGAAGGCCCTGACGCCGTAGGTGTAGCCCTTCTCCTCGCGCAGCACCCGGTCCAGCCGGGAGGTGAGGGTGCCCCCCAGGCAGTAGGTGCCGAGGACCTGGGCGGGCCACACGCTGTCGTGCCGGTCCGCGCCGATCCGACCGATCAGGAGCTGTGTCTGCACGGCTCCCGGGCGGTCCACGACGATCACACGGCCCCTGTCGTCCGCGGTGATCGGGGGCACCGGTCGCGCCTGGGCGGAGTTGCCCGACCAGTCACCGACGGTGTCGGCCAGCAGCGCGTCGAGATCGACGTCCGTGAGGTCGCCGACGATCACCGCGGTCGCGGTGGACGGACGGACGTGGGCGTCGTAGAAGGCGCGCACGGCGGCGGCGTCGATCCGCCGTACGGTCTCCTCGGTGCCCTGACGCGGACGGGACATCCGGGCCGTGGCGGGGAACAGCTCCTTGGAGAGCTGCTTGGCGGCCCGCCTGGCCGGGTTGGCCTGCTCGTGGGGGATCTCGTCGAGCCGGTTGCCCACCAGCCGCTCGATCTCGCTCTCCGCGAAGGCGGGGGCCCGCAGCGCCTCCGCGACGAGGCCGAGCGCCTTGGTCAGCCGGGAGACCGGGACCTCCAGGGAGACGCGGAGCCCCGGGTGGTCGGCGTGGGCGTCCAGCGTGGCCCCGCAGCGCTCCAGCTCGGCGGCGAACTCCTCGGCCGAGTGCTTGTCCGTGCCCTCGGACAGTGCGCGCGCCATGATCGTCGCCACCCCGTCGAGGCCCTCCGGCTCGGCGTCCAGCGGCGCGTCGAGGAAGATCTCCACGGCCACGACCTGCTGGCCCGGGCGGTGACAGCGCAGCACGGTCAGGCCGTTCGGCAGGGCTCCGCGTTCGGGCGCGGGGAAGGCCCAGGGCCTGGCCTCGCCGGCGGTCGGCTGCGGGTGGTACTCCATCGCTACTCCAGTCACGGCGGCGTCGGTCACTTGTCCGCCCCCTCGTGCGCGTCGTTGCCGTCCGTCTCCTCGGCCGGTTCGACCGGCTCGTAGACCAGGACCGCACGGTTGTCGGGCCGCAGGTGGGCACGGGCGGCGGCCTTGACCTCGTCGGCGGTCACGTCCAGCACGCGGCCCACCGCGGTCAGCGCGAGCTGCGGGTCACCGAACAGGACGGCGTACCGGCAGAGTTCGTCGGCCCGGCCGGAGACCGTGCCGAGCCGGTCCAGCCACTCGCGCTCCAACTGCGCCTGCGCGCGTTCCATCTCCTCCGGGGTGGGACCCTCCTCGGCGAAGCGGGCCAACTCCTCGTCGACCGCCGTCTCGATCTGCGGGACCTCGACGCCACCGGACGTCTTGACGTCCAGCCAGCCCAGCGACGGAGCGCCGGAGAGCCGGAGCAGCCCGAATCCCGCGGCCACGGCCGTGCGGTCGCGGCGGACCAGGCGGTTGTGCAGCCGGGACGACTCACCGCCGCCGAGCACGGTCAGCGCGAGGTCCGCGGCGTCGCACTCCCGGGTGCCGTCGTGCGGCAGCCGGTACGCGGCCATCAGTGCCCGCGCGGGCACCTCCTCCTCGACCACCTCACGCAGCTGTTCGCCGATGACGCCGGGCAGTGTGCCGTCGCGCGGCGGCTGCTTGCCCTCGTGCGAGGGGATGGAGCCGAAGTACTTCTCGATCCAGGCGAGCGTCTGCTCCGGGTCGATGTCCCCGACCACGGAGAGCACGGCGTTGTTCGGCGCGTAGTACGTGCGGAAGAACGCCTGCGCGTCCTCCAGCGTCGCCGCGTCGAGATCGGCCATCGAGCCGATGGGCGTGTGGTGGTACGGGTGCCCCTCCGGGTAGGCGAGCGCGGTGAGCCTCTCGAACGCCGTGCCGTACGGGACGTTGTCGTAGCGCTGGCGGCGCTCGTTCTTCACCACGTCCCGCTGGTTCTCCATGGACTCCTCGTCGAGCGCGGCGAGCAGCGAGCCCATCCGGTCGGCCTCGAGCCACAGGGCCAGCTCCAGCTGGTGCGTGGGCATCGTCTCGAAGTAGTTGGTGCGTTCGAAACTGGTGGTGCCGTTGAGAGAGCCGCCGGCCCCCTGGACCAGCTCGAAGTGCCCGTTCCCCTTGACCTGGCCCGAGCCCTGGAACATCAGGTGCTCGAAGAGGTGGGCGAGGCCGGTGCGTCCCGCGACCTCGTGGCGGGAGCCGACGTCGTACCAGAGGCAGACCGCGGCTACCGGGGTCAGATGGTCCTCGGAGAGCACCACGCGCAGGCCGTTGGCCAGACGGTGCTCGGTCGCCGTCAAGCCGCCGGAACCGGCCTGGGCTGTGGCCGTGTGACCCATGGGCATGTACGTCCCTTCGATCGGTGCAGGATTTCCTGCCGGACCTGCCACTGTAAGCAAGCGCAAGGGCACCTGGCGAAGTTCCCGCCTGGTGGGTGTTGTCCTGGATTCTGCCGTGGGAAGGGGGTCCGTGGGGGCCCTGGACACCTCTTCGGACGGGTCGAGGTCGGCGTTGTCGGTACGGCGGTCCACAATGGTCGGCGTCAGAACCTGAGGTTGCCCGACAGAATCTGTGAAGGAGTCGCAGCCGCGATGGCCCGCCGCAGCACGAAAACCCCGCCGCCGGACGACTTCGAGGAGAAGATCCTCGACATCGACGTCGTCGACGAAATGCAGGGCTCCTTCCTCGAGTACGCGTACTCGGTGATCTACTCCAGGGCTCTGCCCGATGCCCGGGACGGCATGAAGCCCGTGCACCGCCGCATCGTGTCCCAGATGAACGAGATGGGCCTTCGCCCCGACCGTGGCTACGTCAAGTGCGCACGGGTCGTGGGCGAGGTGATGGGCAAACTGCACCCGCACGGTGACGCGTCGATCTATGACGCACTGGTGCGCATGGCACAGCCGTTCTCGATGCGCCTGCCCCTGGTCGACGGGCACGGCAACTTCGGCTCGCTGGGCAACGACGACCCACCGGCCGCCATGCGGTACACCGAGTGCCGGATGGCCGACGCCACGACGCTGATGACGGAGTCGATCGACGAGGACACGGTCGACTACCAGTCGAACTACGACGGCCAGGAGCGGGAGCCGGTCGTCCTCCCGGCGGCGTACCCGAACCTCCTGGTAAACGGCGCGTCCGGGATCGCGGTCGGCATGGCGACCAACATGCCCCCGCACAACCTCGGAGAGGTCATCGCCGCCGCGCGCCACCTCATCCGGCACCCCGGCGCGGACCTCGAGACGCTGATGCGCTTCGTCCCCGGACCCGACCTGCCGACCGGTGGCAGGATCGTCGGGCTCGGCGGCGTCAAGGACGCGTACGCCTCCGGGCGCGGTACGTTCAAGATCCGCGCCACGGTCGCCATAGAGAACGTCACGGCACGCCGCAAGGGCCTCGTCGTCACCGAACTCCCCTTCGCCGTAGGCCCGGAGAAGGTGATCGCCAAGATCAAGGACCTGGTCGGCTCGAAGAAGCTCCAGGGGATCGCCGACGTCAAGGACCTCACCGACCGGGCGCACGGTCTGCGTCTGGTGATCGAGGTCAAGAACGGCTTCGTGCCCGAGGCCGTGCTGGAGCAGCTCTACAAGCTGACGCCGATGGAGGAGTCCTTCGGCATCAACAACGTGGCGCTGGTCGACGGACAGCCGCTCACCCTGGGGCTCAAGGAGCTCCTCGAGGTCTACCTCGACCACCGGTTCGACGTGGTCCGGCGCCGCAGCGAGTTCCGCAGGACCAAGCGGCGCAACCGGCTGCACCTGGTCGAGGGCCTCCTCGTCGCGCTGCTCGACATCGACGAGGTCATCCGCCTCATCCGGGACAGCGACAACTCGTCACAGGCGAAGGAGCGCCTGATGGAGCGCTTCTCGCTGAGCGAGATCCAGACCCAGTACATCCTGGACACCCCACTGCGCAGGCTCACCCGCTTCGACCGGATCGAGCTGGAGGGCGAGCGCGACCGCCTCAACGAGGAGATCGCCGAGCTGACCGCGATCCTGGAGTCGGACGCCGAGCTGCGCAAGCTGGTGTCCTCCGAACTGGCCGCGGTGGCGAAGAAGTTCGGCACCGACCGCCGTACGGTCCTGCTGGAGTCCGCGGGTTCGCAGATCGCCTCGGTGCCGCTTGAGGTCGCCGACGACCCGTGCCAGGTGCTCCTCTCCTCGACCGGGCTGCTGGCCCGTACGGCCAACGGCGACCCGGTCGTCCGGGCCGAGGACGCCAGGCGGACGAAGCACGACGTGGTCGTCTCGGCGGTCCGCGCGACGGCGCGCGGGGACGTGGGCGCGGTGACGTCCACCGGCCGGCTGCTGCGTCTCTCGGTCATCGATCTGCCGCAGCTTCCTGACACCCACTCGGCTCCGAACCTCTCCGGCGGAGCACAGGTCTCGGAGTTCCTGACGCTGGAGGCGGACGAGGACCTGATCTGCCTGACCACCCTGGACGAGGAGTCACCCGGCCTGGCCGTCGGCACCCTGCAGGGGGTGGTGAAGCGCGTGGTGCCCGACTACCCCGCCAACAAGGACGAGTTGGAGGTCATCTCGCTCAAGGACGGTGACCGGATCGTCGGCGCCACCCAGCTGCGTACGGGAGAGGAGGACCTGGTCTTCATCACGTCCGACGCGCAGCTGCTGCGCTACCCGGCCGCTCAGGTACGTCCGCAGGGACGCGCCGCGGGCGGCATGGCGGGGGTCAAGCTCACGGCGGGCGCCTCGGTCCTGTCGTTCACCGCGGTGGATCCGTCGGTGGATGCCGTGGTGTTCACGGTCGCCGGTTCGCACGGCACGCTGGACGACTCGGAGCGGACCTGGAAGCTCACCCCGTTCGACCAGTATCCGCGCAAGGGCAGGGCCACCGGCGGGGTGCGCTGCCAGCGCTTCCTCAAGGGGGAGGACGTCCTGGTGTTCGCCTGGGCGGGAGGGACGCCGGCGCAGGCCGCGCAGAAGAACGGCGCACCGGCCGAACTGCCGGCGCCCGACCCGCGCCGTGACGGTTCGGGCACTCCGCTGACCAGCCAGGTCGCGGTGATCGCCCCACCGCTGTAGGACACCGCCGGACGGCGCGGGGCGTCAGGCCTCGTCGCCGTCCGGCTGCCGTACGTACCGCAGGACGCCCCACATGCTGCGTTCCAGCTCCTCGGTGGCACCCTGCGACGCGTCCTGCGAGGCGTCCTGGCAGCCCTCCAGTTCCTTGTGCAGCGCCTCCGCGTCGATGCCGGAGCCGATCAGCACCAGCCGGGTCCGCCGTGGTTCGTCCCGCGCCCAAGCCTGCGGGACGAAGCGCAGGAACCTGCCGACGGCGTGCAGGGTGTAGCGGTTTCCCGGGTCGCCCGCGCCGAAGTCGGCGAAGCCCTTGATCCGGTAGAGACCGGTCGGCCTTGAGTCGAGGAACTCCATGAACCTGCGGGGGCTGAGCGGGAGTTCGGCGGTGAAGGAGACACTCTCGTACGCCGTGTGCAGATGGGCCCCGTGCGCGCGGTCGGCCTCGGGGAGCAGGTCCTCGAAGGTGAGCTGCCGGGCGATGTCGTCCGCGTCCGCCCCGAGCACGGGGTCGAAGAGCAGCTCCGGGTCGATCCTGCCGTACGCGGCGCTGATGAGCGCCGCCTTGCCGCCCGCCTCGGCGACGGCACCCCGCACGTCTCCCAGTCCGGCTTCCGTCACACGGTCGGTCTTGTTCAGGACGATCAGGTCGGCGATCGCGAGATGCCGGTCGATCTCGGGGTGGCGTTCCCTGGTGGCGGGGAACTCCGCGGCGTCGACGACCTCGACCAGCCCCCCGTACCTGATGTGTGGATTGTCGCTGGCCAGCAGCATCCGCACGAGCTCCTGGGGCTCGGCGAGACCGCTGGCCTCGATGACGATCACGTCGAGCCTGGCCGCGGGACGGGTGAGCGTCTCCAGGTAGGTGTCGAGTTCGCTCGCGTCGACGGCGCAGCACAGGCAGCCGTTGCCCAGCGAGACCATGGACCCGACCTGGCCCGCGACGGTCATGGCGTCGATCTCGATCGACCCGAAGTCGTTGACGATCACGCCAATCCGGTTGCCCGCCCTGTTGCGGAGCAGGTGGTTGAGCAGGGTCGTCTTTCCGGATCCGAGGAAGCCCGCCAGGACGACGACCGGGATCTGCGAGGTGCGGGGCGGGGTCAACGGGGGCCTTCCTGCGGTCGGTCAGAGTGCCGGTACGGGGCGCGGCGGCGGCGTACCCACGTAGCGGGCCGCCGGGCGGATGATCTTCGAGTCCTCCGCCTGCTCCAGGATATTGGCGCTCCAGCCGATCATGCGCGCGGCGCAGAAGGTGGGGGTGAACATCGCGCGCGGCAGCCCGCAGAGCTCCATGACGACCCCCGCGTAGAACTCCACGTTGGTGTGCAGCTCACGCCCGGGCTTGAGCTCGGCGAGGATCTCCTCCACCCGCTGTTCGACCTCGACGGCGAAGTCGGCCAGCGGTCCGCCGAACTCCAGCGCGATCGAGCGCAGCATGCGGGAGCGCGGGTCCTCGGTGCGGTAGACGGGGTGCCCGAACCCCATGATCCGCTCCCCCGCGAGGACGCGGGCACGGATCCAGCCGTCGATGCGGTCGGGGGTGCCGATGGCGTCCAGGGTGTCCAGCGCACGGCTGGGAGCGCCGCCGTGCAGTGGACCGGAGAGCGCGCCCACGGCTCCGACGAGGCAGGCGGCGATGTCCGCGCCGGTCGAGGCGATCACCCTGGCCGTGAAGGTGGAGGCGTTGAAACCGTGGTCGACCGTGGAGACGAGGTACCGCTCGACGGCCGCGGCCCGCGCGGCGTCCGGCTCCTCGCCGGTGAGCATGTAGAGGTAGTTCGCGGCGAAGGGGAGGTCGTCGCGCGGCTCGACCGGTTCGAGCCCCTGGCCGAGGCGGTACAGCGAGGTCAGCACCGTGGGCACCGCCGCACACACGGCGAGCGCGTCGTCGCTGCGGCGGTCCGCGCCGAGGTCGTACACCGGGTGGAATCCCGCCGTGGCGCCGAGCAGCGAGAGTGCCGTGCGCAGCCCGGCGAGCGGCCCGGAGACCGCCCCGGCGCGCGCGATGGCCGGCAGCGCCCGGCCCACCTCGGCGGGCAGGCGGCGAAGGCCCGCGGTACGTGCGGCGAAGCCCTGGCTCTCGGCCGGGCCGGGCAGCTCGCCGTGGAACATCAGGTACCAGACGTCCTCGAAGCTGCGGGTCCGCGCCAGCTCGATCGCCGAGTAGTGCCGGTAGTGGTAGAAGCCCTCCCGCCCGCGCACGTCGCCGAGGGCGGTATCGGTGACGATCACACCGGCGAGCCCCCGGGGCGTGTCGAGAGGGGCGGATTCCGTACGTGGGTCGGACATGGCAGATCTCTCCTCGACCGGCGTTGCAAACATTGATTCAACTGTCCATGCTTGACTTTGAATCTGTCAATATTGATTGAATCAACATAAAAACTTGATTACCTTGGATCGATATGGATGGGAGATGGATACGGATACGGTGGGCGCCATGACGCATGAGCCGGTCGGCGGAGCAGCCGGCGACGACCCGAGGACCGGAGGGGCGGCCGAAGGCCGCAGGCTGACCACCCGGGAGGCGGCGGAGCTGCTGGGCGTGAAGCCCGAGACCGTCTACGCCTATGTGAGCAGGGGGCAGCTCACCAGCAGGCGCGCGCCCGGCGGACGCGGCAGCACGCTCGACGCCGCGGAGGTCGAGGCGCTGGCCCGCCGCACCGGACGCAGGGAGCCCTCTCCGGCGCCCGCCGGCGAACTGGTCTTCCGTACCGGCATCACGCTCATCGAGCCCGACCGCTACTTCTTCCGCGGCGTCGACGCGACCGAACTGGCCCGCGCTCACGGCTTCGAGGAGGTCGCCGAATGGATCTGGACCGGCGCCCTCCGTCCGGGCGTCCGCTTCACCGCTGACCCCGAATCCCTTGCCGCGGCACGGCGTACGGCTGCCGCGCTGCCACGGCACAGCAGCTCCACGGACAGGCTGCGGGTGGCGGTCGCCGCGGCGGCCGCTTCCGACCCCCTGCGGTTCGACCTCTCGCCCGAGGGGGTTCTGAGCAGCGCGCGCAGCCTGATCCCCACCCTGGTGGGCGCACTGCCGGACGCCGGAGAGCCCGGCGGGTACGCCGCGGGGGTGCGGGACGGCGGCGGACCTGGGGCAACGGCCGGAACGGCGTCCGGCGCGACCGGCGGCGGGCCGGACGGCGCGCCGGCTGCCGGGCCGGGTGATCCGCTGGCCCGGCAGCTGTGGCCGAAGCTCTCGGCGCGGTCCGCCGACGCGGGGGCGCTGACCGTGCTCGACACCGCGCTCGCACTGCTGGCCGACCATGATCTGGCGCCCTCGACCCTGGCCGCACGCATCGCCGCGTCGACACACGCGCACCCGTACGCCGTGGTCTCCGCCGGCCTGGGTGTGCTGGAGGGACCGCTGCACGGCGCCGCGAGCGGGCCGGCGCACCGCATGCTGGCCGAGGTCGTGGAGCGGGGCGGCGCGGCACCGGTGGTCGCCGACCACCTGCGGGCGGGGCGCCGGGTGCCGGGGCTCGGGCACCGGCTCTACTCGGGCGAGGATCCGCGGGCGAGCCTGCTGTTCGCGCAGCTGGAGGAGGTGCCGCGGGCGGCGGACGCGCTCGCGGCGGCCCGCGACGTGGTCGCGACGACCGCGCGCCACACCCCCCTGCACGCCAATGTCGACCTGGCGCTCGCCGTGCTCTCCGTCTCCTGCGGCATGGCCGGCGAGGCGGGCGAGACCGTGTTCGCGGTGTCCCGGACGGCGGGCTGGATCGCCCACGCGATGGAGGAGTACGCGGAGCGGCCTCTCCGGATGCGGCCCAGCGGCCGGTACGGCGGCCCCCGCCCGCCGCAGCCGATGCCGAAGCCCGCGCCCGCCCGGGACGCCGGGCAGGCGCCGGAGACCCCCGACGCAAATTAGCTACAGACGACGGAAAATCTCGCCGGGTCCGCTACCGGGGCGGGCGGGCCGTGGAGCCGCGTACCACCAGCTCCGGTTCGAAGAGGAGCTCGTCGGACGGGACCGTACGGCCTCCGATCTGCACCGACAGCAGCTCAACCGCCGCCCTGCCCATGGCTTCGATCGGCTGGCGCACCGTGGTCAGCGGCGGCTCGGTGCAGTTCATGAAGGCCGAGTCGTCGTAGCCGACGACGGAGACGTCCGCGGGTACGGACAGTCCGCGGCGGCGCGCCGCTCGCACCGCTCCGAGGGCCAGTGGGTCGCTGGCGCAGATGATGCCGGTGACACCCTGGTCGAGCAGCCTGGTCGCCGCGGCCTGACCGCCCTCGAGCGAGAACATCGCCCGCGCCACCCACTCGTCCGGCACGCCGGACCCCGCCTGCCCGGCCAGCGTCCGGGCCGCGGCCAGCTTGCGCTGGGAGGGCACGTGGTCCGCCGGACCGAGGACGAATCCGATCTTCTCGTGGCCGAGGGAGACGAGATGGCGCCAGGCCTGCTCGACCGCCACCGAGTCGTCGCAGGAGACCCCGGGGAAGCCGAGGTGGGCGATGGCCGCGTTGATCAGGACGACCGGGATCTTCCGGTCGGCCAGCACCTTGTAGTGGTCGTGAGGTGCGTCGGCCTGGTGGTAGAGGCCACCGGCGAACACGACTCCGGACACCTGCTGCTGGAGGAGCAGCTCGACGTAGTCGGCCTCGGAGACGCCTCCCTTGGTCTGCGTGCAGAGCACCGGGGTCAGCCCCTGCTGGGCGAGCGCGCCGCCGACCACCTCGGCGAAGGCCGGGAAGATCGGGTTCTGCAGCTCGGGCAGGACCAGCCCGACCAGTCGGGCCCGCTCGCCGCGGAGCTGGGTGGGACGTTCGTACCCGAGGACGTCGAGGGCTGAGAGAACGGATTGCCGCGTGGCGTCGGAGACGCCTGGCTTACCGTTCAGCACGCGGCTGACCGTGGCCTCGCTGACTCCTACTTTCTTGGCAACCTGAGCAAGTCGTCGCGTCATGAACGCAAGATTAGCGCAAGAAACGCAAGAAGATTGCGTTGAGGCGGATGCTGATAGAACGCTCACAGACGGGACGCCCGCAGGCAAGGGCCCCGCTGCTCCGGTGTCCGTGTCCGACCGGGCGTCGGGCGTCGGGCGTCGGGCGTCGGGCGTCGGGCGTCGGGCGTCGGGCGTCGGGCGTCGGGCGTCGGGCGTCGGAGCATGATCGGCTTCCTCGAGATTTCAGGAAGCCGCGGTCGCCCCTTACCGTTCGTACGATGAGCGCCCCATCGACCACTCCGCGCGGGCCGCGCCGGTTCGGCTGGCCGAAACGGGTCTTCTCGCAGGTTCTGCTGATGCAGCTGGCCATCGTCACCGGCGTGACCGTGCTGGCCACCGGTCTCTTCCTGGCACCCCTCAGCGCCCAGTTGGACGACCAGGCCATGCGCCGCGCCCTCGCCATCGCGCAGAGCACGGCGGCGCAGCCGCAGATCGCCGACTCGCTGGTCAGCACCGACCCGACCCCGGACGGTCCCGTGCAGACAGCGGCCGAACGGATCAGGCGGTCGACCGGTGCCGAATACGTCGTGGTCATGGACAGGCGAGGGGTGCGCTGGTCCCACACCGACGTCTCCCGCATCGGCGACGTCGTCTCGACCGACCCCAGCAGCGCGCTGGCCGGCAGGTCCGTGATGGAGATCGACAGCGGCACACTCGGCCGATCGGCCCGGGGCAAGGTACCGCTGCTCGACGGGGCGGACCGGGTCGTCGGCGCCGTATCGGTCGGCATCGCCTACGACAGCGTCCGCGCCAGGCTGCTCGCCGTGATCCCCGTGCTGCTGGCGTACGCCGGCGGCGCCCTGGCCGTCGGGGCGCTGGCCGCCTATCTGATCTCCCGCCGACTCCAGCGGCAGACCCATGACCTCGCGTTCTCCGACATCGCGGCACTCCTGACGGAACGCGAGGCCATGCTGCACAGCATCCGCGAGGGCGTCGTGGCGCTCGACCGCGCGGGGCGCATCAGGCTCCTCAACGACGAGGCACAGCGTCTGCTCGGTCTCGGCCCCGACGCGGCGGGCAAGCCGCTGGAAGAGGCCCTGGGCGAGGGCAGGACCGCCGACGTGCTGGCGGGCCGGGTAGTCGGGGAGGACCTCGTGACCGTACGCGGCAGCCGTGTGCTTCTCGCCAACCGGATGCCCACGGACGACGGTGGGGCGGTGGCCACCCTCCGCGACCGTACGGAGCTCGAGTATCTCGGCCGCGAGCTCGACTCCACCCGGGGCCTCATCGACGCGCTCCGCGCCCAGGACCACGAGCACGCGAACCGGCTGCACACCCTGCTGGGGCTGCTGGAACTGGAGATGCACGACGACGCTACGGAGTTCGTCACCGAGGTCGTGGGAGTCCACCGGGCGACGTCCGAGCAGGTCACCGAGAAGGTCCACGACCCGCTGCTGGCCGCGCTCCTGGTCGGCAAGGCGACGGTCGCGGCCGAACGCGGTGTCGCCCTCCGCATGGCGCCGGGGGCGCTCCTGCCCGACCGCCTGGTGGACCCTCGCGGTCTCGTCACGGTCCTCGGGAATCTCGTGGACAACGCGCTGGACGCGGCCGCGGGATCGGCCGACGCCCGTATCGAGGTCGGACTGCGGGCGGAGGGCCGTACGGTGGTGCTGCGGGTACGCGACAGCGGGCCGGGCGTTCCGGCCGGTGACCACGAGTCCATCTTCACGGAGGGCTGGTCGACGAAGGAGCTGCCGGCCCACGGCCGGCGCGGCCTGGGGCTGCCGCTCGTGCGCAGGCTCGCGGAGCGGCAGGGCGGCAGCGTCACCGTGTCGGGTAGCTGCGAGGGCGGGGCGGTGTTCACCGTCGTGCTCCCCGAGGCGCTGCGCGAACCCGGGGCGCCGGACGAACCGGAACAGCCCGGTCGCCCTCCGGTGGCGGCACCGGCCACGACGTCAGGAGGCACCCTGTGATCGAGGTCCTCGTGGTGGACGACGACGTCCGGGTGGCCCGCATCAACGCGGCCTACGCCGCCAAGGTGCCCGGCTTCCGGGTGGCGGCCATGGCCCACTCCGCCGCCGAGGCACTCTCCCGGATCGGGGAGACGCCCATCGACCTGATCCTGCTCGATCACTACCTGCCGGACCGCAACGGCCTGGCCGTGGTGCGGGAACTGCGCGAACTCGGCCACCACGCCGATGTGATCATGGTGACGGCGGCCCGCGACGTCGCGACCGTACAGGCCGCGATGCGGCACGGGGCCCTCCAGTACCTGGTGAAGCCGTTCGCGTACTCCGGGCTCCGCACCAAGCTCGAGGCCTACGCGGCGCTGCGCCGCACCTTGGAGAGCGGCGGCGAGGCCGAGCAGGCCGAGGTGGACCGGTTGTTCGGCGCACTGTGGGCCACGGGCGGATCAGATCTGCCGAAGGGCCACTCGCCGACGACCGCGGAGCTGGTCCGCCGTTCCCTGCGCGCCGCCGAAGGGCCCCTCTCAGCACAGGAGGTCGCGGAGAGCGCCGGGATGAGCAGGCAGACGGCCCAGCGATACCTCAAGCTGCTGGAGCGCACCGGCCGGGTGCGGCTGTCCCTGAAGTACGGCGAGACGGGCCGCCCGGAGCACCGTTACGCCTGGGCAGCCGGCTCCTGAAACCCGTCCTCCGGCGTCCGGGCGCGGGCTAGGCCGCCCCCGCCCCGGTGAGCGAGCGGACCTCGGTCTCCGCGTGCTTCGCCGTGTCCGGGGGCTCTGGTGAGGTGACGGTACCGATCCAGCCGGCCAGGAACCCCGCCGGGATGGACACCAGCCCCGGGTTCTCCAGCGGGAAGACCGCGAAGTCCACGCCCGGGAAGAGCGAGGCGGGCCCCCCGGAGACGACCGGCGAGAGCAGGACGAGGAGGACGGCCGGGATCAGTCCTCCGTAGACCGCCCATACGGCTCCCCGCGTGGTGAAGTTCCGCCAGAACAGCGAGTACAGCAGCGCCGGGAGGTTGGCCGAGGCCGCGACCGCGAAGGCGAGCCCCACCAGGAAGGCGACGTTCAGGTCCTGTGCGAGGAGGCCCAGCGCGATGGCCACCGCTCCGACACCGGCTGCCGCCACCCGGGCCACCCCGACCTCGCTGCGCTGCTTGGCGCCCGGCCTCCGCAGCGAGGCGTAGAGATCGTGGGCGACGGAGGCGGAGGAGGCGAGGGTGATCCCGGCGACGACGGCGAGGATCGTGGCGAAGGCGACGGCGGCCACCACGGCGAAGAGCACAGTGCCGCCCGTGGAGCCCTCACCCCCTCCGAGAACGAGCGCCAGCAGGGGCACCGCGGTGTTTCCCGAGGCGTTGGACGTACGGACGTCGGCGGAACCCACGAGCGCGGCCGCTCCGAACCCGAGCACGATCGTCATCAGGTAGAAGCTGCCGATGAGCCCGATGGACCAGACGACGGAGCGGCGGGCGGCGCGGGCGGTGGGCACGGTGTAGAAGCGCGACAGGATGTGCGGCAGACCGGCCGTGCCGAGGACGAGCGCCAGGCCGAGGCTGATGAAGTCGAAGCGCGCCGTCCAACCGCCTCCGTACCGGAGTCCGGGCGAGAGGAAGTCCGCGCCGTGGCCGCTGCGTTCGGCGGCGGTGGTGAGGAGGGCGTTGAAGTCGCCGCGGAAGTGCACGAGTACGAGCACGGTGAGTGCGACGGCGCCGGCCATCAGCAGGACGGCCTTCACGATCTGGATCCAGGTCGTGGCGCGCATGCCGCCGAACGACACGTAGACCACCATGAGCGCTCCGACCCCCACCACGGTCCAGGAGCGGGCCGTGTCGCTCGTACCGCCCAGGAGCAGCGCGACGAGGCTTCCCGCGCCCACCATCTGGGCCACCAGGTACAGCACCGAGACGGTGACGGACGACGTACCCACCGCCATGCGCACCGGGCGCTCCGCCATGCGCGCCGCGACCACGTCCGCGAGGGTGAACCGGCCGCAGTTGCGTACGAGTTCGGCGACGAGGAGCAGGACGACCAGCCAGGCCACGAGGAACCCGACCGAGTAGAGCATGCCGTCGTAGCCGAAGAGCGCGATGAGCCCGGAGATGCCGAGGAAGGACGCGGCCGACATGTAGTCACCCGCGATGGCGAATCCGTTCTCCATGGGCGAGAAGAGGCGCCCGCCGGCGTAGAACTCCTCGGCCGATCCCTGCCTGTTCCGGCCCACCCAGGTGGTGATCCCGAGCGTGACGGCGATGAACACGCTGAACAGCAGGAGCGCCAGCGTCTGATGGTTCCCGCTCACCGTCCTGCACCTCTTGTCATCTCCTGGGTCTCCCAGCGCAGTTCCAACGCGGCCCGGTCGCGGTGCAGCCGCGCGTGACGCGCGTACGCCCAGGTGAGGAGGAACGTGGTGAGGAACTGCCCGAGTCCCGCCACCATCGCGACGTTGAGCGCGCCCGCGACGGGCCGCGCCATCAGGTCGTGGGCGGTGGTCGCCGCGATGACGTAGGCGAGGTACCAGAGCAGGAACGCGACCGACGCCGGGATCACGAACCGCCGGTAGCGGCGGCGTACTTCGCGGAAGGCCGGACTGCTCTGCACCTCCAGATAGATCTCGGCGGCGCTGGGACCCCGCTGTGCCTCCGGCCGGGGCCCGTCGTCGGTCGCGGTACCTCCCGCGCCGTCCGGCTCACCCCATCCGGCGGTCGGCGCCTCGTACCACGGGTCGTCGAACCGCAGCACTGCGGTGTCCGGCCCTGCTTCCTTCTCCACCAACAACTCCCTTGTCCACGCGCCTTTTCGGGCGCGGAGTCAAGAATGGGCAGATCGGGAAGATCCCGGGCACTTCATTCGCCGTGCTTCACCATTTCAGGTGACGGAAGCCCCGGGTGGGTGTGTGATCCCTCTGCGGTAGGGATACGGAACGGCCCCCGCCCTGCCCCTTGCGCCGGGGCCCGGAGGACCAGCCACAGCGCTGCGGGCGGGCAGCATCGCCGCGAGCGGCAGGGGCAGGGCGGTCGTGGCCGTCGACCGTGGGTGGGGACCGCGTCTCCACCCACGGCTGGAAGACGGTCAGACGTCGATGCGCGAGCGGTCCAGTGTCGCCGCCGAGCTGGTGATGAACTCCTTGCGGGGCGCGACCTCGTTGCCCATCAGGAGGTCGAAGATCCGCTCGGAGGATTCCAGGTCCCCGATGTTGATGCGCCGCAGGGTGCGGTGGCGCGGGTCCATCGTGGTCTCCGCCAGCTGGTCGGCGTCCATCTCACCGAGGCCCTTGTAGCGCTGGATCGAGTCCTTGATCCGGACGTTCTTCCGCTGCAGCTCCAGGAGGGTCTGCCGGAGCTCGTTGTCGGAGTACGTGTAGACGTACTTGTCCTGGCCCTTCCTGGGCTGGACAAGCTCGATCCGGTGCAGCGGCGGCACGGCCGCGAAGACCCTTCCCGCCTCGACCATCGGCCGCATGTAGCGCTGGAAGAGCGTGAGCAGCAGCGTACGGATGTGCGAACCGTCGACGTCGGCGTCCGTCATCATGATGACCTTGCCGTAGCGCGCAGCGTCGATGTCGAAGGTGCGACCGGAGCCCGCCCCTATCACCTGGATGATGGCGCCGCACTCGGCGTTCTTCAGCATGTCCGAGACGGACGACTTCTGGACGTTGAGGATCTTGCCCCGGATGGGCAGCAGGGCCTGGAACTCACTGTTGCGGGCCAGCTTCGCGGTACCGAGCGCGGAGTCACCCTCCACGATGAAGAGCTCGCTGCGCTCCACGTCGTCGCTGCGGCAGTCGGCGAGCTTCGCCGGCAGCGAGGACGATTCGAGCGCGGTCTTGCGGCGCTGCGCGTCCTTGTGCTGACGCGCGGCGATCCGGGTGCGGGCCGCGGCCACGGCCTTGTCCAGGACCGCCCTGGCCTGAGCCTTGGCGTCGCGCTTCGTGGACGTCAGGAACGCCTTGAGCTCCTTGGCGACCACGTTGGCCACGATGCGGTTGGCCGCCGAGGTGCCCAGTACCTCCTTGGTCTGCCCCTCGAACTGCGGCTCGGCGAGCCGCACGGTGACGACCGCTGTCAGGCCTTCCAGGGCGTCGTCCTTGACGACGTCGTCCTCGGCGACTCGGAGCAGCTTGGCGGAGCGCAGGACCTCGTTGACCGTCCTGGTGAGGGAGCGCTCGAATCCGGTCACGTGGGTGCCGCCCTTGGGGGTGGCGATGATGTTGACGAAGGACTTGACGTCGGTGTCGTAGCCGGTGCCCCAGCGCAGGGCGATGTCGACGGCCAGTTCCCGGGTGACCTCGGTCGGCGTCATGTGACCGCGGTCGTCCAGGACCGGCACGGTCTCCTTGAACGTACCCGTACCCATCAGGCGCTGCACGTCGCAGACGGCCTTGTCCTGGGCGAGGTAGTCGCAGAACTCACTGATCCCGCCGTCGAAGCGGAACGTCTCCTCCGTCTTGCCCTCGCCGTCGATGCCCCGCTCGTCGCGTACGACGATGGTGAGGCCCGGCACGAGGAACGCCGTCTGGCGCGCCCGCTGGTACAGCGTGTCCAGGTTGAGCTTCGCGTCCTTGAGGAAGATCTGCCGGTCCGCCCAGTACCTCACCCGGGTACCCGTACGCGTCTTCGGGACCCGCTTGCCCTTCCGGAGGCCGTTGGCAGGGTCGAAGGGGCTGTCCGGGCCCCTCTCCGTGAACATGCCCGGCACACCGCGCCGGAAACTGATGGAGTGGGTCGCGCTGCCCCGGTCGACCTCGACGTCCAGCCGGGCGGAGAGGGCGTTCACCACGGAGGCGCCCACGCCGTGCAGGCCGCCGGAGGCCGCGTAGGAGCCGCCGCCGAACTTTCCGCCGGCGTGCAGCTTGGTCATGACGACCTCGATGCCGGAGAGCCCCGTCTTGGGCTCGACGTCGACCGGGATGCCCCGGCCGTTGTCACGGACCTCCACGGAGGAGTCGTCGTGGAGGATGACCTCGATGGCGTCGCAGTAGCCGCCGAGTGCCTCGTCCACCGAGTTGTCGATGATCTCCCAGAGGCAGTGCATGAGTCCGCGACTGTCCGTGGACCCGATGTACATTCCGGGCCGTTTACGGACCGCTTCGAGCCCTTCGAGGACGAGAAGGTGCCGTGCGGTGTAGTTGGAACTGTCCCTGTCTGCGCCGCCTGCTCCGGTCAGCAGCGCAGTGGACGGCACGGAATCGGCGGTCACGCGGTTCGCTCCTCGCTGAATTTCAATCTGGGTCCCGGTGGTGACGGGTTCGGCCAAGGTAGCCGCTGAGAGCCTACCGAGGCCTGGTAGAGCGGTTGTAACGCCACCCACGGGGAATCATTATGCTAGTCCAGCCTCGTATGCACGTTCGATCATTCGTTGGAGTGCCACACACATCACGTTCCCTTCGAGGCATGAACCATTTAGGCTCCGGGCACGTCCTCTTGAACAGACCGGCAAGCCAGCCGGCGGGACCGGCCCACACAAGCAACGCGAAACCGTAGCGCTACGCAATACGGCACATTCGCCGCCAACCGGCGACAGACAGCCATCCTGAGAAGAAGTTTCGAAGAAATGCCACGAGCGGGAACGTTTTCGGCCTGGTTGGATGTTGACCCTGGTACGACAGCTCGTCGAGCTAGAGAAGAGGCGACGTGACTACTGTTCTGACCCCCGCGAGCCCGCTGACCGCAGCAGACCGCTGTGACCGTTGCGGCGCCCAGGCCTATCTGCGCGTCGTCCTCATCAGCGGTGGTGAACTGCTCTTCTGCGCCCACCACGGTCGCAAGTTCGAGCCGGAACTCAAGAAGATCGCCGCGGAAATACAGGATGAGACGGATCGGCTCACTGCCGCGCAGGCCAGTGCCGCCGACGAGGAGCACTGACACCTCGCATCCACGACGAGCCAAGGGTCCGGTCCCGTACCGGCCGACGGGCGGCCTCCCCCACCGGGGAAGCCGCCCGTTCTCATGCGCGCGGACGCGCGCGGTCAGCTGTCCGCGGCCATCCACCGGATCGCCGCGGAGACGCGTGTGTACACCCCCGGGCTGCCCGGGCTCCCGCAGCCGCTGCCCCACGAGACGAGCCCGATGAGGCGCCCACGGGCCACCAGCGGGCCTCCGCTGTCGCCCTGGCACGCATCCCGCCCACCGGCCGTGTCACCGGCGCAGAGCATGGATGAGGCGTCGTACGCACCCCTTGTGCCGCCGGGGTAGGCGCGGGCGCAGTCGCCGTCGGCCAGTACGCGCACCGTGGCGGCGCGCAGCCCGGACGCGTAGGCGCCGTATCCCGTCGTGTCCCCCCAGCCGTACACCCTGGCCGCGGTGCCCGGCGCGTAGGCCGCGTTCCCCGTCCCGGCCATCGGGACGGTGCTGCCCTTCGGCAGCTCCCGGGCCAGGGTGACCACCGCCAGGTCGCCGGCGTTCGTACGCGGGTCGTAGTCCGGATTGACCCAGGTCGAGCTCACGGGAATCTCCTGACCACCCGTATCGCCCAGTTCGTCCCGACCGGCGATGACCCGTAGATCACGGACCGCCGAGACACCCGACCCCAGGACGTCCGCCCTCAGGCAGTGGGCCGCCGTCAGCACCCTGGTGGGGGCGACAGCCACTCCCCCGCAGAACTGACCCGCGCGTGTTCCTCCGAACCGGTCACGGCTCGACAGGGCCACGACCCACGGACTGTCCGCGACGGCCGCCGGGCTACCGCCGACGATGATGCTGTCCGCGGCCGCGGCGGGCGGCGGGCCGAGCGGTGTCACGGCGGCGGCTATCGCCAGGGTGCAGGCCGCGGGAAGGGCACGGACGAGGACGCGGGGCATGGAGACTCCTGACGCCGAGGTGAACAGTGCCCACTCAGCGTCATCCGCCCCGGTGCGGGCCGCACGCGGACGAGGGTCGGTTCCGGGAACCACTTCGGGTTCCGGGCACCGACCCTCGTCCGTATCCGCCTCGGCCTAGTCGAGGTAGTCGCGCAGCACCTGCGAACGCGACGGGTGGCGCAGCTTCGACATCGTCTTGGACTCGATCTGGCGGATGCGCTCACGCGTCACCCCGTAGACCTTGCCGATCTCGTCGAGCGTCTTCGGCTGACCGTCCGTGAGACCGAAGCGCATCGAGACGACGCCGGCCTCCCGCTCGGAGAGTGTGTCGAGCACGGAGTGCAGCTGCTCCTGGAGCAGCGTGAAGCTCACCGCGTCGGCCGGCACGACGGCCTCGGAGTCCTCGATCAGGTCTCCGAACTCACTGTCACCGTCCTCACCCAGCGGAGTGTGGAGGGAGATCGGCTCGCGACCGTACTTCTGGACCTCGATGACCTTCTCAGGGGTCATGTCGAGCTCCTTGGCGAGCTCCTCCGGGGTGGGCTCACGGCCCAGGTCCTGGAGCATCTGGCGCTGCACCCGTGCGAGCTTGTTGATGACCTCGACCATGTGCACCGGGATACGGATGGTGCGGGCCTGGTCGGCCATGGCGCGGGTGATCGCCTGACGGATCCACCAGGTGGCGTACGTGGAGAACTTGTAGCCCTTGGTGTAGTCGAACTTCTCCACCGCGCGGATCAGACCGAGGTTGCCCTCCTGGATGAGGTCCAGGAAGAGCATGCCGCGGCCGGTGTAGCGCTTGGCCAGCGAGACCACGAGACGGAGGTTGGCCTCCAGCAGGTGGTTCTTGGCCCGGCGGCCGTCCTCGGCGATGATCTCCAGCTCGCGCTTGAGCTTCGGTGCGAGCTTGTCCGAGTTGGCGAGCTTGTCCTCGGCGAACAGGCCGGCCTCGATGCGCTTGGCGAGCTCGACCTCCTGCTCGGCGTTGAGGAGGGGGACCTTGCCGATCTGCTTCAGGTAGTCCTTGACCGGGTCGGCCGTGGCGCCGGCGACAGCGACCTGCTGCGCAGGCGCATCGTCCTCGTCGTCGTCGGAGAGGACGAAGCCCTTGTTCTCGCCCTCGCCCTCCTCGTCCTCCGCCTTGCCGGCCTTTACTTCCTCGGCCGCCTCGTCGCCGTCGAGCAGTTCGTCGTCCTGCTTGCCGGACTTCTTGGCGACCGTCTTCTTGGCCGCGGTCTTCTTCGCGGCGGTCTTCTTGGCAACCGTCTTCTTGGCTGCCGCCTTCTTGGCGGGAGCGGCGACGGCAGCCCCGTCGGCTGCCGGCTCCGCGCTCTCGGCCGCCGGGGCGGCGGGCGCCGCGACGGTCCGTGTCACGGCGGTCTTGGCCGCGACTGTCTTGGTGGCGGTGCGCTTGACCGGGCTCTTCGCTGCGACGCTCTTGCGGGCGCGCTTGGGCGACTCCGCGGCACTGACCATCAGCGTCACACCCTCTTCCTCGAGGATCTGGTTGAGGCTGCGCAGAACGTTCTTCCACTGGGTTGGCGGAATCTGGTCAGCCTCGAAGGCCCGACGCACGTCATCGCCGGCGATCTGCCCATCAGCCTTTCCCCGCTCGATGAGCGCCATCACAGACTCGGACTCGGCGATCTCCGGCGGGAGCGTACGGGATGTGCTGGCCGACACGAACAACCTCTCGGAACGATGGAAACGGCTTCCGGCCCGGCCCTGGAGAGGGCTGGAACCGACGACCGGCGGCTGGGGATGTCGCCGACGGCGCGGGCTGGGCCTCGGAACTGCACAGCGCGCCCTGTGGCTGCTGTATTCCTTCCGCGGCGGTCACCTCTTAGGTCATCGCACTGCTTCGAGGAGTGTTACGCCCAATTCGCGTGGCCCCAGTCACACCCCATTCGCGGCAAACGGAACCAGGGGTCACATCTCCGTATATCTGTGCCGCCGGACCGCACCGGCGCGGCGGCACATGGTGCTCATACCCCCGGCCGGGTGGTTCAGTGCTCGCGGGGCGCGGGGACCACGCGCTCCTGGTGCCCGACCAGCAGCTGCCGCATAGCGGTCTCGGCACCGGCGGCGTCGCCCGACGCGAGCGCCTCGGCGATCCGCGCGTGGTGGCCGAGAGACGACTCGGCGGGCCGGTCGCAGCCCGTGACGGGTCCACCGGAGACGTGCAGGGCCGCCGACACGATGCCGGAAAGGTGTTCGAGCATGCGATTGCCCGCCGCCTGGATCAACAGGGCGTGGAACTCGGCGTCCGCCCGGGAGAAGGTGATCGCGTCACCCTGCCCCATGGCATGCCCCATGATCTCGATCATGTCACCGAGGCGCTGTTGGATGTCCTCACGCCCGTGGCCGGCGGCAAGCCTGGCGGCCAGCGGCTCGATGGTCCAACGGAGGTCTTCCAGTTCTCGGCGCTGGTCATCACGCTGCGGGCCGAAAGCGCGCCATTCGATGATGTCCTGGTCGAGCAGATTCCAGTCGCTCACGGGCCGGACCCGCGTTCCCACGTTGGGCCGGGCACTGACAAGGCCCTTGGCCTCGAGAACGCGCAGGGACTCCCTGACGACGGTTCGCGAGACCTCGAATCGCTGCCCGATCTCCTCCGGAACGAGTGGCCGGTCGGCACCGAGGTCACCCGAAACAATCATCTGGCCCAGCTGCTGGACCAGTTGGCCGTGAAGTCCACGACCCCGGCTGGCCGTACCTCGCCGGCCCGCCCGCCCCAGCTCGTCGGCGCCACCCCAGGAACGGAGGGCGGCCCGCTCGCCGGGCGGCGCCTCCGTGTAGGGGAAGCGGTCGAGTTCGCCCGGAGCGGAGTCGGCGGCGCGGGCGGCGGTCATCATGGTGTGCGCAAGGGTACTCACGCATCCTGTTTCGGCGCGGCTCGCACAGCCCTTGAGGTCTTTGCTGAAAAGCACACGAAAGGGTGATCGGCACCCGCCTCGCAATTGACGCGATATCGGAAGAAATCAAGCATTTTCAGGGGAGTTGCGGACGGGGAGTCTTCGGCCATCGCGCAGTGATCACCAACGGGCCCTCCCCCGAAGGCTGGTGAACACGTATGCGCAGATCAGGGCCGACAGTGACAGGGAGAGCGCCAGCCCCACGGGCTGCGCCACGACCCGCACGGCGGCCATGGCCCACCGGTCCGCCTCGTACGGCCACTGCAGCCAGGCGAGTTCACGCAGCCGTCCGGGCAGCCCGGCGATCGAACGGGCGCTCGGGCCGTCGAGGAGCTTCTGCACCAGCGGTACGACAAGCACCGGAACCGCCAGCACGGCGGCGACCCCCGCGCCGGTGAGCCTGAACACGCCCGCCGCCAACAACCCGGCCCAGGCGCAGCCGACCGAAAGTCCGGCCCAACTGGCTGCCAAGCCGCTGGCGTTCGGCGGGACGGCCACCAAATCACCGCCGTACACGAGGCGCAGGACTTCGGCGTCGGCCAGCACGCTGAGCAGCGCGAGCAGCAGCGCGACGGCCGCCGACACCACCAGCTTGGCCAGCAGGAGCCCGAGACGGCGTGGCACCGTCCCCCGCCCTGCGGCGAGCGCCGGATACCGGAACTCGTCCCCGAAGGAGAGCGCCCCAAGGAGCCCCGCGGCGAAGGCTGCCGGAGGCAGGGGAAGCAGCTGGGGCCAGCCGACCAACAGGTCGGGCAGCGGTGTCCTGCCTGACCTGGCCAGCAGTACGGAGAGGCCCGCCGAGACCACCAGAACGGCAGCCATGATCATGACGGTTGTCCTGACACCGAAGAGACGACGCAGTTCGTAGCGCAGGGGCCGGAGCGGGCCACGGGCCGGCCGTACCGGAATCGGAGGCGGCAGTTCCGAGATCGCCACGGCTGAGGCAGGCCCCGGCAGGACGGTGCGCACGGGACCGCCGGCAGGGCCCTGCCCCGGGGCGACGACAGGGCCGGCGTCCCCGGTCTCGTCGGCGAGTTGGTGCACGGGGACGCCGTGGCGGTATGCCGCGTCCCCGACCTCCGCGCAGCTGCTGCCGTACACGGAGAGCCGGTTGCCCTCCTCGGCGACGACCTCGACCGAGCGGTGGGCAGCACGCGCCTCCCGGCTCATCGCGGCTGCCAGCCTGGCCGCGTGCGGGGTCCGTACGGCGACCCGGGGGCGCAGGCGCGTACGAGAGAAGTCGGCGACGTCCTGGTCGGCGACGAGTCTGCCCTCGTCGATGGTGACCACGCGGTCGGCCGCACGGGCGGCCTCCTTGGGGTCGCTCGTCGTGTGCAGGACCGTCCCGCCCTCGGCCGCGTGGGCGCGCAGGAGCCCGTGGAGCCAGCTCCTCTCCCTGGGTGACAGCCCCTTGGACGGCTCGTCGAGGACGAGGGTGTGGGGGTCGCCCAGCATGGCCGAGGCAAGGCCGAGCCGTCGGTCCATTCCGGCGGAGAGACTGGCGATGCGCTGGTCCCCCAGGCCCGCGAGGCCCACCACCTCGAGCAGTTCGTCGGCACGCGACGCGGGAACCCCGGCTGCGGCACAGAGCATTCGCAACTGCCCGCGGGCCGTACGCACGGGGTGGCCCGGCACGTCCCCCAGCAGCACTCCGACCTCACGAGCGGGATGGCCGATGCGATGCAGCGGGCGGCCCCTGAAGTAGGTGACCCCCCGCCCCGCCTGGAGTTCGAGCATCAGGCGGAGGGCGGTGGACTTGCCGGACCCCGGGGCACCGAGCAGCGCGGTGACGCGGCCGGGCGGGGCTTCGAAGGTCAGGTCGTCCACGACGGGGGGCCCGTCGCGGCGGGGGGCACTGGTGAGTCCGATGGCCTGGAGCATCGCTTCTCTCGCTGAGGGTGAGACCGCTCGGCGGCAGGGTGGGTACCCCAGAAAGATAACGCGACATTTCAGACTTTTGGTGTAACGAGGTTCCTGTGGGCGTTCCGCGGTTCACGCGGCCCGGTTCTCGTGGGCGTTCCCCGCGGTTCACACGGCCCGCTCGGCACACCGCACTTCCGTCAGACTTCGGGCCTCAGCATCGGCGGGTTGAGCACCGTGGCCGCGCCCGCTCGGAACAGCTGCGCGGGACGGCCGCCCTGCCGCGTGGTCGTGCCTCCGGACGGGACCAGGAAGCCGGGCGTGCCGGTGACCTTGCGGTGGAAGTTACGGGGGTCGAGGACCACTCCCCACACCGCCTCGTACACCCTCCGCAGCTCCCCGACGGTGAACTCGGGGGGGCAGAAGGCCGTGGCGAGGGCGGAGTACTCGATCTTGGAGCGGGCTCGCTCCACACCGTCGTCGAGGATCCTCGCGTGGTCGAAGGCCAACGGCGCGGACCGCTCGTCGCCGGCACCGCTCCCGGATACGAGCAGGTCGCCGACCGGCGCCCAACGGGCACTGTTCGCGTCGCCACCGGCACGTGGGGCCGGGAGGTCGGGCGCGAGCGCGAGATGCGCGACGCTGACGACCCTCATCCGGGGGTCGCGGCCAGGGTCGCCGTAGGTCGCCAGCTGTTCGAGATGGGCACCGTTCCCGACGGCGGGTGCGGCAGGATCGTGGGCACAGAGCCCGGTCTCCTCGACGAGCTCACGCGCGGCCGCCGCTCCGAGGTCCTCGTCCGTCCGGACGAATCCGCCCGGCAGTGCCCACCTGCCCTGGAAGGGCGATTCGCCGCGGCGAACCACCAGGGCGCACAGGGCGTGTCGGCGCACCGTGAGCACAACCAGATCGACGGTGACAGCGAAGGGCGGGAAGGTCGACGGGTCGTAGGGCGGCATGCCGAAATCATAGTCGTCTCCCTGACGATAAACACGCCGTTCCCGATGTTGGTTCCGTGCTCGGCCCGGGACTCGACGAGATGCCGGTTCCCTCCCGCCAACGGACACCACCGCCGGGCCGGCTCCCTGCCTGCCACACGACACCGCCATCCCCGGGGCTCCGGGCTCCGGCGACCGCCACCCGGCACGGAAACCACGGGTCACGCGCAGCAACCGCCCTCACCCGGAACTCCCGGTGCTCCCGGTGCTCCCGGTGCCCCGCCGCCCACGCCGCCGGACGTCGCGGGCCCGGTGCCGGCCCGTAGACGAACCCGGGCGCGGGGCCTCGCCCGGCCTCCGCTCGGCGGCCTTCCTCCGCGCCTGCCGCTGGACGGGGACGCGCACCGGCCGCTGCCCGGTCCCGGCCACCGGCGGGCACCTCTCGCCACTGCGCCCGGAGACGTCCTCCGCGCCATGGCCGTCGCGCAGTTGGCGCTCACCGCGGAGACAGCGGCGCAACGTCTCCGGGTCCAGACCCTGGTTGCACGCCTGGTGCAGAAGCTGAGCGAAGGTGTAGTCGGGGTCCGCACGCAGGGCGAGTCCGAGAGCCACCCTGGCGCCCGCCTCGTCGCCCGAGGACCACGAGACCCAGCCGGCCAGTGCGAGCGGCGCCGCGGAGTGCTCCACGTACGGGCCGACACACCGGCGGGCGAGTGCCCTCCAGAGCCGCAGCGCGTTCACCGCCTCCGCGCCCTCCATCCACTCGGCGGCCCTGTCCCGGGTCTCGCGGTCCTGGAGGCCGAGGATCACGGCCGCCGCCTCGTCCGGACCGAGCAGACCGTCATCACGGTCGTCAGTGGACCCGGGGCCCGCCGCAGGCGTGCTCCCGAGGCGATCCATCAGCTCACGCGCGAGCGCCGGTCCCGCCGCGGCCACCTCGCCCCGCCCGTCCGGGTCGAGGATCCGGGAGACCATGTCGGCTCCCGCCGAGTCCAGCGCCCGCTCCTGCTCCGCCGCGGCGACGGTCCGCCACGGCATGAGCCCCGCCTCCAGCTCCCGCAGCGATCCGCGAACCTGGATCCCGGCGTATGCGGCGGCCGCCGCCATGACCGTGGTGCCCGGAAGCGCCAGCGGATTGCCCTCGGCCGGACAGCATCGACCGTCGGGGCAGCAGTAGGACCAGTAGCGGCCGTCGGAGATGCAGAGCGCCTCGAGCACGGGTACGTCGAGCGCCCCACAGGCGGTACGCAGACACTGTGCCAACGGCCGCAGTCGCTCCACCGCCTGCGGGGCGGTCTCGCCCTCGGCCGGGTCCTGGCAGAGGAAGACCACGATGGCGTCCGGGCGGGAGTCCCTCTTCTCGCTTCCCGTGACCAGACTCCGCGCGAGCTGGGCCGCGACCGGCGCCCACTCCTCGGGTTCCTGCGGGATGCCCAGCCTCAGCCGCCCTCCGAAGCGGCCCCGGCCGCCGTGCAGGGCCACCATGACCACGCTGTCGTTCGGGTGGAACCCCATCAGATACGGAAGGGCGTCTGCGAGTTCGGCGGGACTGCGCAGGGTGATCTCCTGCACGTCGGACGGTCCGGTGGATCCGTGGCTCTTGTTCATGGCAAGACCGTCCCGCGGGACGCCGATTTCCGCGACCCCTGTGGATAACTTTATCCACAGGGGTCGCGCCACCGTTCGCGGTTTGTCGTAGGCATCGGGTTGCATGGGGGCATGACCAACGCAGACCGCTCAGACCTCAGGGCCTCGGCCGATTCCGTACTAGCCCGTCTGGTCGGGGACGCCACTGGCACCGCCCGGCTGCGCGAGGACCAGTGGCGGGCCATCGAGGCGCTCGTCGCAGACAAGCGCCGAGCTCTGGTCGTCCAGCGGACGGGGTGGGGCAAGTCCGCGGTCTACTTCGTGGCGACTTCCCTGTTGCGTGCCCGGGGCAGCGGGCCGACGGTGATCGTCTCGCCCCTGCTGGCCCTCATGCGGAACCAGGTGGCGGCGGCTGCCAGGGCCGGGATCAGCGCCCGCACGATCAACTCCTCGAACACCGAGGAGTGGGACACGGTCCAGGCCGAGGTCGCGGCGGGCGAGGTGGATGTTCTGCTGGTCAGCCCCGAGCGGCTCAACAACCCGGACTTCCGGGACCAGGTGCTGCCGCGGCTGGCCGCCGCGACAGGGTTGCTGGTCGTCGACGAGGCACACTGCATCTCCGACTGGGGGCATGACTTCCGGCCGGATTACCGCAGGCTTCGGACCATGCTCGCCGACCTGCCGTCGGGTGTGCCCGTGCTCGCCACGACGGCCACCGCCAATGCGCGCGTGACCGCGGATGTCGCGGAGCAGCTCGGCACCGGCGCGGGTACCGACGCGCTGGTGCTGCGCGGTCCGCTGGACAGGGAGAGTCTGAGCCTCGGTGTGCTCGAACTGCCCAACGCCGCACACCGTCTCGCCTGGTTGGGGGATCACCTCACGGAGCTGCCGGGTTCGGGCATCATCTACACGCTCACGGTCGCGGCCGCGGAGGAGATCACCGCCTATCTCCGTCAGTGTGGGCACCCGGTCACGTCGTACACCGGCAGGACGGAGAACGCCGACCGGCAACAGGCCGAGGACGATCTGCTGGCCAACCGGGTCAAGGCCCTGGTGGCCACCTCGGCGCTCGGTATGGGGTTCGACAAACCCGACCTCGGCTTCGTGGTCCACGTGGGATCGCCGTCCTCGCCCATCGCCTACTACCAGCAGGTCGGACGCGCGGGACGCGGAGTGGAGCACGCGGAGGTCCTGCTGCTCCCGGGCAAGGAGGACGAAGCCATCTGGCAGTACTTCGCCTCCGTCGCGTTCCCTCCGGAAGAGCAGGTCCGCAGAACACTCGACGTCCTCGCGCAGGCCGGCCGTCCCCTGTCGCTGCCCGCGATGGAGCCGCTCGTGGACCTCCGACGCACCCGCCTGGAGACGATGCTCAAGGTGCTGGACGTCGACGGGGCGGTGAAGCGGGTCAAGGGCGGCTGGATCTCCACGGGCGAGCCGTGGGTGTACGACGCCGAGCGCTACGCCTGGGTGGCGCGGCAGCGGACCGCCGAGCAGCAGGCCATGCGTGACTACGCGTCGGGGACCGGCTGCCGCATGGAGTTCCTCCGGCGTCAGCTCGACGACGAGGAGGCCACGGCCTGCGGACGCTGCGACAACTGCGCGGGAGCACGCTTCGACGACAAGGTGTCCGCCTCGGCCCTGGACGGCGCGCGTGGCGAGCTCGGGCGGCCCGGAGTGGAGGTGGAGCCGCGCAAGATGTGGCCCACAGGGCTCGCGGCGGTGGGAGTCGACCTCAAGGGACGCATTCCGGCAGGCGAGCTGGCCATGTCAGGGCGGGCGCTCGGTCGGCTCTCGGACATCGGTTGGGGCAACAGGCTCCGTCCGCTGCTCGCGGCCCAGGCGCAGGACGCCCCCGTCACGGACGACGTGTCGAACGCGGTCGTCACGGTCATCACCGACTGGGCGAAAGGGCCCGGCGGCTGGGCCTCGGGTGGGGCGGACGCCGCACCACGACCGGTGGGTGTCGTCACCGTCGCCTCACGCCGCAGGCCGCAGCTGGTCCAATCGCTCGGCGGCCGAATCGCCGAGGTCGGCCGGATGCCCCTGCTGGGTACCGTCACCTACGCACCGGGGAGCGAGGACCTGCGGATCTCCCAGACGAACAGCGCGCACCGGGTGAAGGCACTGCACGAAGCTCTCGTGGTGGAGTCCGGGCTGGCGGACGCGCTCGCGTCCGCGCGAGGTCCCGTCCTGCTCGTGGACGACCTGTCCGACACGGGGTGGACCCTGGCCGTGGCCGCACGCCTGCTCCGCCGCGCGGGAGCCGAGGGGGTGTTTCCGCTGGTCCTCGCCGTCCAGGCATGACGGATGGCTTCATCCGCCGCCGGGCGGGCAAGGATATCTGTGTCATTACGGCCGATACCCGTCAGCCGAGCCAATTGCTCGTTGCCGCCCGCCGATACGGCAGCAAGAATTGGAGTCGCTCCCCGCACGGTCTTCTCGCGGGCCCGAGAGGGCTGTGCCGCGGCGCGCCCCCACTCGACCCTGCCCGCACCGTGGGCGCGTAGCGAAGGGAGGACCGTGACCTTCGGATTCGCTCCGTCCGCAGCCACTTCACTGTCGGCATCCGCCGGCTCCGTCAACCACGTCGCCAGGATGCTGGAACCGGCCGAGTGGGCAGCGGCCGGCATACCTCTCCTGCGCAGTCCACGTGAGGTCGTCAGCGGCCTCCACGCACGACACCGGCCGACACCGGCCACCGCGGTCGTCGCCGTCCTCGATCACGAGGAACGGCTCACGGCCAGCGCCTCGTTCGCACGGCGGACCACCGCGGCCACGGACGGCTGGGAGTTCCGCAACGCACTGCTGTCGCATCTGCGACGCGTGATCCCGCACGATCTGCGCCGCCGCACTCCCGTGCGTACCGCCGTCCTGCTCTACTGCCGCGAGGGCGACGAGAGGTGGACGGAGGAGGACGGGGCGTGGATGTGGGGGCTGAGGGACGCCTGCACCCTGCACGGCCTTCGCTGTGGGGCCTACATCACCCTGACGCGCGGCGGCTGGCAGGTGCTCGGCGAGGGCCGTGGTGGGCGCAGACCGACGTCGGTGTCAGGAGCATCGGCGCTGGCGGACGCCTCGGCCGACCACGACCCCGTTCCGCTGCGCACCGGGGGCGGAGCGGCCGAGGCTCTGCGCCGAAGCGCCGCCCGGTGAAACGGGACGTGGGTCCCGGCCGCCCTCACGGACGGACGGGACCCACGTGCGTACGACTCAGACGCCTGCGCCGAGCGCGGAGTTGACGGTCCGCGGGTCGCCGCAGACGATCAGCAGCGCGCCGGCGCGCTCCCGTGCCTCGGACACCGAACGGGCCGCCGTGTCGTCGAGGTCACCGTTGACCGCGACGATGATCACCGCACGGGACGCGTATCGGTCCGCGTTCGCGGTGCGGGCGAAGAAGACATCGTCTCCGGCGTCGTGCTGGGCCCAGTACGACGCCTCCCCGAAGGAGAGTTCGTGCGCGGCCCAGGGGTGCTGCTCGCCGGTGGTGAGCACCAGGATGTCGCCCGGGAGCCGTCCGGAGTCGAGCAGCAGGTCGACGGCATCGTCAGCGGCTTCGACGGCATCACCCACGGAAGCGGGAATCAGCTGGAGTTCTGCCGTCGAAGGCTCCTGCGGCTGCTTCCGTGCGGCAGGAGCGGTGGGTGCGGCAGGCGTTGCGGGTGCGGGATGCGCGCGCTGCGCCGGGGGCGCGGGCCGCGCGGGGCCGCGCCCCGGGCTTCCGGGACGAGGCGTGGCCGCTGAACGCGGGCCGGGTACGGGACGGGGGGTCGACGCGGTGCGGCCGGTGGCCGGAGTGACGCGGGGACCCTGGGCGCTCTCGGGAATCTGAGGCTCCTCGGGGAATGAATGGTTGTCTGTCACAGCCGACGCGGCACGCGTCGGCGGGTAAGTACGCCTGTGCGGTCAGAAGTCGAAGCCGAGCTGGCCCCCGCTTTCCAGTGCAGCCGCCTCGGCGGAGAGCCGGACCTTCTTCAGGTGCTGCCACCTGGGCAGCGCGTCGAGGTAGGACCAGCTGAGGCGGTGGTGGGGCGTGGGCCCCAACTCCTCCAGCGCGGCCCGGTGCACCGGTGACGGATAGCCCGCGTTCGCGCCGAAGGCGAAGTCTGTGTACTGCCCTGTGTCCGCGCCCAGTTGGGCCATCATCGTGTCCCGGCTGACCTTGGCGATGACCGAGGCGGCGGCGACGGCGATGCAGGACTGGTCGCCCTTGATCACGGTACGGACTTTCCAGGGCGGCCCGAGATAGTCGTGCTTGCCGTCGAGGATCACGGCGTCCGGCCGCACAGGCAGCGCGTCCAGTGCCCTGACGGCCGCCAGGCGGAGCGCCGCGGTCATGCCGAGCTCATCGATCTCCAGGGGTGAGGAGTGCCCCAGCCCGTAGGCCGTGACCCAGCTTTCGAGCAGCGGGGCGAGTTCCGCCCGTCGCCTGGGGCTGAGCAGCTTGGAGTCGGTGAGGCCCTCGGGGGCTCTGCGGAGGCCGGTGACGGCCGCGCACACGGTGACGGGGCCGGCCCACGCTCCGCGTCCGACCTCGTCGACACCGGCGACTGTCCTGGCACCGGAGGTAGCGCGCAGCGAGCGCTCGACGGTGTGCGTGGGTGGTTCGTACGGCATGGCGCCTGCCAGGTTACGCCGATGGGCGCGGCAAGGACACCCCGGGTCCCCGTCCAGCGGCCGGGCCGCCGGACGGCCACGTCCGGAATGCTGTGGACCGGTCGACGGGGCGGACCCGACGGCCCCGGCGCGAGAGCGGCGTAGCGGGGTAAGCGGGCACGCAGCCGGAGCCCCGGACCGCCGCGGTGCAGGAGCGACGAGCAGACGGCCGGCTGGTGGTGACAGCGGGCCGGGGCGACAGCGGTCAAGTGGTGACCACGGGCTCGCGGCGACGGCAGCCGGGTGGCGGCGGCATAGCATCCTGACCCGGCCGGGCACCCAGGCGTTCACACCGATCGCACTGTGCGGACACGCGCTCCCGCACTTGCTGGGGCGGGCTACCGCAGCCAGGCGTTCGTAACGGCCGGGCGACGGGAACGGCCGGCAGCCGGGCCCCGGACCGAGGCCTCCCGAGCCGCCGCGCCCTGTGCGGACGGTCCCGCCGCGCCGCGGCCCGCCCGGGGAGCGGGACCGACCCGTGCACGGCGCCCGGATCGGTCAATGGGCCTCCGGTCAGGCTCAGCAGAGCTCGGTCCGGCTCACGCGGCCGGTACAGGTCAGTACCGCTCAGTCCGCACAGAAGGGCGGACCGAGCGGGCGAACCGGGTGGGCGAACCGGCTCAGTGGAGCGGACCGCCCCAGCACTCGCAGGACCCGCTCAGTACGGGTCGTACCGGACCCGCTCAGTACGGGTCGTACCGGACCCGCTCAGTACGGGTCGTACCGGACCCGCTCAGTACGGGTCGTAGGAGTCCTCCTCCTCGTAGCCGTCACGCTCGTCGGCCTCCCTGCCGACCTCGTAGCACCGGACTCCGGGGTCCCCCACCGGATGGTTCTCCAGGATGTCCCGGGCCCTGGCCTCGCCCCAACTGGATGCGTACCACGAGGCGTCGGACGTGGCGAAGTCGCGCCGGAAGGATTCGAGCGCACAGGAACGCAACGGCTCCGGCAGGGTGTTCAGCGCCGGAACGGCATCGGCCGAGAGACCCTTGAGGTACTGGATGTCGATCGACTTCTCGTTCCCGTACCGCTGAACGTTCTGCTCGGCGATCAGCCCGTCCGGCGAGATCAGGCCGAAGACGAGCACACCCGCGGCTGCGCTCACGGCGACGGCGCGCGGCAGCAGGCGGGCACCGACCACTCCGGCCGCGATGATGAGGAGCAGTACCACTCCGAGCCAGAGCTCCATGGCGGCTACGGAGATACGGAGCCGGGTCAGCCCGAACGCGTCCACGTAGAGGTCCATGCGGCGCAGTGCGGAGGCCACGACGACCAGCGTGAGTACGCACAGGACGCCCAGGACGCTCCGGACCAGCGTGCGGTCGCGGGGGCCGCCGCGTGGGGCCCAGCGCAGGGCGAGGGCGATGACGATCAGCGTCAGCACGGTGGCCCAGAGGAGCTGCCAGAACCCCTGGCGCGCGTATTCGGCGGGCAACAGGCCCGTCTCTTCCATGACCTTGTCGTACCCGCCCAGAAGGACGACGAGCTGGAGGGTGATGAAGGCGGCGAAGAGCAGGTTGAGGAGAATCAGCGGAAGTGCCCACTCCGCCCGGTTCCTGGCCTTGCCCGGCCGGACGGAGATGCCGTCCCAGCGCACCGGTGCGGCGGCGCTGTGCGCGGCGGCGAGCGCTCCGACGAGTCCGAGGGCGAAGAGGAAGACGCGCCACGGGCTGTCGCCGATGGATATGTCGGGGGCTAGCGCACCCAGCAGGTCGGCGAAGGCCGCGTCTGCGGAGGCGAAGAGTGCGCCGAACACGATGAGCAGCACGACTGCCACAGCGGCGCTGCGTACCACGGTGCGCACCCGGCCGCGGGAGTCGTCCGCGCGGTCGCGTACCCCGTGCCACCCCCAGCGCGCACCCGCCGCGACAGTGGGGAACAGGCCCAGCGATCCGAGTAGCACGCCCGGCCAGCTGCGGCTGCCGTGCAGGGCGAGTGAGCCGAGGGCGAGGGCCGACACGACGGCGAGGAAGACCGGCCATCCCGCGTCCCGGAGCGCCGGAATCGCAAGGAGCGCGACCGCGCCCACCGCCCAGACCGCAGTCCAGGGCCGCAGCTTCCGCCCTGCCGCCCGCGCGGCGAAGAACGCGGCCAGGGCGGCGGGCAGCGCCACCAGCAGCAGATTCAGCCCCGGACCTTCGCCGAGCAGCAAGGCGCTGAGCAGAGCGGTGGCCAGGGCGGACCAGAGGGCGGCCGGGCTGATCGCGTGCGGCGGCGCGGGCCTGAGGCGGGACAGCGCACCGGGCGGCGCCTGCTGCCCCGTGCGCTTCCAGACGTCCGGGCCAGGCTTCGCATGGAGGTAGGCGGGCACTTTCGGTATGACCGGACCGGTGCTCTGCGACGGCACCCGCGGAGCCGAGGCGCGAGCCCGCTCCGCCGCGGTCGGCTTCGTCGTACCGGAGCCACCCGGACCGTCGAAACCGTCCGGGCCGTCGAAACCACCCGGACGGCCAGGACCATCCGGCTTTCCGGGACCACCTGGACTCTCGGAAGCACCCGGGCTTCCGGGACCTTCCGACCTTTCGGGAGCACCCGGACTTCCGGAACCGCTGGAAGCCTCTTCGCTCGCTGGCTCCGCCCCCGGGCCGGTCGTGGAAGCACGCGCGGCGGACTCGGGCGACGCACCGGGCCGGCTGGACGCCTCGGACGGCTGGTCTGACATGGGACCCCTCCCCTCACCGGGATCCGCTCGCACGGCCACGTCTGCGGCGCGACGGCCCCGGCGTCTCCAGGCGCACGTCCCCCAAGATCAATGAGGACGGCGTGGCGGAAAGATTAGGTCCCGCCCTGGCCCTTCGGCCGGGCCGGGCCGCCGCTGTGGCAGGACCGTGACAGTGCGGGCGGCGTGAACCGGTGCCCGCCGGGCCCCCGAGGGGGCGACGGTCGGGTCAGCCGAGCACCGGCGCCGCGGGTACCCAGCCGGGGAGCTCCTCGGTCCGGTCCAGCCAGTCGGCCGGTGGAGCGCCGGCCGCACCGGCGGCGACGATCCCGCCGACGATCGCGCAGGTGGTGTCCACGTCACCGCCCGCCTGCGCCGTGACCCAGAACGCCTCCTCGAAGTCGCCGAGGCTGCGCGCCGCCGACCAGAGGGCGAACGGCACGGTGTCGTGTGCGCTGGTGCGGCGGCCGTTCCCCAGCACCGCGGCGACCGTCCCGGCGTCCCGGTAGTCGAGCATGTCGCGTGCCCGGCGCAGCCCGGCGCCGACCGCGCTGCGCGGTACGAGCGCGACGACTCCGTCGAGCAGCCCTTCAGGGGTCGGGGGGCCTCCCGGCGCGGCGGCGAGGGCGGACGCGGCGGCGACGGCCATGGCGCCCACGACGGCCTCGCGGTGCTGGTGGGTGGTGTACGACGAGATCTCGGCCTGATGCGTGGCCTGTTCCGGGTCGTCCGCGTACCAGGCGCCCAGTGGCGCGATGCGCATCGCCGAGCCGTTCCCCCAGGAGCCCTGGCCCTGGAAGAGCGCGGACGCCAGCTCACGCCAGTCACCGCCCTCCCGCACCAGCCTGAGCAGCCGGTTCACCGCGGGCCCGTACCCCCGGTCGAAGTCGTGGTGCCGGGCGAAGGACAGCGCGAGCGCGTCCTGGTCGATACGCCCGTGGTCGGCCAGGACCGCGAGCACGGAGCAGGCCATCTCGGTGTCGTCGGTCCACTGCCAGGCGTCGGGCGGCAGGGTCCGGTTCTTGAGGAGGGGGTAGTTGGCCGGGACGAAGAACTGGGAGCCGAGGGCATCTCCCACGGACAGTCCACGCAGGCTGGCCAGGGCGCGGCCGAGGCGCCGGTCGGAAGCGGAGTCAGCGTTCATCGCACCGCCACTCTATCCGGTGATGCCGTACGGCTCGGGGGTACGCCACTGCTCGAAGGGACGGTCGAGCGTGTAACGGCCGTCCTCACCGAGCAGCAGTGTTCTGGACTCGCCGTTCCCGGGGTTGGACAGGGCCTCGAACTCGGCCACCGACCAGTGGAACCAGCGCATGCAGAAGAGCCGCATGGTGAGCCCGTGGGTGACGAGCAGGACGTTCGGGGGGTGGTCGGCGGCCTCGAAGCTCCGGTGGAGGCTCTCCAGGAACGCGTCGACCCTGTCGTACACGTCGGCTCCGGACTCGCCCTGCGCGAAGCGGTAGAAGAAGTGTCCGTAAGCGTCGCGGTATGCCTTCTGCAGCCTGACATCGTCCCGGTCCTGCCAGTTGCCCCAGTCCTGCTCCCGCAGCCGGGGCTCCTCCCGCACGCGCACGCGATCCAGGTCGAGGCCGAACGACCTGAACGTCTCGTGGGTACGCCGATAGGGGGAGACGTAGACGCTCACACGCTCGTCGCCGAACATCTCGCGCAGCCGCACACCGGTCTCACGCGCCTGCCCCAGCCCCTTCGCCGTGAGTTTCAGCGCGTGGTCGGGCTCGCGTTCGTAGACCGTGTCGTCGGCGTTGCCCTCCGACTCGCCGTGCCGGACGAGAACGATGCGTTGCGGTCGTGCCATGCACCGACCCTAGACGGCCGCGGACGCGTTCGAGTGATCGAGCGGCCTGCGCCGGGTGTGTGTGACCAAGAAGACGCCAGGACGGGACGGCGGCGGGGTCAGACCGTCCAGGAAGGCTCGAGCTGGACCACGTCCCCGGTGAGCGCTGCGACGTCCCGCTCGATGTCCGCGCGCGCCGAGAGCCGGGCGGCGCCCTCGGGCCGGTACTTGCCGCGTTCGGCGCTCGACTGCCACATGGACAACACCAGGAACTCGTTCCCCGGCGCTTCTCCGAAGACACCGCGCAGTATCCCGGGGGAGCCGGCGATCGCCGGGTTCCACACCTTCTGCTGCATCAGTGCGAAGTGCTCGACCCGATCCTCGTACACCCGGCTGTGGGCCACCCTGACCACGTCCGCGTCGGTGAAGTCGGGCTCGAAACCGGTCTTGACGTCGAAGCGGTACTCGAAGAGCTTGACCTGCATGTCCTTGTACGTCCCGGCCTGCGCGGCGGCCGGCCTGTCGTGCCGGCGGGCCATGAACGAGTCGTAGAAGGCGCGGTTGTCCCAGAAGGCGAACACATGGGCGACATCCGGCCGCCCTCGGCTCCACCCGCCGCCCTGACACTGGAATCCGGGCTCGCCGAGCAGCCCCGCCCACTTCCGCTGCTCCCGCTCGAAACCGTGGCGATCGACCACGGTGCAGCGAATCCACTTGACCAGCACCGCGCCATCCTACGGCGCCGGGCGTGGCGCGAGTCACGCTCCAGGAGGACCGGGGCCGGACCGTCCCTGCGGCGCGCGCCCTCGGCCGCGCTGTGGCCCGAAAGCGACGCCCGACTCCAACGCGGTTGGATTCACGGACAGTTACGGACATGATCTGAGAGTGCAAGCGGTCCGTCGGCCCAGCAGCGAGGAGACACGTCCGATGAGCACCCCCAACAAGGACATCGAGAAGGTCGAGGTGAGGGTCAAGTGGGACCCGAGCGAGACCGGCGAGCCGGCCCATGACCTCGACATCATCGCGGCCACGTACGGGGCGGAGGCGCCCTACGGCACCCCCGTCTACCTCGTGCACTTCGACAGCAGGTCGCCCGACGGCACGATCACGCTGAACCGGGACAGCAGGACGGGGCAGGGCTTCGGCTTCGACGAGGTCATGACGATCGAGCTGGACCGGCTGTCTGACGCGTACGCCAGAGTGGTGGTCGGCGTCGCCATCCAGCAGCGCGACGGCCGCAAGACCTTCGGCCGGATAGAGAACACGGCCGTACAGATCCGCGAGGGGTACACCAACCTGGCAGAGGACGACTTCTCGGCGGTGGCGGAGGCCACGGCTGCGGTCGTCGCCGAGTTCGTCCGCGATGCCGCGGGATCCTGGGGATTCCGTTCCGCCGTGCGCGGATTCGACGGCGATCCCGATTCGTTCGCCGCGACGATGGGAAGCCGCTCCGGCTGACACGACCAGCAGGTCACGAGCGGTGCGGCCGACACGTCGGGGGCGGTGGAGCCGAGAATCCGGCACCACCGCCCCCGTCGGTCAGCTCACCCCTTCACGGGTGCGTGGATCAGCTGCAACCGCTGGTCGAGCCGCAGCCCTCGCAGATGTAGCAGGATCCGGCGCGCTGCATCTTCGTACCACACGAGAAGCAGAGCGGTGCGTCCGCGCTGATGCCGAGCTGCATCTCGACCAGTTCGGCCGAGGTGTGCGCAGCCCTGGGGGCAGGCTTCTCGGCGACGCCCTCCTCGGGCGAGGCGACCGCCTTCAGCGGCTCGACGTGTACGGGGGCGGACTGGGCCAGCCCCTCCACGTCGACGTCGTCCTCGGCGAAGGCCTGCTCGTACGAACCGGTGTCGAGGTGGCGCTGCCGCTCGTCGGCCGAGTGGATGCCGAGGGCGGAACGCGTCTCGAACGGCAGGAAGTCGAGCGCCAGGCGGCGGAAGATGTAGTCGACGATCGACTGCGCCATCCGCACGTCCGGGTCGTCCGTCATACCGGCCGGCTCGAAGCGCATGTTGGTGAACTTGGAGACGTAGGTCTCCAGCGGGACGCCGTACTGCAGGCCGACCGAGACGGCGATCGAGAAGGCGTCCATCATGCCCGCGAGGGTCGAGCCCTGCTTGGACATCTTCAGGAAGACCTCGCCGAGACCGTCGTCCGGGTAGGAGTTGGCGGTCATGTAGCCCTCGGCGCCACCCACCGTGAAGCTGGTGGTGATGCCGGGACGTCCCTTGGGCAGACGCCTGCGGACCGGGCGGTACTCGATGACCTTCTCGACGGCCGTACGAATGGTGTCCTCGGCCTTGGCCGTGACCGCCTCCTTCTCCTTCTCCTTGGTCTTCGCGGAGAGGGGCTGGCCGACCTTGCAGTTGTCGCGGTAGATCGCGAGCGCCTTGACGCCCATCTTCCACGCCTCGAAGTAGACCTCCTCGACGTCCTCGACGGTCGCCGTCTCCGGCAGGTTGACCGTCTTGGACAGCGCGCCGGAGATCCACGGCTGGATCGCCGCCATCATCCGCACATGGCCCATGGCCGAGATGGAACGCTCGCCCATCGCGCAGTCGAAGACCTCGTAGTGCTCGGTCCTGAGCGCGGGGGCGTCGATCACGTTGCCGTGGTCGGCGATGTGGGCGACGATCGCCTCGATCTGCTCCGGCTGGTAGCCGAGGCGGCGCAGGGCCTGCGGGACCGTGCCGTTGACGATCTGCATCGAACCGCCGCCGACGAGCTTCTTGAACTTGACCAGGGCGAGGTCGGGCTCGAGGCCGGTGGTGTCGCAGGACATCGCGAGACCGATGGTGCCGGTGGGGGCGATGACCGAGGCCTGCGCGTTGCGGAAGCCGTTCTTCGCGCCGAGGCGGATCACGTCCTGCCAGGCCTCCGTGGCGGCGGCCCAGACCGGCGAGTCGAGGTCGTCCACGTGGACGGCCACCGCGTTGGCGTCGGAGTGCTGCTTCATGACGCGCTGGTGCGGCTCGGCGTTGCGGGCGTAGCCGTCGTACGGGCCGACGACCGCGGCCAGCTCGGCCGAGCGGCGGTAGGACGTGCCGGTCATCAGCGAGGTGATGGCACCGGCGAGAGCGCGGCCGCCGTCACTGTCGTACGCGTGCCCGGTGGCCATCAGCAGGGCGCCCAGGTTGGCGTAACCGATGCCCAGCTGGCGGTAGGCGCGGGTGTTCTCACCGATCTTCTGCGTCGGGAAGTCCGCGAAGCAGATCGAGATGTCCATCGCGGTGATGACCAGCTCGACGACCTTGGCGAAGCGCTCGACCTCGAAGGACTGGTGCCCCTCGCCGTCGTCCTTGAGGAACTTCATCAGGTTCAGCGAAGCGAGGTTGCACGAGGTGTTGTCCAGGTGCATGTACTCGCTGCAGGGGTTCGAGCCGTTGATCCGGCCCGACTCCGGGCAGGTGTGCCACTGGTTGATCGTGTCGTCGTACTGGATGCCCGGGTCGGCACAGGCCCAGGCCGCCTCGGCCATCTTGCGGAAGAGGGACTTGGCCTCGACCTCTTCGATGACGTCACCGGTCATACGGGCGCGCAGACCGAACTTGCCGCCGGCCTCGACGGCCTTCATGAACTCGTCGTTCACACGGACCGAGTTGTTGGCGTTCTGGTACTGGACGGACGTGATGTCGTCGCCGCCCAGGTCCATGTCGAAGCCCGCGTCGCGCAGCGCGCGGATCTTCTCCTCCTCCTTCACCTTGGTCTCGATGAAGTTCTCGATGTCGGGGTGGTCGACGTCGAGGATGACCATCTTGGCCGCGCGGCGGGTGGCGCCACCGGACTTGATGGTTCCGGCCGAGGCGTCGGCTCCCCGCATGAAGGAGACCGGCCCGGAGGCGTTGCCGCCGGAGGAGAGGAGCTCCTTGGAGGAGCGGATGCGGGAGAGGTTCAGGCCGGCCCCGGAGCCGCCCTTGAAGATCATCCCCTCTTCCTTGTACCAGTCGAGGATGGACTCCATCGAGTCGTCGACGGCCAGGATGAAGCAGGCGGAGACCTGCTGCGGCTGGGGTGTGCCGACGTTGAACCAGACCGGCGAGTTGAAGCTGAAGACCTGGTGCAGGAGGGCGTACGCCAGCTCGTGCTCGAAGATCTCGGCGTCGGCGGGGGAAGCGAAGTAGTTGTGGTCCTCGCCGGCCTTCCGATACGTCTTCACGATCCGGTCGATCAGCTGTCGCAGACCGGTCTCGCGCTGCGGAGTGCCGACGGCACCCCTGAAGTACTTGCTGGTGACGATGTTGACCGCGTTCACCGACCAGAAGTCGGGGAACTCGACGCCACGCTGCTCGAAGTTGATCGAGCCGTCGCGCCAGTTGGTCATGACGACGTCACGGCGCTCCCACGCGACCTCGTCGTACGGATGCACGCCGGGGTTCGTGTGGATGCGCTCGATGCGCAGGCCCTGCTTGGTCGCAGTCGACTTGGCTCCCTTGGTTCGGGAACCTCGTGCCGGGCCGCTCGCCGTCTCTGTCATGCCGCCTCCCATATGTGGGCAAAAACGCCCTGAAGTGCCCAGTTCTTCCCAGGGCACAGTCTGTGTCTGATGCTCCGGACGCCACGCACAGCGTCACGGAACAGGTCTGGTGCCGCCTGCCGCCGGCTCGGCCGGCATCGGTGGTCAATCAGCGGCGACAGCTGCGGGGGCGGGGACCTCGAGGGTCTCGCCGCTCCCGCACCGATCTTCACGGGGCCGCTCCTCGCGGAGCTCCGCGATGGCGGCCTCGAAGTCCTCGAGGGAGTTGAACGCCCGGTACACGGACGCGAAGCGAAGGTACGCCACGAGGTCGAGCTCCCGAAGGGGGCCGAGTATGGCAAGACCGACGTCGTGGGTCGTCAGCTCGGCGCTCCCCGTGGCCCGGACCGCCTCCTCGACCCGCTGGCCGAGTTTCGCCAGCGCGTCCTCGGTGACGGGTCGCCCCTGGCAAGCCTTGCGGACCCCCGAGATGACCTTGGTCCGGCTGAAGGGTTCGGTCACGCCGCTGCGCTTGACCACCATCAGCGAGCAGGTCTCCACCGTCGTGAAGCGACGGGAGCAGTCGGGGCACTGGCGGCGCCGACGGATCGACGTCCCGTCGTCCGTCGTACGGCTGTCGACGACCCTGCTGTCGGGGTGCCTGCAGAAGGGGCAGTGCATGTCTCCCAACCCTCCTTCACGGCACGACTGAATAGCCTCGCAGGTCCGCCGCGGACCTTCGAGGACAGTCCCAAGCATAGGCGATGAACTCGGCCTCGCAGGACCGGGGACCACTACTTATGGGCGGTGATGACGATCCAACCACTACATCTAGGGTTTGGCCCCACTTCCGCACTCAGCGCGTGTCGCGCTTCCCTCGTGTACGGCAGGCGCCCCCGGGCCCGGCACGAGGGTACGGGAAGGGCATGGCGGCCGAGGCCGCGGGGCCGTCCGCTACGACCGGCCGGACCCGCCCGTACCGCCGGGCGGGAGGCGCGGATCCACCGGGCGCGGAAGCCCCGCCCGCCGAGCGCGGGACACGGGCGCGGACACCCCCGAGGGCACCGACGGACCGGCGGAACGTTAGCGTGGGCCCTGGGAGCCGCCGCCCGGCCGCCGGTCCGGAACACCAGCTCATACACCTCTCGGCAAGCCCGCGACAGCCCTTTATTTGTTTTTCACTCGAACGTGTGTTTGGCGCAACCTTTCGAAAGCTACTACCGTTGCCTAACTAGGGAGACCATTCGAGAGGGGCCGACGTGACCACCACCACAGACAGTGCCACCATCACTGCCCAGGACCACCGCTCCCAGAGCCGACTTGAGCCGGTGCATGCCATGAATGACTCAGCCATGAACACGGAGGGCCCGGAACCCTCGCGCCCCGCGCGCTCCTTGCCCGGTCGCCCTCCGGGGATCCGGGCGGACAGTTCGGGGCTCACGGACCGGCAGCGGCGCGTGATCGAGGTGATCCGGGACTCGGTGCAACGGCGCGGCTATCCCCCGTCGATGCGCGAGATCGGCCAGGCGGTGGGGCTGTCCAGCACCTCGTCCGTCGCCCATCAGCTGATGGCTCTCGAGCGCAAGGGCTTCCTGCGCCGCGACCCCCACCGGCCGCGCGCGTACGAGGTACGGGGCTCGGACCAGCCCAGCACTCAGCCGACCGACACCACCGGCAAGCCCGCGGCTTCGTATGTGCCGTTGGTCGGCCGTATCGCCGCGGGCGGACCGATCCTCGCCGAGGAGTCCGTCGAGGACGTGTTCCCGCTCCCCCGTCAGCTCGTCGGCGACGGGGAGCTTTTCGTGCTGAAGGTCGTCGGCGACTCGATGATCGAGGCGGCGATCATGGACGGTGACTGGGTCACGGTCCGGCGCCAGCCCGTCGCGGAGAACGGCGACATCGTGGCGGCCATGCTTGACGGCGAGGCCACGGTCAAGCGCTTCAAGCGCGAGGACGGCCATGTGTGGCTGCTCCCGCACAACTCCGCCTACCAGCCGATTCCCGGCGACGAGGCGACGATTCTGGGCAAGGTCGTGGCGGTGCTGCGGCGGGTCTGAGCACCGCCGGTTCGGACCGGGCCCCGGGATCCCTGCGCCGATCCCGGGGCCCTGACGTGTCCGCGCACCCTCGGACGGCGTCCGCACGCCCTCCCGACGAGGACGGGGCAGTGCCGGCCCACCGGCGGTCAGGCTGCGGAGTACCCCTCACTCACTCCGAGGCCTTCGCTGCCGCGTCGATGGCCGCCAGTGAGCGCCGGGCCTGATTGCGGTCCGTGGTGTACCAGAAGTCAGGCAGCGAGGCGCGGAGGTAACTCCCGTACCGGGCGTTGGCCAGCCGGGGATCGAGCACCGCGACGACGCCCTTGTCCCCCATGGCCCGGACCAGCCGGCCGGCGCCCTGAGCCATCAGCAGCGCCGCATGAGTCGCCGCGACGGCCATGAAGCCGTTGCCGCCGGCCTCCTCGACCGCCTTCTGCCGTGCGCTCATCAGCGGATCGTCCGGCCGGGGAAACGGAATCCGGTCCATGACGACGAGCTGACAACTCGGTCCCGGGACGTCCACGCCCTGCCACAGGGAGAGCGTGCCGAAGAGGCAGGTCTCGGGCTCCGCCGCGAAGTTCTTGATCAGCTCGCCGAGCGTCTCCTCACCCTGGAGCAGGATCTGCTTGTCCTGCCGGCTCCGCAGCTCCTCGGCCGCCGCCTGGGCCGCCCTCATGGAGGAGAACAGGCCCAGGGTCCGGCCTCCCGCCGCCTCCACCAGCTCGGCGAGTTCATCGAGCATGTCGGTGCGGGAACCTTCCCGGCCGGGCAGGGCCAGGTGTCGCGCGACGTACAGGATGCCCTGCCTCGGGTAGTCGAACGGCGAGCCGACGTCCAGGCCCTTCCACCGGGGGACGTCCTCGCCACCGGTCCCCTCCGGCGCGAGGCCCAGCGATGCCCCCACGCCGTTGAAGTCACCCCCGAGCTTGAGCGTGGCCGAGGTCAGGACCACCGAACGGTCGGCGAAGAGCTTCTCCCGCAGCAGTCCGGACACGGAGAGCGGAGCGATGCGTACGGAGGCGCCGAAGCGGTCGTGGCGCTCGATCCAGACGACGTCGTACTCGGAGCCCTGGGTGATGCGCTCCGCGACGCCGTGGATGGACTCGACCGACGCCATGGCCTGCTTGCGCACCGCGTCCTCGTCCTGCACGGACTTGTCCCGGGTGCCGCCGAGCGCGGAGATCACCGTGCGCGCGGCGTCGCGCAGGGCCATAAGGGCGTAGCCGAGGTCCTCGGGCACCTCCTCCAGGCGGCCGGGAAGTGCCAGCTCCATGACCCGCTCGAACCCCTCCGAGGCGGTCAGCAGGGCGTCGGCGGCCTTCTCGTTGACCAGCTTGGCCGCTCGGCGCACCGCGCGGTTCACCTGGCCGGGGGTGAGCTCACCCGTGGCGACGCCCGTGACCCGCGAAACCAGTTCATGGGCCTCGTCGACGATGAGCACCTCGTGCTTCGGGAGCACCGGGGCGCCCTCGATCGCGTCGATCGCGAGCAGGGCGTGGTTGGTGACGACGACGTCGGCGAGCTTGGCCCGCTCACGGGCCGCCTCCGCGAAGCACTCGGCACCGTAAGCGCACTTGGTGGCGCCGAGGCACTCACGCGAGGAGACGGAGATCTGCGCCCAGGCCCGGTCCGAGACGCCCGGCGTCAGGTCGTCCCGGTCGCCGCTCTCCGTCTCGTCCGACCAGTCGCGCAGACGCAGCAGGTCCTGGCCGAGCTTGCTGGACGGCGCGGCCGCCTCGAACTGGTCGAACAGCCCCTCCTCCTCGTCCTGCGGGGCGCCTTCGTGGAGCCGGTGCAGGCAGAGGTAGTTCGACCGGCCCTTGAGCATCGCGAACTGGGGGCGACGCCGCAGCAGCGGGTGCAGCGCGTCCACCGTGCGCGGAAGGTCCCGTTCCACCAGCTGGCGCTGCAGGGCCAGCGTCGCCGTGGCCACCACGACGCGCTCGCCGTGGGCCAGCGCGGGCACCAGGTAGCCGAGGGACTTGCCCGTGCCGGTTCCGGCCTGGACGAGCAGGTGTGCGTTGTCGTCCACGGCACCGGCGACGGCCTCGGCCATGGAGACCTGGCCGGGGCGTTCCGTGCCGCCGACGGCGGCGACGGCTGCGTGGAGGAGCTCGGGGAGAGATGGCTTCGTCATAGCCCGACCAGCCTACGGCGAGCCACCGACAACGACGCTCACTCCCGGACTCAGGCGGAGGGGTGGAGCGGGTTGGCGACGGTCCCGTGGACGGCGGCGTGCGGACGCTCCGAACGGTCACGGTAGCCGTCCAGATGCAGACGGTTCCGGTTGAGGCACAGGCGCTCGATCGTGGGTGTCAGCATGTCGAAGATCTCGAACCGGTCCTTGAGCTCGGGGAAACGGGCGTGGTAGCGCAGGATCTCCGCACGGACGAGTGACCAGAATTCACGTTCCGGTACGTCGAGTTGCTCCTCGCAGAGCGGGGACAGATAGCGGAGGACACCCACGAAGAGCCCCGAATGGATGAACTGGGTGAGGAAGGCGGGTTCCTCCGTGAGCAGGATGTCCCTGACGCCCGTCGGCATGGCGTCGTGCTCGGGCAGCGCACGGGCACTGATGTTCACGTCGTCGACGAAGTCCTTGATCGCCAGGCGTACGGGCACGTCGTCGCCGTCGAAGATCACGATGGCGTTCTCGCCGTGCGGGGAGAACACCGTGCCGTAGCGGTACAGGAAGTGCAGCAGCGGGGGCAGCAGTGCGTCCAGGAGTCGGGTCAGCCAGGCCACCGGGGCCAGCCCCGAGCGGGCGACCAGTTCGGCGGTGAACGAGCGCCCGTCGGGGTCGGTGAGCAGCAGCGAGGCCAGCGTACGAGCCCGCTCGCCGGGCACCAGCCTGGGCTGCAGGGGCTCCCGCCAGATCGCCCCGAGGATCTCCTTGAACTGGTACGGCGACTCGGGGAGCCGGTCGTAGAGCGGATGCTCGACGGTCACCGAGGCGACCTCGCCGAGCAGGACGACGCGGCAGGTGTCGCGGAGGAACGGATCACCGTCGCACAGCCCCTGGACCCAGGCGGTGACGGCCGGAGCCGCGAGGGTGCGTTCGGTCGGCAGGCCGCGCCAGACGAGCGTGTTGAGGATGGAGAGCGGCAGTTTGACCGTGTGCCGGTCCGGCCGCCCGACGTTGGTGAAGGTGCGGATCGACTGCTGCGGCAGCCGGAGGTCCTCGTCGGCGTGCAGTGGTACGACGGCGCCGTCCGCGATGGCGGGAGCGAAGACCGGGACGATCCATTCGTCCCACTGCCACGGATGCACCGGCATGAAGAGGTACTCACCTGGGTCGAGGCCCCGTCCGCGCAGGATCTCGGCGAACGACTCCCGGACGTGCTGGTCGAGTTCGCGCGCGTAGAGGTCGTCCGGCGCCGCGAGGCCTCCCACGCCGCGGTACTCCGCTATCCGCGAGCTGACGGCGATCCAGGGCAGTGTGGTGGCCGAGCGGGCCTCCGGTGTGAACCGGGCGGCGTCGGCGGCGGAGAAGCCGAGACGGCCCTTGTTCGCGACGAGCCAGGGGTGCCCGGTCTGGTGGCCCTCGAGTTCGGCGTACGGCAGCTCGGCGAGCTGTGCCGCGCCGAGCGCCGCGCGGTCGAGCCGGGTGTCGGCGATGAGTGTGGCGGTGAGCTCTCGGATGAGGTGGGCGAGGGTGGCGCCGTCGAGACCGAGGAGGCCTCGGGCCCGCGCCAGGAACCGGAGCGGGTCACGGAAGGGTGTACCGCCGACGCCCGTCCCCTCGGCGCGCGTTCCGTCGGCGGGCGTCCGCTCACCGCCCGCTCCCTCGGCTATCGCCCCGGCGGGGTTCTCGGCTGTCGCCCCGGCCGGGGTTTCCTCTTCGTACCCGGCAGCGGTCTCGTGTGTGTCGCCGGCCGGGACCTCGCGGATCGTCGCGGGGTCGACGCGCCAGCTCCCGTAGACGCCGCGCCGTGCGTGGAAGGACAGCGTGCCGCCGTCGTCGAGGGTCAGGGTGTAGGTACCGGTGCGCTCCGCGCCGTCGTACGTCCGGGGCTCGGGCTCGATGACCTCCTCGTAGGCGAACTCACCGAGCATCTTCGCGAGCAGCGCCACCGCCACCCGGTCCCAGCAGCTCCGGTCGAGTTCTGGGGTGTCGAGCGACGTGCGGGACGCCGCCGGGTGAGGGCTCGCGGGATATGTCGGCACGGGGACTCCTCCGGGTGGGACCGATGGGGTTCGAGCGGGCGGTGCGGTGCGGAGAGTTGTTCACAGGTCATCACGGTGGGCCCGGTCGCGGACCATGAGTGCGGCTCTTTTCTCGGGGAGTTCCACTTCCGCGCAGAAGCGGAATCCGGCACTCAGGAAGGCGGAGACGGACGGGGTGTTGCGCAGGTCCGGCTCGGCGATCACCCGGGCGCAGAGCGGGCGGTTGTCGAGTACCAGGTCGGAGACGGCCCGGAGCAGCACGCTCCCGATGCCCCGGCCGCGGTTGCCCACGCCACCGATGAGGAGGTGCACCCCCATGTCGTGGGGCCGGGACGGGTAGTGGCGGGCCAGCGGGTCCAGATCCGCCCGGTAGATCTCCCAGTAGCTCATGGGCGTGCCGTCGAGGACGCCGAGGCAGGGCACGCTGCGGCCGTCCCCGTCGAGCTGTCTGCCGAGGTGGGCGCCGGTCACCGACTCCGGGCCGGCCAGTTCCCAGAAGGCGGCGACCGCGGGGTCGTTCATCCAGCGGCTGATGACGGGCAGGTCGCGTCCGGGTTCGACGGTGACCAGCTGGAACTCCCCCGCAGGGGTGCCGACCGGGGTCCACGCTCCGGGGCTGCCGACGAGCGCGGAGGCCGCGCCCCCGGCGGCCGGCGGTGGAGTGTCGTCGCCGAGCAGGGCGAGGAGCTCCTCGGTGAGCCTCAGCTCGAGGGTGTCCTCCGTGCCGGTGCCGTCGGGCGGTACGGCACCGGTTCCGCTCCCGGTGTGCGCGTCGGCTTGGTGCACGGTGACGCTCTCCTCTCGTGCGTTCAGGCGGTCGTGTCCGTCAGCCGTGGAGGGGGTTGGCGATGGCGACGTACACGGACTGGGTGTCGACCGGCCCGACGAGTTCGTCGAGGCCGTGCATCCGGGTCAGCAGGTTTGCCTTGCAGCGCAGTTGCCCGGTCCCGAGGAGGTACGCGGGCAGCGGCGAGCCCAGCGCGACGGCGCCTTCGAGGAACCGGCGGAACGCGGCGAGGAGCAGCCGCTCGTCGGCGAGGCGCTGGGCGCCGAAGGCCCCGATCAGCCCGAACACGTTGTTGATGCCCAGGTAGTAGGCGAGGCGCTCGTCGGTGACGGCGTCGGGGACGAAGGTGTCGCTGACCGCCCCGATGCCGGGCAGCCGGCCCTCCAGCGCGGTGCGGTGGGACTCACGGAAGTAGTAGCCCTGGTTGTCGCGGTACCGGCCGCCCATGGGCCAGCCGTCCGGGTCGAGGAGGACGAGCGTGTTCTGCTGGTGGGCCTCCAGGGCGACCCCCGCGTGTGCGTCGAGCCAGAGGACGGGCAGGACCACACGGTCGAGGTAGCGCAGGAACCACTCGGCGCATACCGCCCCGGTCGTGCGGCCGGTACGCGCGGCGAGCGAGGAGACGACGGCCGCGAGCCGCGAGTGCGTGCCGGAACGCCCCGGCCAGGGGCGGGGCGCGGTGAGCCCGGCGACGCAGACCGCGTCGTCGGCGGGACCGAAGGGGTTGTGGCGGAGCATCACGTCGAGTCCGGGGACGGGGCTGCCGTCGGGGGCGTCGACGGCGATCCAGGCCGGGTCCCGGACGATGTCGAAGCCGGGGTGCGCCGCGTGCCACCGGTCGGCGAGCCCGGTGCGCAGCAGCCGGTGGACCTCGGCTCCGCGGTGGAGTTCCTTACGCAGGTTCTCCCTGCGGGAGTTGGTGATCCGTACGCCGAGGGAGAGCTTCAGCATGAGGTCGGAGCCGGGCCGGTGCACGGTGCGGACCGATGAGGTGGGGTGCCAGCGTGCCCCGTGCGGACCGAGGTCGTGCAGCAGGCCCTTCTCGCACAGGGCGACGACCTCGGGGCGGCGCAGGAGTTCCGCGGCCTGCCACGGATGGAGCGGGAGGGCCGCGGTGCCCTCGGGAAGAACGAGCCCCTGGGCGTGCGGGGCGAGGAGTGCCTCCGCCGGGACAGGTCGGCCCGCCTTCGTCCAGGACGACTCGGTGGCCAGCACGGAGCGGTCCACGGCCATCCAGTGCAGCGGGAAGGAGCCTCGCAACTCCGGTGAGTAGAGCAGCGCTTCGGACTCGGACAGGCCTTCGCGGCTCTTGGGCGTGGGATGCAGGGGGTGGCCGAGGACGAGGGACTGCTCGCCGGTGAGGAAGGGGTCGGCCTCGGGGCAGGGGTCGGGCGTACGCCGTCGCTCCGCGATGAACGTGGCCGTGTGCCGCACCGAGTCGGCCACCCTTGCCACCAGGTCGACCCCCGCGCTCCGTTCGCTCTCCCGTCCCAGGAGCGCAGCCACGGTGACGGCGTCCACACCCGGGGCGTCGGCCGGGGCGTCCTCCAACGCCGGTGTGCCGAAGCGGTGCCAGCCCGTCGGGGACCAGTAGGAGACGGGGACGAGCAGGGCGGTGCCGCTCGCGGGGAGGGGAACGCGCAGGGTGGCTCCCGGCGGCCGGGGCAGGTCGTTCTCCCTGGTCCAGCAGCGGAGCAGGTTCTCCGTACCGGCCGAGTCGGCGGCCCGGAGCGGGTCCGGGTGGTCCAGCGGATCGGTGCGGTCCCGCGGGTCGGCCAGGCACGGACGGTCCGCCGCCGGGGCGCCGGTGGCCGTCTCCGCACGCGGGTACGGACGTTTCTTCTGGCGCGGCACGGTCGTCGCCTCGACGACGAGGGGGCCGTCCGGTGGTTCGTGTCCTCGCTGCTCGCTGGTGAGAGGGCCGTCGGCCTCGGGCGCAGGGGTGGGGTTCACGGCGGTCTTCCTTGTGAGGGGGGTCCGGGTTCAGCTGGTCGGCGCGGCAGCGGCCCGGCGGTTCGCGGAGCGCTCGGCCGCGCTCAGCGCGTCGGCGAGACGGTCGACGACCGCCGTCGCCTGTTCGTCGGTGAGCGTGAGCGGAGGGAGCAGCCGGATGACGGCGCTGTGACGTCCGCCGAGTTCGACGATGAGGCCGCGGCGCAGGCACTCCTGCTGCACCGCCGCCGCGAGGGCGGGGTCGGCCGGCGGGGCGGTGCCGCTCTCCGCGGTGACGGTGGGCGGCCCGGCCTCTGGGTCGACGAGTTCGATACCGATCATCAGGCCGCGGCCCCGGACGTCGCCGATGCTCGGGTGCTCCGCGCCGAGCGCCTGGAGCCGGGCGAGCATCCGCGCGCCGAGCGTCCCGGCGCGCTCGGCGAGCCTGTTCTCCCGTACGTACGCGAGGGTGGCGGTACCTGCTGCCATGGCCAGCTGGTTGCCCCGGAAGGTCCCCGCGTGGGCGCCCGGCTGCCAGACGTCCAGCCCGGAGCGGTAGACGATCACGGCGAGGGGCAGCGAGCCGCCGATGGCCTTCGACAGGACCATCACGTCGGGCACGATGCCGCTGTGCCCGACCGCCCAGAACGCGCCGGTCCTGCCGACGCCGGTCTGCACCTCGTCCGCGATCAGCGCGATGGAGCGCTGCCGGGTGATCTCCCGCATCCGCCGCAGCCAGGCATCAGGCGCGGGGTTGACACCGCCCTCACCCTGGACCGGTTCAAGGATCATGCCCGCCGGGGCGGGCACTCCCCCCTTGGGGTCGTCCAGGAGGTTCTCGGTCCAGCGCGCGGCGATCTCGGCGCCCCGCTCCCCGCCGGTTCCGAACGGGCAGCGGTAGTCCTGCGGAAAGGGCAGCCTGGTCACCTGTACGTCGGTGGCACCGCCCGACGCGCCCAGCGCTCCCGCGGTCATTCCGTGGTAGGCGCCGGTGAAGGCGAGGAGTCCGCTGCGTCCGCTCGCGGCCCGCACCAGCTTGAACGCCGCCTCGACGGCGTCCGTCCCCGCGGGTCCGCAGAACTGGATCCGGGCGTCGTCGGCCAACTCCCGGGGCAGGGTGGCGAACAGCTCGGTCGTGAAGGCGTCCTTGACCGGGGTGGCGAGGTCGAGCACATGCATCGGCGCCCCGGAGTCGATGACCTTCCTGATCGCTTCGAGCACCACGGGGTGGTTGTGGCCGAGGGCGAGCGTGCCCGCCCCGGAGAGGCAGTCGAGATAGCGCCGGCCGTCCGCGCCCTCGATGGTCATGCCCCTCGCACGGACCGGCACGATCGGCAGGGAACGCGCATAGGTGCGGGCCGCCGACTCGCGCTGCGCCTGGCGCCGCAGAATTCCCTCGTGGGCAGGGGGAAGTGCCACCGGAGCTGGTTCGGTCACGGCCACGGCTGTCGGTCCTCCTGCGGTAACAGTTGCGTTGCACCTCGGCGCGGTCCGCCGGGACCGGGGCACACCGATGAACGCCGTCCTTGTGTCCCCCGTACGTACCAACGACGCCGGAGCCGGGAGATCACGGGTAAATCGGAAGATCCTCGCGCGGACGGAACCGCGGCCCTGCCGAGTGCCGTCCACAACGGCACCGGCATAGTGGGTGCCGCACTCCGCTCGGGGCTTCGCTCCGACGTCGTCGGCGTGTGTCGCGGCCCCGCTGGGCCGGGCGGCGCACCCGAGGTCCGCGGTGCCGTAACGAAGTCAGTCACGAAGTCCCAGGGGGATCACCAGATGCGACCCATGCGCCCGATCGACACCGCACGCCGCGGAGGGAGCGCCCGCCGCACCCCCCGGGTGTTCGCCGCAGCCGCACTCGCCGCTGTCCTGACCCTCTCGGCCACCGCCTGCGGTCCGGAGGAGGACGGCGCGTCCGCCGAGCCGAGCAGTTCCGCCGGCCAGGCCTCGGACGGGAAGGTCGTCATCCCGGACGACCTCAAGGACCGGCTCAAGGAACACGGGATCGACCTCGACAAGTGGCGGGACGGCGAGTGGAAGAACTGGGACAGGGACACCTGGCTGCGTGAGGCCAAGGACTACGTCAACCCGATCATCGAGGACCTGTGGGACCCGGACCGGATGCGTGAGGCCGACAAGCCCCCGGAGAACCCGGTCGACAACGACATCTCGGGCGACGAGGGCGTGACGGACCCGACTCCCGACCCGGTGCAGGCCGCTGACCTGCGGACGCCGTACCACGACAGCGCTCCGGCGTCCGGGAAGCTCCTCTTCGACGGGCCCGAGGGATCGATGGTCTGCTCGGCGACCGTGGTGCAGGACCCCGCCCACCCGGGCAAGTCCAACATGGTGTGGACCGCCGGTCACTGCGTGCACGCGGGGAAGAACGGCGGCTGGTACCGCAACATCGCCTTCGTCCCGTCGTACAACGACAGCGGGATGTCGGTGTCCGAGCTGGAGAATGCCTCCAAGGAGCAGATCGCCCCGTACGGCGTGTGGTGGGGCCAGTGGGCCCAGACCTCCGACCAGTGGATCGCCCAGGGCGCCGCGACCGGCGGCCAGGGCGCTCCGTACGACTTCGCGGTCCTGCAGGTCGCGCCGGAGAAGGGCTCGACGGGCAAGTCCCTCGAGGAGACCGTCGGTTCGGCGCTCCCGGTCGACTTCAACGCCCCGGCGGTCCCGGAGATCGACGACATGACCGCGACCGGCTATCCCGCGGCCCCGCCGTTCGACGGCCAGAAGGCGCTCCAGTGCGCCGACCGGCCGGGCCGCCTCGCGGTCTTCGAGGACCAGCCGACGATGTACCGCATCGGCTGCACGATGACCGGCGGTTCCTCCGGTGGCGGCTGGGTCGCCGAGGGGCAGGACGGTAAGCCGGCCCTGGTCTCCAACACCTCCATCGGCCCGGTGACGGCCGGCTGGCTTGCCGGACCGCGCCTCGGCAAGGAGGCCAAGGGCGTCTACGACTCCGCCGCCATCTCCGATGTCCGGGTTCCCGCGCTGGTGCGTCACGGGCTGAATGTCGAAAGCGGCCTGAACGACGGCATGGTGCTGCCCTTCTTCGTC